>NZ_JALQCW010000007.1 GCF_023241715.1 Pseudomonas morbosilactucae
CACGGGCCCGATGCCTTGGGCGACCCATCCTTGAGATCGCCATCGCTGGCAAGCCAGCATCCTCACAAAAAGCGAGGCGCACAGTCCTCGTAGGAGCCGGCTTGCCGGCGATCAGGTCACCCAGCCTTGCACCGCCCTGGAGGGCGCCATCGCTGGCAAGCCAGCGCCTACAGCGGGGGGTGGGCGTAGGTTTGGGGCGGGCATAAAAAAGGGCCGCACCCTGCCAAGGAGACGGCCCGAAAAGTCGTGGCATGTTGCTCGGTGTCAGCGCGCGGTAATCACCGACAGTTTGGTGATGCCCGCCCGCTCGATGGACGCCATGGCTCGCGCCACTTCGCCATAGTTCACCCCGTCGTCGGCCTGCAATTGCACGCGCACGTCCGGGTCTTTGGCCTTGGCCGCCTGGAGGTTGAACTCCAGCAGGTCGGCCTGGATTTCATCCTTGTTGATAAATACCTTGCCAGCGCCGTCGATGCTCACCACCAGCGGGTCTTTCTGCTCCACCGGGGCCACGGCCTCGGTCTTGGGCAGGTTAATGGGGATGGCGTTGGTCAACAGCGGCGCGGTGACGATAAACACCACCAGCAGCACCAGCATCACGTCCACCAGCGGCGTGACGTTGATCTCGCTCAGCACCTCATCGCTGTCTTGGGTGGAGAAGGCCATATCAGGACGCCTCCTTCACTTTCTGCGCGCTGCCCTGGGCGGCCGCCTTGTGCGCCGCCGGGTGGATCAGCACGCGGAACGAACTCTTCTGCGCCAGGCTGTAGAAGTCATGGGCAAAATCATCGAGGTCGGCGGCGGTCAGCTTCAAGCGGCGCAGGAAATAGTTGTAAACCAGCACCGCCGGCACTGCGACCGCGATCCCCACCCCGGTGGCAACCAAGGCTGCACCGATCGGCCCAGCCACGGTTTCCAGGCTCGCCGAGCCCGCCGCGCTGATGCCTTTCAGGGCTTCCATGATCCCCCACACGGTGCCGAACAGGCCGATAAAGGGCGAGGTGCTGCCGATACTGGCGACCACCGCGAGGCCGGTTTCCAGGGAACGTCGCTCACGCACAATCTGCTGGCGCAGGGCGCGCTCAAGGCGGTCCTGATGGTTAATGGCTTGGCTCAGGTCGGCGGCATGGGGCGCATCACCAACCTGGATCGCGGCGTAACCGGCCTGGGCCACACGGGCGGCAGCGCCGGGGTGGGTTTCGCTCAACTCGGCCGCCGAATCCAGGCTGGAGGCCGCCCAGAACTGTTTATGAAACTTGCGATCTTGAGCCTTGAGACGGGCGAACTGTACGCCCTTGAGCAAAGCCAGGCCCCAGGTGGCGACGGAAAAGACCACCAGCAGCCAGATCACCGCGCTTTCGATGGATTCCAGTGGAGATGCCAGTAACGTCATGATGTGTTCCCTCTGTGTAAGCGTTTAGCGCGAATTAGGAGCCGGTTGGCCGGCAATAGCGGTGTGCAGGGCACAGCGCATCAATGAATCTTGAAATCGATGGGTACGCTGACCCAGCCGTCCTGGGCCACATCGCCCTGTTTGGCCGGCACGAAGCTCCAACGCTTCACCGCCGCCAGCGCGGCATCGTCGAGCTGCTGGCGACCGCTGCTTTTCTGAACCTGGATCTCACCCGGCTTGCCGCTGGCCAGTACATGCACCCGCAACAGCACCGTGCCTTCCCAACCGCGACGCTGGGCCAGGGATGGGTACTCCGGCGCCGGGTTCTTCAGGTACGCGGCGTTGGCCGAAGCCGGGGTCACCGGGGCCGGAGCCGGCGGTGCGGGTGGCGCAGGAGCGGCTACCGGCGGCGCGGGCTGAGGCGGCGCGGCTTGCTGCACCGGCTTGGGCGCAGGTTTTGGCTCAGGCTTGGGCACGGGCTTGGGTTTTGGCTTGGGCACCGGTTTGGGCGGTGGCGGCTTGACCGCCAACTCGTCTTCCACGGGCGGCGGAGGCTCGACCACCGGCTGCACGGGTTGCGGTGGCGGCGGCTCCACCACCGGCGGTGCCGGCTGGGAAAATTCGATGGTCATCGGCGGAATTTCCGGCGGCACGATTGGCAACACCGGCGTCGGCTTCTGGCTGACCCAGAAAATCACCGCGCCGTGCAGCAACAGTGCAACCACGCCCAGCAAGATCGCCTCACGACGGCGCAACACCCCCTTGGGGGTTCTCTGCAGTCGCAACTGGCCCAGCGGCGAGCGGTGGGGCCGGCCGAGGTCGACCAACTCGCCGCTCGGTGCCTGGCGCCATAGCACCTCTTGGGCACTGGCGGCGGTCTGGACTTTGCCCATTGATTAACTCCCTACGGTCTTTTGCGAATAACCCGACAGCGGCGCCTGACACCCCCCGCGTAACGCTGTCGCGGAGTGAATGATCGACGCCACAGGCTTATCCCTTAAAGTAATCTTTAAGGCTGCATATAGATCGAAATGGAATATTTGAACTCAACGAATCGGGCAAAGCCCCGTGGATCAAGGGCTCCAGAGCAGGCACAAAAAACCGATGCTTTGCGCGCATTAAAAGTATTCCCGCAAGGCATCAGAAAACCGCCTGCGGGCGCCGGCCCAGAGCCCTGCCCCAGGCCGTTGCGCCTCTTACCTCGATGCGCCCGTGGCTCCCAGCACCCGCAACTGCTCTTGCAATGCCTTGCCGGCCTGGCTCAAGCCCGCGGCGGCATACAGCGCCAGGCGCACGCCCTGGATGTCCGGCAAGCCGCTGTCGGCGCCCAGTACCCGATGTTCCGCCGTGACCACCCGCACCGGCAGCAGGCTGATGCCCAGTCCCGCCGCTACCGCCGAGCAGACGCTGGCCAGGCTGGCGCTGGAATAGCCGATGCGCCAACGCCAGCCGCCGGCCTCCAGGTGCTGCAGCATCTCCTGGCGGTACAAGCCGCCGACGGGAAACGCCACCAAGGGCAAGGGGTCACGAGCAAACGCAGGATTGCCACGGCTGTCGACCCAGCACAACGGCTCGGGCCAGGACACCAGGCAGTCGTCGCTGTGGCCCATCTGCTTGACCAGCAACAGGTCGAAATCGCCTCGGCGATACCCGCGCAGCAACTCCGGGCCCAGGCCACTGGTGACCTCCAGGCGCACCCCGGGGTGGTCCTGGCCAAAGCGCGACAGCAGGGGCATCAGGCGCTCGGCGGCAAAATCCTCCGGCACCCCCAGGCGCAGCACGCCATCGCTTTGCTGGTTACTCAGCACATCACTGGCTTCGGCGTGCAGCGCCAGGATGCGTCGGGCATAAGCCAGCAGGCGCTCGCCTTCGGTCGTGGCCACCACCCGCCGCTGATCACGGTCCAGCAACGGGCAGCCCAGGTTCTGCTCCAGCCGGCGTACTTGCTGACTGACAGTGGACTGGGTGAGGTTCAGGCGCTCGGCGGCGCGGGTGAAGTTCTGGCAATCGGCGACCGCCACAAAGGTGCGTAACAACACGGGATCCAGCATGGGTTTCACCATTACAGATGCCACTGCTTGGCATGCTTATATTTAATTTTAGAATACTTTAGCGCTTCACCATACTCGGCCCCTATTCCCAGGCACAGCCTGCCGGCGGCCGGGCTGCCAGGGCTTTGCAACAGACGCCGCCAGACGGCGATCGCGCGACGCTGGCGCCCACTGAAACGGAGAACACATGACCCTGCATGACGATCAACACTACCTGCAGCGAGCCGTGGACCTGGCCAGGGACAATGTCGCCCGGGGCGGCCGGCCATTTGGCGCGGTGCTGGTTCGCCAAGGCCAGGTGCTGGCCGAGACGGTGAATGAAATCCACCTGACCCAGGACCCCACCGCCCACGCCGAGATGCTGGCGATCCGCAGTGCCAGTCGCCAGTTGGGCCCACGCCTGGAGGGCTGCGTGATCTACGCCAGCGGCCAGCCCTGCCCCATGTGTTTGAGCGCCATGTACCTGAGCGGCGTATCGCGGGCCGTGTTCGCCGCCGACAATCGACTGGCTGAAGGGTTTGGCCTGTCCACCGCAGGGATCTACCAACAATTGAGTCTGGCGCCGGAGGCCCGGCAATTGCCCGTGGAGCATCTGCCGCACGCGGCGATGGCAACCCTCTACCAGGCCTGGCAGGTGCAGCATGAGCCAGGCTAAACCTTCCCTGACCGGGCTTGGCGGCTGGGCCCTGCTGCTGGCCCTGGGCTTGAACCTGCGACCGATCCTCAGCTCCATCAGCCCGCTGCTCAATGACATTCGCGGCGCCACCGGCATGAGCTTCCAGAGCAGCGCCTGGCTCACCAGCCTGCCGGTGATCTGCATGGGCCTGGTGGCGTTGCTGGGCGTGCGCCTGGAAGCGCGCCTGGGGGAACGTCGCGGCGTGGCCCTGGGCCTGCTGCTGATTCTCCTGGCATGCCTGGCCCGGCTGTTGGTGGGCCAGGCCGCCGCCCTGTTGCTGGCCACGGCCCTGCTGGGCGGTGCCGGGGTGGCGTTGATCCAGGCCTTGGTGCCGGCGCTGATCAAGCGTCAGTTCCAGCAGCGGGTGGCGCTGGCCATGGGGGTCTACTCGGCCGCCTTGATGGGCGGCGGTGGCCTGGCGGCGCTGATCAGCCCAGTGGTCGCCCAGCACTTCGACCACTGGCAAGCGGGCCTGGGTATCTGGCTGCTGCCGGCCCTGGCGGCGTTGCTGCTCTGGTGGGGCATGCCCCTGGCTGCTGGCCCCAGGCACACCGGCAGCGCCCCGGCGGCCCGGCTCTGGGGCAATCGTCGAGCCTGGTTGCTGGCGCTGTATTTCGGCCTGGTCAATTGCGGCTACATGAGCATGGTGGCCTGGCTGCCGGCCTACTACCTGCAACTGGGCTGGAGTGCGACCCAGAGCGGTTCGCTGCTGGCCTTCATGACCATCTTCCAGGTCATTGCTGCCTTGCTGATGCCGGCCCTGGCCCAACGCAGCATTGATCGCCGCCCGTTGCTGAGCATCAGCCTGGGCGCCCAGGCCCTGGGGTTCAGCGGCCTGGTGCTGTGGCCGCTGCAAGCGCCGCATCTGTGGGTGGCGCTGATCGGCTTCGGCCTGGGCGCCTGCTTTGCCCTGAGCCTGATCCTGACCCTCGACCATCGCCGCGATCCACGCCAAGCCGGGCAACTGGCGGCCTTTGTCCAGGGCGTGGGTTTTTTGATCAATGCCGTGTCGCCGTGGATGAGCGGCTGGCTGCGCGAACTCACCGGCAGCTTCGTCAGCGCTTGGTGGGTGTTGACGGTCATCGTGTTGAGCATGCTGGTGCTGACGCGGGTGTTCAGCCCGGCCAGCTATCGCCACGCCCCCGAGGCGGCCACGCCCGGGCCGGCGCTGGAAGCCGGCCGCTAAGCCCGCGAGGTCGCTGATGCACGTCACCGGGCTTACACAGCGACCGTCATCACGCCTACAATTCGCGCCCAACGAACGCCCGGTCCAGCAGGATCGGGCGCGTGGCAGACGAATTCAAAGGCGGGGTGCCGGCAATGACCATGGACTGGAAAACCTGGGGGATCGAAGCGGGCTCATCGGTGGATGAGGCGGTCATTGCCCTGGTGCAGCAACACCTCGGCGTGAACCTGCCGCCGCTGTACCTGGACCTGGTCAGCTACGCCGACGAGGCGTCGCCGGAGTGGTCGACCTTCGACTACGGCGGCCAGCAAACCTGCATCAGCGAGTTCTTCAAATTCACCGCGCAGGCCGAGCCCTATTCGTTGCTGTGGTACGCCACCGGCCAGCGTGTAGCGGGGCTGGCGCCAGGCCTGATCCCCATCGCCCGAGACGCCGGCGATCAACTGGTGTGCCTGAACACCACTGGCGCCGCCATCACCGTGGCGCTGTTTGCTCCCGACAGCGGACACACCTACCCGGTGGCCGCCGACTTCCAGCAATTTGTCGAGCAATGGCGCCCATGAGAAAACGCCCCCCACTCCAGTACTCGCTGCAAGCCCTGCGCGTGCCCAGCGGCTGGACCATCACCCTCAACAACCTGTTTGACGTGGAGCTGACGCCCGACACCGCCCACTGGTTCAGCAGCTCGGTGTTGCTGGGAGGCTGCCGCCGCAGCACCGGTTACTGCTTCGATTCCCGGGTCGAACCCGAAGGCGACCCCGAGGGTGAATTCGTCGTCGAGTTCCTGACCCTCCGCTACGACAAGCATCAGCAACCGATCCAGCATTCGGAGGTGTTCCTGGAGGAATTCAGGACCCGCAGCAAAGCCGAGTACATCGCACGCATCGAGCGCTACATGCTTGAGCATTGAGCACCGAACGTTGATCACTGAGCGAACGCTGCGCTCCCCACAAGGCTTGCCCCGATGAAATGCATCGTCGTACCCACCACCGCCGAAGCCATGCAGCGCCTCGATCTGGACCAGTGCCTGCCCGGGGATCTGTTGGAGTGGAAACTGTCTGCCCAGGACTATGCCGCGCTCTGCGACAGTGGGGTGTTCAGCGCCCTGAACCAGGCCCTGGGGATTCTGATCGACGACTACGAAGACGCCGCGATTCAAGGGCAGGCGGCGCTGAGCCTGGCCCTGGCGACCGTCTCGCCAATCGTGGGCGAGGCCGCGCTGGGTCAGCAGTGGGTGCAGTTGAATCGAACAGCCCTGGCGTACAACACCGGGCTGTTCTTTTACTTCTAGGGCCCAGGCCCGACCAGGCCCGCAGGCCGCCCCGTAGCCCTCGGGATCAACGGCTGGCGTTGGTGGGTTGCAGGCTTTGCGACGGGGCGAGCACCGCGGTTTCGGAGCGCGGCGTGCCCTTGGGCACCCAGTCGTAACTCACCGGCAAGGCGCGGTACACCCAGTTGCTGATGGCGTCGCTGCCCGGGGCCTTGCCCAGGTAAGGGCTGACGTATTCCCAGACAATGTCACCCCCCTGGGTGACCTGGAAGAAGCGCCCGTTCATGCCTTCGTCAATCAAGGTGTTGCCGTTGGGCAAACGCCGCGCGCTGCTGATGAACGAACTGTAAAAGGCCCAGCCCGGCTGCTTGGAGTTGGCGGCGGTGTATTGCCAGACGATTTCATTCTTGATCGGGTCGATTTCCAGCACCCGCGAACCGGCGATCAGCCCCAAGGGCACCGAGGGGTAACCGGCCGAACCCTGGTTATCGAACACCAGCAAGTGGCCCGCGCCCGGCAAGCCGGCGGGGATGATATGGGCATCGTGCTGACCGACAAACTGGTCCACCGGGCGCGGCAGTTGCCCGGCGGTTTTCGGGTTGATCGGCGGCAGGTTCGGCCCCAGGCGCCAGACCACCTTGCCGCTGTGTTTGTCGAGGATGGCGACGAAGTTGGCGTTGCGTGAATCAATCAACAGGTTGTCCGGGGCGAAGCGTTGGTCACCGGCATCGAACCAGCGGTTGGGGCCCACCACGCTGAGGTTGTTGATGTGCAGGTAGTCCGGGTTGTCGCTGGCGTGCACCAGCTTCAACTGCGCTGCGGTGAAGCCGAATTCCTTGAGGTGCTCGGACGCCAGCCATTGCCATTTCACCGCGCCGTCGGGGCTGACCTCATAGATCACATCATCGATCACCTGAGGCACCTTGAAGCCCGCCACCTTGTGCACCTTGTTGGCCAGCACCAGGGTATTGCCGTTGCTCAGGCGACGCTGGTCATGATGCTGCTGGGCAGCACCGCCCGGCGCCTGGTCGCCCCACTGCCAGACCACCTGGCCGTCCCAGTCCAGCTCGCCGACGCTCTGATTGCCCAGGCCGTTGCCGGCCGAACCGAGCTTGCCGGGGTCTTTGTCCTTGAGCTGCAACAGCACTCGGCCGCGTTCACCGCCCACCAGTTGCGGGTCGATGATGGCCGAAGGAAAGCCCGACTGCGGCCAGGTCTTGACCGCGTTACCGTTCATGTCGATGAGGTGGGTCTGTTTGTCGGCGCCACTGAAAATCACGTACTGGTTATAGGCCTTGGCCGGGTCGTAACGGGTCACGCCGGTGGGGTAGACACTGGGCGCCGCCAGGGCATTGGCGGCCAGCACGGCGCCGCCCAACAGCAAAGGTAAAGCGGTTTTGATGCGCAACATGGGGTCACTCCTGTGCGGTTCGAACCGCGCCGCACAACGCGGCGCGGGCAGCATGCAGCGGTCTTAGAAGTCGTAGCGGCCGGTCACGCCCAAGGTCCGTGGAGTGCCCAGCAAGCCCTCGTAGGCGCCGTTGGAGCCGGTCCAGAGGGTGGTGTAGTAGGTCTTGTCGAAGGCGTTTTTCAGCCACAGCGAGACGTCCCACTGACCTTGCTCGTAGTCGCCACGCAAGCCGGTGGACAGGTTGACCACGGCGTAGCTGGGGATCTGCCCGTAGTCGGAATCCTCGACGGTGCCCACCGCCTTGGAACGGAAGGCGTAGCTGGCGGTGACGTATTCTTCGAGGCCGTTATCCAGGTTCCATTTGTATTCGCCGTTGGCGTTGGCGATCCATTTCGAGGCCCCCACCACTTGGTGGCCGCTGAGATCGCAAGACGCCGGCGCCCCAGGCCGCAGGCTGACTTCCGGCGGGCACGGCGCGTCCTTGTACGACAGGTAGCGCACGTCGTTGTACGAACCGTTGAGGTTGAGGGTCAGCCCACGCAGCGGCACCAGGGTGCTTTCCACTTCCACCCCGCGCGAGCGCACCGAACCGGCGTTGGTCAGGTACTGCACGCGGTTGGCGTCGTCATAGGCGTTGGTCTGGTAGCCGTTGACCTGGGTCCAGAACAGGTTGGCGTTGAGCTGCAGGCGCCGGTCCCACAGGGTGCTCTTGAAGCCCAGCTCAGCATTGTTGGCCCGCTCCGTGCCGACCAGCAGCGAGTCGGCGCCTGCCGTGGGCGCCGTGCCCACCGCGAGGTTGACCCCGCCGGACTTCTCGCCGTGGGACAAGGTGGCGTAGCCCAGCAGGTCATCGGTAAAGCGATAGCTGAGGTTCAACAACCCCGAAGGGCTGGTGCTGTATTGGTTCAGGTCACCGGAGTCGTAGGCGCCGGCGCGACCCTGGCGCACGGCAGTGGCAGCACCGGCCACCGCAGCGCCACCCACCGGCGCGTTACGGCTGACCCAGGCGCTCTTCTCTTCATAGGTCCCGCGCAACCCGGCGGTGAAGTCCAGGCGCTCGGTGAGGTGCCAGGTGCCCTGGGCAAACAGGGCGAAGCTGTCGGTGCTGATGTGCCCGTTGCCGACACTGCTGACGTTGGCCAGGGCGCCGGCAGGAGTGCCGTTCCATACATCCGCCTGGGGTCCGTAGTAACTGAAGGCCTTGTTGTCCAGGTCGGAACCGAAGTAGTAGGCGCCCAGCACGTAGTCGAAGAAGCCGCCGCTGGGCGAGGCCAGGCGGAACTCCTGGGACCACTGTTTATCCTCCACCGACACGCCACCGTTACGCAGGGCGGGCACATTCAGGCCATCGTCGTTGCGCGGGGTGAAGTTCCACCAGCGGTAGGAGCTGACCGAGGTCAGGGTGAAGTCGCTGGGCAGGGTCCAGTTGGCCTCCAGCGAAGTGCCGCCCTGGAACACCGTCACCTGCTGGTCGCTGTCCAGGTTGACCTTGCGCTTGGAGCCGTCGACCAGGGTTGCGCCGGCCGCTGCCGCCCGGGTTTCGTAACGGTTGACGCCGTTGATGGTCGGCCCGGTGCTGTACAGCACCCGGGTGCCGGCGCTGGAATCCTCTTCGTTGTAGTCGCCGATCCAGCGCAGGTTGAAGTCCTCGTTGGGCTTATACAGCAACTGCCCGCGAAAGCCCTGGCGCGACCCGCCGTTAAGGTCGTGACCGTTGTATTCGTTCTTGATGTCGCCGTCGCTGCGGGTGCGGTACGCCGAGAAACGCCCCGCCAGTTCATCGTTCAACGGCCCGGAAATGGTGCCCTTGGTCTGGAAATAGCCGTCCTCGCCCACCGAGGTTTCGATGCTGCGTTCCGGGGTGAAGCTCGGCGCCCGGGTGTTGATGTTGATCACCCCAGCGGTGGTGTTCTTGCCGAACAGGGTGCCCTGGGGCCCGCGCAGCACCTCCAGTTGCTCGATGTCCATCAGGTCGAACACCGCCATGCCCGGGCGCCCCAGGTAGACGTTGTCGATGTACAGCCCGACGCTGCCTTCCAGGCCGTCGCTGGCCGGGTTGTTGCCCAGGCCGCGGATCGACACGCTGGACTGGCGCGCATGCATGTAGGCGACGTTGACGCTGGGCACCAGCTGTTGCAGGTCCTGGATGCGATAGACCCGCTGGCTTTCCAGAGCCTGGCCACCGATCACGCTCATGGGGGTCGGTACGTTCTGGGCGCTTTCTTCGCGACGGCGAGCGGTGACGGTCACGGTTTCCAACTGGCCGCCCGACGCTTTGCTCTTGGCCGGCGCGGCCTGGGCCGGGCTCTCGGCCGGGGCTTCGACCTCGGCGGCATATGCCTGGGACCAACCGGCACTGCCGGCCAGCAACAGGGCCAGCGGCAGGCGCTTGAGCCGCCGAGGGGAAAGAGGTGAGGCAAGGTGCAACGGGCTCATGGGGCGGCTCCTGGTCAGAAAATATACAGAACCGTATATTCCTTAAAGTTATTTATTTATGTTTTTACAAAGATTTACTGCATAAGAGATTGCCTTTATAAGGAGTCCACCTAATGCATAGCCAATGCATTTCCCCGATATTTTTAATGTGAAAAATGCATATCGACTTGCGCCAGCTCCGACACTTCATCGCCCTCGCTGAACAGCGCAGCTTTGTCTCGGCGGCCATGGCGGTGAACCTCTCGCAATCGGCCTTCAGCCGCAGCATCCAGGCCCTGGAACACAGCGTCGGCTGCCAACTGGTGGATCGCGGGCGCAAGGACCTGGCGCCGACCAAGCAGGGGCAGGTGCTGCTGGAGCACGCACGGCGGCTGGTCAGCGGCGCGCAGCAGATGGCCAACGAGATCAGCCAGTTCAATGGCCTGGAGGCCGGTGAGTTGCGCTTCGGCTGCGGCCCGGCACCGGCTTCGGGGCTGATCCCGCGGGCCATCGGCCACTTTATCGGGCGCTACCCCAAGGCCCGGGTGCAGTTCCAGGTGGATGACTGGCAGAGCCTGAGCAAACGCCTGCTGAGCGAGGAGTTCGAATTCTTTGTCGCCGATACCCGGCATTTCGAGGCCAACCCGGATTACCTGACCCAGCGCCTGCGCCCGCGCAAATGGCATTTCTGCTGCCGCGCCGGCCACCCTCTGGCCGGCCGCGACAGCGTCAGTGCGGCGGAGCTGATGAGCTACCCGCTGGCAGTGACCATCCGCCCGCCGAACCTGCGCAAGGTCATCGTCGACCTCAGCGGCCGCCCGGACTTCACGCCCAATGTGGAGTGTGAAAACAGCTACAGCCTGCTGGGCGTGGTGCTGCGTTCGGACGCCATCGGCATCGTCGGCTCCTACAGCGATGCGCTGCACCACGCCAAGGGCGAGTTGGTGTGCTTGAAGATCGACGAACTGGCCGATGACCTGGAAGAGCTCTACACCCGCTACGGCATCGTCAGCCGCGCCGGCTACCGGTTATCGCCACTGGCCGAAGCGATGATCGAAGAAATCAAACGCACCGACGAACTCGACGAAGACATCTGCACCCTCGACAACCTCGCCGTCTGACCCCAGCGCCAGGTAGGAGCCGGCTTGCCGGCGATGAGGCCCTCGGGTTTTGCATCGGCCTCAAGGCCGCTATCGCTGGCGAGCCAGCTCCTACAAGGGTGGGGCTTGTGAGGATGGCGTACGTGCACACGACCCACCGTAGGAGCCGGCTTGCCGGCGATGAGGCCCTCGGGTTTTGCATCGACCTCAAGGCCGTTATCGCTGGCAAGCCAGCTCCTACATAAGGTGGGGTTGGGTTGGGGTGTTGCGTAAAACGCATCGAAAGTATTCGGCAAATGCGCTTGCTGAAAGGCACCGCCGGAGGCGAAAAACGTCGCCTGTCTTTTGTTCGGTGAACACCATGTCCAATGCCCCAAAACCCCTGCGCAATGTGCTGTACATCATGTGCGACCAACTGCGGCGGGATTACCTGTCGTGCTACGGCCATCCGCACTTGCACACGCCGAACATCGATCGCCTGGCCGCCGCCGGGGTGCGCTTCAGCCGCGCCTACACCCAGGGCACCATTTGCGGCCCGTCGCGGATGTCGGCCTACACCGGGCGTTATGTCAGCAGCCACCAGGTGGCCTGGAACGCCGTGCCCCTGCCCCTGGAAGAACTGACCCTGGGCGATTACCTGCGGCCCCACGGCATCCGCACCGCGCTGGTGGGCAAGACCCACGCCACGGCGAACATCGATGCCTTGCAACGCCTGGCGATCAACCCCGACAGCGAGCAGGCCGAAGCCTTGAACGAGGTGGGCTTCGAAGCCTATTTCCGCCATGACGGCATCTACCCCGACGACCCGGTGTTCGACGATAAACGCGAGTCCGCGCCCTACACCCATTACCTGCGCGACCTCGGCTACGACGGCCGCAACCCTTGGCACGACTGGGCCAACGCGGCGGCCGGCGAGCAAGGCGAGATCCTCAGCGGCTGGAAGATGCGCAACGCCCATTTGCCAGCCCGCGTGGCCGAGGCGCATTCGGAAACGGTCTACACCACCGAGCGCGCCATGGACTTCATCAACGAACAGGGCGAGCAGCCCTGGTGCCTGCACCTGTCCTACATCAAGCCCCATTGGCCCTATCTCGCCCCGGCGCCCTATCACGCGCTGTACGGTGCCGAGCAGGTGCTGCCGGCGGTGCGCGCCGAAGCCGGCGAGGCCAGTGACCACCCGGTGTACAACGCCTTTCGCCAGCACGAAGAGAGCCTGAATTTCTCCCGGGACGAGGTGCGCCTGAACGTGGTGCCGACCTACATGGGCCTGATCAAGCAGGTGGACGATCAACTGGGCCGCCTGTTCGATTTCCTCCAGAACAACGGCCGCTGGGATGACACCCTGATCGTCTTCACCAGCGACCATGGGGATTTCCTCGGCGACCACTACCTGGGGGAAAAAGAGTTTTTGCTGGAGCCGGCAGTGGGCGTGCCCCTGATTGTGCGCGACCCGCGGACAGCCGCGGACGGCAGCCGGGGCAGCGTGGATGAGCGCCTGGTGGAAACCATCGATGCGCTGCCCACCTTCCTCGAGGCCCTGGGCCTGCCAGGGGCGGAACACCGGCTGGAAGGCCGCTCACTGATTCCGCTGTTGCACGGCACCGCCGAACACTGGCGCCGCTACGCCATCAGCGAATACGACTACGCCTTCCAGGCGCCGGCACGGGAGCGCCTGGGGCAAGCCATCGACCGCTGCCGCATGACCATGGTGCGCAGCGAACGCTGGAAGTACCTGGCCTACGACGGCTTCCGCCCGCAGCTGTTCGACCTGCTCAATGACCCGCAGGAACTGCATGACCTGGGGGCCGACCCGGCGTATGCGGCGGTACGCGAAGAACACCTGGGCTACCTGTTCGAATGGCTGCGCGGCCTGAAACGCCGCACCACCATCAGCCACCAGGAAATCGACCTGCGAGGCCAGCGCTTCCGCTACGGCGAACCGGAGAGCGAAAAGCTGGTGCAGATCGGCGTCTGGTAAACCATCCCCCTTAACGCAAAAACGGGACGCCGCGCGTCCCAGGTGGGGTTACCACGCACAGCGTGGTAACCAGGGTGGTGAGGTGCTCTGCGCTCCGCGCCCTTTGCCAGCGACGCGGAGCCGAGGGTCAGAGGCCGCGGGTGGTTTGGCTGCGCTGACCGTGGACGCCCACCGGAACGTCGCCCTTGAGGGTCACGCGGCGTACTACGCGGTCCTGGGTGCCGTAGTCGTCCACGGCGTAGTGCTGGGTCGAGCGGTTGTCCCAGATCGCCACGTCACCGGCGTTCCAGCGCCAGCGCACGGTGTTTTCCAAACGGGTTACATGGCTCTGCAACAGGTTGAACAGGTGCGCCGAATCGGCCTGGGAATAGCCCTTGATGCGTTTGACGAAATGCCCCAGCACCAGGCTCTTTTCGCCGCTTTCAGGGTGTACGCGGACGATCGGGTGCTCGGTCTCGAACACGGTGGAGGTGAAGACTTTGCGGTAGCGCTCCAGCTTTTCCGCCGAGACGTCCGGCTTGGCCGAGGCGTAGTCGTATTCGTTGCTGTGCACCGCCCAGAGTTTGTCCGCCAGGTCCCGCAGTTCTGCCGACAGCTCGTTGTAGGCCGTGGCGGTGTTGGCCCAGACCGTGTCGCCACCGGAAGCCGGGGCCACCACCGAGCGCAGGATCGAGGCCTTGGGGTAGGCGTCGACGAAGGTCACGTCGGTGTGCCAGGAGTTGGCCCGCTGGCCTTCGGCACCGTCCAGTTCCAGCAGGTAGCGGGTGCCGTCACGCACCGGTACGGTCGGGTGCGCCACCGGCTCGCCCAGCAGGTGGGAAAAGGCTTCCTGGCTCTGGTCGTCGAGGTGGTTCTGGCCACGGAAGAACACCACCTTGTACTGCAGCAGCGCCTGCTGGATGGCTTCAACGGTGGCGGCGTCGAGGGCGCCGGAGAGTTGCACGCCACGGATCTCGGCACCGATACGGCCGGCAACCGGGTGGATATCAAGGACGTGGACAGCGGGTTTAACGGCTAATGCGGCATGGCTCATCGGGAAGACCCTCATCGGACGACTGGCGGTTTAGGCGGCAGCGAAACAACGCTCTATCTATATTCAATTTAGATCTAATAGATATTTGCATGCTTCGTTGACGGAATAAGAGCTTGCATTTAAAACCTCACTCCTCACTGTCGCAAATGCCTTCGGGCTATTTTTTGGATGCCGGGAAAGCATATGGATCTTCGCCAATTGCGCTACTTCATCGCCCTCAACGAACACCGCAGTTTTGTGCGTGCGGCGGACGCCATGGGCATCACTCAGCCGGCGTTCAGCCGCAGCATTCAGGGGCTGGAACAGGAGTTCGGCTGCGTGCTGGTGGACCGTGGCAACAAGGACCTGCGCCCCACGCCTGAAGGCCAGGTGGTGCTGCAACACGCCCTGACCCTGGTCCAGGGCGCCGCCTTGCTGAGCAGCGAAGTGAGCCAGATGACCAAGCTCGACGCCGGCGAATTGCGCTTCGGTTGCGGCCCGGCGCCGGCGGTGAAACTGGTGCCCGACGCGGTGGCGCAGTTCACCAATGCCCACCCCAAGGTGCGCACCTGCTTCCAGGTGGATAACTGGGAAAAACTCAGCCGCAGCCTGAGCCGCGAAGAGATCGAATTCTTCATCGCCGACATCCGCCATTTCGAAGCCGACCCGAACTTCCAGACCCAGGCCCTGACGCCCAAGCGTGGGGTGTTTTTCTGCCGCCCGGGGCACCCGCTGCTGGCCAAGGAAAGCCTGTCCACCAACGACATGTTCGACTACCCGCTGGCCACCACCCTGATCCCCCCAGGGATTCGCAAGCTGCTGGCCAACCTCAGCGGGCGCATGGATTTTTCCCCGACCATCGAGACCGAACACTTCCCGGCGCTGGTGAAAATCGTGCGCCAGTCCAACGCCATCGGAGTCGGCACCGCAGAGTCGTTCAGCGAGGACATCGAGCAGGGTTCGCTGGCGCTGCTGCACTGGCGCAACCTGCCGCAGAACATCGAGGTGTTGAACGCCCGTTGCGGCATTGTCAGCCGCACCGGGTTTCGCTTGTCGCCGGCAGCGCGGGCAATGATTGAAGTGCTGGTGGCTGTGGATAAACCGGAACAAAGCATCGCCGTGTGAAACAGCATCGCCGGCACAACCGCCCCCCGCAGGAGCCGGCTTGCCGGCGCTCGAATCAACCTCGATAACGTCGTTTTACAGGGCCGCCGCAGCCAATGGCGGCTGTACCCAATCGCTGACCTTGAACGGCTTGCGAATCAGCCGCTGCTGGGAAGCCAGGTCGACTTTTTCCTGCAGGGTGCCGAGGAAGGCGGGGTCCAGGGTCGAAGGGAAGACTTCCGCCAGGTTCTGGTCCTGCAGGTCCTGCTGCAAAATTTGCGGCGGGTAACTGGCCAGGCCCGAGACCAACTGGATGTAAGCCTCTTTGTTGCTCTCCTGGGTCAGCCATTGCACGGCCTGTTGCTGAGCCTTGAGCAGTTTGTCCACCACCTCGGGGTGGGCGTCGACGAACTTGCCAGAACCCACCAACACGCTCTGGATACTGCCGGCGCCCCCCAGGTCCTTGGTGTTCAACGGCAGCTCGGCCAGGCCCTTGATTCGCAACGAGGCCAGGCCGCTGCTACCCCAGGAGGCATCGATCTGCTTGGCCGCCAGGGCCGCTACCGCTGCCGAGAAGTCGAGGTTGACGATTTTCAGGTCCTTCTCGCTGAGGCCCTGGCTGGCCAGGGCGGCATCCAGCGACAACTGGGTGGCGGTGCCACGGAACACGGCCACGCGCTTGCCCTTGAGGTCTTGCAGGGTCTTGATGCCGGAGCCCGGCACCACACCCAGGTATTGCTTCACGCCCCGGGCCGTGGCGCTGAGCAGTCGGGTGTCGAGGCCGTTGGAACGGCCGATGATGGCCGCCAGGTCACCGAGGTAGGCGAAGTCCACCTGGTCGTTGGCAAAGGCTTCATTGATGACCGGGCCTGCGCCCTTGAAAAAACTCCACTGGACCTTGATGCCCTGGTCGGCAAAGGCCTTCTCGAAAATCTGCTGCTGGCGCAACACATCCACCACCCCGCCGCCACTGTGCTGGGTGCCGGCACTGAGGTCGGGCACGGCGATGCGGATCTCCTTGACCTCGGCGGCCTGGGACAGCAGCGGCAGGCAGCCCAGCAGCCCCGCCAGGGCCGGAGCGGCAAAGAGGCTGATGACACGTTTAAAAGGAAGGTTCATGGGTACGGCTCCTGCTGCATCGGGCGTTGAGGTGCAGAAGGTAGGCGCTGAAGGGATCAACACTTAAATACTATAAATTCACATTTTAATAACCCAATCGAATAAACCAGCGAACACGCGGCTCTGCGCGGGTTATGCATAAACAGCATCGAAAATATTCTTCAAATGCATTGGATGCGCGCCAGCGAGAAGCCTTAAATGGCCCTTCTTATCTCCCAATAGCATTGATAAGTTTTTTAATAGATCACAAAAGCATATTGCAGGCATCGCTCCGGCGCCGCTCCCTCAAGCGGACCGCCAACGCCCGCAAGGCCGTGCCGAACCCGACGACGGAGGTCATTCATGGCCCGTGTTTCTCTCCTCAGTTTGCCCCTGGCGGCACCGACGTCCGGGCGCCTCCAGTGGCCTGTGATCAGCCAGCGCGTGCTGCCCTGGATTCTGCCCCTGGCCTTGTTCGGCCTGTGGTGGCTGGCCAGCCATCAGCACTGGATGAGCGAGCAGATCCTGCCCGCGCCAAGCCTGGTCTGGAGCAGCGCCGTGGAGCTGTTCTCCGGCGAATTGTGGAGCCACTTGTGGATCAGCCTGCAGCGGCTGTTCTGGGGCTTGCTGGCCGGTATCAGCGCCGGGGCCATACTGGGCGGTGCCCTGGGTTTCAGCCGGCGCCTGGAGCGCCTGGTGTTCCCGATCTTCAGCGCCCTGGCGCAGATTCCCACCCTGGCGTGGATCCCGCTGTTCATGGTGTTTTTCGGCATCGGCGAAGTGCTCAAGCTGGTGGTGCTGGTCAAGGCCATCGTGGTCCCGGTGACCCTGCACACCCTGGTGGGCGTGCGCGATGCCCAACCCAAGCTGCGCGAGGCGGCGGCGGTGTTGCGCTTGCCGCCGCGCCTGCTGATCCGCCGCCTGGTGCTGCCCGCCGCCCTGCCGGCCTTCATGGCCGGGGTACGCCTGGCCCTGGCTGCCGGCTGGACCTCACTGCTGGCGGTGGAGCTGCTGGCCTCCAGTGAAGGCATCGGCTACCTGATGGTCTGGGCCCGCCAACTGTTCATGCTGGACATCGTCTTCGTCTGCATCCTGGTCATCGGGGTGATCGGCGTGACCATGGACCGCAGCATCAGCCTGCTGGACAAGAAACTGGTGCACTGGCCGCACCCGGCCACCGCCGAGATCCGCCGCGGCCCACGCTACGCCGGCTGGCAGCGCCTGCAACCGTGGATCCTGCCCGTAACCCTGCTGGCCCTGTGGCAAGTGGCGACGGCTCAGGAATGGGTCGACAGCCAAATCCTCATCAGCCCCCTGGCGGTGCTCGACACGACTTGGAGCGGTTTGCTGGACGGCAGCCTGCTGGGTGGCCTGGGCCTGAGCCTGGGGCGCACCCTCGGCGGGTTGATCCTCGGCGGCAGCCTGGGGTTCGGCCTGGGCCTGTTGCTGGGCCTGTCGCGGACCAGTGAGCGCCTGCTGGGCCCAACCCTGGCGGCGATCCGTCAAATCGCCATCTTCGCCTGGGTGCCATTGCTCACCGCCTGGTTCGGCCTGGGGGAACTGGCCAAGTGGGTGTTTGTCGGCCTGGCCGCGTTCTTCCCATTGTTTATCGCCACCCAGCGCAGTGTCGCCAACCTCTCGCCCCAACTGGCGGAAGCCGCCCAGGTGCTGCGCCTCAACCTCTGGCAACGGCTGCGGCGCCTGGTGCTGCCCGGGGCCGCGCCGGGGATTTTTGCCGGCCTGCGCCTGAGCCTGATCTACGCCTGGCTGGGCACCATCGGCGCCGAATATTTCATGCCGTCCAACGGTGGCATCGGCAGCCAGATGATCGGCGCCCAACAACTGATGCGCATGGACCTGATCATGGCCGGCATGCTCCTGGTGGGCCTGACCGGCGCCCTGCTCAACCTGATCGGCCAACACCTCGAAATCCGCGCCACCCGCTGGAGACATGCATGAACGCGCCCTTGGTCAGCTTCAATCACGTAGGCAAAACCTTCGACGTCGCCGGTGGCGAGCTGGAGGCCATCCGCGAATTCAACCTGGAGATCGCCGAGGGTGAATTCGTGGCCATTGTCGGCTCCAGCGGCTGCGGCAAATCCACCCTGCTGCGCTTGCTGATCGGCCTGGACACGGCCTTTCGCGGTGAGATCCGAGTCGACGGCAAAGCCGTCAGCGGCATTGGCGGCGAACGCGGCATCGTGTTCCAGGAACACCGGCTGTTCCCCTGGCTGACGGTGGAAGACAACATCGGCCTGGGGCTGGTCAACGAGCCGTTGAGCGCTCAGGACAAGGCGCAACGGGTCCGCGAGTTTATCGAGTTGGTGGGCCTGACCGACTTCACCCGCGCCTACCCGCACCAACTGTCCGGCGGCATGGCGCAACGGGTGGCCATTGCCCGCGGCCTAGTGGCCAGCCCACGAATCCTGTTGCTCGACGAACCCTTCGGCGCCCTCGATGCCCTGACCCGCCAGCAGATGCAGGACGAGCTGCTGGCGATCCGCGAGCGGGCGAAAATCACCACGGTGCTGGTCACCCACGATGTGGAAGAAGCGATTTTCCTCGCCGACCGCGTGGTGGTCATGGAACCGCGCCCGGGGCGGATCAAGCGGGTGGTGGACATCGCCCTGCCCCACCCACGCCAACGCAGCAGTTTCGACTTCCACCAGTTGCGCGAAGAACTGCTCCATGAACTGACCAGCGACGATCACTACCAGGCCCCGGCGCCGGTGCAGATCCGCGACTTGCCACTGACCTTTATCGCTTGCTGACACTGCCTGCCACACGAGGGTGATTCGATGCCGCAACGTCCCAACTTTTTGGTCATCCTGGCCGACGACCTGGGCTTCTCCGACCTGGGGGCGTTTGGCGGCGAGATCGCCACGCCGAACCTCGACGCCCTGGCGTTCAACGGCCTGCGCCTGACGGATTTCCACACCGCGCCCACCTGTTCGCCGACTCGCTCGATGCTGCTCACCGGCACCGACCACCACATCGCCGGCATCGGCACCATGGCCGAGGCGCTGACCCCGGATCTGATCGGCAAGCCAGGCTACGAGGGTCATCTCAATGACCGCGTGGTGGCTCTGCCTGAGCTGCTGCGCGAGGCCGGCTACCAGACCCTGATGAGTGGCAAATGGCACCTGGGCCTGACTGCGGAACTGGCGCCCCATGCGCGCGGGTTCGAGCGTTCGTTCTCCCTGCTGCCTGGGGCGGCCAACCATTACGGCTTCGAGCCGACCTATGACGAACAGACCCCGGGGCTGCTCAAGTCGACCCCGGCGCTGTACATCGAGGACGACCGCTTCGTTGAGCAGTTGCCTGAGGATTTCTATTCTTCCGACGCCTTCGGCGACAAGCTGCTGCACTACCTCAAGGAGCGCGACCAGAGCCGGCCGTTTTTCGCTTACCTGCCCTTCTCGGCGCCCCACTGGCCGTTGCAGGCACCGGCAGAGGTGGTCGCCAAATACCGCGGGCGTTACGACGCCGGCCCCGAGGTGCTGCGCCTGGAGCGCCTGGAAAAACTCAAGGCCCTGGGGCTGATCGAGGCGGACGTGGAACCCCATCCGCTGGTGGGCCTGAGCGCCGAATGGGCGGCCTTGAGCTATGCGCAACGCCAGGTGTCGGCGCGGGCCATGGAGGTCTATGCGGCGATGGTCGAGCGCATGGACTGGAACATCGGCCGGGTGGTGGATTACCTGCGCCGCCAGGGCCAGCTGGACAACACCTTTATTCTGTTCATGTCCGACAACGGGGCCGAGGGCGCGCTGCTGGAGGCCTTCCCGAAGTTCGGCCCGGAGTTGCTGACGTACCTCAACCAGCATTACGACAACAGCCTGGAGAACATTGGTCGCGCCAATTCCTACGTCTGGTACGGCCCGGCCTGGGCCCAGACCGCCACGGCGCCGTCACGGCTGTTCAAAGCCTTCACCACCGAAGGCGGGATTCGCGTGCCGGCGCTGGTGCACTACCCGCAGTTGAGCCTCAAGGGCCAGATCAGCCACGGTTTTGGCACGGTGATGGACATCACCCCGACCATTCTCGACCTGGCCGGCGTGCGCCACCCCGGCAAGCGCTGGCGCGGCCGAGACGTGGCGCCGTTGCGGGGTAAATCGTGGCTGGGCTTTCTCTCCGGCGAAACCGCCCAGGTGCATGACGAACACACGGTGACCGGCTGGGAACTGTTCGGCCGCCGGGCGATTCGCCAGGGCCAGTGGAAGGCGGTGTACATCCCCGGCCCCGTTGGCCCGGCCACCTGGCAGCTGTATGACCTGAGCCAGGACCCGGGGGAAATTCACGACCTGGCCCAAAGCCAACCGGACAAACTCGCCACCCTGATCGAGCATTGGCAGCGCTACGTGGAAGAAACCGGAGTGATCCTCAGCGAATCGCCGTTCCAGCCCGATTGAGCCAACCCTTGCCGGCGACGAGGCCCCTGGATTTTGCGGCGTTCTCAGGGGCGCCATCGCTGGCGAGCCAGCTCCTACAGCCATCCGAACAACGCGGT
Organism: Pseudomonas morbosilactucae; assembly: GCF_023241715.1. Taxonomy (GTDB): domain Bacteria; phylum Pseudomonadota; class Gammaproteobacteria; order Pseudomonadales; family Pseudomonadaceae; genus Aquipseudomonas; species Aquipseudomonas morbosilactucae. Next base: position 21,202 of record NZ_JALQCW010000007.1, read on the forward strand.
CCTTGCCGGCAATGAGGCCCCTGGATTTTGCGGCGCTCTCAGGGGCGCCATCGCTGGCAAGCCAGCTCCTACAGCCATCCGACCAACGCGGCCCTTGCCGGCGACGAGGCCCCTGGATTTTGCGGCGCTCTCAGAGGCGCAATCACTGGCAAGCCAGCGCCTATAGGTCTCCCAGCAGGGCATCCACGGGTTGTTCCTGGGCGCTTGGCTTGTGATGGAAGCGGTTGGCTCGGGCAAAGGTACCGAAGTCGTTGAAGCGCACGCCCATTTGCGCCATCACCCGGTGGGCCACGGGGGCGGTCATCTGGCGGAGGTAAAACGGTTCCTTGACCACAAAATGGTGAATGCCGTGGGTGCTGCCGAAGTTGCAGCAGAACGCCTGCAACGGCCACATCCACCAGGGGTTAAGCACCTGGGTCTGCTGGATCACGTTGCCGGGCTCGACATCGCCGTAGTAGTGCATGTTCGAACTGACAAAGTGCAGGCAGAAAGTGCGCAGCACATTGGGCGCGATGATCACCACGGCAGCGATATCGATGACCTTCATCACGGCCAGGGTGGTGGCCGACCATTCGATGGGCGCGCCCAGCAGGCCGGCGATGCCATTGGCCGCGTGAAACCCCAGGAACACGTACCACGCCCCCCAGTGCAGCAACGCCAAGGGCGCATAGACCAGCAGCGTGCGCTTGATGATGCTGAGCCGATGCTTCCAGGTCTTGGCCCGCAGGGTGCGGATCAGCGACGACATCATGTTGTCCCCAACCATCAGCAGACGGGCGATGCCCCAGGGTTCGCCATTGGTAATGGCGCGCTCTTCCATGTCGGCCTCGGTGCCCGAGACCTTGTGGTGGTTGAGGTGCAGGTGGCGGCGGATCCACGGGTTGATGGTGCTGGGCCGCGCCAGCCAGACCAGCGCCAGCATCAGGTTGTGGGGCAGGCGCTGCTTGCGGAAATACATACTGTGGATCAGGTCGTGTTCCAGCTCGTGGGTCAGGGAGGCAAAGAAAGCGTTGAGCAGCAGGCAGGCCCACCAGGCCAGGTGCCCGGTGATATAGAGCGTCGCCGAGCCAAGCATGCCGGCCAAGGCGAAGGCCAGGATGCCGGCGCCCAGGGCGTCCTGGTGGTGCAACACAGGGTAGCGCTGGCGCAGTTGCGCGCCACGGGCCAGCACCACTTCACGAATGTGCGCGGCCCGTTGCTGTGCGTTCATCCGTTCGGGACTTGCAGAAGTACCGTGCATGCTTCCATCCTCTGCTGATTGATGCTCGCATCCTGCCCTGGGCCCCCGCCCCGGGCGCTAGCCGTGAACGCCAACCTGTTGACCGGACGCGCCAATCAGCATGAATGAACCCACTTCCCTCGCCAGCTGGACCCGCGCCTTGCGCAAACAACTCGATGCCTTGGGCCTCGACAGCGAAGCGTTGTGCCGCGAAGCCGGGCTCGACCCACAGTGGATGGACGACCCCAACGCCCGTTACCCGCTGTCGGCCACCACCCGCCTGTGGGCCCTGGCAGTACAGGCCAGCGGCGACCCGGCCCTCGGTTTACGGGTTTCACGCTTTGTCAGCCCCACCACCTTCCATGCCCTGGGTTATGCCCTGGTGGCCAGCGGCAGCCTGAGGGAAGTGTTCGAGCGCATCGTGCGTTATCACCCAGTGGTCAGCGATGCCCTGGAACTGCAACTGACCCGCACCGAGGACTGCTACCGCTTCAACCTCGACGTCCCGGCGGGCTGCCCGACGCCGGCCTACGAAGCCATCGATGCGTTTGCCGCGATCTATGTGCGCACCTGCCGCAATCGCCTGGGCCGGGACTACGCGCCGCTGGCGGTGTACCTGCGCCGCCCCGAACCGGCGGACCCATCGCCGTGGCACAAGGTGTTTCGTTCGCCGGTGTGGTTTGCCCAGGACCAGGACTGTCTGGAGTTCGGCCTGCACGACTTCGACAGCCACTTGGACGATGCCAACCCGGAGTTGGCCGAACACAATGAAACCGTGCTCAAGCGGACGATGGCCCAACTCCAGCCCCTGACCTGGGAGCGCAAGGTGCGCGAGGCCATCGAGGCCCAGTTGCCGGAAGGCGAACCGTCGGCGGAGCGCATTGCCCAGGCCCTGCACCTGAGCCTGCGCAGCTTGCAACGGCACTTGGCGGATGAAGGCTGCCGCTTTGACACCTTGCTCAACGAGTGCCGGGAAAACCTGGCGCTGCTGCACCTGCGCGACCCGCAGTGTTCTTTGGGCGAGATCAGCTACCTGCTGGGCTTTGCCGACGCCAGCAGCTTCAGCCGTGCCTTCAAACGCTGGACCGGGATGACCCCGGGGCAGTTTCGCGACGGCTTGCGCTGACCCGTTCGCCCGCCCGCCAGGGCGACCTTCAGGGCGTGGCAAACCCCAGTTCGAACAACGTGCCACGGGCATCGCTGCACACCCGCACCTGGCCGCCGTGCAACTCCATGATCGAGCGCACGATGGCCAGGCCCAGGCCGCCGGAATCCCCCGGTTCGGCCCGCGATGGGTCGACCCGATAGAAGCGGTCGAATAGGCGCCCCAGATGCTCCGGCGCGATGGCCGGGCCCTGGTTGTGCACCTGCAGCCAGCACATTCCCGGCTCGTCGCGACGCACCAGGCGGATCCCCGTGCCCGGGTCGGCGTGCCGCACCGCATTGGCCAGCAGGTTGCCCAAGGCGCGCTGGAGCAGTTGCTGGTCGGCCAGCAGTTCACCGCTGAAGGTGTTCTCCAGGCGCAGCCCACGGTCATCGGCCAGGGCTTCGAAGTAGTCGCAGAGTTCCTCGCCCACCGCGGCCAGGTCCAGCGGGCGCCGGTCCAGGGCTCGCTCGGCCTGTTCGGCACGGGCCAGGAACATGAGGTTCTCCGCCATGCGCTTGAGGCGTTCGAACTCTTCCATGTTCGAGGCCAGCACCTCTTGGTATTCGGCTTCGCTGCGGGGCTGGCTGAGGGCCAGGCCATTGCTGCCCAGCAAGTTGTGCAGCGGCGTACGGATCTCGTGGGCCAGGTCGGCGGAGAACTGCGACAGGCGCTGAAAGCTCTCTTCAAGCCGCGCCAGCATGGCGTTGAGGGCCTGCACCGGCTCATGGAATTCCGCGGGAATGCCGGCGCTTTGCAGGCGCCGGTCGAGGTTGCGCAGGTCGATGCCGCGCACCGACTCGCTGAGCTGGCGCAGGGGCCGCAAGCCCCGGCGCAGCAGCAACAGGCCCAAGGCAAAGGCCAGCAAAGCGCCCAGGCCAACGGCCAGGTACAGACGCAGGCGATAACTGGCCAGCATCTGCTCGCGCTCGCTCAAGACCTTGCCGGCCACCACCGTCAGCGCTTCGCCCTTGGGCCCCTGGGCCTGCCCGGCCAGCAGTGCCACGGCCACGCCCTGGGCGTCGGGCCACAGGCTGATATCGCTGCGCTGCGGCCGCTGTTCCCGGGGGAGGGCCCGCAGTTCGGGCAGGCGTTGGTGCCGAGGGTTGATGTCGATCACCGTCGAACCGTCGGCCCGCTGCACCCGCAGTAGGCTGTCCTGATTGCCGAGCATGTTCTGGTACAACCGTGGCCGGGCCTGCAAGGCGTCGAGGCTGTCGCTGTCTTGCAGCAGGGCACGCACCTGCTCCAGGCGCCCGAGCAGGGCCAGGTCATCGCGAAAGGCAATTTCGCTGGCCAGGGAGCGGTAGAGAAACACCCCGATCACGCTCAGCACCAGGGCGCAGACGGCGGCGAACGCCAGGGCCAGGCGCCAGGCGATGGACTTAGAGCGCATCGTCCGGGGCTTCCAGCTGGTAGCCGACGCCGCGCACGGTGTGGATCAGTTTGGGCATGTAGGGGTCATCGACCTTGGAGCGCAGGCGGCGCACCGCCACTTCCACCATGTTGGTGTCACTGTCGAAGTTCAGGTTCCACACCTGGGAGGCGATCAGGGTTCGCGACAGCACTTCACCCTGGCGGCTGGCCAGCAGGTGCAGCAGGGCGAACTCTTTGTTGGTCAGGGCAATGCGCTGGCCGCCACGGCTGACCCGGCGCCGAAGCACGTCGATCTCCAGGTCCGCGATGCTGTAGGACTCGGCCTCGCGCAGCGGGCCACGGCGCAGCAAGGTGCGCACCCGAGCCAACAGCTCGGCAAAGGCGAAGGGTTTGAGCAGGTAATCGTCGGCGCCCAGCTCCAGGCCGCGCACCCGGTCCTCAATGGCGTCCTTGGCGGTCAGGAACAGCACCGGCGTAGCGCCGCGCTGGCGGACCAACTGCAACAGTTGCCAGCCGTTGAGCCCTGGCAGCATCACGTCGAGGATGATCAGGTCGTACTCCTGCTGCTCGATGAAATACCGCCCGTCCAGGCCATTGAGGGCCACATCCACGGCAAAACCTGACTCGCCCAGGCCCTTGGCGAGGAAATTCGCCGTCTTGGCCTCGTCTTCAACTACCAGCAACCGCATGGGCGCACCTCTAAATAGATCCGCACAGGCTAGGCGCGTTGGCCGCGCTTGCCCATTACAAACTTGTAATCCAACTGACGAGGTTCTGACGAGGACCGCTGGTTAAGGTGCCGGCCTACGTTTTCGGAGCCCCACCCATGATCTGCAAACCCCTTGTCTTGAGCCTTGGCCTGACCCTGGCCGGCACCGCCCTGGCGGCCCCCGAGCTGCCGCGCCACGCCGACCTGGACCTGAACACCGCCCGTCAGCTGGCCGATGCCGGCCTCAGCCAATGCAGCGCCGCGTTCACCGTACTCGACCGTGGCGGCAACCTGTTGCTGGCCCTGCGCAGCGACGGCGTCGGCCCGCACAACAGCCTGGCCAGCCAGCGCAAAGCCTATACCGCGCTGTCCACCAAGACCCCGACCCGACTGTTCGCCGAGCGCGCCCGCAACAACCCGGAAGCGGCCAACCTCAACACCTTGCCGGTGTTGCTGTTGCTCGGTGGCGGCGTGCCGCTGTTCGCCGGCAACGAGCTGGTGGGCGCCCTGGGCATCGCCGGGGCCGGCGGTGCCGCACAAGACGAAAGCTGCGCCCTCAAGGCCGCCGAACAGGTCGGCCTGCGCAGCAGCCTGTAAACCCTTTCAATCATCCCGAGGAAACGAGCATGAAGACCCTGCGTAACACCCTGGCCGCCATCGGCCTGTTCAGCCTGTCGAGCCTGGCCCTGGCGGCCGGCAACCCGTTGAGCGTGCATGTGCTGAACCTGGAGAACGGCCTGCCGTCCCCCGGGGTCAAGGTCACCCTGGAACAGCACGTGGGCAGCGACTGGAAAACCCTGGCCCAGGGCACCACCAATGAACAGGGGCGCATTGCCGAACTGTTCCCGGCGGACCGGGCGTTTGTCGCCGGCGAGTATCGGGTGGTGTTCAAGACCGGCGAGTATTTCAAGCAAGCCAAGCGCGAAACGTTTTTCCCGGAGATCCCGGTGATTTTCGAGGTCAAGCAGACCGAGCAGCACTACCACATTCCGTTGCTGCTCAGCCCTTACGGGTTCTCGACCTATCGCGGTTCGTAGGCAGCGGCTTGGCGGCGCTGGCGCCTAGAGCGTCAGGGCGCGCAGGCGGGCGGGGTCGAGGATTTCGATCTCGCCATAGCCCAGCTGGAGTATGCCCTGGTGCTGCAGGTCCTTGAGGATCTGGTTGGTGGTCTGGCGCGACAACGACAGCATCAGCGCCAACTGCTCCTGGGGCAGTTGCAGCACCCGCCGTGCCTGCTCGACCTCGCCATAACCGGCGGCGATCGCCAGCAGGCGATGGGCCAACCGCGCCGGAGCCGGCATCAGGCTCAATTGTTCGAGGTTGATAAAAGCCAGGCGCAGTTTGTGGCTCATCAGCAAGGCCAACAGCCGCCAGTACTGCGGTTGCTCGTCGAGCAGCGCCAGCAGCGCGCCATGGGGCACATGCAACAGGGTGCAGGGGCCTTCGGCACAGGCATCGTGGGTCCGTGGCTGACCATCGAACAGGCTGATCTCGCCAAACCAATGGGGCGCTTCCACCAGGCTCAGCAAGGCTTCCTTGCCTTGCTCACTGACCGTGCCCACGCGCATCGCGCCTTCCAGCACGGCGTACAAACCACAGGGCGGGTCGCCCCTCCGGAACAACAGCTGCCCCGCCGCCAACCGGCGCAAACGCGCAGCGCCCAGCACACTATTCTGTAATTCAACGGGCAAATGGCTGAACCATTGGCCGCTCGACAGGCGTTGCCGCCAGGCCTGCATGTCCATAAGTCGTGGTGCCCACTCAACGCTGCGAAAGGATTGTCGTCTAGCCGACAGAACCCGGCCCCGGGGGCCAGGCATGATCGGACACCCTACAGGAGGAACAACAATGAAAAGCCTCGTCGACCACCTCAGTCAATACGCTGCCTACCATCGCGACCCGCGCAATATCGCCAGTCACTTTATCGGCATCCCGCTGATCGTGGTGGCCGTTGCGGTGCTGCTGTCGCGTCCCGCTTGGTCACTGGGCGGCCTGTGGCTGTCGCCAGCGCTGTTGCTGGCACTGGCCTCCTCGGTGTTCTACCTGCGCCTGGAACGGCGCCTGGGCGTGCTGATGACGCTGCTTATGGGTTTGTCGGTGTGGGCCGGGCAGGTGCTGGCGGCGCAAAGCACCGGGCTCTGGCTGGGCAGCGGCCTGGGCCTGTTCGTGATCGGCTGGGTGATCCAGTTCGTCGGCCATTATTACGAAGGGCGCAAACCGGCGTTTATCGACGACGTGACAGGGCTGATTGTCGGCCCGTTGTTCGTGGTGGCGGAGTTGGCGTTTCTGCTGGGGTTGCGCCACGACCTGAAACAGCAGATCGAACAGCGCTCGGGGCCAGTGCGGCCCAACCCGCGCAATTCACATGCATAAGCCCTGGCCGGCGATGAGGGCCTGGAGATCAGCGGTGATCTGTCGGGCGCTATCGCTGGCAAGCCAGCTCCTACAAAGGGCGGATTGTGGCCTGCCGATGATGTAGGAGCCGGCTTGCCGGCGATGAGGGCCTGAGGATCAGCGGTAATTTATCGGGCGCTATCGCTGGCGAGCCAGCTCCTACAAGGGGCGGAATGTGGCCTGCCGAGGGTGTAGGAGCCGGCTTGCCGGCGATGAGGGCCTGAGGATCGACGGTGATTTATCCGTCAGGCTTTTTGCCAGACCTTGGGTTTGAAGAACAAGGTCTCGCCACGGGCCAGGCCGATCAGGCTGTCGTGGTCTTTCACCACTTCGGCTTCGATCAAATCGCTCTGCCCTTCCACCTTGAGGGTCACTCGGGTGGTGGCGCCCAGCGGACGAATGTCACGCACTTCGGCGGCGTGGTGATCTTCCAGCTCCGATCGTGACAACGACACTTCGTGCGGACGGAACAGCACGTGGTTGTCCTCGCCCAGGTGCAGGCGGTTGGAGTCGCCGAGGAAGTGGTAGACGAAATCGCTGGCCGGGTTCTCGTAGACCTCGCCCGGCGAGCCAATCTGCTCGATCACGCCCTTGTTCATCACCACAATGCGGTCGGCCACTTCCATGGCTTCTTCCTGGTCGTGGGTCACGAACACCGACGTCAGGTTGATGTCTTCGTGCAGGCGCGCCAGCCAGCGGCGCAGCTCTTTACGCACCTTGGCGTCGAGGGCACCGAAGGGTTCGTCCAGCAGCAGCACTTTCGGCTCTACCGCCAGGGCGCGGGCCAGGGCGATACGCTGGCGCTGGCCACCGGAGAGTTGTTCCGGGTAGCGGTCGGACAGCCAGTCCAGTTGCACCATGTTCAGCAGCTCATGGACCTTGGTCGCGATCTGGCTTTCCGTGGGGCGCTGGTTTTTCGGCTTCATGCGCAGGCCGAACGCGACGTTGTCGAACACGGTCATGTGGCGGAACAGCGCGTAGTGCTGGAATACAAACCCGACGTTGCGATCACGTACATCGTGGCCGGAGACGTCCTCACCGTGGAACACGATGCTGCCGTCATCCGGAGTTTCCAGGCCGGCGATGATGCGCAGCAAGGTGGTCTTGCCGCAGCCGGACGGGCCGAGCAACGCCACCAGCTCGCCACTCTGGATGTCCAGATTGATGCTGTTCAGGGCCTTGAAGGCGTTGAAGTTCTTGCTGACATTACGGACTTCGATCGACATGAATTATTCCTCTGCCGCACTGGCGCGCAGGCGGTTGATGCGGTTCTCGCTCCACTGCTTGAGCAGCAGGATGAAGAGCGCCAGGATCAGCAACAGACTCGCCACCGCAAACGCGGCAACGTGGTTGTATTCGTTGTAGAGAATCTCGACGTGCAGCGGCAGGGTGTTGGTGACCCCGCGGATGTGCCCGGACACCACCGACACCGCGCCGAACTCCCCCATGGCCCGTGCAGTACACAGCACCACGCCGTAGATCAGACCCCATTTGATGTTGGGCACGGTGACGTGCCAGAACATCTGCCAGCCATTGGCGCCCAGCAACCGCGCGGCCTCTTCTTCCTGGGTGCCCTGCTCCTGCATCAGCGGGATCAGTTCACGGGCGACGAAGGGCACGGTGACGAAGATGGTCGCCAGGACGATGCCCGGCAAGGCGAAGACGATCTGGATGTCGTGGTCCTGCAGCCACGGGCCGAACAGCCCCTGGGCGCCGAACATCAGCACATAGACCAGACCGGCGATCACGGGCGACACCGAGAACGGCAGGTCGATCAGGGTCACCAGGATGCTTTTGCCACGGAAGTTGTACTTGCTCACGCACCAGGCGGCGCTGACCCCGAACACCAGGTTCAGCGGCACCGAAATAAGCACCGCGATCACCGTGAGCTTCAGTGCCGACAGGGCGTCGGGTTCGAAGATCGCGGCAAAGAACGCACCGAGGCCGAGCTTGAGGCCCTGGGACACCACGATAAACAGCGGCAACAGCAGGAAAAGGGCAAAGATCAGCCAGCCAAGGCCGATCAATACCCGTCGCGAAGCCGGGCTGCCACGACGGGCAGCATTGGCCGAGGAAGCGGCGGAAATAGACGATTGGGACATGTTCGCGCCTCCTTAAGGTCGTTCGATGCGGCGCTGCAGCAAGTTGATCAGCAGCAACAGGACAAAGGAAACCACCAGCATCAGCACGCCGATGGACGTGGCGCCGGTGTAATCGTACTGGTCGAGCTTGACCATGATCAGCAGCGGCAGAATCTCGGTCTTCATCGGCATGTTGCCGGCGATGAAGATCACCGAACCGTACTCGCCGACGCCCCGGGCAAAGGCCAGGGCAAACCCGGTGAGCCAGGCCGGCAGCAGCGCCGGAACCAGGATGTGGCGGAACACCTGCCAGGGTTTGGCCCCCAGGCACGCGGCGGCCTCTTCGACCTCACGGGGGATATCGGCCAGTACCGGCTGCACCGTACGCACCACGAACGGCAAGGTGACGAAAGTCAGGGCCAGGGTGATGCCCAGCGGCGTGTAGGCGATTTTGAAGCCCAGGTCGGTGGCGAACTGGCCCACCAGCCCGGTGGGCGCATACAACGCAGTCAGGGCGATACCAGCCACGGCGGTGGGCAGGGCGAACGGCAGGTCGATCATTGCATCGATGATCTTGCGGCCAGGGAAGGTGTAGCGCACCAGCACCCAGGCCAGCAGCGTACCGATGATGCCGTTGATGATGGCCGCGTACAGCGCGGTGCCGAAGCTGAGCTTCAGCGCGGCCAGCACTCGGGGCGCCGAGATAATGGCCCAGAACTGATCCCAGGTGAGTTGAGCGGCATGGACAAACATTGCCGCCAGCGGAATAAGCACGATCAGGCTGAGATACACCAAGGTGTAGCCCAGCGTCAGCCCGAAGCCGGGTATGACGGGGGAGATACGACGCGACATAAGAGTCCTTGGTTAGCGGAACCGATACGCAAAACCCGCAACTGAATGCGGGCTCTACCTTGTAGGAGCCGGCTTGCCGGCGAAAGGGCCCCAAACCGGGTACCAGCCTTCAGGGCGCCTTCGCTGGCAAGCCAGCTCCTACAACAGGCTTACTGCGCGGTGTAGATCTGGTCGAACACACCACCGTCATTGAAGAATTTCGGTTGCGCAGTTTTCCAGCCGCCGAAGTCCTTGTCGATAGTCACCAGGTCCAGTTTCGGGAATTGCTGGGCGTATTTGGCCGCCACCTTCTCGTCACGTGGACGATAGAAGTTTTTCGCCGCAATTTCCTGGCCCGCCGGGCTGTACAGGTGTTTCAGGTAGGCTTCGGCGATTTGCGTGTTGCCCTTTTTCTCGGCGTTCTTGTCGACCACGGCCACCGGTGGCTCGGCGAGGATCGACAGCGAAGGCACCACGATGTCGAACTTGTCGGCACCGCCATCTTCTTTCAGGGCCAGGAAGGCTTCGTTTTCCCAGGCCAGCAACACGTCACCCTGACCGTTGTTGACGAAGGTAATGGTCGAACCGCGAGCGCCGGTGTCGAGGATCGGCACGTGTTTGAACAGCTCTTTCACGTATTCCTGAGCCTTGGCTTCGCTGCCACCGGCTTTCAGGCCGTAGGCCCAGGCGGCGAGGAAGTTCCAGCGGGCACCGCCGGAGGTTTTCGGGTTCGGCGTGATCACCGACACGTCTTTCTTGATCAGGTCACCCCAGTCCTTGATGCCTTTAGGGTTGCCCTTGCGCACCAGGAACACGATGGTCGAGGTGTACGGGGTGCTGGCGTCCGGCAGGCGGGTCTGCCAGTTTTCCGGCAAGGTCTTGCCCAGCTTGGCGATTTCGTCGATGTCGCCGGCCAGGGCCAGGGTCACCACGTCGGCACGCAGGCCGTCGATCACCGCACGGCCCTGTTTACCGGAGCCGCCGTGGGATTGCTGGATCTTCACGTTGTCGCCCGGGTGTTCCTTTTTCCAGAAGCTGGTGAATTCAGCGTTGTAGTCCTGGTACAGCTCACGGGTCGGGTCGTAGGACACGTTGAGCAGCTCGTAATCTTTGGCAACGGCGGAACCGGCAAAAACGGCGCTGGCGAGGGCAGCCAAGGCATAGTGACGAATCGAAGACATGGTGAAGCTCCTGAAATTTTTTGACGTGTTGGCTTTTCTTATGGCGCTTCAGGCCCGCATTCGTGCTTGAACGCTCTTCATTCTGCTGGGGGTCATGGCTGACGCCCTCCGGTTGTCCAGTCGGGCCTCTCGATCACGAGAGGGTGACGCGGAATTCAGCTGGGTTTGTTGCCGGGGTTTTGCAGACGGAATTTCTCTTTGCGCTCGATCTGCACGACCTGGGCGTTGTGCACAGTGATTTCCACTGCGCCGAAACGCAGATCGCGCAAGGCGCTTTGAATCTCGCGCAGGATGGTTGCTTCGTCCTGGCCGTCGACGCTACGTAGAGATGCGCTCATGGTTGCTGCTCCTGAATGGGATGTGCCGGGCAGTGGCGGCACTGCTGGTGGCGTGGAGCAATAGTAGATAGCCGCGGATATTCTTAAAAATACTATTTAAGAATGTTTATATAACTAAAAACACAATCCCTTGCAGGCCCTGTGCTGCCTGCGTTTGCACAGCCCAGGGGGTGATTCGCACGGGTCATGGAAGTGGCCCCAGGCCACCCGGGGAGGGGGCGTGGGGCATTCCCGGGCGGGCGCCCGGGAGTGAAGGAAGGGTTCGAACAAGCGAATCAGTGGATCGCCGGTGCCTTGTTCCAGTCCAACTGCGCGGCCGGTACCGGGCGGCCGAACCAGTAGCCCTGGGCCAGGTCGCAGCCTTGGTCGAGGAGAAAGCGCGCCTGCTCCATCTGCTCGATGCCTTCGGCATGAACCTGCATGCCCATGCTTTGAGCCAGGGCGATGATGACCCGGGAAATCGCCGCGTCGTCCTCATCAGACGGCAAGCCGGCGACAAACCCCTGGTCGATCTTGAGTTTTTGCACCGGCAGGCGCTTGAGCCGCAGCAGGGACGAGTAACCGGTGCCGAAGTCGTCGATGGCCAGGCGTACCCCCAGCTCACGCAGGCGATGCATCTGCTCAAGGGCCACTTCCGGGTCTTCCATCACGGCGCTTTCCGTGACTTCCAGCTCCAGGAAAGCCGGGTCCAGGCCGGTGTCGTGCAGCACCTGGGCCACTTGCTGGTACAGCTCACGTCGGGCGAACAGGCGCGACGACACATTCACTGCGAGAAATGACAACACCACCCCGTCCGCCTGCCACTGGCACATCTGCTGGCAAGCGTGCTGCATGACCCAGGCGTCGATCTCGGCAATCAGCCCGGTGCGCTCGGCAATCGGGATGAACTCCGCCGGCGACACCAGGCCACGCTCGGGATGCTCCCAGCGCACCAGAGCCTCGACGCCGATCAAGCGGCTGCTCTTGAGGTCGTGCACCGGTTGGTAGAAGACCCGCAACTCCTGCTGCTCCAGGGCCCGGCGCAGTTCGAAGGCGATTTCCACCCGCTGCTGGGCATGGGCGGTCAGCTCTTCGGTGTACAAGGCATAGCCGTCGCGACCGGCACTCTTGGCCTTGAACAGGGCCGAGTCGGCATTGCGCAACAGCTGTTCGGCGCTCAGGGCGTCACTGGGGAACAGGCTGATGCCGATGCTGGCGTTGATAAACAGTTGATGCCCCTCCAGCTCGAATGGCTGCTTCAGGCCGTCGATGATCCGCTGGGCCAGGGCGGCCGCCTGCACCAGCTGCGGGCAGCTCTCGGCCAGCACGGCAAACTCGTCGCCGCCCAGGCGCGCCAAGGTAATACCCGGGCCGAACATGCCTTGCAGGCGCGCAGCCACGGCCTTGAGCAATTGGTCGCCCAGGGTGTGGCCGAGGCTGTCGTTGATCATCTTGAAATGATCCAGGTCGATCAGCAGCAAGGCGCAGCCGCGCTTGTGGATCTGCGCCGACGCCAGGGCCTGTTCGGCACGGTCGGTGAACAGCAGGCGGTTGGGCAGGTCCGTGAGGGGATCGTGGTGGGCCAAGTGGGCCAGTTCGTGCTCGGAATCCTTGATCGCGCTGATGTCGGAGAACACCGCCACATAGTGGCTGAGCTGGCCGTGATCATCCTGGATAGCGCGGATGGTCTGCCATTGCGGGTAAATCTCGCCGCTCTTGCGGCGGTTCCAGATTTCCCCGCTCCACTCGCCAGTGGCCTTCAGGGTCTGGAACATCGCCTGGTAGAAATCCAGGGAATGGTGGCCGGACTTGAACATGCTGGGCTGGTGGCCCAGGACTTCCTCACGCTGGTAACCGGTGATTTCCATGAAGGCCCGGTTGACGTGGACGATCTGGCCGCGAGTATCGCTGACCAGCACCCCTTCGCGGGTGCAGTCGAATACCGCTGCCGCCTGGCGCAGACGCTCGCGGTCTTCACGCTGGTGGCGCAGGCCGCGGTCGCGCCCAGAAAGCGCAACAATCGGGCCCGGGCACAAAAGATCAGCGCCGCGCTGACCGTCACCCAGACATAACCATTGATCAGTTGCCAACGCGCCAGGTCCGCTGACTCATCGAAGAAACTGCTCAATAAATGATCACTCACCTGCAACCACACTATCGATAGCAGCAGGTAGAGCAGTGCGGCACGCAAGCCATTGCGATAAGAGACCGACATAAGGTCGTCTATGTCCTTACGAAAAGTTCGGGATTATAGAGGAAGAAACATTCCGCCACTCTTATCTGAAAGGCCGACTGGTTTTCTGCCGGGTGTTAGTGATAATGCGAGGGCTGTTTTTCTTTATCGAGGGCCCTATAGCCTATGTGGTACGAAGGTTTGCTTGGCTTGTCGCCTTGGCAATTGGTGGCAGTCACCCTGTTAATGACCCACGTGACCATCGTCGCTGTCACGGTCTATCTGCATCGCTACTCTGCCCATCGCTCCCTGGAGCTGAACGCCGGGCTTAAACACTTCTTCCGCTTCTGGCTGTGGCTGACCACGGCGCAGAACACCCGCGAGTGGACCGCCATCCACCGTAAGCACCACGCCAAGTGCGAAACCGTCGATGACCCCCATAGCCCGGTGATCAAGGGCCTGTCCACGGTGCTGCGCAAAGGCGCCGAGCTGTATCGGGAAGAAGCCCAGAACCCCGAAACCCTGCGCATCTACGGCAAGAACTGCCCGGAAGACTGGATCGAACGCAACCTCTACAGCCGCTACAAAATGGCCGGTATCGCCTTGATGGCGGTGATCGACTTGCTGCTGTTCGGCACCATCGGCATCACCATCTGGGCGATCCAGATGATGTGGATTCCATTCTGGGCCGCCGGGGTGATCAATGGCCTGGGCCACGCCGTGGGCTATCGCAACTTCGAATGCCGCGACGCCGCCACCAACCTGGTGCCGTGGGGCATCATCGTCGGCGGTGAAGAGCTGCATAACAATCACCACACCTACCCCAACTCGGCCAAGCTCTCGGTGAAAAAATGGGAGTTCGACATGGGCTGGGCCTGGATCAAGCTGTTCAGCTTCCTGCGCCTGGCCAAGGTCCAGCGGGTTGCGCCCATCGCCCACCGAGTGGAAGGCAAGGGCCACCTGGACATGGACACCGCCATGGCGATCCTCAACAACCGGTTCCAGATCATGGCCCAGTACCGCAAGCTGGTGATCGCGCCGCTGGTCAAGCAGGAGCTGGAGAAGGTCGACCATTCGGTACGTCATCAATTCCACCGTGCCAAGCGCCTGCTGTCGCGGGAAACCAGCCTGCTGGATGACCGTCACCATGTGCGTATCCAGACCATGCTGGAGCACAGCCAGGCCCTGAAAGTGATCTATGAAAAGCGCCTGGCGCTGCAACAGATCTGGGCCAAGACCAGCTCCAACGGTCACGACATGCTGGCAGCGATCAAGGACTGGGTACACGAGGCCGAGGCCAGCGGGATTCAGTCCCTTCGCGACTTCGCCAACCAGTTGAAAACCTACTCCCTGCGCCCCGCCACTGCCTGACGCCGTTGATCGGTGCGCCCCACTCTGGGGCGCACCGTTCGGAACTTAGCGGCAAATCCCCTATCTCAAGGAACACTTCGCCATCCAGGCGGGCTTTGTGTGGCCGCTGTTGAATACCGCGCGGCACGTCTTTGAGATTTGTGCCGATGGTCAACAAAAACCTAGAAACACCATCTTCCTTCCTCCCCCAGTGGCCCGAGGCCGCGCAGACCCTTATGGCGCTGATGCATGCCCAGGGTGAAGTCGCTCGCCTGACCGAACGCGAGCAGTTATTCAGCTCCTTGCTGGTCAGCGTCAACGCCGTGCTGTGGGCCTTCGACTGGGAGGCGCGCCAGGTGCTGTATGTCAGCCCCGCCTATGAGCGCATCTTCGGCCGCGCCGCCGGTCGCTTGCTCGCGGACTTCAACGAATGGCGCGACAGCATCTACCCCGATGACCTGGATTACGCCGAGCGCAGCCTGGCCCAGGTCCTGGAAACCGGTGCCGTGGAAGACCGCGAATACCGCATCCTCGATGCTCAGGGGCAAGTCCGCTGGCTCAGCGACAAGTGCTTTATCAACCGCAATGCCGAGCCCGGCGAGCGGGTGATCATCGTCGGCATCGCCGAAGACATCACCGAGAAGAAGCAACTGGAAGCCGAGTTGCAGCGCCTGGCCACCACCGATGTGCTGACCCAGAGCAGCAACCGCCGGCACTTCTTCGAGTGCGCCCACCATGAGTTCGAGCAGGCCCGCCTGCAAGGCGCGCCCCTGGCGTTCCTGCTGCTGGATATCGATGACTTCAAGGTGATCAACGACAGCTACGGCCACCCCGAGGGCGATCTGGTCCTGCAGCGGGTGGCCGAAAGCGGCCGCGCCGCACTGCGCCGTGGCGACCTGTTCGGGCGCATTGGCGGAGAGGAGTTCGCAGCGGTGTTCCCCGGGTGCTCGCCGGATATGGCACAGCAGGTCGCCGAACGGCTGCAACGGGAGATCCAGCGCCAAAGCTTCAGCCACGGCGGCCAGAGCTTCAGCATCACCGTCAGCCAGGGCCTGACCAGCCTGCTGCCGGAAGATGAAACCCTCGACAGCCTGTTCGCCCGCGCCGACGCCGCCATGTACGAAGCCAAGCGCCAGGGCAAAAACCGTATTGTCACCGGGTAACCGAGGGTGGTTGCTCGCACGTAGGCCGTTTCGCCGGTACCCCGGCTTTCAGGGAAACGTTGGATGGACAAGGAGCAGTTGCTTAGGCGCGTGAACAGCAAGCGCAATGGTTGTCGGGGCAAGCGTTTGGTATGCGTGCTGATTGGCTTGGCATTTTTGGTGCTGGGCGTGGCGCTGGCGCTGCGCAACGGGCCACACCCGGCGCAGTTGCTGACGCTGATTCCTGCGTGGCCGTTTTTCTACCTGGCATTTTTTGCCGAA
Organism: Pseudomonas morbosilactucae; assembly: GCF_023241715.1. GTDB lineage: Bacteria > Pseudomonadota > Gammaproteobacteria > Pseudomonadales > Pseudomonadaceae > Aquipseudomonas > Aquipseudomonas morbosilactucae. The sequence goes on from NZ_JALQCW010000007.1 coordinate 37,402, forward strand.
GACCAGACCGTCGAAAGCTGGTTCGATCTGTGCGCTAGCCTGGGTAATTGATAGGGGCCGGCAGGCGCCAGGGCAAAAACCGCATCGTCACCAGGTAATCAAAGGTGATTACCTTCTTGTAGGAGCTGGCTTGCCAGCGATGGCGTCATTGAGGGCGCTATCGCCAGCAAGCCGGCGCCTACAGGGGATTAGCTTTTACGTAGGCGCGCCAATTCCGGCAGGCCGATCTTCAGCAGGCGCGCGGTCTTGCTCCGGGCCACCTCTTCAGCGCCTTCATGGCTTCCCAGGCGTGCCAACTGCGCCGCCAGATTCATCGCCAGCGCCTCGCGGGAATAGACCCCGCCGCCCAGGGCATAAACCGAAGCGATCAGTTCCCGCAACTCCAAGGGCATGCGCCAGCGGGTGCGCAACGCCGAGCCGTAGGCGGCGCTGAACTCATCCAGGGCGTCACCGATCTCTTCCTGGTCATCCAGTGCTCCCCCCGCCTGCTTCCACTCCTGCAGGCAGCGCAGCAACGCTAGATCACCCAGCCGATGCAGCAACCCGGCGCAGTAGCAACGCTCCTGGTCCAGGTCCAGCAAGCGCGCCAGGCTGCGACCATATTCCGCGGTGTGCAGCGACAGGTTCCAATAACGCTCGGCGTAGTCCGCCAGGGCCGGGTCGCTCAAGCGCGCGCTGCGCTTGAGGGCCAGGCCGAGGATCAGGTTCATGCTTTGCCCGGTCCCCAGCCGCTGCAGCGCCTGGCCCAGGGTCTGCACCCCATCGCCATGGTGCTGGGCGGCACTGTTGGCCGCGGCGATCAGCACCGCCGTGATCTGCGGGTCCGTGCGCACTTCATCTTCCAGCAGGCGGATGTCCAGGCCCTGGGGGTTGAGGCTGCGCTTGACCGCCAGTTGTACGTCGGTCAGCAGCGGCGCACCGTCGGCGACATCACGACGGCGCTCCAGGAAGGTCCACAGGGTCATGCCTGGGGCCAGGGCCGGCACTTCGCACGCTACCTCCTGCCCGGCATCCAGCAGCAGGCCCTGCAGGCGCTGGGTCAGGCCTTCCATGTTGAGAGGCTTGGTCAGGTAGGCGGTGGGCGCTAGCGGCAAGGCCTCGCGTACGCTGGCACTGTCGCTGCGCGAGCTGAGGAGGATAAAGGGCAGCACCGGGTTGCGCTTGCGCTGGCGCACACTGCGCAACACGCTGAGGCCATCGACGCCCGGCAATTCCCAATCGGCAATCACCAGGTCAAAAGATTGGGTGCCTAACAACTCCAGGGCTTCCTGGCCATTGGCACAAACGTCCAGCCGTGCGTCACAGCGCACGTTCAACAACACCTGTTTCAGCAGATCCCGGGACCAGGGGTCGGCCTCGGCAATCAACACACGGGGTACAGCAGGCAATTCCACAGCCGTCATGCAAAACGCTCCTGGAACAATCCTTTGCACCTTAGATCAATGCGACGCTTTGCATAAAGGGCAAATGGCTTTCAAGCTGGCCGATGACGAAAAAAAACCCGCCGATGCGGGTTTTTTTGTCGATCAGGTCACAGTCGATCAGAGTTCCGAGAAGCACTCTTCGATGATCGCCAGGCCTTTATCCAACTGCTCGTCCGGCGAGGTCAGCGGAACCAGAACCCGCAGCACGTTGCCGTAGGTGCCGCACGACAGCAGGATCAGGCCCTTGTCGCGAGCCTTGGCCACGACCTGCGCCACAGCGGCGGCGTTCGGCTTGTGGCTGTCGCCGTTCTCGAACAGCTCGACCGCGATCATCGCGCCCAGGGCACGCACTTCACCGATCACCGGGTACTTGGCCTGGATGGCCTTCAGGCCACTGACCAGACGCTCGCCCACGGCCTTGCAGCGGTCCAGCAGGTGCTCTTCTTCAAACACTTCCATCACCGCCAGCGCAGCGGCGCAAGCAATCGGGCTACCGGCGTAGGTGCCGCCCAGGCCGCCTGGAGCAATGGCGTCCATGTATTCAGCCTTGCCGCAAACACCGGCCAGCGGGAAACCGCCCGCGATGGATTTGGCGAAGGTGGTCAGGTCGGCAGCAACGCCCATCTGTTCCATGGCGAAGAAGGTGCCAGTACGGCCAGCGCCGGTCTGTACTTCGTCAGCGATCAGCAGGATGCCGTGTTGGTCGCACAGGGCACGCAGACGCTTCATGAACTCTTTTGGCGCGACGTAGAAACCGCCTTCGCCCTGGACCGGCTCGATGATGATCGCAGCGATATCACGGGGCTCGGCGTCGTTCTTGAAGATGCGCTCGATGCTGGCGATGGAGTCGTCGATGCTCACGCCATGCAGTTCGTTCGGGTACAGGGCGCGGAACACGCCGCCCGGCATCAGGCCCATGCCGGCCGAGTACGGCACGACTTTACCGGTCAGGCCCAGGGTCATCATGGTGCGGCCGTGGTAGGCGCCGGTGAAGGCGATCACGCCAGCGCGGCCGGTGGCGGCACGGGCGATTTTCACGGCGTTCTCGACCGCTTCGGAACCCGTGGTCACCAGCAGGGTTTTCTTGGCGAAATCACCCGGGATCTTGGCGTTGATCTTTTCGCACACTTCCACGTACGGCTCGTAGGCCAGAACCTGGAAGCAGGTGTGGGTCAGCTTGTTCAGTTGCTCGGTCACTGCGGCGATGATTTTCGGGTGCACGTGACCGGTGTTCAGCACGGCGATACCGCCGGCGAAATCGATGAACTCGCGACCTTCAACGTCGGTCACGGTGGCGTTCTTCGCCGACTCGGCGAAGATCGGGTGAATCTGGCCAACACCGCGCGGTACAGCGGCTTCACGGCGTTTCATCAGGGATGCGTTGGTCTTGCTCATAGTGTCCTCATTCACCGCTGCAACAGCGGTGTGGTTCAAGGGTTGCGGGGCGGGGAGGCGCCTGCGGCAGCATGCGATGATCGACTGCGGCAGGGGTCCCGGGCCACCTTGAATAGTGCGTTTTTACAACGGCGCAAAGGGACAGCGCTCTCGTGCCCCTTGCGCTTGAAACCGGATCAGATACCCAGGCAGAGGTATTTGATTTCCAGGTAATCCTCGATCCCGTACTTGGAACCTTCACGGCCCAGGCCCGAGGCCTTGATGCCGCCGAACGGCGCCACTTCGTTGGAGATCAAACCGGTGTTGACGCCAACCATGCCGTATTCCAGGGCTTCCGCCACACGGAACACCCGGCCCAGGTCGCGAGCGTAGAAGTAGGACGCCAGGCCGAACTCGGTGTCGTTGGACATGGCGATGACTTCGGCTTCGTCTTTGAAGCGGAACAGCGGCGCCAATGGACCGAAGGTTTCTTCCTTGGCCACGGCCGCGTTTTTCGGCACGTTGGTGAGGATGGTCGGTTCGAAGAAGTTGCCTTCCATCGACTTGCCACCCGCCAGCAGGGTCGCGCCTTTGCTCAGGGCGTCGGCGATGTGTTCCTTGACCTTGGCCACGGCTTTTTCATCGATCAGCGGGCCGGTGGTGGTGCCTTCTTCCAGACCGTTGCCGATCTTCAGCTTGGCCACCGCGACTTTCAGCTTCTCGGCGAACGCGTCGTAGACCGAATCCTGGATGTACAGGCGGTTGGCGCAGACACAGGTCTGGCCGTTGTTGCGGTACTTGGAGATGATCGCGCCTTCGACGGCCTTATCCAGGTCCGCGTCGTCGAACACGATAAACGGCGCGTTGCCGCCCAGCTCCAGGGACACTTTCTTGATGTCCTTGGCGCATTCGGCCATCAGCTGGCGACCGATTTCGGTGGAGCCCGTGAACGACAGCTTGCGCACGATCGGGTTGCTGGTCAGCTCGCCGCCGATGTCGCCAGCACTGCCGGTAACCACGCTCAGCACGCCTTTCGGAATGCCGGCACGGTGCGCCAGTTCCACCAGGGCCAAGGCCGAGAATGGGGTTTGCGAAGCAGGCTTGATGACCATGGTGCAACCGGCGGCCAGGGCCGGGCCGGCTTTACGGGTGATCATCGCTGCCGGGAAGTTCCACGGGGTGATGGCTGCGGTCACGCCGATCGGCTGCTTGATCACGATCAGGCGCTTGTCGGGCTGGTGGCCCGGAATCACGTCACCGTAGATGCGCTTGGCTTCTTCGGCGAACCACTCGATGAAGGAAGCCGCGTAAGCGATTTCGCCCTTGGCTTCGGCCAATGGCTTGCCCTGCTCCAGGGTCATCAGGCGACCGAGGTCGTCCTGGTTTTCGATCAGCAATTCGAACCAGCGGCGCAGCTTGTTGGCGCGCTCTTTGGCGGTCAGGGCACGCCAGGCTGGCAGGGCGTTGTCGGCGGCTTCGATGGCACGACGGGTTTCAGCGGCACCCATCTTCGGCACGGTGCCGATGATTTCGCCAGTGGCCGGGTTGTTCACTTTGATCGTCTGGCCATTGTCCGCGTCGACCCAGGCCCCATCGATAAAGGCTTGTTGACGGAACAATTGGGCGTCTTTGAGCTGCATGTCGGCTTCCTTAACAGCACCGCGCATACGCGGGGCGAATTGTGATTGTTGAAAGGCGCCTGGCAGAGGTCGAAAGCGCTGGCGCTTTCGTCCATCGGTCATCAGGCTGCCGTCAGGGAAATCATTCACTGGGCTGAAGCACAGAAAGAGCGCACTGAGGATAGACGTGCGGTTCAGCGCCCAGATTGAGAGCGTTTGAAATCTCAAACGAATCCTAGGATCAAAGGGGGTAAAGGACAATAGCCTGTTCGAAAAAAAGAACGTGAACGGTTGCCTGGTCGAATATTTCGGATAAACGTCACTCAGACGACAGATACAAAAACGCCCTTGTCACCCCGTCAGAGGTGGCAAGAACGTTGGCGTGGTCACCCTGTGGAACCGGGTGTTCAAGCCTTCAGGACTTAAAGGAATTGAGCAGGGTCAGCAGACTCCTGAGGTCATCGGGCATCCCGCGCTGGGCGATGCTCTCGGTCGCTTCCGCACCGGCGCAACTGTCGACACCATCGACGAATGTCATCGGCTGCCAAGTGGGGCTGCGGGCCGCTGCCGATGCCCGGCCCCCCAGATTGATGGCTTGCCCAGAGCTCGCCTTGTCCGAGATATCCAACGATCCACGGAGCTTGTTATCGGCGGGTTTAATGACTTCTGCCTTGAGCTGCGGTCGGCCGGGTCGTTGCTGTTCAAGCAGCGCAAGAAGCTCTACTGGATGTTTCGGCAACTGGCCGTTAGCCGCCAGCGATGCGACGAATGGCTCCAGAATCTCCTTTTCATACGCCGTTAAGGGGCGCTTCAAATAAGCTTCGACAACTGAAATGATCGACTTCAAATGACTATCAGGGGTTTCTGTCATCGGATGCTCCCTCCCAGGGTGGCGTGCAAAGAAACAACCAGGCTATTGCCCACGGCCCCGACGAAGGGCCGAACAAGTGCACTAACGACCAGTGGCCGGGTCGAGCGGGTCCGCTGCCGCGCTCGCGGCCTCCCCGGCTGTCGGTACGGCGGCGCCGAGTAGCACATCGGCACTCAGTATCTGCAAACGATCCTCGGTGGCGGCGAGTTGATCGCCCTCGGCCGGGTGGTCGCTCATCTGCTTGAGCAATACGGCCTGGGCCGCCAGCGCCACCTTGCTGTCCGCAGCGAAGTAGCCGTCGGCCGATGGCGAGAGCCCGGGGGCCTGGCGGGCGCTCATATCCTGATCAAGGGACGTCGAAGGCGGGGCCAACACATCAGTGATTGGCGAATTAACGAGGGGGTCGGACACACATCACTCCTTGATAAACGGGGCTGTGCGACAGCGCCAAAGTGCAACGACAACAGCCGAATAAAAGTCGCCAAAGAACTCTAGCTCAACCTCACGACAGTGATAGCCCCATGACTTGCGCCACCGTCGCCACCCACAAGCCTTGAACAACGCCCTCAGCGCGGACCTTTTTCCGGCTGCCAAGCGCCCGACACCGCTCATAACGACGCGGCGCCCACCGCTGCCCACGAAACAAAAACCGGCGTGGACGCCCCGAGCGGACATGGGTATGATGTCGCCCGCACTGCATCCGTAGCTCAGCTGGATAGAGTACTGCCCTCCGAAGGCAGGGGTCGTGGGTTCGAATCCCGCCGGGTGCACCAGATTGCAAGCGAGACTTGTCCCAGACAGTCTACGAAACACCCTAAAAAGCCCGCCTTGTGCGGGCTTTTTTGTTTCTGGCGATCCATCCCTGTGTCGGCAGTCCCGCCTGGGCACACCAGCTTAAGCGCTCGGTTGAAGAGCGGCTGGCCACGCCATTTTCCGAATCATTCATCCCAAGAGACGCCGATCTCGTTCACCCAGCCTGCCATGTCCCTGCAGGCGGTGGTGACGAGCGTTTACACCCTTGGGAGGGACATCAGCACAGGGACACCCTTCAGTGAGCCCTGAACCCTTTGCTTGTAAGAGTCCGAGCCTTTGCTGATATAATGAGACGAATTCTCATTAACGTCTTTCATATCCCGTGCAATCCACTTCATCGGCAAACCACCACCGGCATCAGGCCATCTACCAGCTTTACAGCCACCACCACGGCTGGCTGCAGAACTGGCTGCGCAAGCGCTTGGGCAGTACCGCCGATGCTGCGGACCTGGCCCAGGATACGTTCGTGCGACTGCTCTGCAGTGCACCTGGCGAGCCGCTGAACTGCACGGCGCCGCGCGCCTATCTGGCCACTATCGCCAATCGCCTGACCATCAACCTCTACCGCCGCCGCTCGCTGGAGCAAGCCTATCTGGCCGCGCTGGCACAAATACCGGAAGACCTGGCGCCATCGCTGGAACATCAGGCGCTGGTGCTCGAAGCCCTCGACGAGATCGACCAGGTACTGGCCCTATTGCCCGCCAAAACCCGGCAGGCATTCCTGATGGCGCAGCTGGAGGGTTATACACAGGAAGAGATCGCCAGCCGGCTCAACCTCAGCGTGCGTTCGGTGCAACGCTACCTGGCGCGGGCGTTTGAAGAATGCATCGTGCTCGCCAGCCAGAGCGCGCAGTATGAGTAATACACCTATCGACCGGCGTATCGCCCGTGAAGCGGCCAACTGGTTCGTGCGCTTGCAGAACAGCAGCGCCGGCGCCGCCGAGCATGCCGCCGGCGCCGAGTGGCGGGCGCGACACGCTGATCACGAACGGGCCTGGCAACTGGCTGAGCGCTTCAGCGGCCGAGCCCAGCAGCTTGCCGGTGACGCCGGGCGGGCAGCTCTGGAGCGCCCGCGCAGCCTGGAGCGGCGGCAGGTGCTCAAGACCCTTGCGCTGCTGATCGTCGCCGCCCCGCTCGGCTTCGCAGCACACCGCAGCCTGCCGTGGCGCGAGTGGCAGGCAGACGAGCGTACCGCCACGGGTGAGCAACGCACCCTGCACCTGCCGGATGGCGGGCAGATTCGCCTGAACACCGGCAGCGCTGTCGATATCGCCTACGACGACAACGTTCGCCGCGTGCGCCTCATCGCCGGCGAGATGCTCTTCGAGGTCCCCCACGAGCAGGCAAGACGGCCGTTCATCGTCGATACCGCCGAAGCGGAAATCACCCTGCTCGGCAGCCGCCTTCTGGTGCGTCAGTACCCGCAGAGCACGTACCTTGCCGCACTGGAGGGCGCTGTCCAGATACGTCCGCGGCTGTCACGGGGGGATGATGGCCTGATGCGTCTGGCGGCCGGCCAGCAAACCCGGGTCAACAGCCTGGCTGCGGAGCCTGCAATGGCGCTGGCGCAAAATCGTCTCGACTGGCTCAGCAACGTGCTGCGCGCAGAAAAGATGCGCCTCGATGACTTCATCACGGAGCTGGATCGCTATCGACCGGGCCTGCTGCGTTGCGATCCGGCAGTGGCCGGGCTGCTGATCTCCGGCACCTTCCAGTTGCGCGACACCGACCAGATTCTCCGGGCCCTGAGCCAGACCCTGCCGGTGGACATCCATTACAGAACGTCCTACTGGGTCACCATCACGGCGCGCGAAAAAGTGTAATAAGAATCATTGTCGTGTTTTCCCCAGGCTGCGTGTCCCTCCCGTAACCACATCATTTTCACAGGGCGGGGACGAACACATGGCGACGACGCAGGGCATGCAACCACTGGCGCGGGCAGTACACGCTGCCGCACTGGGTCTGATCATCGCGGGCGGCAGCCTGACTGCAGCAGCGGCGCACGCCGTCGAGCAAAGCGCGCAGCAGAACCCTACCTATCATGTGCCAGCCGGCAACCTGAGCAGTGCCCTCTCCGAGTTCGCCAGCCAGGCGAATATCACCCTGCCCATCGAGCCGGGCCTGGTGGAAGGTTTGCGCAGCCCTGGCCTGAATGCCGCCACCAGCGTGGAAGGCGGCCTGCAGCAACTGCTCAAGGGCACCGGTCTGCAAGCCTCACCCCAGGGTAATGGTCTCTACCTGCTGGCACCGCAGGTCGCCGGCACAAGCCTGGAACTGGGCGCTACCAGCATTACCGGACAGGGCCTGACGGCGACCACCGAGAACAGCGGTTCCTACACCACCGGGACCATGCAGACCGCCACAAAGCTGCCCTTGAGCCTGCGCGAAACGCCGCAGTCGGTCAGCGTGGTCACCCGCAAGCGTATGGACGACAAGGCCATGACCAGCATCAGCGATGTTGTCAAAAGTGCGCCAGGGATTTTCCTCAATAACTCCGGTGGCGCTGGGCGGCCCACGTTCAGCGCTCGCGGTTTCGACGTCGACACCATCATGTACGACGGCTTTCCCACCAGCTTCCTGACCTACCTGCCGAGCGGTGAAGCCAACCTGGCCATGTATGACCGGGTGGAGATCGTTCGCGGGGCCGCCGGACTGACCCAGGGCGCCGGCAACCCTGCGGGCGCCATCAACCTGGTGCGCAAGCGCCCGACCCATAAGTTCCAGGCCACGCTCACCGGCAGTGCCGGTAGTTGGGATGATTACAGCGGCACCCTGGACGTCGGCGGCCCGCTCAATGAAAACGGCACCCTACGCGCCCGAACTGTGGTCTCGCGACAGGACGCCAAAAGCTTTCGGGACTCGGTGGAGAGTGATGCGGACCTGTTCTATGGCGTGGTCGACGCCGACCTGAGCGAAAGCACCACCCTGACGCTCGGTGCCTACCGGCAGAAGAACCACACCAACTACATCTGGGGTGGGTTGCCCATGGCCCGTGGCGGTGGTCATCTAGGGCTGCCACGCGACACCTTCCTGGGACATGACTGGGAATACTCGGACAACCGCACCACCGGCTATTTCGCCACCCTGGAGCACGGCTTCGCCAACGACTGGACGCTTCGCGTGGCTGCCATGCAGTCGAAGACCGATACCGACGTGCTGGCCTCTTCGGTATGGGAATACGACCGCCACTATCTATGGACGGAAGCCATGGAGCAGAAGGAAACCGGCTACGACGTGGCGCTCAGCGGCCCGTTCCAGATGCTAGGCCAAGAGCATGACCTGACGGTGGGCGTGAGCAAGCGCCAGCTGGATTATCGTTCCGGCGACGCCTGGAGCGCGTTCATCGACACGGGCAGCAATCCCTTTGAGTGGGATCCACGTGGTCATGCCAAGCCTGATTACGTCACTGGCGATAACGGCCTTCCCGAGACCACCACCCAGGACAGCGTCTATGCCAGCACCCGTCTGCGATTGACTGAGCCGATGTCGCTGATTCTCGGCGGCCGTTTGGACTGGTACGAATTCGAAGACCGCGCAAACACTGACGGCAGCTACAAGGTCACCCGCAACCTGACCCGTTATGCCGGCCTGGTGTATGACCTGGACGCCAATCACTCGGTCTATGTCAGCTACACCGATATCTTCAAACCGCAGAGCAGCAAAGGCCTGGACAGGAAAGTGATCGCCCCGGTAGTGGGCGAGAACTACGAAGTGGGCATCAAGGGCGAATACTTTGATGGCGCGTTGAACGCCAGCATGGCTGTATTCCAGATCGACCAGAAGAATCGCGCCCAGGATCTGCCTGATTCCAAAGGTTGCGGATCAGGCGCCACCAGCGCCTGTTATGAGGCCGCCGGCCTGGTGCGCAGCCGCGGCATCGACCTGGAAATCCAGGGCGCCGTGACCGACAACCTGCAACTGGCTGCCGGTTACACCTACACCCAGACCCAGTACGTCAGCGACGCCACCGCCTCACGAGAAGGCGAAGACTTCGACCGCAAGAAACCGCGTCAACTATTCAAACTGTCCACGATCTACACCCTGCCCGATGAGCTGCAACGCTGGCGCATTGGCGGTGATGTCTACCAGCAGAGCAGCATCCGCACCTCGGGGGGCACCGGTGCCACGGCATGGAAAAACCAGCAGGGCTCGTACACGGTGGTCGGCCTGGTGGCCGGCTACAAAGCCAGCGAGCACCTGGACCTGCAACTCAACGTCAACAACCTGTTCGACCGTACCTACTACAGCAGCGTGGCCAATGGAGCCTACAGCCCGTACGACATCTACGGCGACCCACGCAATTTAAAACTGACTGCGCGCTACAGCTTCTAAAAAGCGCTGCGTCGCCCGCGTCCAGGGAAGGACATGGGCCGACTCGACTGCAACGGATGGAGCCATAGGGACCGCCAAGAAGCACCCGCAAGGCAACTTCATAACCGTCCCTTTCCCCTCATCGCTGCGCCCTCTCGCGCAACATCGTCAGGAAAATCTCCAGCTCCCGACTCAGCGGTTCATCCTTCCTCAGCATCACCCCGAATGGGCTCAACTGTTCTTCGATTTCCAGGTCCAGGGCGGTCAGCAAGCCGGTGTGGACGTGGTCGCGGACCACGGTGTCGGTCAGGACCAGGATGGCGTCGGTGATTTGTACCAGTTGCAGCATGGCGAAGACCGAGGTGCATTCAATGACGTCGCTGGGGGAGGCGACGTCGAGGCGGGCGAAGGCGTTTTCCAGGGCGACGCGGGCGGGGCTGGTGTCGGGCTGGAGGATCCAGGGCCAGGCTTCGACCATGTCCGCCAGGTCAGGGGCAGCGACCTGGGTCAGGGGGTGGCCGGCGCGCACGACCACGGCCAGGTGTTCGTTGCCCAAGGGTTCGAAGGCGAAGCGTTGGCGGTCTTGGGCGTGGGACAGGCGGGCGATGGCGACGTCGATGCGGCGCTGGTCCAGCAGTTCGCTGAGCTGGTCGCTGGTGTCGCCCATGATCCGCAGCCGCAGCAGCGGGTGGCTGGCTTTCATTTCAGCGATGGATTGCACCACCAAGTCCGGCACCGCGCCCATGATCGCGCCCACCGACAGGTAGCCATAACCACCGGCCTGGCGGTCGGCCAGGTCTTCGGCACAGCGCTCCAGGCCGTTGAGGGCGGCGCGGGCGAAACGCAGCAGTTCTTCACCAAGCACGGTGGCGCGCATGCCTCGGGATTGACGCTCGAACAGGGTGCAGCCGAAGGCTTCTTCGATTTCCTGGAGCATGCGCGTGGTGGCCGGCTGCGACATGTTCAAGGCTTCGGCCGCGCGGTGCAGGTTCTGGCTGTTGCCCAGGGTCACCAGCATCAGCAGGTGTTTGTAGCGCAGGCGATTGAACAGGCTGCGGGCAGTGATCGGCGTCGACATAAAGGCACCTTGTTTGTTGTTCTGATACCCGCAGGGTATCGCAACGGGCCAATCCACTATTAGCTTTTGCGCGACGGGTTTGTTATTCCACTGCCCTCGACAATAACAATGGAGACCGCCTGTGAGCGCCCTCGCCCCCGCCGCTTATACCGGCCCGATCATTGACAGCCATATCCACCTGTTCGACCCGCGCCGCCCCGAAGGCATCCCTTGGCCAACGCCGGCCGACAGCATCTATGCAGCGCACTTGCCCAGCGATTACTGGGCCCTGGCAGCGGACCACGGCATCACCGGGGTGATCGCCGTAGAGGCCAGCCCCTGGGTCGGGGACAACCGCTGGTTGCTGGAGACCCTGCGCGGCGATCCGCGGATGTTGGGTTTTGTCGGCAACCTGGACCCGGCTGATCGGGCGTTTCGCCAGGAACTGGAATGGCTGGAACAGGAGCCGCTGTTTCTCGGCCTGCGCTACGGCAACCTATGGGATCGGGACTTGCTGGAGGACCAGCACAAACCCGGGTTTATCGACAACCTGCGGGCCCTGGCCGACAGCGGGCGCAGCCTGGACAGTGCCAACCCGGACGGGCGCCTGCTGGATGGCCTGCTGCAACTCAGCGAGCGGCTGCCGGAGCTGCGGATCATCATCGATCACTTGCCCAATGCGCCGATCGAGCCCGGCGAGGAACAGGCCTTTGAACGCCGGGTACAGGCGTTGGCGCAGCGGCCCAATGTGTTCGCCAAGTTGGCGGAGATTCCGCAGGTGGGTGAACAGGGGGTGATTGTCGACCCGGGGTTTTATCGCGAGCGCCTGGATTTGCTCTGGCAGGCCTTTGGCGAGGACCGCTGCCTCTTTGGCAGTGACTGGCCCAACAGCGAACAGGTGGCGAGTTTCGACAGCACCTTGGGGTTGGTGCGCCGTTGCATGGCGGCCTATTCCCTGGAAGGCCAGGAGAAGTTCTTTTACCGCAATGCGGCGCGGGCTTACGGCCTGCAGTCATTCGCCCAGCCGCTATAGGCCTCGTAGGAGCCGGCCGGCGGGAGGCCTTTGGATAGTGCAGTGGCCTCAGGGAGGCAATCGCCGGCAAGCCAGGTCCTGCAACGGTGGGCAGGATCAGGCCGTCCCAATCGATACCCTGAGCGCATCGGTATTAAGTTTATTTGAATTAGTCTGCATCGATTCGCCTCCGTAGACTCAGCCCCATGCACTGAGGCAGCCCCTGCGCTGCCCCTCCTTTGCGCCTCGATAAATCCAATAAGGAACCGGCGTGATGAACAGCTTCCCTTTGCCTTGCCCAAGCACCAGCAACCCGCCCGATCTCCCCCGAATTCCTCGACGCCGCGGCTGACTTCTTCAGCCCGGGTCTTCGACTCGTCCGCACTTTGCCCCCTTTGCCTTGCAGGAGAGCTTCATGAGCACACCGACCATCAAGCACGTTCGCGCTTTCACCCTCACCGGAGGCGGCGCCGACTATCACGACCAGGCGCCGGCCACTGGATCGACGATCACATTTCCACCCCCATGGGCCGCTACCCCGAGTACCGCCAGAGCCGCCAGAGCTTTGGCATCAACGTACTGGGCACCCTGGTGGTGGAGATCGAAGCCAGCGACGGCAATGTGGGTTTTGCGGTGACCACTGGCGGTGAGATCGGGGCCTTTATCGTCGAGAAGCACCTGGCGCGTTTCCTCGAAGGGGCCAAGGTCACCGACATCGAAAAAATCTGGGACCAGATGTACCACGCGACCCTCTACTACGGCCGCAAGGGCATCGTGCTCAACACCATTTCCGGGGTCGACCTGGCGCTCTGGGACTTGCTCGGCAAGATCCGCAAAGAGCCCGTGCACCAACTGCTGGGCGGGGCGGTGCGCGACGAGCTGCAGTTCTACTGCACCGGCGCCCGCCCGGACCTGGCCAAGGAAATGGGTTTTATCGGCGGCAAGATGCCCCTGCAACACGGCCCCGCCGAAGGCGAGGAAGGCCTGCGCAAAAACCTCGAACACTTGGCCAATATGCGCGAGAAAGTCGGCGACGATTTCTGGCTGATGTTCGACTGCTGGATGAGCCTGGACCTGAACTACGCCACGCGCCTGGCCAAGGGCGCCGCCGAGTTCGGCCTGAAGTGGATCGAGGAGGCCCTGCCGCCAGACGACTATTGGGGCTACGCGGCACTGCGCAAGAACGTGCCGAGCGGCATGCTGGTGACCACCGGCGAGCACGAAGCCACGCGCTGGGGCTTCCGTATGCTGCTGGAAATGGGTTGCGCCGATATCATCCAGCCGGACGTGGGCTGGTGCGGCGGGATCACCGAGCTGATCAAAATCTCGGCCCTGGCCGATGCCCACAACGCGTTGGTGGTGCCCCACGGTTCGTCGGTGTACAGCTACCACTTCGTGATCACTCGCACCAACAGCCCGTTTGCCGAATTCCTCAATATGTCGCCCAAGGCCGACCAGATCGTGCCGATGTTCTCTCCGCAACTGCTGGGCGAACCGGTGCCGGTCAATGGCCGTATGCGCGCCTCGGTGCTGGACAAGCCGGGCTTCGGTGTCGAGCTCAACCCCGAGTGCGCCCTGCACCGCCCTTACCCCCGTTGATCGAGGACCGCTGCCATGCCGATCCGCGCCTTTCGCATGAACGTAAACCCCGGCCAGGAACAGGAGTACCTGCGCCGCCACGATGACATCTGGCCGGAGCTGGCGGACCTGCTGCGCGGCGCCGGGATCGAGGATTACCGGATTTTCCTCGACCCCGAGAGCCACGCGCTGTTCGCTGTGATGAGCCATCGGGAGCAACACGGCCTGGACGATTTGCCCGGGCACCCGGTGATGCAACGCTGGTGGCAGCACATGAAGGACATCATGCCCAGCCACGCCGACGGTTCGCCGCGCAGCGTGGACCTGCAGCCGGTGTTTCACCTGTCAGCCCTTTGAACCCTGCCGGTGCCTCGGCGCCGGCCTTGACCGCCCATAACAATAAAAAGGAACGCGCAACGTGGAAATCATTTTTCTGGGAGTGATCCTGCACTTTATCGGTGGCTTCGCCTCCGGCAGTTTCTATATCCCCTACAAGAAAGTCGGGGGCTGGGCCTGGGAGAGCTACTGGATCACCGGTGGCCTGGTGTCCTGGCTGGTGGTGCCGCTGATTGCGGCGCAGCTGACGGTGCCGGGCTTTGTCGAGATCCTGCGCAACGCCGACAGCATCACCCTGTTCTGGACCTACTTCTTCGGCGTGCTCTGGGGCATCGGCGGGCTGACCTTCGGCCTGACCATGCGCTACCTCGGCCTGTCCCTGGGCATGTCGCTGATCATGGGCCTGACCTCGGCCCTGGGCGCGCTGATGCCGCCGATCTACCGCGACCTGTTCACCGATGCCCAGGCCGGCACCTTCACCGAGATGCTCGGCAACCCCGGCGGCCATTGGGTGTTGATCGGTGTGCTGGTATCCCTGCTGGGCATCGCCCTGTGCGGCCGCGCCGGGCTGGTCAAGGAACGGGAAGTACCGGACAGCACCAAGTTCGAAAGCGTCAAGGAGTTCTCCCTGGCCAAGGGTGCCCTGGTGGCATTGATTTCCGGGGTACTCAGCGCCTGCTTCAGCTACGGCATCGCGGCCGGCCAACCCCTGGCCGAAGCCGCCATCGCCCACGGCGCCAACAGCCTGTTCCAGAACAACGTGACCTTCATGGTGATCATGTGGGGCGGCCTGACCACCAACGGCATCTGGTGCCTGTGGCTCAACTACCGCAACCGCACCTTCCACAACTACACCGACCGCTCCACCCCGCTGCTGCGCAACTACCTGCTGGTGGCCGCCGCCGGCACCCTGTGGTTCCTGCAGTTTTTCTTCTACGGCATGGGCGCCAGCCGCATGCACAACGACGCCAGCTCCTGGGTGCTGCACATGTCGTTCATTATCATCGTGTCGAATTTCTGGGGCCTGTACTTCCGTGAATGGCAAGGCACCAGCGCTCGGACCAAACAGGTGCTGCTGCTGGGCATCGCCGTGATCCTGGCGTCCATCGCCATGGTCGGCTACGGCAATTACCTGGGCTGATCCCACTTCCAAAGGAGTCTCTTTATGTTGCTCAAAGACAAGACCGTCATCATCACCGGCGCCTCCCGTGGCATCGGCCGCGCTGCAGCCCTCGAATGCGCCCGCCAGGGCGGCCGCGTGGTGGTCGCCCACAGCGGCAGCGCCCAGGGCCATGAAGCCGCCGCCAGCCTGCTCAAAGAAATCGAAGCCTTTGGCGGCCAGGCCATCCAGGTGGGCAGCGATGCCGCCGACCTGGACACCGGCGAGCGCCTGGTGGACGCCGCCGTCGAGGCCTTCGGCAGTGTCGATGTGTTCGTCAACAACGCCGGTATCTGCCCGTTCCACTCCTTCCTCGACATGCCGAAAGAGGTGTACCTGAAGACCGTCAACACCAACCTCAACGGCGCCTATTTCGCCGTGCAGGCCGCCGCCAACCAGATGAAACGCCAGGGCACCGGCGGCGCGATCATCGCCGTCAGTTCCATCAGCGCCCTGGTGGGCGGTGGCATGCAGACCCACTACACGCCGACCAAGGCCGGCCTGCATTCCCTGATGCAGTCCTGTGCCATCGCCCTGGGCCCGTACGGCATTCGCTGCAACTCGGTGCTGCCGGGCTCCATCGCCACCGACATCAACAAGGACGACTTCGCCAACCCGGAGAAGCGCGAGTACATGATCCAGCGCACGCCACTGGGCCGCTTGGGTGAGCCGGACGATATCGCCGGGCCGATCGTGTTCCTGGCCTCCGACATGGCGCGCTACGTCACCGGCGCCGCGCTGCTGGTGGACGGCGGCCTGTTCGTCAACCTGCAATAACCCGGGAGCCCCGCCATGCAGATGCCTCGCAATCGCTTCAAGGCTGCCCTCACCGGCGGCGACACCCAATACGGCCTGTGGGCCGGCTTCGCCACCGGTTATGCGGCGGAAATTGCCGCCGGCACCGGTTACGACTGGCTGCTGATCGACGGCGAGCACGCGCCCAACACCGTGCCCAGCATCCTCGGCCAATTGCAGGCCGTGGCGCCCTACCCCACGGCACCTGTGGTACGTGCAGTGAATGGCGACAGCACCTTGATCAAGCAACTGCTGGATATCGGCGTGCAAAGCCTGATGGTGCCCATGGTCGAAACCGCCGAACAGGCCCGCCAACTGGTGCGCGCCATGCGGTATCCGCCCCACGGCATTCGCGGCGTCGGCGGCGGCCTGGCCCGGGCCACGCGCTGGGACGGCGTACCCGACTACCTGGCCACCGCCCATGAAGAGCTGTGCCTGATCGTCCAGGTGGAGTCGCGCCTGGGGGTGGAAAACGTCGCCGAGATCGCCGCGGTCGAAGGCGTGCACGCCGTGTTCGTCGGCCCGGCGGACCTGTCCTCCGGCCTGGGTTTCCCCGGCAACCCGGGGCACCCGGACGTGCAGGCGCAGATCCGCACCGCCATCGACGCCACCCTGGCCGCCGGCAAGGTCGCCGGGATCCTCGCGCCCTTCGAAGAGGACGCCCGCCGCTACCGTGAATGGGGCTGCCAGTTCATTGCCGTGGGCATCGACATCAGCCTGTTCCGCCAGGCCGCACTGAGCAACCTGGCGCGCTATCGCGAGCCGGACAGCAGCGCCACCACCACCCCCTCCCGCACTTACTGAGTCGCCCAGGAGAACGCGCCATGAGCCAGACCCTACCGATCTACCAGAACTACATCGCCGGTACTTTTCGTGCCAGCGCCGAGCACCTGCCGGTGACGAACCCGGCCACCGGCGCACTGCTGTCCCACGTGCCCGCCTCGACCCAGGAAGACGTGGACCAGGCCATCGCCGCCGCCCGTGGTGCGCAAAAGGACTGGGCACGCAAACCGGCCAACGAGCGCGGCCAGTTCCTGCGGCAGATCGCGGCGAAAATCCGCGCCAACGTGCCGCAACTGGCGCGGGCCATCACCGCCGAGCAAGGCAAGATCTCGGCCCTGGCGGAAGTGGAAGTCAACTTCACCGCCGACTACCTGGACTACATGGCCGAGTGGGCGCGGCGCATCGAAGGCGAGATCATCACCAGCGACCGCCCCGGCGAGAACATCTTCCTGTTCCGCAAACCCCTGGGCGTGGTGGCCGGCATCCTGCCGTGGAACTTCCCGTTCTTCCTGATCGCGCGCAAGTTGGCGCCGGCGCTGATCACCGGCAACACCATCGTCATCAAGCCCAGCGAGGAAACCCCGAACAACTGCTTCGAATTCGCCAAACTGGTGGCTGAAACCGACTTGCCGGCCGGGGTCTTCAACGTGGTCAGCGGCGCCGGCAGCGTCGGCAGCCAACTGAGCAGCCACAAGGGCATCGACATGGTCAGCTTCACCGGCAGCGTGGCCACCGGGGCACGGATCATGGCCGCCGCTGCGCCGAACCTGACCAAGCTCAACCTGGAACTGGGGGGCAAGGCACCGGCCATTGTCCTGGCCGACGCCGACTTGGAACTGGCGGTCAAAGCCATCCGTGATTCGCGGATCATCAACACCGGCCAGGTGTGCAACTGCGCCGAGCGGGTCTATGTGCAGCGCAGCGTCGCCGAGGACTTTATCGAGCGCATGGGCCAAGCCATGAGCGCCACCCGCTACGGCGACCCGCTGGCCGACAGCAGCGTGGAAATGGGCCCGCTGATTAACCAGGCCGGCCTGGACAAGGTCGCGGAAAAAGTCCGCATCGCCCGCAGCCAGGGCGCCCGGGTGATCACCGGCGGCAACGTGGCCGACCGGCCTGCGGGCTTCCACTACCAGCCCACGGTGCTGGCCGGTTGCAGCGCCGACATGGCGATCATGCGCGAGGAAATCTTCGGCCCGGTATTGCCGATCCAGATCATCGACGACCTGGACGAAGCCATCGCCCTGGCCAACGACAGCGACTACGGCCTGACCTCGTCGATCTACACCCGCAGCCTGAGTCAGGCCATGCACGCGGTGCGTGAGCTGGACTTCGGCGAGACCTACGTCAACCGGGAAAACTTCGAGGCTATGCAGGGCTTCCATGCCGGGGTACGTAAATCCGGCATTGGTGGCGCCGATGGCAAGCACGGCCTCTACGAGTACACCCACACCCACGTGGTGTACCTGCAAGGCTGAACCGCGCCGGGCCTGACCCTGTTCAGGCCCGGTCACTCCCCCGACTTCCGCGACCGACGTGCATGCCACGTCGCGGATCACTGCGCCCGGTAAAAGCCGCGTGCGGGGCTGCACCCACAACAATAACAACAGGTAGATCTGCTCATGAACACACACTTTTCCGGGGTTGTACTGTGCCTGCTGGCCAGTGGTTTCTCCGCCGGCAGCTTCGCTTATGACGCCCTCGATCCTCAATCGCCCTGGCTGCTGGGAGACTGGAACGGCGAGCGGCAAAAGCTCGCTGAACAGGGCTTCGACTTCACCCTCAAGTACGTCGCCGAACTGGGCTCCAACCTGGCTGGCGGCTATGACAGCAGCACCACGGCGCGGCTCAGCGACCAGATCATCCTCGGCGTCGACATGGACCTGCAAAAGCTCCTGGGCTGGCAGGACGCGACGCTGCGCATCGGCATCGGCGAACGCCATGGCAAGGACATCACCAACGACCGCGTGCACCACCCCGACGCCACCGGCCTGACCTCGACCATGGAAGTCTACGGCGGCGGCAACGCCTGGCGCCTGTCGCAGCTGTGGTACGAGCAGAAGTTCTTCGAGCGCAAACTGGCGGTGAAGCTCGGCCGCTTCGGCCACGGCGAAGACTTCGACCAGTTCCCCTGCGAATTCCAGAACGTGACCCTGTGCGGCTCCCAGGAAGGCAACTGGAACGGCACCTGGAACAGCTTCCCCATCAGCCAGTGGGCCATCCGCGCGCGCTACCAGTTCACCCCCGAGTTTTATGTGCAGGCCGGCGCCTATGACAAGAACCCCGGCAACGCCGAGCTGAGCAACGGCTTCAAGCCGTTTATCGCCGGCTCCATCGGCACCAGCTTCCCGGTGGAAGCGGTGTGGAAAGGCCGGATCAATGACCTCTCTTCCGAGTACCACCTGGGCTATTACTACAGCGACGTGGACGGCCGCGACCCGCTCAAGGACGCCAACGGCAACGCCGCCGCCCTCAGTGGCCAGCCGTACAAGAAATACGCCGACAACAGCGGCTGGTGGCTCTCGGCCCAGCAGCAACTGACCACTGTCGACGGCAACAACAAACGCGGGCTGAACGTATTCACCAACCTGACGTTCAACGACCCGGACAGCAGCAGGGTGAAAAACCTGATCCAGGTCGGCCTGATCTATCGCGGGCCTTTTGCTTCGCGCCCGGACGACACCGTCGGCCTCGGCGCCTCGCGGCTCAAGGTCAACGACCGGGTCAGCCGCAACGCCGAGCTGATCAACGCCAGCAACGGTGTGAATGCCCTGGACGACGCTCTCTACGTGCCGGAGCAGAAGCGCGAGTACAGCTATGAAATCAACTACGGCTACCAGGCCACCCGGTGGCTGATGGTGCGGCCCAACCTGCAATACGTGAAATACCCCGGTGGCCTGACCCAGACCGACTCGGCCGTGGTCGGCGGCGTGCAATTCATCGCCGACTTCTAAGCCCCTGCGACACGCCCCGTCCGCCGCGCTCAACCGAGTGCTGTCGTGACGGGGCGCAACTTGCTACATTCGGCGCCCTCTGGACAGGAGGTCCCCATGCTGCGCCATCCGCTGTTCAACCAACCCTACCAACCCGAGTTGCGCTCCTGCATCGCCTGGTTCATTGGCTATGACATGCCCCCGGAACTGGATGCCGAACTGAGCCGCTACAACCCCAATGACCCCGAAGACCGCGAATACCTGATCCGCCAGTACGGCCTGAAACGCTTCTACAACCAGGAAAATTTTCGCCATCGGCAGCGGCTGGTGGAGGTCCTGGAAACGGCCCTGGCCGATCCGGACTACGACTTCGAGCAGATCTGGGAACCCGTCGAGGACGACTATGAATTCGATCAGTGGCCCAGCAGTTGGCCCGCCGTGCTCGACAACAGCCGAGACTTCTTCCAGCGCATGCTCAATGCCGCACGGGAGCTGTGGCACGAAGACCTGACCCGCGCGAGCCTGCCTTCGCTGGCAGAGTGCCGGGCCATCCCGACCCGCGATCGCGGTTCCAGCGACTGGCTGTTCAGCATCGACAACACCGAGGCCTGGCGCGCCGTCTTCGATATCACGGCCACCCCCTATGACCTGGACACCTTGGGCGCGCAGTTCCAACGCGAGCAATTGAGCTTGAACCTGTCCGGCGTCCTGCCGCGCCAGTCCGTGCCGGCCAGTTGGCCGGTGAGCCAGGCCCCGACCCACTGCAGCTTCGTGCTCAACGTCCAGGGCATCAGCGAACTGGCGGTCAGCGGCTGCCGTTTCGACGGGCGCATGCGCACCCAATTGACCCGTTTGAACCCGGGTTATCACCTGCGCCTGGAGATCGGCTTCGACTGCGTGATCGAATGCGTGGCGCTGTACGTGAGCATTGCCGACGTCAAAGGGACACGAGATGAAAAGCAACTTTGAAATAGCCCTGGAACGCCAGGAAACACCCCAGTTCTTTCGCGGCCAGGGCGAGTACCTGACCCGGGATGGCGATTGGGACGAACACCTGTTCTGCATCAACTGGCCGGGCATCTTCGCCTACCTGCGCGACCACGCCGACGGCGAGCAGCAACTGAGCACCAGCTTCGAAGGCTACGTGTACAGCATCAAGGAAAGCCTGGAGGACTGCTTCGGCCTGCGGGAGAACCTGTTCGGTTACTACACCACCCGCACCCGCTGGGCGCCCGAGAGCAGCGACCTGATGGCGCAACTGCCAGAGCCTTGCCGACGGCGGATCATCCAGCGCCTGAGCTGGTACCGCTGGCAGTTGGAAAACCACACCCGCCTGCTGTCGCAACGGGCACAACGCATGGCCGAACACGGCGCTGCCGCCGAGTTCATCGACCTGCCCGCTTCGCCCTACGCCTGAACGCGCCGGCCGCCGAGATCATTGATCCTCGGCGTCTTGATCGTCCTGCTGATCGGTATCCACCTGCGCTTCTTGATCGATATCCTCCTCGCCCTCTTCAAGTTCGAAGTCTTTGCGACTCTCCTTGATGGCCTGACGGATATCCGCGCCCTTGATCGGGCAGTTCAACATTGCAGCTATGCGGTCGATGCGTGGCGCCATGACCCGCCTCTCACTTTCTGGAAACTGGCTGGATAGTGCGCGCTTTCGGCGCTCACGACCAACTCTTGCGCATTATTCAGGCTTCAGGGCCTTCAGGCGCAGGTTCAGGTCCTCCTGTGGATAACGTTTGTGCAAGGCCGCCAACAGCGCATCGGCTTGGGCTGCCTGGCCGTCCTTACGCAGGCGCAACACCTCACGCAGTTGCTGATCCAGCGGCTTGGCCGGCGCCGCAGCACGTTTGGCCATCTTGGCTTGCGCGGGTTCTGGCGAGGGTTTGGCCAACGGCGGCGCTTCATCCATCAGCATCTCGGCCTGGGGCGAGGCGGCAAAGCGGCCCATCGGCGCCACGGGTGCAGGGGCCGCGGGCGCGCTCAAGGCACCGGCCAACTCAGCGGGGGCCGACTCGGCCCGCAAGCGCGCCAGCGGCGCAGCGGGGGCCGCAGCGGGTGCCGGTGCAGGTGCCAACATCGGCGTCGGGTACGGCTCGGGCGAGCGCTGGACCCATGTCAGGATCAGGGCCACGCCAAACAGGCTGGCGAACGCCATCTGCCAACGCGGCTTCTGGCAGGCGTTCAGCCAGCGCTGCCACAGGCTTGGCGCAGGGGCCGGGACTTCACGCCGGGCGCTGGCCAGAATCAACGCATCGAGGCTGGCCGGCGGTTCACCAACACGGTGTTGGCGCAGGTGCGTGAGCATCTGCTCTTCGGCAGACGGCGGGGTTTGTCGGGCGTCAGTCATGTCAGTACCTCGTCGGCCAGCAGCCGACGCAGTTTTTTCAGCGCGTAACGGAAACGGCTTTTCACCGTTTCCAGCGGTGTGGCGGTCAGGCTGGCGATCTCCGGCAACTCCAGCTCGCCATGGGCCCGCAACAGGAACACTTCCCGCTGGTCGGCGGGCAAGTCCTGCAGGGCGGCTTCAATGCGCTGCCGATCACGACTCAGGCTCAATTGCTGCTCGGGGCCGGGGTCGTTGTCGGCCTGGCCGTGGGCCTCTTCGTCGTAGCTGTCGTGCAGCGGATTGCGCACCCCATGCTTGCGCCAGTGGTCGATCAGCCGGTTGCGGGCGATCTGGTACAGCCAGGTGCGAAAGCTCGCCCGGCCCTGGGGCTGGCTGGCGCTGCGAATCAGGCTCAGCCAGGTGTCCTGATACACCTCGTCAACCAGCTCCGGGCTGTTGCACAGGCCTTGGAGAAACCGGTAAAGGCCCTGGCGATGGCGCTGGTAAAGCACCTCGAAGGCCACGGGATCACCGGCGCGGTAGCGCGCCAGCAGCGTTTCATCGCTGCGGGCGTCGACACTGGGTTGTGCAGCTGACATAAGCGCGCTGAACTCCTGTTCGCTGCAAGGCATGGGATTACTCAAGGCGGCCCTGGACGTTGGCCGCATTGGCCGGTGCCGGAGTTTGCAGGCTTTGCGCCAACTCGACCAGTTGCACAAATTCGCCGCGCAAGCCGAAGGGGTCGTCACCCTTGGCGCCACGGGCCAGGGCTGCGGTGTCCTTGAGGCTGAAGCTGGCGGTGTAGCGCCCGTCCTTGAGCTGCTGGGCGAACGCTGCCACGGCTGCCGCAAAGCGTAGATCATCGCTGGCCTGGGCCAGGCTGCGGTCTGTTGGCGTGGCGCTGACAGGGCGTTCGATCAGGCGGCTGCTGCCTCCTTCCGGGGCTTTGTAACGCACCCGCAGCATGGCCAGCTCGCCTGACTTGCCGCCCTGCTCGGGGGCCTTGGCCTGGCCGTAACGCAGCGGCTCCAGCCAGCCCTTCTGGCCTACCGGAACAATTTCATACAACGCGGTGACCGTATGCCCGGCACCGATTTCCCCAGCGTCGACCTTGTCATTGCTGAAGTCTTCACGCTTGAGCGCGCGGTTTTCGTAACCCAGCAAGCGGTACTCGCTGACCTGGGCCAGGTTGAACTCCACTTGCAGCTTCACGTCCTTGGCCACCACCGCCAGGGTGGAACTGAGCTGATCCACCAGCACCTTGCGCGCTTCGCGCAGGTTGTCGATGTAGGCGTAGTTGCCATCGCCGGCATCGGCCAGTTGCTCCATCAGGTGCTCGTTGTAGTTGCCCACGCCAAAGCCCAGGGTGGTCAGCGACACGCCGCTCTTACGCTGCTCGGTGGCCATTTGCTTGAGGCTGTCGAAGTCGCTGATGCCCACGTTGAAGTCGCCGTCGGTGGCCAGCAGGATGCGGTTGATCCCGTCCTTGATAAAGCCCTGGCGGGCCATCTGGTACGCCAGCTCGATGCCCGAAGCCCCCGCCGTGGAACCGCCGGCGGTGAGTTGCTCGATGGCTGCGCGAATCTTGGCTTTGTCGCGCCCGGAGGTAGGCTCCAGCACCACCCGAGACTCGCCGGCATACACCACCAGCGACACTCGGTCCTGGTCACGCAGTTGATCCACCAGCAGCTTGAGGGTGCTTTTCACCATGGGCAGGCCTTCGCGGCGGTCCATGGAGCCGGACACGTCCACCAGGAACACCAGGTTGGCCGGTGCCAACTCGGCCACGGCACGGTCCGAGGCCTTGATGCCGATACGCAGCAATTGGGTGTGCGGGTTCCACGGCGACGGCGCCAGCTCGGTGGTCACGCCAAAGGGCGAACCGTCCTTGGGCAGGGCGTAATCGTAGGGGAAGTAATTGACCATCTCCTCCAGGCGCACCGCGCCCTCGGGCGGCAGGCTGCCCTGGTTCAGCAGGCGGCGCACGTTGGCATAAGCTCCCGTGTCCACGTCGGCACTGAAGGTCGAGACCGGCGCCTCGGCAACGCTGTGGATCGGGTTATCCGGCAGGTTCTGATACTGCTCACGGGACGGCTCGGCGTAAGCGGTCGAGCGGGAGTCCGGTGCCCTCTTGGCCAGACGCATCGGTGTGGGCGCCGCCGGCATGCCCAAACTGCGCGTGACCTCCATGTCCGCCTGCGGCGCTGCCTGCTCGACCAATGGCTCGACCGGGGCCTGCAAGGCACCTTGGGGCTCGGGGCTGGCGACGGATGGCGGTGGCGAAGAGACGCCGCAACCGGCAATGGCCAACAACAACCCGGCGGCGAAACCCTGTGCGGCCGGGCGAAGGTAATGCAGAGGAAGGGACATGGGGGCTGACCTCGGGAAAGAAATGATCCATTCCTCCCATCAGACGAAGGGCTTCAGCGATTCGGGTTAAGCCCCCAGCATTTTTTTACTCAGCGCACGTAACGGCGCACCACGCTGCTGTTGCGCAGCACATGGCCGTTGATCTTCTCCAGCAATTGCACACGGGTCAGGCCGGCCGGCAGCGCGTCGGGGGCCAGGTCCAGGGCAAAAATCTGGATCACGTAGTGGTGCGCGCTGTCGCCCACCGGCGGGCATGGGCCGACGTAGGTGGTGATGTTCTTGCTGTTGGTGCCGCCCAGGCCTTCCAGGGTGGCCTTGGTGCCGGCGCCGGCAGCAATCTGCCGGGTACCGGCTTGATGCCGTAATGCACCCAGTGGTCCACGCCCTGGCCCTTGGCGCCGTCCGGGTCGTGCATGACGATGGCGTAGCTGCGAGTGCCCTCGGGGCCTGCGGTCCAGTTCAGGGCCGGGGAGTTGTTGTGCCCGCCGCAGCCCTTGGCGTCGCTGGCATTGCCAGTGGTGAACAGGCGGTCATCCGAAACCCCTGGAATGTTCAAGGTGAAACGCTCCTGGGCCTGGGCCGGCAGGTGCAGGCACAGCAACAGGGCGCTGGCGACCAGCCAAGGAGTGCGAGAGGCAAAGCGAGACATACGGAAGCACCTTTTTGCGGATGGGGTCAGGGGGCCAGAAGACTATAGGCGAGCCTCGGCACGGCACACCGGGAGAGATTGAGCTTGAGGATGGGGGTGCTTGTAAATGGCCCGAGGTGGATTTAATCAAACCCGCGCGGCAGCGAGCGGCCTCGGGCCAGGCCGAGGCCAGCGCCTCCTCAGTGGGCGGGGCCCATGATTTCTCGAACGTCGTCGTCCAGGTCCTCAAGGCTGAGCTCCGGGTTCAACAGGGCCAGTTGCTCAGCGCTGATGGTCAGGCTGTGCAGCACCGCCTCGATCACGTCCTTGGGCAAGTCCACTTCGTAATCGTCAGCCGCCAACTGTTGATACAGCGCTGCCGTGTCGACGAAAAAACCCAGCCAGGCATAAGCGCCCAGGTTCGCCGGCGCCGCCGACCACGACGGCTCATCGACACCCCGCCAGAAAAAAGAACCGGGCGCGGTCATTGGAGAACGCTGGCTCGTTCTTGAAACTGGCGAAACGCTCCGGCACTTGCTGCAAGAGTTCGCCGGTATCAGTCACGGCTCCGGGTTCAACCACCTTGCCCGCCACGCCTTCAGCGGTGAAGTGCAAGAAGTACTCGCTGCCCGAACTGTCACGCATCGACGCCATCAGTTCCTGCCCAGCGCCATCCCAATCGCCGTTGCAGGAAAAGTACCGGTATTGCCACTCGGGCATGACGGCGGCTTCCAGCAGTGCCAGCCCCTGGGCCAGCCTTTTCAGCTCGTTGATTGGGGGTAATTGGTTTATCGCGTTGAGAGCCTGGGCCATAAGCCGCACCTGTTCCTTGTGCCTGTTAGCGAAGCCGCTGTTTAACCGCCGGGTTTTATGCCCCGCCGCGGCCAATGTTCGAAAAGTCGAACGTTGGATGTCGGCCGTCACTGTAACGCCACTTTTTCCCCGACATAAACGCATCCTCGCCAAAGTGGCTGCGGATCGCCAAACGCACCTCGTCCGGCACCGGGTCAGTGACCTGCTCGGTGGCCTGCAGCCAATACAGATCATCGGCCAACTGCTCGATCCGCAGGAAAGGCGCACGCTCGATAAGCTCCCTGCCGAACAGCTCGATGTAGGGTTTGCCGTAGAGGGAGACATTGGGGATTTCAGGCAATCGCAGGCTGAGATTGAAAGGCGTGTCCCACCCGGGAAAGGCCATGCTTCGGATGTCGCCGTACACCCCCTCGGTGGAGGCCGCCAAGCGCTTCACCAGGGCCAGGAAGTCGTCGAGCACCGCGGGTTTCTTGAGAAACGCCTTGTGCATCAGGAACCCGCCGACAAAGGGCAATGACGGCGGCGTCGACTTGTTCCACTGCACCTGATACTCACCACTGCCCCCCGCCGACAGGACCAGGCTGCCAGCCTCAGCCGTATGGCCGGGCTGGGCCAGGAACTTGACGGGTTCATCCACGTCGACGAAGGGCTGGTTTCCCTCGAAGGGCCCAAACTGGGTGGGCCGTATGGAACTCGGGGCAGCCTGAAGCGTGTGCACGATTTCCCGCGCCACCACGGGGTCGGAAAAGTCGCGCAATGAACTCAATGAAAAGGTAATGCCTGGAAGTAAATGGCTCACGAAACACCTCACCAGGTGGACGTTATAAAAAACTAAATTATTAAACAGCCTATTAAACATACCGCCACAGGAACCGTGGCTTTTAATTTATTTTTTAAAAAGTTATATACACCCCTTTTTTTTCGTCTATCGCCTGCTCAAGCATTTCTTTAAACTCTCTAACAGCCTCAAGCGCATCATCTGGAACTTTTCCTTCGACCTCCAAAACCTTACTTAAGCTTTCGCTCACTTCATTTTGAGTCTGGAAGTAAGAACCCATTTTCCCAGGATCAAAAAAATTTTCATCCGAACCTAACGGCACGCCTAAAAAAGGCGAAAACCTTAATTGACTTTCATCAGAAAACAGCTCTTGAGAAATACTCCACCACAAGCCAAGCCCTCGGTCATCAGTGGGCGAATAATATTTCGTAAGTGCGAAATCCCCATACTGATGAACATCCTTGCTTTCAAGCATATCCTCCCAGCCATTTTCTAACGCGAAACCCTCATATGGATCAACTAAATACTGCTTATTAGAAATAATGAAATCCCGCACCTGATCGATATCTCCCGAACGCAAACTGCCCTCCAACAACGGCTTAAGTTCACGATTGAAACCATCAATATCAAAAACAAATGCTTTATGCTCATAGCTCATAATTTAAATCCCGTGATTTTATGGCAAAAATTCACTTGGCAAGTGCAAATCTGTTCTCACAGGTACGCCGGTTTTAGGGTCATATCGCTGTATGCCTATGGTTTGTAGCAAAACGCCCTCTCTTTGCCTGAATGCCTCAATAAACCTAATGATCTCTTGTCTATCCTTCGCGATCGGACAGCCTAACAGCTTATCATCCACAATAAGCCTACGATCAAAGTTAGCTGCATCAAGAATGGCTTTTTGGAGATTTGCTCCGGGCGGTGCTTCCCCTGTTTTCAAATCGACTCGCTTTGGAACAAAAATTGGATTCCCCGACTTATCGACAGTAGGTTGTTCAACGATACTGAACAATCCGGACTCTCTGCGAATATCCGCTTGTTCTTTATAGACCTATTTACCAAGAAAAGTCGTTGCTGCTTCACCGGTAACGGCTGCCTTGCTAACCCCGTTCGCTCTCAGCTCTTTTGCACCAAAAAACCACTCTTATTTTTCTAATTTCTCCATCACATATTGATCAAGATATTCTTTTAGAGGCTTGGCAGTCCCTAGAACATGAAGCTCTCCTGTTTCCTTATCAATTAGGAACGGTCCGTTTCCAGCCAGTTGAGCCGAAAAACTCACTGTCTCTAAATACTCTTTAGACTGATAGCAAAAGAACCAGCCCTCAGAAAACTCTCCCTCATGTGTTAACTGCAGAGGACCATCTGAGTCTTTTAAATACGCCTTAGCTCGTTCCAGAGCACTCTCATAGGTAATCATTAATTAGTTATCAGTAACTGTAGCGCCTTAAAGTTACTCATATTAGCCGGCTTTCCAGCTTGCCCATCTAGATATCGGATAACCCCATTCTGATTAACTACGTTGAATACATGGCCTGGCTGACCTGGACCATAGGAACCGAACACAATACCGCGCGCCGTCCCCGCCACCGTCCATGTGTTGGGTGATCGGGTGAAGACACACCGCTAAACTTAGCGCCATATTGCTTCTCTAGCACTGTCAACGGAACACCTTTGGTGGAATTTATCGGCAATACAGATGCTGAGTTACCTGCCAGTGTTGCATCAGTAGCAATCGAATAATTAACACAGTTATGGGTTCGTCCAGCATCTGGATAACCTGGATTGACGTTCCTTATTGAACCTGCAGTCTCATCCGCAACGCCTGTCGCTTTTGGACCAAGTGTTCAACTGCCGTTCTGATCCAACACCTTTATCTCGCGCCAGTAAATACTTTCTGGTAATGCCTGATTCTGATTAAACAGTGAAAAAATCTCAATCACATCATCAATATTAAACCACTCATCTTTTTTTAATGGAACACGGCCTGCGCTAAACGACAGCAGGGTTCCATCTTCAAAGTTCGTGCTGGAGTTTGAATGATAACCTCTAAACAGCTTTTTACTTTTTGCGTCATATCTTTCAATAAAACAAGTAAATCTGCCTCCAGCCACTTGCACGTAGTTACCCTCATCGTCAGTAATGCATGCGAATGAGCTAGGGCCGTAGCTTTTTAATTTTTTTAGCACCTTTATAATCTGCGCCTGATTAACACCAACTTTTACAGGACTATTTTCGGCTTCGAGCTTCATATTTACCACCATCACGACACATAGACTATTGTAGTGTTTTCGATAACTTTGCCATTTAGCCGTCCTTTTTCTTGCGCCCCAAACTTATTAACAAAGTAGTCGACAAACTCTTGATAGCTGGTCTTGCTAGCGGTTCCGCTTTTGACCTCAAGACCGTGCAATTTACCGTTCGCATCACGTACTACTATGTCATACCTACAATCACCGAGAGGTCATTTAACAACCATCTCAGTGCCTACAACTTCCATCCAGTTTGATTCTAAATGTTTAGCAAACTCATCTGCCTTGACTGTTCCCGGAGGAGATACACCAGTCGTACTTGCAAATTTTCCGTCAGGGGTTCGATAGCTTCCATCTGAATGCAGTTTTATTTCGGGAGTTAGATTATTCTCTAGGCTAACTTTCGTCCCGCCCGTCGTAGCTGTACCTGCTACCTCCTTTGCATCACCAGTCGCTTTTGGACCAACAGTATCAACCGACGCGAATTTCGCTGCCTACACGCGCAACGCCAGACGTGGCGCGGCCTGCGCGCCGGTCAGCCCAGCTGATTCGCGCTCACTGAATAAAACCACCCCGACGCGGGTTTTGAGCCTGTCACAGCACACCCGGACGACCCAAATCAGCCGACGACAAAAAGGCCCTGGCGGTTCGGTGGCGAGGCCATCGGACCGCCAGGGGCCAACAAGCGCAGCGCGTTAGGCTTCGGGGTTCAAAGGGGTTTCCCCTTTGGTACGGTCGATTGGTTACGAATGGCGCAGCTCATTTGTAAACAGTCGGTAACGTGCCTCACCAAAAACGTGCTGGCTCTACGTCAGAGGGAAATTGCTCTGAGTCGCTCTAAATTGATCTGATTTGCTCTACGCTTCTCTAATTTTCACTAACCCAACGGGGTATCGGGGCACAGCCCTGATCAGGTTTTTGGGGAGACCGACTGCGTGCAGGCGGTGGCCACAAAACATTTCCTGTCCGGCAGCAGCAATTGGAAGCCATTGATCAACTACCCAAGAGCCAACAGAAATTTATTGCGCAGATGCTCGATGCCCTGATCGCTCAAGCCACGACCAAAGCGAGCAACGAAGGACGGGAGGTTTTGCAGTAAGCAGATAGAACAACACCGGCGCGAGGCCGGTGCAATTCCAATCACTTTTACAGAAAACATCAGTGAGAGTTCTGCAATCGGGGCCAAGCAAAATATCTAAACATCAAGTTATGGATATATGCCGAGCCGCTCAAGCTCAGAGAAAAAATACTCCATACCTTCCCGCATGCTATCTGTATCTTTCCTTATTACAACATCATTACTTGTCGACATATTTAAAATAAAAGTATAAATATTACGTTCTCTTTCGCCATCCACCTTAAAGATGAAAAAACCCTTATTTTTCATCGCCACCAACTCTAGCACTTGAATAAATTCCTCTAGCCCGACGCTATTCATATTTGGCGACCGAAACGGGCTGCATATTTTTCAGAAAGCTCATAGAAAGACATTAATCCAGCCCTCTTAATGCTTTTGAAATATCTTGGACATTAGTCAGCTTCCCCGTCGCAACCTTATCCACAACATTCCAAATAATTTGTTTTGGCGGGCCATCCACGCCGTTTTTTATAATCAACTGCTCAACCACCTCAACGGCAGTCCGCTTGTTCCCATTATCAAACAGATGCCCGCCAGCAATATCCCTGACCATTGAGCCAGCCTTATTATAAAAACCATCATAATTGGCAGCATTTGCAATAGCCGTATCAACTTCTCTAAATGAAACCGAACCGCCAAACTGTGAATTTATAGCAGTGATGTCGTCTGCACTTAAGCCGACCTTGAAACCACCAAGACCTGTTCCACTTGGAAGGTTTGACGCTGAACTTAAGCCACTAGTAGCTAGATCATCTACCTTTCCGGCAGCGCCACCAGTTACTTTTGCACCACCCAACGCCAACGGCGAGCTCACGGACTGGCTATAGGAGCTTAGTTCTTTCGCTCCATTGGGGTAAACCACCTTCATCGTATCGTCGGACACCGTGACGACGCTGCCCTTGGGCAGTACTTTGCCGGTGGCCAAGGTGATTGCTTCACTGAGCTGGACCGTGGTGTTGGCCTGGATGACTTTGCTCTCGACCAGCTTCGCCCCGCCCACCAGCAGCAGTTCGCCGCTACCGGCTGCCACGGCCTTGGCACCGGCGGCGCCTGCGGCTCCAGCCCGGCCAACGGGGGTGAACTCGAGCATGGTCACGGGTTTCAGGTCCGGGATGACCGTGGACGTGGCCCGCTCGGTGAGGTCGTCGAAGCGCTGGCTGGAGCCGTTGAAGAGACTGATCTCGGAGTACTTGTTGAGCGCCGTCTTCGAGCCGTACTGGTTGCCGGTCAGGGCGATGTTGCCGCCGCCCATGGAGCCGAAGGAGCCATAGTCGGTCCTGCCGAACAATGAGCTGTCGGCCTTCTGCTCGGCCGTCGCCTGGAAGGCCAGCACCGGCTTGCCGTAGGCGGTGATGGCCGAGCCGTCGTTCCAGGTCAGCGGCGTCCCCTGCTGGGCCATCTGGGTGACCGCGGCCTGGGCCACCTGCATGTCCTGGGTGAAGTCGCTGGACAGCGGGTTACCACGGCTGGATTCATGGGCGAACTTGTTGGCCAGGGCCGCGTATTTATTCGCGGTGCTGTTATCCAGCTGGCTGTCGCTGGCAATCGTCAGCAGTTCTTCCCAGGTGAAGTCCTGGAAGCCCGGGCGGCCGCGCTCAGCGGTCAGCTGCGCGGCTTTTTCCTTGATCCGACGCACTTCCTCAGGGTGCAACTGACGGTTGTACGCCGTGGCGTTCTTGGCAATGTTCGCCCCGGTCTGCAGGTCGCCATCGACCACGCCCGCCGCCACCAGCCCGACCAGCTGCGAGGCCGCCAGCTGCAGTTTCGAGTCTTTCTTGACCAGGTCGGAGAGGCTGTTGCTCAGTGCCTCATTGGCCCCGGCTGCCGCAGCACCGACCGCGAATCCTTGGCCGGACGCTTCACTCAAGATGCCGCCCACCAAGGCGTGCAAGGCCACTTTCTGCGGGCTGCCATCGGCCCACTTCTGCTCCAGGGAGTAACCGCCCACCGCATTGAAGGCCACGCCTTGAAGGGCGTTCTGCAGTTCGTTGGTCAGCGAGCTGCCCAGGTTGTCGCCAAAGCTGCCGCCCTGGATGGCCGTCTGGGCGATGGCATGGGTGGCGCCCTGGGCCCCGGAATACAGGCCGAATTTGCCGATGTCGCCCCAGTCGGACAGGTTGAAGCCCTTGGTGACTTTATTGACGTTGTCGCCGGTCACGCCAAAGGCGCCGTCCAGCACGCCGGAGGTAAAGCCTGCCGTCACTGCGCCCGTGGCATAGCCCTTGAGCGCATCCTTGGTGGTGATGTCCTTGAAGGCGGCGCCGAGGTTGCCGCGGTTGTTAATCACGCTGACCGCGCCTTGGCTGGCCATGGAGGTCATGACGCTGGTGGCCATGACGTTGCCCCAACCCGCCGCTACCGTGGTGGTGGTCGTCACGCCGCCGACCGTGGCGGTGGTGGTGCTCGCGGCCGCCATCGCCGAGCCTTGAGCGGCACCGGTCGCAGCCAGGCTGCTGGCCGCACCGGCGGTGAGCACCGTAACCACGATGATGATCGCCAGGACCGCGCCCTGGCCCAGGCTCGAATGGCTGTACTTGAAGGAGTCGTGCACTTCCTTCACTTGCCGCCAATCCACGTCACCGCGCTGTTCGGCTTCCTTGACCCAGGCCAGTTGCGGGTTGCCCTTGACCATGGCGTCGATGGTCTGGCTGACCGTCTGCCGGTCCACTTGCTTGACGTCGATGGTCAGGCCATCCACGGCCTGGATCGCCATTTGCCCCTGGGCCACCAATTGGGTCTGGCGCAAGGTTTCGTCGGTCTTGCCCTTGCCCTTGGCACTGGTCCAGGCCAGGTCGCTCTTGCTGCGCTCATGGCTCTCTTGATGCAGGTCCTTGACCGCCTCGAAGGTAATGGCGCCGCCGCTGTCGATCAGCAGGTCCTTGCCGCTGTTGAGCGTGGCGACCTGGTACATCTGGTCGCCGGCGCTCTTGACGGTAAGGTTGCCGCCGGTGGTGATGGTCGAGCCCACGTAGCGCACGTCGGTGACTTCATCACGCCGGGTTTCCTTGCTGCCCCAACCGCCTTTTTTCTTCTTGTCGTAGAGGTGGTAGTCGCTGTTCTCGGCGGCCAGCATGCCCAGTTGCTTGCCGCCGTAGAGATAGGCTTCGCCGCCGCTTTTGAGCTGGCTGGCGATCAGCAACAGGTTGCCGCCGGCCACCGCCTTGAGGTTGCCGCCAGCCTCGATCTCGCTGCCTTGCTGGCGCACCACGCTGTCTTCGACGTCGAGCTTTTTGCCACCGCCTTTCTTGTGATATTCGCTGTGGCTTTCGTTGGCGGCGGAGGCAATGTTGAGGTTGCCGTCGATCGCCAGGCTGAGGTCGCCCCCGGCCTTGATCTTGCTCGCCACCACCGCCATATCGCCGCCGGCGCTGGCAATCAGGTTGCCACCCACCGTAACGTCGCTGCCGTATTGGGTGGTCTGGCTCTTGCTCCAGTGGGCTTTCTTGCGTTGCCCGGTGCTGCTGTCGAGACCTTCGGCAGCGATGATGTTCAGGTCGCGGCCGGCGCTGAGTTGGGCGTCGCCACCGGCGCTCAAGGTGCTGCCGACGCTTTGCAGGTCGCGCCCGGCGCTGACCAGCAACAGGTTGCCGGCTTCGACGCGGGCGCCTTTATCGACGAAGTCCACGCGCTGGGTGCCATTGGCATGGGCGGCGTCGTGGGTGGTGACGCTGCGCAGGTTGAGCACATCGCCCTGCTGGGCGACCAGGGTCACGTCCTGGCCCTTGAGAATGCCGCCCTGGGCGTTGCGGATGCTGTCGGTGGCCAGCAGCGACAGGCGCTGGTTGGCTTCCATCAGGCCGCTGTTGTCGATGTTCTCGGCGCCGATCAGCAAGCTGTTGCTGGCGCGCAGGGTGCCTTGGTTGCTCAGGCCGCTGCCCGCCATCAATTGCACATCGGTGCCTTGAATCAGCGCGCCGTTGGGGGCCAGGCGGTTGTTCGCCTGAGCCAGGTAGAGCACCGGCACCAAGACCTTCTGGCCCTGCACTTCCTGCTCCTGCATCCACACGATGTCGTGGGTCAGGGCCGCTACCTGGGCCGACGTTAGGGCCACGCCCGGCGCCAGGTCGAGGGCGTCCTTGCTGGCAATGGCGTTGTCCATCAGGTAGCGGAACATCGCCTCATCGCTGGTCAGGCCGGCCAGGAAGCGCTGGCCGGTACGAGCCAGCACCGCGTCGCGGATCAGCCGCTGCTCGTACAAGCCGTCGCCCAGGCGGCGCTGTGCCACATCGGTGTCGAGGCCCAGGCGGCTGAGCAGGTAGTCGGAGTTGAGGAAGTTGCCCAGGTTGGCGAACCGCGGGTCGCTCTCCACCAGGTACGGGTGGCCTGGGTCGCTGTTGACGTGGAACAGGCCGCCCGGGCCCTGGGGCAGGCTGAAGCCCGGCAGGCTCAGGGGATCGACCGGCTGTTGCGTGGTGTCCGCCGCCAGTTGCGGGTTGAGGGTCACCGGGGTGGCGATGGCGCTGCCGCCCACGCGGGTGTCGCCGACTTTGCTGCCTCCGGTGACAAACGCAAACGACGGCCGGATCACCCCTTGCTCGATCACCTGGGCATTGATCTGCACCTTGCCGCCGGCCTGGACCACTGCGTTGTAGGAGAGGTCCTGGCTCGGGGTGTACACCGGGGTGGCCAGCAGGTAGTTGTCCGAGGTGCTGGACTGGATGAACTGGCTGATTTCGGTGGCAATGTCGCCGGTGCCGCCCGGCCAGTTGCGGGCGTTGAAGCCCTCTACCCAACGGAAGATCGACCCCAGGGAACGAGAGCGATAGGAGTTGAGGAAACGCTGGGTGTTGTACTCGCCCAGGGTCGCGCCCTGGTTGTTGAAGGTCAGCGCGTCGATGGTCAAGTCGCCCGCCGACGACAGCAGGCTGTAGCGGTTTTCCACCTGGCCGCCGGTCAGGGTCATTTCCGCGCCGGAAATCAGCGAGGCCCGGGGGCTGGAGTTTTCAGCGTAAGTGCGGTCGATCTCTTCAAGGATGAAGTTGGCGTTGCGCTTGCCGCCGGAGCAGTCGTAGCAGCTGTCGTAGGTCATCCGGGCAGCGACTTTGCGGGTGACGATGTCCACGCTTTCCCGGGCGTTTTCCAAGGTCGCGGCGTTGATGCTCATGCCGCCGACGCTTTCCACGGTGCCGGAGAGGTTATGAAAGCCCTGGGCCTGGCTGCCGTTGAGGTCCCGGGCCATGTCCAGGCGGCCAAAGCTGTACAGGTCGCCACGCAGGTTGAGCAGGTTGTCGCTGAGCAACAGCATGTTGGCGCCACTGAACATCAGCCCGCCCTGGTTGACCAGGCTCGGCGCCTCGATGCGCAGGGATTGGCCCGCGCCGAGGGTGCCTTGGTTGTTCAGGCTGGCGACCTGCAACAGCATCTGGCCGGTGCTGATGATGCTGCCGCGGTTGATCAGGTGGGTGCCCAGGACGAAAGTGCCCTGGCCGCCGCTGCGCACATCGGCGCCCTCGCCCAGTTCGGCACTGGCCGCGCTGACGCTCATGTTGCCCAGGCTTTTGAGCCCGCCATTGCCTTGGTAGCTGCCGCTGAGGGTCAGCCGCAGATCGCCGTCGGTTTCCAGGCTGCCATGGTTGATCCAGTGGTCACCGCTGGCTTCCAGGCCGTCGATGGAGATCAGCTTGCCGCTGGCGCTCTGGGTGAAGGTGCCGACCTTGAGGCCGATTTTCTGGGCCTGGATCACGCTGGTGTTGGTCCAGTCGGCCAGGTCCAGGTCAAGCCGGCTGTTGGTGATAAAGCTGCCACCGGCATTGCCGGTGTCGGCCAGGGACAGCGCAAAGCCTTCGCGCCCCAGGTGGCGCACGGTGCCTTGCTGGTTACTCAGGCCGACGCTGTTCAGGCTCAAGCGGGCGTTGCCGATTTCCACCAGGCCCTGGCTGTTGTCGAACAGCCCACCAATGGCGAAGCGGCTGGTGCCTTGGGTGCCCAGGGCCCGCAGTTGGCCATTGGCGTTGCGCAGGGCTCCGGCGTCCACATTCAAGGTCGAGCCGGATTCAATCAGGCCGTTGCTGTTGTCCAGCGAGCCCACCAGCAGCAGGCTGACCAGTTTGGCGCCGAGGCTGCCGCCATTGCTCAGGCTGTGGGCGTCCACGGTGACGCTGTTACGGGCCTGAATGAGGCCGCGGCCGTTGGCCAGGTCGCCCCCCTTGAGCAGCAGATCACCGCTGCCCAACAACTGGCCCTGGTCGTTGTTCAGGCTCTGGGCCAGCACGTCGAGCAGGCCGCCCTGGGCACTGATCATGCCCTGCTGGTTGTGCAATTCGGCGGCGCTCAGGGTCAGCAGCCCGGCGCCGGTCAGCAGTTGGCCGCCCCGGTTGTCCAGGGCCCCGGCCACCGTGGCCCGCAGTTCGCCGCGGGTGGCCTGGAGCGTGCCCTGGCGGTTGTCCAGTTGTTGCAAATCGGCACTCAAGCGGCCCTGGCTATTGATCAGGCCCTGGTTGCTCAAGCTGCCGCCTTCAAGGTGCAGATGGCTGTTGCCGTCGAGGCCACCCTCGGCGTCGAGCCCCGCATTGACCTGCCCCTGGTTGACGATCTGCGACCCTTGCAGATGCACATCGCCGCCGCGGCCAGTTGCTTGTTCACCGTCACCTGATTGCGCGCCACCACCTTGGCTTTCTTGGCGGCGTAAACAGTGTCGTTGAGGGCGACGTCCTGGGCCAGCAGCTTGACGTCGCCAGCCGCCGAGGCCCGAGCCATGCTCAGTTTGCCGTTGACGTCGATCTGCAGGTCGCCGCCGCTGGCGGCCATGTCGCCGGCCAGCTTCACGCCCACGCCGGACTCGGTACCCACCAGTTTGATGGCTCCGGCGTACATGCCGCCCAGGGCCGAAGAGTCAATGGCCAGTTGCGGGGCCTGGCTACCGTCCGGGGCCTTGGCGGTGGCGGCCAGGGTCTTGGCGTCCACCTCGTTGCGCCCGGTGACGATGGTCAGGTCCTTGGCATGCAACTCAGCGTTGATCTGCGCGCTGCGGGTGATGATCTCGAAGCTGCCGACATTGCTCGCATTGAGGCCACGGCCTTCGATGGTCACTGCGCCGCCGTCGACGTCGTAGCTTTTCAGCTGGCCCTTGGTGTCGATCACCGGCCGCCCAGTGGTCAGGGTGGCCTTGGGCGTGTTGATAAAGCCGCAGCCGTCGCACGTGATGCCGTGGGGGTTGGAGACGATCACATGGGCCGATTTGCCGGCCACCTCGGTGTAGCCCTTGAGCTGGCTGGGGCTGCCGCCGTTGACCTCGTTGAGGATGACCTTGGCCGCCTTGCCCTGCAGGTTGCCGTTGCCGGTGATGTAGCCGCCAAGCTGGGTTTTCTGCACCTTGCTGGTGCTGTTGTTGAGGATGACCCCCTGCTGGCCGACGTTGTAGTCGCTGAACTTGTTGTGGGACAGGCCCGTGGCGTTGGGCTTGGCGATGTTGATCACCGGTACGCCGTTGCCCGCCTGGCCGACGCTGGTGGCGCTGCCGTTGACCACGATGCCGTCCGCCATCGCCCACAGCGGTTGCCAGAACATGACGTTGGCCAGCAAAAACGCCAGCCCGCGCTTGGGCAAACCCCAGAACGAGCGGCGCGGTTGCAGGGTCGCGGAGGGCTGGCGAGCCAGGAAGGCAAGTTGGCGAACATCCATGTCGAGGGCCTCGAAAGAGCGAAAGTTAGAGGAACAGGTCCAGGCGGAAGTAGATCGGCGCTTCGCGCTCGCTCAGGGCATCTGGCCGCTCGAGGGAGTGGGCGAAGGTCACGCTGGCCGCCACATTGGGGCCGCTGGCGAACAGTTCCAGGGAGTTGCTCGACACCCGGCCGTGCTGTTCTTCGTTGTAACGGTCGTTGCGGATCGCCCCCAGGTCATAGCCCAGGCCCGTGCCGTACTGGTTGAACACTGGGCGCAGCCAGTCCCAGGTCACTGGGCGGCTCCAGCGCAGGTCGTTGCGCCAGTAGTAGCCGCTGTCGCCGGACAGGGTCTGGTCCTTGTAGCCGCGGATCGAGGCCTGCCCGCCCAGGCTCATGCGCTGGTTGCTGAACAGCACATCTTCACTGCGCTGGCCGGTCACCAGGCTGCTGAACACCAGGGACTCCCCCGCCACCGTGAACGGCTGCAGGTAGCTGGCGGTGGCGCTGTACTTGCGATAGCGAGCCTTGGGCGTGAGGTTGCCGGAGGGGTCGCGCTGCTGGTTTTCGGCCTGGGCATCAAAGGCGCCAATGCCGTTCTGCATGCCCAGGTCGAGGTTGACGAAGGCGCTGCCGATCCGTCGGCCATGGTTGATGCCGAATTGGGCTTCGCTCAGGCGGTTGCTGCTGTCGAGCTTGATGTCTTCGAAGTAGTTGTTGGTGCGCAGGTAGCTGGTGCCGACGCTCAGGGAGGTCTTGCTCACCGCATCGCGGTGGATCACCCGCTCGGCGCGCAGTTGGTGCAGCTGGCTGTCGCCGCTCTGCTTGAAACTCAAGCCATCGAACGCCAGCGGGTAGCGGTATTCGTTCTGGTTGAAGCTGTAGCTGAAATTCCACCAGCCCACCGGCAGGTTGTAATAAAGCATCGAGCTGCGGGAGGTTTTCTGGTGATCGCTGACCGCGTCGTGGCTGCCGCGCAGCACCAGCATGTCCGCCAGGCCCAGGGGGCTGTCCCACTCCAGGGAGGCGCCCCACTGCTGCTCGCCGGTGGCCTTCTGGCCGTCGTTGCTGCGCGACAGCCCGGCGCGCCATGGCTTGTCCGGGGTGTTCCTGACCAGCACTTCACTGCCCCCCACGGCCTGGCCCGGGGTCAGCTCCATTTGCGCACGGTTGGAGGGCAGACGGTTGAGCTGGTCCACCAGTTGTTCGATTTCCCGCAGGTTGAGCAGGCTCCCGGGCGTGCCGGGGAACGCCATGTTCAGCTCACGCGCCGAAAGCCCGCTGCCCTCGGCGCCCTTGAGGCCTTCGAGGGTGCCTTCGACCACCAGCACCTGCAGGTGGCCGCTGCTCAGGTCCTGCTGCGGCAGGTAGGCGCGGCTGGTGACTAGGCCCTTGGCGAGGTAGTGATCGGTGACGGCCTTGAGCAGTTGGTTGAGCTGGGGTACCCCCAGGCACTGGTGACTGTAGGGTTTGACCAAGGCCTCGCGCTCAGCGGCGGACAGCGAGTCGGCACCCTTGAGTTCGATGTCGGTAATGGGGAAGCAACGCACATCCACCGGCGCAGCAGGCGTGGCCGGCGTGGCACTGTTACCCGGCAGCTCCTTGAGCTCTTCAAGGCGCCGACGCTGCTCTTCGAGCAGGCGATTCTGTCGGTCGCGGATCAGGTCCTGGTCACCTGGATTGGGTGTAGCGGCGAACGCCGGGCTGAACAGGCCGAGGCCCAACAGGCTGCACAACACAGGGGCAAAAAACCGCTTGCCTTGGATAAGTAAATCCATGTTCGATCCTTCGAAACAGCAGATGATGGCAACTAATGGCGAATGATCTTAATTAGCCATTGAATTGATATCACCCAACTATCAACCACACTTCAAGAAACCCCAGAGTTCGCACTAGGCTGTTTCTGGCGAGGAGGCAAGTTCGACTGGCAACCTTTAATAAAATTCCTGGAGGGGATGACGCTTTATCCGAAAAGTGGACTCAAGTCACATTTATCAACAATCAAACGCACTTAAAAAACAGCGTTCAAGCAAACAGAAAGCCCAGTATTCACTGGGCCAAAGGGTTAAAAACAAGAAGCTAAGCGCTCGTTGACGGCACTTGACTTGAACACTGCTTAATCGTTAGCAGCCAGTAATACCCGTTAACCAACACCCGATATAACTGTCTTTGATAGCGCAATAAAACCGACAAGCGGTACAACTTTCATACAGGCTCATCGCCACTAACTAGGGACTGACCAAAGACACAACACCCACTTCCTCCACTCAACTTCCGGGGGCCAGATGCCGGGTGGCCGACTGCGCAACAGGCCAGCGTTCTTCCGGGCGCATGCGCATCAGCAGCGGCGTACTGACATGGGTGATTCCACCTTCATCATCGTTGTGCACGATCAGGGTGCCCAGGCGGCGCATGCGCGAAAAATTGTCCGCGCTGAGGCTGAAGCTCTCACTCAGGCGTCGGTCATCCACCACCGGGGCGGGCTGGCGGGGCGGGTAGCTGCGCGCCTTGAACTGCCGATACCGGGCCCAGCCGATCAGCACTGCAGCGTTGAACACCGCCACCCAAAAGTAGATTTGCAGGGTGGTCAGGGCGTTCAGCAGGCCAATCTCCAGGCGCGGCCCGCCGTGGCTTTGCAGCAGAGGCCACAAGCCCCGTGCCAGCAAGTACAGCAAGCCGATCCAGGCCAGCAGGGTCAGGGCCGTGTCCACCCACAGCAGGACCGGGCGTTGTCGGGTTCTGATGATTCTCATCCGTTGATCTCCTCAGGCTCATCCAGGGGTTTGATGCCGCGATCCGGGCTGACCCAGCGCGCGCGTTTCTGATGCTGGCCGAACAGCACCTTGGGAAAGCTGACCAGGGTGGTGAACAGGCTCACCAGCCAGAACACCAGGGGGTACCAGACCACCCAGAACAGGGTTTTCCACAAATCTTTTTCATAGCGCCGGTCAATCAGCAGGCTGATGGCGAACTGCAGCAGGCAGACCATCGCCAGCACCAGCCCGGTAAAGGCCGGTGGCAGGATGTGCTGCACCGCGATGGCCTCGGGCATGACGATGAATTTGCCCAGGGCCCAGAACAGGATCGACAGCAGGAAAGTGAATGCCCAGCCGGTGGACAGGCAGTAATCGAAGAGCAGCACCCACAGGTAGCGGTGACGCCATTGCCAGATGCCGCGAATGTTCTTGAGCAGCACTTCGGCGCCGCCCTGGGCCCAGCGCAGACGCTGCTTCCACAGGCCGCGCAGGGTTTCCGGCATCAAGATCCAGCACAGCGCCCGGGGCTCGTAGAAAATGCTCCAGTGGTCCAGTTGCAGCTTCCAACTGATGTCGATGTCTTCGGTGATCATGTCCGGGCTCCAGTAGCCCACCCGGTGCAGGGCCGAACGGCGGAAGGCGACCACCACCCCAGACACCGTGAAAACCTTGCCGAATACGCGCTGGGTGCGCTTGATCAGGCCGATGATCGAGGAAAACTCGCCGACCTGGACCCGCCCCACCAGGGTTGAACGCGTGCGAATCCGTGGGTTGCCGGTCACCGCACCGAGGCGGCTGTTGTGCAGCATCGGCGCCACCAGGTAGGCCGCGGTGTTTGGCGCCAGCAGCGCATCGCCGTCGATGCACACCAAGTACTCACTGCGCGCCGCCACCGCGCCCATACGCAGGGCCACGGCCTTGCCCTGGTTCTCTGCCAGGTGCACCACCCGCAGGCGCGGGTCTTCTGCGGCCAGGGCATCGAGGACCTCGCCGGTGTTGTCCTTGGAGCCGTCGTTGATGGCGATGACTTCAATGTTCGGGTACTGCTGAGCCAAGGCCGCGTGCAGGGTGTCGGCCGCGTTGTCGCCCTCGTTGTAGCAGGGCACCAGGATGCTGATCAGCGGCTCACCGACCAGGGCCGGCGGCAGGGTGTCGGCGTGCCAGGGCCAGTGGCGCTCCCAGTGCAGCCAGAAGTACAGGCCGCCGGCGATCCACAAGCCAGACATGAACAGCGGGTAGAAGAACACGAAGTCCATCAGGAACTGGCCGGTGGCCAGGAAGATCAGGCCCAGAGGCACACCCAGGACAAGCGCCAGCACGCACAGGGCTAACAGTCGATCCATCATGATTCAAGGGTTCCATTTATTGGAGAGGGCGGGCCGCAGGGTTTCCAGGTTCGGCGAGGCGTCGAGAAAGTTGTCCGGGTAGTAGCCCAGGTGCACGGCGCCCTGGCGCTTGAGCCGGCCCAGCCAGTCGGCCAGTTGCGCGGCCGGCAGGTCCACCGCCGGCCGTGGCCGCCAGTCACGGGCCTGGAGTTCGAACACCGTGCGCTTGAGGGCCCCGGGTCGCGCCTTGATGCGCTGCACCAGGGCCTCCAGCCAGGGGCCGGATTGCTCCAGGCTCTGGCCTTCCATCAAGGGCATGGCCATGGGCGCGGTCCAGTCGTAGCTGGCGAGAAAATCGTCGAGGTTCTGGGCAAACCAGGTTTCGCTTTCGGGGTTGAGAATCGGCTCGGCGAACAGGTTGCGTGCGGTGCGTACCTGGGGCCCGCGAATGGCCCGGACCTGGGCCGTCAACTCGTCGGTGAAGGCGATCAGGTAGCGGCTCTTGAAGCGGGTCCAGCGTTGCAGGGTGGCCGGGTCGCCGCGCAAGGCGGCCAGGGAGTCCGGCAGGCCATTGGCAGCGTAGCTGCGCAGGGCACCGGGGCTGGCGTCTTCGAAATCCGAGAGCAGCGCATCGTCGTGATAGAGGATGCCGTCCACCGAAGTCAGCCGCGCCAGGTCCTGGTAGATCTCACCAATAAGGCGCCGCACCTCGGGGTCGAACGGCGACAGGCGCGGGTATTGATCGGGGTCCACAGCGCTGCGGCCAGTGGCCGGATCCCAGCGAGTAACCCGGGGCAACGCCCCATCCAGGGCGAAGCTGAGCACCGGCATCCAGGCATAGACCTTGACGTTGGCCCGGGTACGCAACTGCCAGGCGACCCGATCGAACAGGTCGGCGCGCATCGGCAAATGGCGGTTGGGGAAATACAACTCACGCGTCAGGCCGTCGCCCAGGGGGTCGGCGAAGGCTTGCAGGAACACCGTATTGACCCCCAGGTCAGCCATGCGCTGTACCAGCTTGCCCAGGTTGATTTCCTGCTGGGCCGGGTCCGGGTCGTAGACGTTGTCCAGGTCGACGTGGGCCACCCGCAACGGCCCCTGACTTTGCACACCGACAATGCTGTTGGCGAAGCGCTGGCCGTCCGGGTCCGAGGCCACCAGGAAGCGCGGGCTGCTCATCAGGTTTTCCAGGGTGTCGAGCCCGTCGTCGAGGGTCAGGGCCATCTGATAGCCCTGCTCGCCAACCACCCGCAGCGCGGTGCCGTCGGCGGCGCCATAGGGCCAGACCCAGACGCGGGGGGCGCGGCCGGTGGCGACGCGGATTTTTTCCGAGATGCGCGCCACATCGCTGCGCAGCCGGGCCTGGAACTCGGCCTCGCTTTCATAGCGCCCGCTTTGGGGGTTATAGCGTCGGGTAGCGGCCGCCGGTTGCAGGTTGCCTTGGGGATTGGCCAGCACGCCCTGGTGGCTGGCGTCGGTGTGGGCAGCGATTTCCACCAGACCGGAAGCGGCCACCTCGCGCACCTGCGCCCACGTCAGGAACTGCTCGCGGGGGCGCCGCTCGCCGGCAAAGTCCACCGCCTGCCCGGCCGGGGTATCGACCCAGGCGCCGACGGGCGCCAGCAGCGCCGGCCACTGGTAGCTGCGCAGCAGTGGCATGACCCGGGTGTAAAAGCTCGCGTAACCGTCGTCGAAACTCAGCAGCACGGCCTTGGCCGGCAGTTCCGGGCCACCCTGGCGGGCGCGGAGGATCTGGTCCACCGACACCGCCTGGTAGCCGTTCTCCCGCAGCCAGGCCAGTTGCTGGATCAGCCGCTCGGTGCGCACCGCCACCACCGCCTGGTCCGGGTCGCGGTCCTCGACGTCGTGGTAGGCAATGCCCAGCACCTGGTTTTTCGGCCAGGGCGCTTCACTGTCGGGCAACGGGCGCTGGGCCGGCGGCACGAAGTCCGCGGCGGGCTGGGCGCAGGCACTGAGGACCAGGGCGCCCAGCAGCAGGAGGCAACGGGTGATCGAAGGCATCGGCAGACTCTTCTTAGAAACGGTAGGTAAGGTCGAGGGCCAGGCGCAGGTCGGTTTCCCGGTCGCCGTCGTAGGGCCGGTTGAGCAGGCTGAGGACGGCGCCGGCTTCAAACACGTCGTTCCACAGCAGGCGCTGGCCGTAACTGAGCAGCCCCACCGCGCCGGTGCCGTAGTCGCGCTGGCTGTAGGTCCCGGCACCCACCTGGAATTGCTGGCTCCAGGCGGTTTCGTAGTGCTGGTACAGCAGGTGGTTGATGCTCACCGTGGGCAGCACGCTGAAGTCCGAGCGCGGGTTGAAGTACGGCGTGTTGTCGAGGCTGTTGCGGCTGGCGGCGACTTCCAGGCCCAGGTCCACCTGCACCGACGGCGAGCGGTAGACGCCTTCGCGGCCACTGAGCAAGGCTTCCAGGCGGCGGTTGCCATCGCTGAAGCGGGACGGGCTGAGGGCCAGCTTCCACTCACGGGCTTCATGGGCCCGCCAGCGGACAAAGCCGCTGCCGCCGTTGGCGGTGATGTCACTGTTGAGGGCCCGCAACGGGGTGTTGGCCGAAAGGTGCTCAAGGCTCGCACCGTATTGCCAGTGGTCGTCGATGTCTCGGGCCAGGGACAACCGGGCGCCAAGCTTGTCGGCCACCCCGTAGGCATGACGGGAAACTTCTGCCTCCAGGGTCATGTCGCGGCTGCGATGCTCCACCCCCAGGCGCTGCCAGCGGTGATGGCCGGTGCCTTCGGCAAAATCGCCAGTGGCGTAGCCAGCACCGCCAAACAGACGCCAGTCTTCAGCGATGGGCGGGCTGTAGAGCAGGGCTTCGATCCCCAGGTCGCGGCTGCCGGAAACTGCACCCGCCCCCCCCTCACTGCCGCCGAAGCT
Source organism: Pseudomonas morbosilactucae (assembly GCF_023241715.1). Lineage (GTDB taxonomy): Bacteria > Pseudomonadota > Gammaproteobacteria > Pseudomonadales > Pseudomonadaceae > Aquipseudomonas > Aquipseudomonas morbosilactucae. The sequence goes on from NZ_JALQCW010000007.1 coordinate 82,353, forward strand.
CTTGCCGGTGTCGGTGGTCAGCCGCAACTCGGCCATGTCGTGCACCTGGCGCTGACGGGCCAGACGCTGCACCTGGCGATTGTCGGGGTGGCGCGCCAACACATCGTCAGTCAGGGCATCGAGCTGTCGCCATTCCTGCAGGTCCTGGGCGGTGTGGGCCTGGGCCACTTCCAGGCCGATGTCGCGGGGGGCGAGGCTTTCACTTTCCTTGAGCAGGTTTTCACTGCGCCGTGGCCAGTCCCGGGCCAGGTACAGGTCGGCTTGGGCCAGGCGCAGGCCGAGGTTGCCCGGGGCCTTGTTCACCAGGCTTTCCAGGCGCTGCTGGCTGCCCGACAGATCGGCCCCGTAGACACCGGCCTGGGCCGCCAGCAGTTGGCTGTCCATCCATTCGTCGTTGGGGTTGCCAACCGCCAGACCCTTGAGTTCGACCCGTGGGTTCTGGCTCTGGGCCAAGGTGTTGGCCACCTGCAGCGCCTCCTCCGGCTGCTGGTTTTCCAGCAGCGCGTAATACAGCGCCGTGCTGTCCTCGACCCGGTCGCTTGGGTCGGCATCGGCGGCAGCCAGTACCTGGCGATACAGCTTGGCTGCGACGTCTGGCTGGCGCTGGTCGAGGTAGGCCGACGCCACCCAGCGCAGGGCATAGGTCGGCAGGCTGACACCCGCCGTGCGCAGCGCCTGGTACTGGCTGATGACCTCGGCGCTGCGCGCCCGGGCCTTGAGGGCGCCGAGGCGATCGATGCGCCAGCGAACGCACTCAGCGGTGGCGCTGGGGTCGTCGCCCCAACGGGCCAGCAAACGGTCGTAGTCGGCCAGGGCACGGTCGGCGATCACGTAACGCTCCCGTTCGCTGCGCGTCGGCAATTCCGCCAGGCGCACGCGTTCGGCGGCCAGGTCGCCTTCCAGGCGCCCCACGGCCAGCGGCTCGATCAGCCCCGGGCGTTGCCGGGCCAGACGCAGGGCCGGCTCCGGCAGACGTGCCCGCTGCAAGGCGAACAGGTATTCCCGAGCCACTTCGGCGCGCTGGCCGGCGCGGACAAACCCTTGGTCGAACTCGAACAGCGCGTCGTAGGTCGCCCCGGCACGGGTCAAGGCATAGCCCAGGGCCAGCCGGCGCGAAGGATCGTCGGGTTGCGCCGCCACCAGGGCCCGAGCCCGGGCCACCGCTTCGGCGGGCTGGCCGGCATCGGCCTGGGTCAGTGCCAGGCCCAGTTGCAGATCGGCGTTGCCAGGCGCCTGGGCCAGGGCTTGGCGATACAGGCGGCTGGCGTCGTCCCAGCGCTTGAGGTTGCGATAGGCCCGGGCGGTGGCGCTCAGGGCCTGGACCGGCAACGGCCGTTGGCGAGCCTGGGTTTCATAGACCGCGACCACTTCGGCATCAAGGCCGGCCCAAGCAGCAATTTGCAGGTGGTCGCTGACCAGGCCGTTGCTCAGTTTCGCGTCCGGCACTTGCCGCAGGTAATTCAGAGCCGGCCCTGTAGTCCCCGAGCGGGCTTGATGAATCAGTGCGTCGTAGGTCGCGTCGGCCAGGGCCAGGGTGGACCAGAGCAGCGGGCCGCATAAGGCCAGACGGACCAGAGGTCGCAACCCAAAGCGGCGAACGGGGTGGGCAATTCTCGGCATCGCGTCAGCATCCTTACGTGGCTAGCCGGGGTCATGCAGTCCGGCACGGCAGTACGACGCGGATTCTTCCACGCAAGGAGGGGCAGACGAGGGGAATGCAATATTTCTTCAGATTCGCGGCGCCGGGCGCGCCAAACAAAACGCCCGGCCTGCGCGGGAAAGCGCAGGCCGGGCGTTGACGTGCCGGGGATAAGGGTCGGGGCTTAACGCAAGCCGCCGGCGCCACCCACTTTGCTCATGACGAAGCCGACGAACTGCTCCAGCGTCATCTTCTGGCCATTGAACTCCACTTGACCCGCGGCGTAGTGCAGCTTGGAGACGATGTCATTGCCTTCCAGTTTGGCCAGCTCGGTGCCCAGGGCCATGCTGCTGAGCATTTCCGCCGCCATGGTGCCTTGGTCGGCAGCGGCCTTGGCGTCGGTCACACCGTCTTGTTGCGCCTGCAGCGCGCCGAAGTCAGCAACCATCGGCTTGGACAGGATCACTTTGGCGTCCAGCTGGCTGATCGCTTGCTGGGCCAGGAGCGGCGTCGGCAGGTCCAGGGACTGCGGCTTGGCCAGGTCGATGACCAGGCTCACACGGCTTTCACCGCTACCGTTCTTCAGGGCCAGGCTTTCCAGGGCGACCTGCGGCTTGGCTTCCAGAACCTTGTTCACCGCAGCGCGTACCTTGGCTTCGTCGGCTTCGCTGATCTTCAGTTGCGGCGCCTCTTCACCCTGGGCTGCCGCTTCGGTGGCGGCCTTCTGGTAAGGCTGCAACAGGTTCTGGTAGATCTGCACCAGTTCCAGGCTGCCCTGGGTGTCGAAGTTCTTGAAGCTCCAGAGCATTTCAGCGGCGCCGATGACTTTGCCGTCCAGGGCGATCTCACCGACTTTGTAGTCGGCACGGCCGCCCAGAGTGGCGCCGGTTTCCTGGGTGGCGGTCTTCTGCTCGAAGTTCTTCAGGGTCAGCACCGACTGCTTCTCGCCGAAGGTGGCCTTGGTGGTGCTCAGCTCCAGGGTGTTCTGACCCAGGTAGTAGCCGAAGCTGCTTTTTTCCAGGTTGCTGGCCACGGTCAGGCCGTTGAGTTCAACCAGCACCGGCGGCTTGTCGGCGGCGGTGACCGACAGCTTGAGGCTGTCCATGTAACCGTCGACCTTGGCCTTCTTGCGCTCGTCGGAGGTGACAAAGTTGAGGTTCATGCCGGAGAACTTCAGGTTGGAGTTGGCGTCCATCGCCACGTCCACGGGGGCGAACTCCATGTTGCCGTCGGCAGAGAGGTCATAACCGACGTTGACGGCGCCCTTGAGCGGCGGCAGGTCCTTGGTGGCAGCGAACCACTTCTCGGTGGACGGGCTTTTTTCCAGCTGGTAGTTGCTGGTGGCCATGACCGGCAGCCACTTCAGGCGGATCAGGCGCGAAAACGGCAGCGGGCCGTGCTGGATGTGGTCGACGATCAGGAACTCGGCGTCGCCGTGGACCATTTCGCCCTGGGCCTTGAGGCGGTAGTGGGCAGTACTGCTGAGCAAGCCACGCTCCAGCGACACCAGTTCCAGGGAGGCGGTGAGGTCGTAGCCGATCAGCGACGATTGCATCTCTTTGTTGCTTTCGACGATCTGGTTTTTCAGGACCCCTTCCAGCTGGGTTCCGGTGTACCAGGCACCGCCGACACTGATTGCCCCGACCGCGACGACGATTCCTAACAGTACGCCTGCTGATTTATTCATGTTTGACCCGATCAATATCCGTTGTTTGAAGGTGTGCTGGTCTTCCCTGAACCCATGACGGGTTGCGGCTCGACTCCGCGTAAACCGGCGAAGCCTACCATTGGCGAAGGCCCCCGGCACAGTTCTGAATGGCTGAGAGGGAGCAGGCAGACAAGCGTTGGCCGCCGACCATGGTGCTCTCACGAGCGCCATCGCGGGCCGGCCAATGCCTGGGCAGAGTGGACCGGGGAGCGGGATGAAGCGCAATCAGCTGAATTCCAGTTCCAGGGCGTCGAGCTGGTGGTCAAAGCTCTTCAGACGCGCGGTCCAGGTGTAGACCAGCACTTCAAAGTCTCGGTCGATGACTGCGCCGCCCGGCAACTGGGCGCGCGGGTCACAAAAGTCCAGTTGATAGCGTTCGCGGGCCATGGCCGTAGCGACGTCGGACAGCTCCCGGGCATTGTTCAGCCAGTGACGCCCATCCGAGGCTTGCTGGTCGAGCAGGATGCACTGGCGCTTCAAGGCCTCCAGGCTCTTTTCCAGCGGGGTGCCGGTCAGTTCGCCCATCACTTCGGCGAAGGTTCGCCCGGGTTGCCAGTAGCTGCCCCAGAAGTAGCGATCAAAGACCGTCTCGACCCGTCGCAGGGCCACTTTGGTGTCCCAAATGGCCACCAGGGTCTTGCTCTGGTCGAGCTGGCGTTTTTTCAGTTTGTTGCCCTGGAACGAGGCCCAGGCCACGACCCCGATGGCCAGCACCGCGATCAACGCGCTGGCACTGTCGAGAAATACCAGGGCCATGTCGATCTGGTGGGCCAGCATGATGCCGTAGAAGTACGTTGCGGAGAGCAGCACCAGTGCACAGAGCAGGCACCAGAAGCCGGGAGCATAAGGGTTTTTCATTATTGGAATCCCCATGACCATCACATGCCTAGAGCGTTGGAGGGGGCGTCTCGCGCAAGGCGCTGTCCAACAGATCAAAGCATAGCAATGGCCTCAGGGTTTGCTGGCCGAGGAGCCTTGCGTTCGTCCGCTTTCCCAACCCCCGCCCAGGGCCAGGAACAGGTCGATCTGGCTCATGGCGACCTGGGTGTTGGCCGCCGCCAGTTGCGCGCGCATGTCGGTGTAGGTCCGGGTGGCCTGCAAGTCGGCCAGAAACGACACCCGGCCGGCCTGGAAGAAGCGGTGGGTCTGGTCCGCCGCCAGTTGCGCCGAGGCTTCGGCCTCGACCAGGGCGTCACGGCGTTGCAACTGGGCGCTGTACTGGGCCAGGCCAGTCTGGGTTTCGCGGAGAGCGTTGAGCACCACCCCGTCGAAGTGCGCCAGGGCGCCCTGGCTCATTGCTTCGGCCTGGTGGATCCGCTCGCGGGCGCCGTTGGACGGCACGCTCCAGCTAAGCAGCGGGCCAAAGCCCCAGCGATTGGTCGGCGCGGTGCCGAGGTTTTCGAGAATGCCGACGCTGCCCACGGTGGCGCCGATGCTGATGTCCGGGTACAGGGCGCCGATGGCCACGCCGATTTCGGCCGTCGCCGCCGCCAGGCGCCGTTCGGCCTGGCGCACATCGGGCCGACGCTTGAGCAGCGCTGCGCCGTCGCCCACCGGCAGCAACTGAGCGATGTGCGGCAGCTCGGCGCAACTGGATGTGCCCACCGGCAGTTGCTCCACCGGTTTGGACAGAAGCATCGACAGGCGGAACAGCCCGGACTGACGCGCCGCCTCATAACGCGGCAACTCGGCGCGCAGGGACTTGAATTGGGTTTGCGAACGGGTGACCTGGGTCTCGTCGCCGCGCCCGGCGTCGCGCAGGCGCTGGGTCAACTGGGTGCTCTGGGCTTGCAGGTCGAGGGAGTGCTCGGCAATTTCCCGCTCTTCATTGGCGGCGCAGATTTGCGTGTAGGCCCGCACCACGTCTGCCACCAGGGTGATGCGTGCGGTGTCGGCGGCAGCCTGGGTCGCGTCGGCATTGGCCTTGGCCGCCTCGATCCCGCGCTGCAGGGTGCCGAACAGGTCGAATTGATAGGACGTGCTGATGGCAATGTTGCCGACGTTGGCCACCGGCACTTTTTCGGTCAACAGAAAGGCCTCGCCGGACTCCTGCAAGCGCTCGGCGCCGGCCTTGACCCCGCCGCTCCAGCCACCGGCCGCCTGGGCCTCGTCGACCTGGGCTCGGGCCCGCGCCAGGTTGGCCGCAGCCACCCGCAGGTCCGTGTTGGAGGCCAGGGCCTGCTGCACCAGCTGGTCCAGACGCGGGTCTTGATACAGCCGCCACCAATCGCCGGGCACCGGCGCCGAAACCACGTTGGGGTCCTGGGTCGCCAGTTGACCTTGCAGGTCATCGCGCTGCACGGCGGCATCGGCGGGCAGGTGGTAATCCGGGCCGACCGTCTGGCAGGCCGACAACAACAGACCGAGGCCAGCCAGCGTCCAACGCGCAGCGGGGTTCATTGCGCCGGCTCCGACGGTTTGCGGTCGTCGATGATCGACACTGTGGCGGTGCGCCCGGCGATCATGCGGAAATCCGTCGGTACATCATCAAAGGCGATGCGCACCGGGATACGCTGGGCCAGGCGCACCCAACTGAAGGCCGGGTTGACGTTGGGCAGCAGGTTGGAGCCGCTGCTGCGGTCACGGTCCTCGATGCCGGCGACGATGCTTTCCACGTGCCCGCGCAAACGCGCTCGGTCGCCGACCACGCGGATGTCCACGCTCTGGCCGACGTGAATGCCGTCGAGCTTGGTTTCTTCGAAGTAGCCGTCGATATGGAAGGAATGGCTGTCCACCACCGACAACACCGGACGCCCGGCGGTAACGAACTCCTGGCTGCGCGGCGCGCGGTCGTTGACGTAGCCGTCCACCGGGCTGCGGATCACCGAACGGTCTAGGTTGAGTTGGGCGCTGTCCACCGTCACCTGGGCTTCAGCCAGGGCCGACTGAGCGCGGGCCTCGCGGGACAGGCTTTCTTCCAGTTGCTCACGCGGCACCAGGTTGCCCAGGCCGCGGTTGCGCTTGGCTTCACGCTGGGCCTGGGCCAGGGTTTCCTGACGATCGGCCAGCGCCGCCTTGGCTTGGCGCAGGGCCAGTTTGAAGCGGTCCTGGTCGATGCTGAACAGGACCTGGCCGCGCTTCACCCATTGGTTGTCACGCACCTCCACTTGCTGGATCAGCCCGGACACGTCCGGGGCGATCTGCACGATATCGGCACGGATGTGCCCATCACGGGTCCAGGGCGCGAACATGTAGTACATGACCATGCGCCACACCACCACCACGGCGAAGGTCACCACCAACAGCGTCAGCACCACGCGACCGAGGGTCAAAAAAGGTTTTTTCATGTCATCAGGTACCGACTGAGTGAGTCCACGGCGCCAAGCAGCAAAGCGTAGAGCCCTACATTGAACAAAGCCCGGTGCCAGACCAGACGATAAAAGTGCAAGCGCGTGAGCACCCCGTGCACCAGCAGGTACAGGATGTAGGTGATGCCCATCAGCACCAGCAGGGTGGGCAGGAACACCCCGCTGATATCCAGATCACCGATCATAAGGGCGCTCCATCGATGCCATGGGGAAGGGGTTCCTCGAGTTCAGCGCCACCGACGAATTCCACCCCCGGCAACAAGGCCAGGCGCAGGCCACTGAGGGCGTGCAGCAAGTGCAGGCGACTCTCGCCGTCGTCGTGGCCGGCGGCATTCAGGGCGCGACGGCTGCGGTCCAGGGTCATCAGCAGGCCGGTGGGTGCGGGCAGGCGTTCGCCGGCCTTGAGACAGGCCTTGAAGTAATCGCCCACCTCGCCCACCACCTGACGCAGCAACGCCTGGGCCGGACCGTGCACCCGCGGCGCGTAGGCCAGCAGGTCCAACAGGTTCAGGGCCACCCGCAGCTCGCGCAGCGCCACGCCGGTGTCTTGCCCGGTCATGGCCAGGCGCGGCAGGTGCTGCATCAGCCGGTCGAGCATCTGCACCCCCAGGTGTCGATGCTCGGCCAGGGTCGCAGGTTCCGTGAGGCCGACAATGTCGCGCCAACTGAAGCGAGTCAGGCGCTTGGCCGCCAGCTCCGAGCCGAAGGGCCGGGCGATCAGGGTCCAGACAAAAGCGAACAGCAGGCCCATGGGCCCGGCCAGATTGGAGTTGGCAAAACTCAGGAAGTCGGCGTCGTAGGCGCCCTGGATGCTGATAAAGGACGAGGTATTGACGATGGTCAGCAGCATGCCCAGGTAAAAACGCGGCTGCACGGTCAGGGTGCCGACGCAGATAAAGGGCACGGCGAACGCCAGCACCAGCATGGGGAAGTCGTGCAGGTTGGGCAGGATCAGAAACAGGTAGAGGCTGGCGAACAGCACGGACATCGCGGTCCAGAAAAAGAACCGATAGATCTGTGGCGCCGGGTCGTCCATGGAGGCAAAAAAACTGCAGGCCACGGCAGCAAGAATCACCGCACTGCCGCCGTCGGTCCAGCCCAGCAGAATCCACAGCACCGAGGCGGCGATGATCGCGGTGATGGTGGACGCCACGGAATAAAGCATCAGCCCGCGATCGAGGAAGGGGCTCAGCCGGCTGAGGCGCCAATGGCGATAGACGGCGCGCCACGGGGCCTGGCTTTCACACTGGATGGCGTGCTGTAGGCTGCGGCAGTCCTGCCACAGGTCGATCCATTCGCCGAGGCGGTACAGGGCGTTGGAAAACAGCAACTGGCGGCGGTCGTCCAAGGCTTCGGGGCTGGGCTGCAGGGCTTCAAGCTGTTCACGCAAGGCTTGCCAGCGCGCCACCGAGGCATCCTCGGCACTGGCCTGCAACCACTGCTCGGTGCGGGCCAGGAGCGGCGCCATCTGCTGCACCAGTTCCGGCGTGCGGCGCTCCAGGGCGTACAAGGCGTCGTCCAGGGCGTCCACCACCGGCAACAGGTGGATCATGCGCCCGCGCAGTTCCTTGGTATTGCGCACCGTCTGCGGTCGCGCGCCTTCGTGGGGCAACTGGCCGATCATCAATTCCAGGCTGTTGAAGGTGGCGACCATGGCGCCGCGCAAGGCACTGACTTCCTCGGGTTGCACCTGGCGGCTGAGAAAGCGCTGACTGTAAGTGGCAGCGTCGGCAAACCACTTGCCCGCCGAGTCGACGAACACCGGAGCCAGACGCCGAGGCCAGAACAGGCTGCCGACCACCGCCGCGCAGACGATGCCGAGAAAGATCTCCTCGGTACGCGCCTCGGCCACATCCCAGACCGCCAGGGGGTTGTCCACCACCGGCAGGGCGATCAACGGCAAGGTGTATCCGGCCAGCATCAGCGCGTAGCTGTTGGCGGTGCGCAGGTGCAGGGAAAGGAACAGCAGGACCCCAGTCCACAGGGCGACGATCACCACCAGCACATAGGGACTCTGCACAAACAACGGCACGAACAACACGGCCGCGGCGCCCCGATAAACGTGCCCACAGCGCGGTACAGCGCCTTGGACGTGGTGGGGCCGACAAAGGGGCTGGAGACGATGTACACCGTGGCCATGGCCCAATACGGACGAGGCATCTGCATCAGCATGGCGATGTACAGGGCGATCATCGACGCGGCAAAAGTGCGCACGCCGTAGAACCAGTCACGCGCCGGGGGCACGCCGGTAAAGAAGCCGTTCAAGAGCCGGTCACCGGCAGCGGGCCGGCCGATTCGAAGGCGCGAATCACCCGCAACGCGGCTTCCAGGTCTGACGGTGCGATGCCTTCCAGAACTTCACGGCGCAGGCGCACCAGCTCCGTTTCCACCGCCTGCACCAACTCGCGACCGCTGGCGGTGAGGCTCAGGCACTTGGCCCGGCGATCATTCGGGTCTTCGCTGCGACAGACGTAGCCGGCGTTGCAGAGTTGATCCAGCAGACGTACCAGGGACGGGCTTTCCATCCCCGCCGCCTGGGCCACGGTGACCTGGCGCACACCCTCGCCCAGGCGCCCGATCATCAACAGGGGCACGGCGCAGGCTTCGGAAATACCGTAGTTGACCAGGGTGGTCTGGCAGATCCGCCGCCAATGCCGGGCGGCGACCACCATGCCACTGCTGATGTTCATCTGGAGCGCTTCGAGGGTGCTGGACACAAGACTGTTCACACACTGTTAGTTTGCTAACTATCAATATGTCATTGGCGAATAAATTCAGTCAAGTTTTGTAACAATTACCCAGTGCGGGTCATCAGGCGCTTATCCCGGAGCGCGCCTCAACGCTTCTTCGCCCGTTCGTACACGGCTCCGCGTTCGCGTTTACCAACAGTGACGACCGACACCACCACGCGCTCGTCGATCACTTGATAAACCAGTCGGTAGCCCGACGCCCTGAGCTTGATCTTGTAACAGTCAGGCAAACCATGCAGAGCATCGGCAATAACTCGAGGCCCCTCAAGACGCTCCGCGAGTTTCTTCTTGAATTGCTCACGAAGCGTGTGCCCTAACTTGTCCCACTCCTTGCGCGCCGAAGGCAGGAACTCAAGCCTATAAGTCATCCAGGCTTACCGGAACAGGCGTCTCATGGCTCCTGGCTCGAACGATCTGCGCCAACTCCAAATCATCCAGACGCTCCATCAAGGCTTCAAAAACCTCAGCAGGCACCATGTAGCCCATGACGCGATTGTGGTTCAACACCGCTACAGGCCCGCCTTGGGCGCTGCTCAAGACAGCGGATGGGTTCTTCTTCAATTCAGAGACGCTGACGGCTTTGTCAGCCAGAATGCTTTGCATATTATCGACCTCAATTAAGGTCGTTATTTTGGTCTAAATACCTCATATCAACAACCTGCACTTATCCGCCTCCCCGCCCCTTCCTCAACAACACATCCAATTGATCCACCACCTCCGCCCAGTCCGCGTCGTCGAGCACTTCTTCACGCAGGAATTGCGCCTGGCTCGGGCTCCAGAAAAACGCATCCGCCAAATGCAGCTCGGGCTTGAGCGGCGAATGGGTGGCGATAAAACGATCGATGCTCACCGGGTCGTCGGCCAGGCCGAGCTGTTTGAACAGGGATGGCAAGCTGTGGGTCGGTGATTCCATGGGGCCTCCTTGATCATCGGGGTACGGGGCTGTCAGTCAGTGGCTGAGTTCACAGACTTGGGCGTGGGGCACCATTTTCAGGTACTGCTCCATGCTCATGTGCACCAGGTTGTGGTGGTTGCCCGCTTCTACGTAAATGTCCTGCTGCCGGGTCAACAAGGGGTCGATCAGCATGTCCAGGCCATAGGATTCGCCCAGGGCCGGCACCGCGCCGCGCTCACAGTCGTTGAACAGATGGGCCAGGGTACTTTCCCGGGTCAACTGCCACTCGCCGCTGCCGCGAACCTTGCTCAAGTCCAGGTGCCGGCTGGCGGGCAGTACCGCCATCAGGTAATGACCGTGACGGTCGTCGAGGATCACCGACTTGGCCACCCGCTCGGCGGGAATACCCGCGACCCGCGCCGTCTCCAGGCTGCTGGCCGAATGGGGGTGGGTCACCAGATCAAATTGGCAATGGGCCTGTTCCAGGCTGCGTTGCACCGTTTTTGCCATGCGCATGATGCACCTCGCGACCCTGAATCCGCTTCAGGGCAATGGTGGGCTGTGTCTTCAGTCTAGGTCGGCCAACCCGGCCCAAGGCCATTAACTTCCGAACGGCAGCGCCGTTATTGGCTGTACAAAATTCAACCAGCCCGGGCTCAACTAGACTCAACCCATAGAGCCAATCAACGAACCCCAAACGCGGTGCGTGACTCTCCAGGAGGGTCAGATGAACAGGTGCGGGTGGCGGACATGGCTGCTGGCCGGGCTGATCGGGTTGTCGAGCGTTCAGGCCTGGGCCGCGGCCCCGGTGGTGGTGCTGACGCTCAACGGTGTCATCAGCCCGGCCAGCGCCGACTACGTGGTGCGCGGCCTGAACCGGGCGGCCGAACAACAGGCGCAATTGGTGGTGATCGGCATCGACACCCCCGGCGGGCTCGACACCTCGATGCGTACCATCATCCAGGCGATTCTCGCCAGCCCCGTGCCAGTGGCCACCTACGTCGCCCCCAGCGGCGCCCGGGCTGCCAGTGCCGGCACCTATATCCTCTACGCCAGCCATATCGCCGCCATGGCCCCGGGCACGAACCTGGGCGCTGCCACACCGGTGCAACTCAATGCCGGGCCCGCTCCATCACCCAGCGACTCGGCGGGAGAGACCCTGACGCACAAGCAGATCAACGACGCCGCTGCCTACATCCGTGGCCTGGCGCAATTGCGCGGGCGCAACGCCGACTGGGCGGAACAAGCGGTGCGCCAGGCGGCCAGCCTGTCGGCCCAGGAAGCCCTGAAACTCAAGGTGGTGGATTACCTGGCGGACGATCTCGGCGCCCTGCTCAAACAGCTCGATGGCAAGCCCCTGAACGCTGCGGGCCATGAAGTGCAACTGCACACCCTGGGGGCCGCGCTGATCCACTACGACCCGGACTGGCGCGGCCAGGTGCTGTCGGTGATCACCCACCCCAGCGTGGCCCTGGTTCTGCTGATGCTGGGTATCTACGGTCTGTTCTTCGAGTTCGTCAGCCCTGGCACTGCGGTGCCCGGGGTGCTGGGCGGGATCTGTCTGCTACTGGGGCTCTACGCCCTGCAACTGCTGCCGGTGAACTACGCCGGCGTGGCCCTGATCCTGCTGGGCATCGCCTTTATGGTGGCCGAGGCCTTCCTGCCGACCTTCGGGGTGATCGGTTTCGGCGGCATCATTGCCTTTGTCGCCGGCGCGGTGATGCTGATGGACACCGACCTCCCCGGCTATGGCATCCCCCTGCCCTTAATCGTCGGCCTGGCGGTGATCAGCGCGGTGCTGCTGGTGGCGCTGGCGAGCATGGCCCTGGGCGCGCGCAAGCGCCAATTGGTCAGCGGCGATGCGGGCCTGGTGGGCAGCCACACCACCATCACCCAGGTGCAAGCGAACAACGCCTACAACGGCTGGGTGCAGTTGCAAGGTGAAAACTGGCAGGTGCTGAGCGCCACGCCCCTGAGCCCCGGGCAGGGGGTGCGGGTGGTGGCGCGCAAAGGGCTGCTCTTGGAAGTGACGGCAGCCCCGGCGGCGCCGCGAGGAGGATGACATGTTCATGCAATTGCTGTTCGGTGCGCTGCTGGCGCTGTTGATCGCGCTGGCCGCCTCGACCTTTCGCATCCTGCGCGAGTACGAGCGCGGCGTGGTGTTTCAGCTCGGGCGCTTCTGGCAGGTCAAGGGGCCGGGGCTGATCCTGCTGATTCCGGTGGTGCAGCAGATGGTCCGCGTCGACCTGCGCACCGTGGTGCTGGATGTGCCGCCGCAAGACGTGATCACCCGCGACAACGTCTCGGTCAAGGTCAACGCCGTGCTGTACTTCCGCGTGCTCGACCCGCAGAAGTCGATCATCCAGGTGGAGGACTTCCTCATGGCCACCAGCCAACTGGCGCAAACCACACTGCGCGCGGTGCTGGGCAAGCATGAGCTGGATGAACTGTTGGCCGAGCGCGAGCGCCTTAACGTCGATATCCAGCAAGTGCTGGACGCCCAGACCGACGCCTGGGGAATCAAGGTGGCGAACGTTGAGATCAAGCACGTGGATCTCAACGAATCCATGGTTCGCGCCATCGCCAAGCAAGCCGAGGCCGAACGCGAACGGCGGGCCAAGGTGATCCACGCCGAAGGGGAATTGCAGGCCTCGGAAAAACTCATGCAAGCCGCCGAAATGCTCGGGCGCCAACCCGGGGCCATGCAGTTGCGCTACATGCAGACCCTGGGGGCGATTGCCGGCGACAAGACCTCGACCATCGTGTTTCCGCTGCCCATCGAGTTGCTCAAGGGCATGGCCGACCTGTCTTCCAAACCCTGACCCAAAGCGGGCCGCCCTGCCCCTTTAACCGGCGTGGCAGACACCGGCCCGGAGCACCGCTGGCGCCGGGCAGATCAGCATCAAGCGCGCCCGCACATTGCCCGCGGCAAACTCATTGGTGGCGTGCCAGCCCGCTGGCAACGGGGCGAACTCATCCGGCTGGTCCTCGGTGCTGATCAGCCAGACCCGGCCGCTGCCGGTCGGCAGTGACGCCAGGTGGTCGACATAGATGTGGTCCGCCTGCTGATCCACCAGGGTGCCGAAACCATAGGTGTTGGGCCGGCTGGACAGGCCGTTGGGCAAGGGCGGCGTATACAGCAGCGGCTCGGCACCGGTGCGGTTGTAATACACGTAACTCAGGTACCAGAGCAGGTCGCTGATGACGATCCGGTCCCCCGGCCGGTACTGCGCATTCACCTGCTCGACCATGACATTGATCTGGTCATTCACGTCCACCTCGGTGTTGTTCTTCAGCCCCACGCCCTCGACCCCGAGGAACACCAGCAGCAAGGCCACGGCCAGCCACCGGCGGCGTTCCAGCAGGGCGTCGACAGCCATCGCGACCAGCAGCGGCAGGCCCAGGGCATAGGCGGTCAGGTAGCGTTCGATAAACACCGGCGAGAGGAACGACACGGCAAAAATCAGCAGCAGCGGCACCAGGCTGTAGCTCACCAACAGACGCTGCAGGCGCAGAGGCGAGTCGTCGCGCCAGGCCACCCAGCCGCTCACCAGCAGCATCGACAACGGCAACCCCAGGTACAGCGGCCCGGGTAGCCCTTCGCCCTCATCCTGGGTCAGCAACTGCCAGACCATGGATGGCAACGACCCAAGGTCGACCGCCGGTTCCCAGCCCACATCGCCATTGGCCTTGAGCTGATCGAGGTGCTGCAGCAGGTCCACCAGCCCCGGCAGCCAGGGCAGGAACAGCAGGACAATCCCCACGTTGGCCAGCCACCAGCCGGGCCGGGTGATCGGGCGCGGGGTCAAGGAGCCCGGGATCATCGCCAGGTACAGCCAGTGGGCCAAGACGCAGAAGGTGGTGAAGTAATGGGTGTAGAACCCCAGGCTCATCAGCAACCCGTACATCACCAGGTAGCGCTGGCGTTGCGGCTGACGCAGCCAATACACCAGGGCGATGGTCGCCCCCAGCAGCCACACGCCGAGCAAGGCGTACATGCGCACTTCCTGGCTGTAGCGCACCGCCGTGGGCAGCAACGCCAGGAGCACGCCGGCAAGGACCGCTGCACGTCGGGTGGCCAGCAGCCCCACCAGCCACACGCCCAGGCCGACCGTGACGATGCCCGGCAAGGCACTGAACAGACGGACTGAAAAGATCCCGTCGCCAAACAGCTCGACCCAGCCGTGCAGCGCCACGAAATACAACGGTGGATGAACATCGTGAGCCGCGTGGAACCAGATCTCCCCGAGGGAATACTGGCTGAGCAACAGGCTGGAACCTTCATCGCCCCAAATGGCCGCGTCCGTGAGGCCATAGCAGCGGGTCAGCGTCGCCAGCGCCAGGATCGGCAGCAGCCCATAGTCGAGCGCCAGCCGCCAAAGCCCTTGGAAGCCCCGAGGCTGAAGCGCCAGCGGCCGACCGGCCAGTTCCGCTGCTCTAGGCAATTCCATCCGTTCCCCCGTCGCTCAGGCATGGGCCACAGCATCTTCTTTTGCCGGAAAAACCGCAAAGGCCAGCCGTCTGCCCACGGTTCCGGAAAACGCTGCCTCGATCCCATCACAAAGCGCAGCGACAGCCGCCCTGACCCGGCCCTGGCTTCTGTATGATTCGCCACATTCTCGGCCCATCGAATTCACCGCTGTGCGGATTAAGGACAATTCATGCGTATCGGTCTTCTGCCCTCCCTGACCCTGGCATTGGCTTCCCTGCTGAGCAGCCAGGCCCACGCCAGTTCCGACGACATTTGTTACCCGACGTGGAGCCTGGTCAAGAACCGCCTCGACGCGTGCAGCAACCTGGTGTCCCTCAACCCGGGCAACGACAGCCGGGTCAACCTGCGCCTGTTGCTGGCCGACCTCGGCTCCTTGCCGCTGGCGCCCCGCGCGCTGAGCGAGGACAACCTGACCCAAGGCTTCGGCCCGGTGCCTTTTGACCTGTCGCGACTGAGCCCGGTGGCCGCCGATGGCGAGCAGAATGAGTCCGCCCCCACCGACAACGGTCAGCTCAACACCTTGTTGGCCGGCCTTCAGGTGCGGCGGGAAAGCAACGAGAACGCCGGCGATCAATTCCTCTACGGGGAAGGCAGCCGCTGCCGCAGCAACTCCGAAACCAGCGCCCTGGCCTTTGTCGAGCACGTGACCCAGGCCGACCTGCCCCAGGCTGAACAACGCACGCTGGCGCAAAGCCGGGTCAATCTGTTGACCGCCTGCCAATGGGACACCGCCCAACAAGGCGCGCTGTTGCCGACAGGCATCGAGTCGGCCACGGGCAAAGCCTTCGCCACCTACCTGCAAGGCGCTGCCGATTTCTACAGCGGGCGGTTTGCCGAGGCCAGCCAGGCCTTCACCGCCCTCAAAGACAGCAGCCAGCCCTGGCTGAAAGAAACCGCGTCCTACATGGCCGCGCGTACCCTGCTGAACCAGGCCCAGCAAAATGCCTTCGACGAGTACGGCTGGCTGAAGGCAGACCAGGTGGACCAGAGCGGCATGCAGCAGGCCGAAGCGGGCCTCGTTGCCTACCTCGAGGCCTACCCCCAGGGCGTCTACAGCGTCTCGGCCAAGGGTTTGCTGCGGCGCACCCACTGGCTGAGCGGCAACACCGAGGCCCTGGCCAAGGACTACGCCTGGCAGTTGGCACAAAAGGACGACAACCTGCGCAACCAGTCCCTGGATGAGTTGGTGGAGGAAGTCGATAACAAGCTGCTGATGAGCGCCAAGCAACCGTTGCAGGCGCCACTGCTGCTGGCGGTCAAAGACCTGATGGCCATGCGCAGCCAGCCTGAACCCAGCCTGACCCGCGCCGCGCTGCTGGAACAGCAGGCCAGCTTCGCCCAGCAGCCGGTGCTGTATGCCTACCTGCAAGCGGCCTTCAGCTTTTACGTTGAGCAGAAGCCGGACGCGACGCTGAAACAACTGCCCGCCGAACTGCCGGCCAGCCTTGATTACCTGGCCTTCAGCCAACATACCCTGCGTGGCCTGGCCCTGGAAGCCAAGCAAGACTGGAAGGCCGCCGCCGAGCTCTGGCAGCAACTGCTGCCCCTGGCCACACTGCCGCTGCAACGGCAACAGCTGGAACTGGCCCTGGCGATGAACTACGAACGCAGCGGGCAACTGGCCAAAGTGTTTGCCGCCGACTCGCCCATCGGCACGTCCCAGGTGCGCGCCTTGCTGCTGCGCCAAGTGGCGGGCGCCGACCTGCTGCGGCAACAGGCCGAACAGGCCAGCGACCCGGTGGAGCGCAGCAGCGCCCTGTTCGTCCTGCTCTACAAAGACCTGATGCGCGGCCAATACGCGGCGTTCGCTGAAGACCTGCAACGCCTGCCCACGCCACTGCCCCAGGAAAAGCTCGGGGCCAACCTGGGCTACGTCTACAACGACGGTCCCAGCCTGGCGCTGTTCAGCTGGCATGGCGAAGAGCCGGACGACGGCTATCGCTGCCCGAACATCGCCACCAGCGCCGCGGCCTTGCAACTCGACCCGAAGAACCCCCAGGGCCTGAACTGCCTCGGTGATTTCATCCGCCGCAACGACCTCGACGGCATGCCGCTGGATCAACAGCCCGACGCCGGCACCCTGGGCAGCACCGCCTCGGCCTTCAAGGGCAAGGTGTTCTCGCGCCTCGACGGCTATCAGCAAGTGATCAACAACCCCAAGGCGCCGCGCAATGACCGCGCCTATGCGCTGTACCGAGGCATCTACTGCTACGCCTCCTCGGGCAACAACCGCTGCGGCGGTGCCGGGGTCGAGCTGGCGGTGCGCAAGGCCTGGTTCCGACAGCTCAAGGGCAGCCTGGGCGATACCCAGTGGGCCAAGTCCCTGCGCTACTACTGGTAGCCCATGACGCGCCTCGGCTGTTGCCTGCTGCTGTGGCTGGGCCTCGCCGTCGGTGCCCAGGGCGCGGTGGACGCCCGCGAACACGACGCCTTCTGGCTGTGGAGCGGGGTCCAGCCCCAGCCGGTGCTGGCCCAGGCCAAGACCCTGTACATCCTCCAGGGCCAAGTCAGCCAGTCACGTCGGCACCCGGAACAGGGCGTGCGCCTGATCGCCCAGGGCGTTTCGGTGCCGCGCCTGCGCCAGGGTGACATCTGGGTGGTGTATCGCGCCCACACCCTGGCCTGGCCAGAAGCGGTCTATGAGCAATTGCTGGGGCAAGTGGAGCGTTGGCAAGCCGCAGGCAACCCCGTGGTGGGGGTGCAGATCGACTTCGACGCCAACACCCGCGAACTGGAGCGCTACGCCGACTTCCTGCGGGACCTGCGCCAGCGCCTGCCCGCGCAATACCGCCTGAGCATCACCGGCCTGATGGACTGGGGCAGCCACGGCGACCCGCAAGCCATCAGCCAGCTCAAGGGGGTGATCGATGAAGTGGTGGTGCAGACCTACCAGGGCCGCCACAGCATCCACAATTACGCCGCCTACCTGCCGCGCCTGGATCGCCTGGGCCTGCCGTACAAGGTCGGCCTGGTGCAGGGCGGCGCCTGGCAAGAACCCCAGGCCCTGCGCGATAGCCCCTGGTTCAGGGGCTATGTGGTGTTTCTGCTGAACCCGCAATAAGCGCGCTTACCAGTCGTAGGTCAGGCTCGACAGCACGGTCCGGCCTTCACCGTAGTAGCAGTCCACGTCACTTCGGCAGAGGTCGACATAGGTCTTGTCTTCCAGGTTCTTCACGTTGAGCGCCAACTTCACGCCCTTGAGTTGCAACGGCGATTTGCTCAAGTCGTAGGTCACCGCCGCATCCAGCACCGTGTAGGACGGAATCTGAAACGCGCCCGCATAGTCAGTGCCATAGCTGCTGCGCACATAGCGCGCGCCCAACCCGGCACCCAGACCAGCCATCGGGGTGTCACCCAGCAAGGTGTAGTTGACCCAGAGCGCCGCCGTCAGCGGCGGGCTGCCGGCCGGGTGGCGACCCTGGCGACCCGAATCATCCTTGGTGTACTTGATGTCGTTGCGCGACAACGAGCCGATCACTTCCAGGGCCTCGCTGAGGGCCGCCTTGCCTTCCAGCTCGAGGCCGACGGAACGCACCGCGCCGCTCTGATCGCTGAACATCGTTCCCGGGATCGAATTCAGCACGTTCTCTTGGTCCAGGTGATAGGCCGATATTTGAACAAAGCTCTCCTGCCCCGGCGGCTGGTACTTGATGCCCACTTCATACTGACGGCCGGTGGACGGCTCGAAGGCTTTGAAATCGGCATCGGTGCCACTCAACGGCAGGAAGGATTCCGAGTAGCTGACAAAGGGCGCCAGGCCGTTATCGAACAGGTAGACCAGGCCGGCACGACCGCTGAAGGCTTCATCCTTGCCGCCGCTGCGCGTCTTGGCCAGCACCACTTCGTTGTCGGTCTTGGCCCAGTCGTAGCGCCCGCCGAGTACCAGCACCCAACGATCGAGCTTGATCTGGTCCTGCACGTACAGGCCGGTCTGGTTCACCGTGTTGTCCCAGCGATAGAGGCCGGTGAAGTCCAACGACTGGCCGTAGGTCGGGGTGTACAGGTCGATGATCGGCGGGGTGCGGTCGTACTTGCCGGCGAACTGGGAGTTGAAGCGGTAGTAGTCCAGGCCGACCAGCAGGGTATGTTTCAGCGCCCCGGTGTCGAACTCGGCCTGGGCGATGTTATCCACCCCCAGCACTCGGTTGTGCTGCTTCCAGTCCACGCCATATCGGGTCATGTAGCGCTGATCGTTGGCGCCCGTCACCGGGTTGGCGACAAAGCTGTAGCCGTGCAAAGGCGCACGGAAGTGGTCGTCGACATCGGCGTAGCGGGCGTTCTGCTTGAGGGTCCAGGTCTCGTCAAGACGATGGGACAGCTCGTAGCCCAAGACAAACTGATCGCGGTCATAAGCGTTGACCCCCGGCTCGCCAAGGAACAGGTCGCGGTCGATCTTGCCGTTGACGGTGGACACCAGGGTGCCGATCCTCGGCAGCCCCTGGGCTTCAGGCACGTCATTGTCTTTCTGGTATTGGCCGAACAGGGTCAGGCTGGTGTCGTCATTGGGCCGCCAGGTCAGGCTGGGGGCGATGAGCTGACGTTTCTGCTCGGCGTAATTGACCTCCGACTGGCTGTCGGTGACCCGGCCGGTGAGGCGATAAAGAAACTGCCCTTGCTCGTCCAGCGGCCCGCCCAGGTCAAGGGACACGCTCTTGTGGTCGTAGGTGCCAGCTTCCAGCACCACTTGGTGCAACGGCGTCTCGGTGGGGCGCTTGCTGACCATGTTGACGATCCCGCCGGGCTGGTTCTGCCCGTACAGCACCGAGGCCGGGCCCTTGAGCACTTCGATGCGCTCCAGAGTGTAGGGATCGATCTGCAGGGCGCCGCCGGTACTGCCGCCGCCGTAAGGCAGGTGCAGGCCGTCCAGGTACAACGGGGTCGGCGAGAAACCGCGCGAAGTCGGCTCATCGAAAACCTTCACCCGGTCGGCAAAACCGCCGCCGGTCATGCCCGGCGTATAGCGCAAGGCTTCGGTCACACTCATAGCGCCTCGGGCTTTGATCTCGCTCGCCGTGACGACGTTGATGGTCTGGGGAATTTCCACCAGGGCCGAGTCGGTCTTGCTCCCGGTGGCGCTGCGCTTGGCGACAATGCCGGCCACCGGCCCCCAGGCACTCTCCTCCACCTGGGCGGCGCTGACCTGGGTCGCGCCCAGTTGCAGCGGACCGTCCGCGGCCTGAGGTTGCAACATCCAGCCGTTACCCGCCTGCACGGCCTGCAAGCCGCTGCCCGCCAGCACGCGCTGCAAACCCTGGGCAACCTCGTAGCGCCCTTGCAGGCCGTCGCTGCGCTTGCCTTCGGTCATTTGCGCGTCCACCGACAACAGGATGCCCGCCGCACTGGCGAAGCGGTTCAGCACTTGGTCGAGGCTGCCGGCAGCGATGTTGTACTGGCGCGCTTCGGTCTGGCTGGCCGTGTCGGCCTGGGCCAGGCCCGGCAACACCGGAGCGACGGCCAGCAGGCTGAGGAACAGGCCACGACGTACGGCGGCGCTCAAGGTCTGGGTGGTGGATGTGGCGTGGTAAGGCATTCCGGAACTCCCCATGAGAATGCGTCTTGATCGACTTTCAAGAGGTATCCCGAGCGGGGCAGCAAAACCGACAAAGGCCAGGCGAATTATTTTTTCCGCTCTCAGCCCCGGGCCTTGAGGGTCACCCAATAGCGGGTCACGGCGTGGGCGCGCACCGGCAACGAGCGCTCCAGGGCCTGGATAATCGCGTCGTGGTCATCCAGGGGGAACACCCCGGTCAGCAACAGGTTGGCCACCTGCGCATCACAGCGCAGCACCCCGGCGCGGTAGCGCGAAAGCTCGGCGATAAACTGCCCCAGCGGCTGGCGCTCGGCGATCAAACGCCCCTGGCTCCAACTGCTGGCGTTGGGGTCCAGCGCCTGCCTGGCGCCCACCTGATGGGCGTTGAACCACAGCCGATTGCCGGCCTGTAGCTCCACCACCGGCGCCTGCCGGGGGCTAATGCGCAACGCACCTTCGTAGAGGTCGACCCGGGTGCCGCCCTCCAGGTCGCGCACGGTAAAGCGCGTGCCCAGGGCCTGGATATCACCGGCCGGGGTCTCGACAATCAGCGGCCGCGACGGGTCCTGGCCGCTGTTGAGCTGGATCTCGCCACGGATCAGCCGAATGCGCCGTTCGCGGGCGCTGTAGAGCACGTCAATGGCGCTGTCGCTGTTGAGGTCCAGGCGGGTGCCGTCGCTCAAGGTCAGGTGGCGGATTTCCCCGGTGGCGGTGTGCTGCCCGGCAAACGCCGCGCGCCACGGCTGGCTGCCTTGGACCAGGTAACCGCTGCCACCGGCCACCAACAGCAGCCCCAGCAACTTCAGGGCCGAGCGGCGCTGGCGGTCGGGCAAGGCCTTGAGCACCACCCGGGCGCTGTCGGCGGGCACGTCACCCAAGGTCTGCTGCAGTTGCTGCAGACGCAGCCAGGCCCGTTGATGCTCGGGGTGAGCAGTCTGCCAGCGGGCGAACGCCAAGCGTTGCTGATCATCGAGTTCACCGCCCCAATGCAGCATCAACCATTCACTGGCCTGCTCGACGATTTCGGGGGCGATGGGCGCGTCGTGGGTCGCTCTCATTCTTCGTAGACCACCTGGTAGCAAGCCTGGATCGCCCGAATCATGTACTTCTGCACCGAGCTGACGGTCACCCCCAGGCGCTCGGCGATCTGCGCGTAGGTCAGGCCCTCGAACTGCGACAGGACAAAGGCCTGGCGCACCTTGTCCGGCATGCGGTCGAGCATGGCGTCGATCTGCATCAGGGTTTCGAGGATCAGTGCCCGGGTCTCCAGGGACGGCGACTCCGGTTCGGGCAAGTGGGCGATGCTTTCCAGGTAGGCCCGCTCGATGCGCAGCCGACGCCATTGGTCGATCACCAGGTTGCGGGCGATTTGCGCCAGGTAGCTGCGGCTTTCCAGGGGCCCGGGAAAGCGCCCCGAAACCAGGAGCCGCAGAAACGTGTCCTGGGCCACGTCCGCCGCGTGCTCGCGATCCCCCAGGCGTTTGCGCAACCAGCCCTGCAACCAGCCATGGTGGTCAAGGTAAAGACGCTGGACCTGAGCGTTGCCGTCAGTGGTTGCTGCCATGGAAGGGAACCGTGTGCATGATTGAGAGCAATTATCATTACACTTTTGCCAACTTCCAGGCAAAGCCCGTTTTCAGCGAACCGCCACTGGCGCCTGCAACGGGTACACCGACTCCCAGCCGCCACCCAGCGCCTTGTACAGGCCGACCATGGACAGGGACACGGCGGTAGAGCTTTCCACCCATTGCTCCTGGGTCGTCAGCAAGGCGCCTTGCACCGTGAGCACGTTGACGAAATCCACCACCCCTTCGACGTATTGCTGTTGCGCGGTGCTCAGGGCGATGCGGTTCTGCCGCACCGCTTCGGCGAGGCTGTCGCGGCGCAACTGGTTGGCGTTGTAGCGGGTCAGTTGATCGTCGATTTCATGCCAGGCCCGAAGCACGGTCTGTTGATAGGCCACGGCCGCTTCCTGCTGCTGGGCTTCACGCAGTTGCAGCATGCCGCGCAGGCGTCCGCCGTCGAACAACGGCAGGCTGAACTGCGGGCCGATGCCGAACTGACGTGAACTCCAGGAGCCGAAATCCGCCAGTTGCAGGGCCTGAGTCCCGAGGTTGCCCGACAGGGTGATGCGGGGATAGAAATCGCCCTTGGCCACGCCGATGCTGGCAGTGGCGGCATGCAAGCGCGCCTCGGCCTGGCGGATGTCCGGGCGGCGCTCGGCCAGTTGCGACGGCAAGCCAATGGCCACTTCGCGCGGGGTCTGGGGCACCGGCGCATCGGCCGCCAACTCGGCATTCAGCGCCTGGGGCGCCTCCCCCATGAGCAGGCTCAGGGCGTTGATCAGTTGCGCCTGGCGCTGCTGCAAATCCGGCAGGCGCGCCTCGATGGTCGCCACTTGCGCGGCGGCTTCGGCCACGTCCAGGTCAGTGGCCACGCCGTCGGCCAGGCGCAGCTGGGAGAGCTTGAGGCTGTGGCGCGCCACGTCCAGGTTCTGCTCGGTCACGGCCCGGGTGCTCTGCACGCCACGCAACTGGATGTAGTCCTGGGCGGTTTCCGCCAGCACCGCCAACAACACGCCACGGCGATCGTTTTCCGCCGCTTCCAGGTTGGCGTCGGCGGCTTCGGTTTCGCGCCGTACCCGGCCCCACAGGTCCAGTTCCCAGGAGGCCGAAAAGCCCGCTTCCCACAGATTGAAGGCGGACTTGCCGCTGTTGCCCGACGGGTCGTTCAGGCCCTCGGCGCTGTTGCGCTTGTGGGCATAACCGCCAGTGGCCGCGGTGCTCGGGTATTCCTCGGCGGTGATCACCTGGCGCGCTGCACGGCTCTGTTGCAAACGGCTGCTGGCCAGTTGCAGATCGAGGTTATCGGTCAGCACCCGGCGGCTCAGGGCCGAGAGCTGGGCGTCATGGAACACGTCCCACCAACGTTCCTGCATGGCGCCGTGCACGGCCTGGCTGGCACCTTGCTGCTGCGGCATCGACCAATGGCCGGCCTGCGGACCTTCGGGGCGCTGGAAATCCGGGCCGACGCTGCAGGCGGACAGGGCCAGCACACTCAGCAACAACAGCGAGCGACGCCCGCCCATGGCGTGTACAGGGTTCATCGCTGGGTCACCTCGCGTGCACTGTCGGCGCCGCGACGGGTGTCGACCCGGGCCTCCACCGACATCCCCACCCGCAGGCGCTCGGTCAGCGGTTGGTTGGCGTCCAGCAGGATTTTCACCGGAATGCGCTGCACCACCTTGGTGAAGTTACCCGTGGCGTTGTCCGGCTTGACCGCCGCGAAGGTCACCCCGGTGGCCGGCGCCAGGCTTTGCACATGGCCTGACAGCGTCTCGCCGCCGAGGCTGTCGACCTGCACCTGCACCGCTTGCCCGGCGTGCATGTCGGTGAGTTGGGTTTCCTGGAAGTTGGCCACCACGTAGGCCTGCTCCAGGGGCACCACGGCGAGGATCTTGCTGCCCGGGGTGACGTAGGCACCCACCCGCACCGCGCGCTCACCGACCATGCCGTCCACCGGCGCCACGATGCGCGTGTAGGACAGCTCGTAGCTGGCCATCTCCAGGGCCGCCTGGGCGCGCTTCAAGCCACCTTCGGCAGCGTCACGCTGGGCACTGAGGATGTCCACCTGCTTGCGCTCGGCCGCCAGCACCGCCGTGGCATTGGCCAGGCGTGCATTGGCCTGGTCGATGCGGGTACGCGCCTGCTGGGCGTTCTGCACCGTGCCGGCGCCCACACCGGCCAGGTGGTTGTAGCGGTTCAGTTCATGCTCGGCGAAGTCGCGCTCGGCCTTGGCCGCCACGAGGGTGGCCTGGGCCTGGGCAATCACCGAGACCTGGCGTTCCAGGGTGGCCTGGGTGTTCAGCAACTGGGCCTTGGCCACCAGGGTTTCGGCATCGGCGGCCTGGGCGGCGGCGCGCAGGTCGCGGTCGTCGATCAAGGCCAGCAATTGCCCAGCCTTGACCTGCTGGTTGTCCTCCACCAGCACCTCTTTGATAAAGCCCGCGACCCGCGGCGCCACCAGGGTGTAGTCGGCGGCGACGAAGGCGTCGTTGGTGCGTTGTTCGGACGCCTTGCCGAACAGGCCCGGCACCAGCCCATAGAGCAGCGCGCCGACAGCCACCAGCGCGCCGACGGCAATGGCCACTTTGTGTGTGTTTTGGGTTGTCATAAAAACCTTCCGTCTCAGTGAGCGTTCAAGTCGGTGCGCGCGGTGGATAGACCCGCGTCGGCAGCCAGAAAATCAACAGGATCAGCACCGCCGCAATGCCGGCCATGCACAGGTAGAGATCGGCCGAGGTCAGCACCACGGCCTGCCGGTGCAGGCGCTGGGCCAACCCTGCAGCATCGCCGGCGGCCAGGGGGGAGTTGCCCAGGCGGTCCACCAGCATGGTCGAGTGGAAATGCAGGCGGTGGGTGGTGAGCACGTCCAGCACGCCGGTGGCGATCACCGCCGACAGGCCCTTCACGGTGTTGAACCAGGCCGAGGCAAACGGCCCCTCGATCGGCTGGATGCTGCCCGTGGCGAGCATCAGCAGCGGCAGCACCGCCATGGGCTGGCCAAAGATCTGCAGCAGTTGCAGGACGTAGAAATCGTCGCGGATCCACACCGAGGTCAGGTGCGTACCGCCCAGGCACGACAGCACCAGCATCGCCAACCCGATGCCCAGCACCCAGCGGCAATCGACCCAGCGCAAGTTGCACAGGGCAGCCACCAGCGGCAGGGCAATCAACTGCGGCAGCGCCATGACCAGCATCACCGGCGCGGTCTGCAGAGGTCGGTAACCCTGAACCTGAGCCAGGTAGCTGGAGGGAATGATGATCACCGCGGTCAGCACCACCAGCACCCCGGCCAGGGTCAGCAGGGCAAACGACAGGTTACGGATGCCGAGCATCTGCAACTTGAAGAACGGGATCGGCTGCGACCATTCGTTGATCAGGAACAGCACCAGCAACACCAGGCCGCCGACCAGCAACACGCTGATCAACGGCGAGGTGAACCAGTCCAGCCGATTGCCCTGGAGGATGCCGATCACCAGCATGCAGATCGCCGGAAACCCCAGCAGCAGGCCGCGCCAGTTGAACTGCTTGAAACGCTCCAGGCGCAGCGGGTCCTGGGGCAGGCCGTAGGCCACGGCGCCCATGGCCAACAGACAGGGTGCCACCACTTGCCAGAACGCCCACTGCCAACCCACGTACTCGGTCCACAGCGCCGCCAGGGGGGTGCCCAGGCTGGGGCCGAAGGTGGCGGTCAGGGCGTAGCCGGCCAGGCCGTAGAGCTTGACGTTGGGCGGCAGAAAACGCAGGGCCACGGTCATCAGCATCGGCGGCAGCGCACCACCGGCCAGGCCCTGCAAGGTGCGCAACAGCAGCAGGCTTGGGTAATCCGGGGCAAAGGGGCACAACACCCCCAGCAGGGTGAACAGGCCAATGGCGCAGAGGGTGAAGCGGCGCAGGGAAAAGGTCACCCCGCACCAGGGTGCAAAGGCCATGGCGGCCACCGAAGTGGCGGTATAACTGGCCACCAGCCAAGTGCCTTCGTCATAGCCGATGGCGAGGGCACCACGGATATCCGCCAGGGCGATCTTGGTCACCATCTCGTTCAAGCCGGACACCAGCACCGCCAGCAACACGCCCACCAGGCCAATGATGATGCGCGGGCCGAAGGTCGGCGGGGCGATGACGGCCGGCTTGCTCGCGGCTTCCAGGGAAGCGGGCGCGGCGGCGAGGGAACTCATGAAGGGATGACTCCGGCTTGGAAATACCGAAGCATTTTAAGAAGCGCCACTGCTGACGAAAACTGACTTATCGACAGCTTATAAGTGCACCAGACGCAACAATTACCCCGCCCCCCCACTGTAGGTTCTGGCTTGCCAGCGATGGCGTCCGCAAGATCGCTATCGCCGGCAAGCCGGCTCCTACGGGAAGACGATCGCGGTACCGGAGAAAGGATGGGCAAGCCCGAGAGGGCTGTAGGAGCTGGCTTGCCAGCGATGGCGTCCGCAAGACCGCTATCGCCGGCACGCCGGCTCCTACGGAAAGTGCCAGAGAGGGCGGGCGGGGCTCAGGTGGGTTGGGCTTCGTGCCAGGTTTCCTGGCAGCAGGTGCGCAGGGTTTCGCGGAACCATTTGTGGGCCGGGTCTTTGTCGTAGCGCGGGTGCCAGGCAGTGGTCAGCATCAGGGTCGGCAGGGCGATGGGCAGGGTAAAGGCCCGCAGGCGCAAGCCTAGGCGAGTCACGCTGAGCAGGGTTTCCTTGGGCACCGGCAGGATCAGGTCCGAGTCGGGCAGCATAAACATCGCGGCATGAAAACTCGGGGCAATCAGCGGCACCCGGCGTTGCAGGCCGAGTTCGGCCAGGGCAGCGTCGATGGGCCCGCGCGCGATGCCGCGTCGCGACATGCTGATATGGGGATAAGCGGCAAAGCGCTCGGCGTTGATCTCTTCGTCCAGCAGCGGGTGATCGTCACGGACCAGGCCGACGAAGTGGGTGGAAAACAGGTTCTGCACCTTCACTTCCGGGGTCAGCGGCCGGGTGTTGCTGATGTGCAAGTCAATGCGGCCTTCGCGCAGGGCCTCGTCATCGGCGTCGCCTTCGGGGACGAAGCGCAGCTCGCACAGCGGTGCCTGACGCTCCAGGGTGTCGATCAGCCGCCCGCCGTAGACGCCGACGAAAAAGTCGTTGGCACGCACGTTGAAGCGACGCTGCAGGGCATGCAGGTCCACCTGGTCCGCCGAGCGAAACACCAGCGCCGCCTGCTCCACCACGTCCCGCACCTGGCTGCGCAGCTCCAGGGCCTTGGGCGTGGGCACCAGGCCACGGCCGGCGCGCACCAGGATCGGGTCGCCCAGGGCCTCGCGGATGCGGGTCAGGGTGCGGCTCATGGCCGCTGGGCTGAGGTTCATGCGCCGTGCGGCGCCGACCACGCTGCCCTCGTCGAGCAAGGCGTCGAGGGCCACCAGAAGGTTCATGTCCGGGAGTTGCATGCTGAGCACTCGTGGCTGATCGGGAATGATCCGGACGCAATGCTAGCAGGCTTGTGGCTCAGAAAGAGGGCTGCCATGACCGTAGGAGCCGGCTTGCCGGCGAACAGGCCCCCGAGCCGGATGCAAACCTGGAGGACGCCTTCGCTGGCAAGCCAGCTCCTACGGTTGGGGGTGAGTCCGGTGGGGGGCCGTTCAGCGCTGCATGCCCCAGCGTTTGACGGTGACGCGCTCCAAGGTGTCGAACACCAGGTTTTCCACCAGCAGGCCGATGAGGATCACCACCGCCAGCCCGGCGAAGACTTTGTCGGTGTAGAGCTCGTTGCGGTTCTGGAAGATGTACCAGCCCAGGCCGCCCTTGCCACTGGTGGCGCCGAACACCAGT
>NZ_JALQCW010000070.1 GCF_023241715.1 Pseudomonas morbosilactucae
GGCCCTCAACGCCGCCATCGAGGCCGCCCGGGCCGGTGAGGCCGGACGGGGCTTTGCGGTGGTCGCCGACGAAGTGCGCAACCTGGCCCGACGCACCCAGGAGTCGGTGGAAGAAACCCGCACGGTGATCGAAGCCCTGCAGCAAGGCACCCAAGTGGTGGTGGACGCCATGCACAACAGCCACAGCCAGGCCCAAGGCAGCGTCGAGCACGTGGGCCAGGCGGCCAGCGCCCTGCGCCAGATCGGCGATGCGGTCACGGTGATCAGCGACATGAACCTGCAGATTGCCAGCGCCGCCGAACAGCAAAGCGCGGTGGCCGAAGAGATCAACAGCAATGTGGCGACCATCCGCGACGTCACCGAGTCGCTGTCGGAGCGGGCCAATGAGTCGGCGCGGGTCAGCCGCTCGCTCAACAGCCTGGCCAACCAGCAACAAGGCCTGATGGATCAGTTCCGGGTCTGACCCCATCAACCGCCGGGGCCAAGCGCCCCCGGCCAGCGCCCTTTAGCGGTGGGGCAACTCGATCAGCACTTGCAAGCCCCCCAGGGGGCTCTCGTGCAGTTGCAGCACGCCACCCCAGGCATCGACGATGTCGCGCACGATACCCAGCCCCAGGCCGTGGCCATCGGTCTGTTCATCCAGGCGAGTGCCACGGCTGAACACCTGGGCCCGTTGCGCCTCGGGAATGCCCGGCCCGTCGTCCTCCACCTTCAAACAGAAACCCTCGGCGTTGGCCTCGATGCTCAGGTGAATCTGCGCATCCGCCCATTTGCAGGCGTTGTCCAGCAGATTGCCCAACAGCTCCAGCAAGTCTTCCCGGTCCCAGGGCAATTGCAGCCCTGGCACGCCTTGGTAACTCAACTCCAGGTGCTCGCCGTGGATCATGTTCAAAGTGGCCAGCAGGCCGGGGACCTCGGCATCGCAATCGAATAACGCACCGGGCAACGCATCGCCGGCCAGGCGCGCGCGGTTGAGCTCGCGGTTCAGGCGTTGCTGCACTTGCTCCAGTTGTTCCTGGAGCACCTTGCGCAGCTCCGGGTAGGCCTGCAGCTTGGGGTTCGAGGCCAGGCTCAGCAGCACCGCCAAGGGCGTTTTCAAGGCATGGCCAAGGTTGCCCAAGGCATTGCGCGAGCGCTTGAGGCTGTCTTCGGTATGGGCCAGCAAATGGTTGATCTGCGCCACCAGGGGCTCCAGTTCCAGGGGCACCTGGGCATCGAGCTGGGAGCGCTGGCCCTGCTGCAACTGGGCGATCTGTTCGCGGGCGGTCTCCAGGGGGCGCAGGGCCCGACGCACAGTGACCCGCTGCAACAGCAGAATCAGCAGCAGGCCGGCCACACCCAGGCCCACGCCGATCTGGCGCATGCGTTGGAAGCTCTCGCGGACCGGGGTGTAATCCTGGGCCACGCTGATGGAAATCGACTGCCCCAGGCGGCGGTAGTCACTGCGCAGCACCAGCAACTGCTGGCCTTCGGGGCCCAGTTGCAAGTTGCTTTGCAGACCGACCTGGGGCAACTGCGGCAGCTCCTGGTCCCACAGGGAACGGGAGCGCCAGTGCACGTCGGCAAAATCGATGCGGAAGTAATGCCCGGAGAACGGCCGCTGGTAAGCCGGCGACAGGCGTCGCTCATCCAGCTGCAAGCCTTGGGGGCCGCGCACCAGGGCCAGCAGCAGGTTTTCGCTGTCGTTGCGCAAACCGGCTTCAAGGTAACGCTGCAAGCCCACCTCAAACAGCCAAAGGCTGGTCTGGGCCAGCACCAGACCAACCACCAGCATCACGCTGATCAGGCCCAGGCTCAGGCGGCGCTGGATCGACCTCACGCCGCCCCGCCAAACAGGTAGCCCTGGCCGCGACGGGTTTCAATCACGCTTTTGCCGAGCTTGCGCCGCAGGTGGTTGACGTGGACCTCCAGCACATTGGAGTCGCGCTCGGTCTCGCCGTCGTACAGGTGTTCGGCCAAGTGGCTTTTGGACAGGATCTGCTGCGGGTGCAGCATGAAGTAGCGCAGCAGGCGAAACTCGGCGGCGGTCAGCTGGATGTCTTCGCCGTCGCGCACCACGCACTGGCGGCCTTCATCTAGGTGCAGGCCGGCCGCCTTGAGGGTCGGCTGGTTGGCCTGGCCGTGGGAGCGGCGCAAAAGAGCCTGGACCCGCAAGTGCAACTCTTCAGGATGGAAAGGTTTGCTCAGGTAGTCATCGGCCCCCGCCTTGAGCCCCTCGATGCGCTCGGCCCAGGAACTCCGCGCGGTGAGGATCAGCACCGGCGTCGCAAGCCCGCCGGCGCGCCACTGGGCCAGCACCTCCAGGCCCGGCAAGCCCGGCAGGCCCAGGTCGAGAATGATCAGGTCGTAAGGTTCACTGGCCCCCTGGTAGACCGCATCGCGGCCATCGGCCAGCCAGTCCACCGCATAGCCCTGGCGGTTGAGGCCTTCAAGCAGCTCATCGGCCAGGGACACATGGTCTTCCACCAACAACAGGCGCATCAGTCGTCTTCCTCGTCTTTCAATAAACGCCCGGTGGCGGCTTCAAGGTCAATCTCGCGGACCACGCCGTCGGTGGTCAGCAACTCGACTTCATAAATGTACACATCGTGTTTTTCTTCCAGCTCGGCTTCCAGCAACTTGGCCCCGGGGTAGCGGTCCATGGCCTGCTGCAGCAGTTGCTCCAGCGGCAGGATCACCCCCTGCTGACGCAGGCGCAGGGCTTCGTCCTGGTCCAGGTCGCGGGCCAGCGCCACGGAGCAAAAAGCCAGAAGCGCCAGGGCCAATCGACGGCCGGCGCGCAGATTCGACTTCATTAATTATCCTGATGATCCTTGAGGACCTGGCCGCTCACGGCGTCCAATTCCAGGTCCCATTCAACGCCTTGGGGATCGCGCAATTCCACCTGGTAGATGTACTTGCCGTATTCCTCTTCCAGTTCGGTTTCATTGACGGTGGAACCCGGGTGCCGGGCCACGGCCGTGGCGTTGAGTTTTTCGAAGGACACAATAGTACCAGCGTCACGCAGGCGCAGGGCTTCATCGGGGCCCAGATCACGGGCGTGTGCCAGGTTGGCAGTCAGGGTAACGAGGGCAGCGGTAAACAGGACAGTCAGGGTTTTCATCGGAAGTCTCCGGGACATACGGGCTAGCGGATGCTGCGCACGTTAACCGACTGAACTTAATTGAAACTGAATGGCCATCATTGCCGGGGCTGAAGTTTCACTCGGCCGATCCCGCCACTCCTCTTTATACTCACCCGCTTGCCAGAGACTGAGGCCGGTATGACCGCTATCCACATCAAGTTCCCCGCCCTGACCCTCAAGGCCGGCCCCCGCGCCTGGGCACGCATCCGCCAGCAAGGCCTCAGCGCGGCCGATGTGGGCACCCTGCCCGGCGCCGCCGGCGGGCCCAAGGCCCTGGGCATCCAGGGGCTGGACCTGGCGCTGTTCGGTGAGTGGCTGCCGGCGGCGCCAAGGGAGCGCTCGCTGATCGGCGCTTCGGTGGGCTCCTGGCGCTTCGCCAGTGCCTGCCTGCCGAACGCAGTCGAAGGCCTGCAGCGCCTGGGCCGGCTGTACAACGCGCAGCGTTTTGCCAAAGGCGTGACCATGGCGCACATCAGCCAAAGCTCCCAGCGCATGCTCGACGAATTGCTGGACGGCCACGACGCGTCGATCCTCGACAACCCCCATTACCGCCTCAACATCATGGTGGTGAAGAGCCACGGCCTGCTCGCCGATGACCATCGCGGCCGCCTGGGGCTGGGGCTGTCCTCGGTGATCGCCGATAACCTGCGGGGCCGCGCGCGGCTCTCACGGCACTTCGAACGCCTGGTGCTGCACGACCCGCGCCTGGCGCCGCCGCTGCACGCCCTGAACGACTTCCCTTCGCGCTTCGTGCCCCTGGACCTGGGCAACTTGCGCCAGGCCCTGCTGGCCTCGGGTTCCATCCCCATGGTCATGCAAGGGGTGCGCGACCTACCCGGCGCCGGAGCCGGCACCTTCCGCGACGGTGGCCTGCTGGACTACCACCTGGACCTGCCCTACAGCGGTGACGACGTGGTGCTGTACCCGCACTTCACCGACAAGGTCATCCCCGGCTGGTTCGACAAAGGCCTGCCCTGGCGGCGCGGCGATACCGGGCGCCTGCAAGACGTGCTTCTGCTGGCACCGTCGAAGCAGTACCTGGCCCGCCTGCCCTACGGCAAGCTGCCGGACCGTAACGACTTCAAACGCTTTATGGGCGACGACGCCGGCCGGCAGAAATACTGGCGCAGCGCCATGGACGAAAGCCGACGCCTGGGCGATGAATTCCTCGAACTCGCCAGCACCGGCCGCCTGGGAGACCACCTGCTGACCCTTTAGTCGTCGAACTGGCTATTCAACCAAGCGCTGAATACCCAATGAATCAGCGCACACTCGCGCCTTAACGAGCAACGTTAAGCATTCATAGCCATGATTCGAAGCTTCGCATGCGCGGACACGGAAGCGCTCTTCAGAACCGGGAAAACGCGACGCTGGGGCGATATCAAATCCGTCGCCGAACGCAAGCTAGCGGTGCTGGACGCCGCCAATGAGCTTCGCGACCTGGGCTCACCGCCCGGCAACCGCCTTGAGCCCCTGCGCGGGAATCGGGCCGGACAGCATTCGGATCAATGATCAATGGCGCGTGTGCTTCGTCTGGTCCGAAGAAGGCCCTGAAAACGTTGAAATTGTCGATTACCACTGAGGTACATCATGCTCAAAAATGGCATGCGACCCGTACACCCTGGCGAGATCCTGCGTGAGGACTTCCAGAAAGAAATGGGCTTCAGCGCTGCTGCCCTGGCCCGCGCACTCGGCGTCGCCACCCCCACCGTGAACAACATCCTGCTTGAACGCGGCGGGGTTTCTGCCGACATGGCATTACGCCTGGCCATCTGCCTCGACACCACTCCAGAGTTCTGGCTCAACCTGCAGACCACCTACGAGCTGCGCAAGGCTGAACAGGAGCATGGAGCGGAAATAGCCGGAGTCGTACAACGATGGGTTGCCTGAAGCGCAACAAAGCTGGCCTTCCCGGGTGAACGGTGAAGCCCTGAGTCGACAGCACGCCCCCGGGCTGGGCAGTCGAGTTCAGAACCGCCAGAAAGCACTGGCCTTGGCCGCAATACGGTTATCGGAGGATCAGCGAGGGCTGATTCCCAAAACAGGTTAGACTAGGCGCCAATTCGGTCGCCTGGCGCCCATCGGCCATGGTCGAATGGAGCACTTCAATGACGCCCAGTCACGACCCATCAGTACGTTGATCAGTACACCCCCTACTGGCAACCACCTAAAACCCGCGCTACACAAGCCCTACAGGTCACACCGTGGAAATCTTCAAAGAATTTACCTTCGAATCCGCCCATCGCCTGCCCCACGTACCGGAAGGCCACAAATGCGGGCGCCTGCACGGCCACTCGTTCAAGGTGGGCATCCATCTGAGTGGCGACATTGACCCGCACACCGGCTGGATTCGCGATTTCTCGGAAATCAAGGCGATCTTCAAGCCGCTGTACGAGCGCCTGGACCATAACTACCTGAACGACATTCCTGGCCTGGAAAACCCCACCAGCGAAGTGCTCGCCCAGTGGATCTGGAATGAGCTCAAACCCCTGCTGCCCGAGCTCAGTGCGATCCGCATCCACGAGACCTGCACCAGCGGCTGCATCTACCGCGGCGAGTAAGCCCGGCGCACAAAACCACCCCAGGGTGGTTTTTTTATGCCCAGGCGTTCCCACGCCTAAGCTTTACCGCAACCTCAGCCATCCCTGCGCCGGAGCCCGCGTCCCATGTCGCCGATCATTCGTCCCGCCGTCCTCGCCGACCTGCCCGCCATCGAGCGCATTGCCAAAAGTGCCTATGCGCCCTACATCGCCCGCATCGGCCGCGAGCCGGCCCCCATGCTCGAGGACTATTCCTGCCTGGTGCTGGCGCAGCAGGCCTGGGTGCTGGAAGAGGACGAAACGATCGCCGGCTTTATCGTCCTGCTCGACGCCCAGGAAGCCCTGTTGCTGGACAACGTCGCCATCAGCCCCGAGGCCCAGGGCCAGGGGCATGGCCGTCGATTGCTGGCGTTTGCCGAACAACAGGCACGCTTGGCCGGTCACAGCTGTGTGCGCCTGTACACCAACCAGGCCATGACCGAAAACATTGCCCTGTACGGCCGCCACGGTTATGTGGAAACCCACCGCGCGGTGGAACACGGCCTGCACCGGGTGTACATGAGCAAGTCCCTGGATTGAGGAAAGCCCCATGCCCGCGCGTATCTACCTGGCCGGCTTCGATGTGTTCCGCGTCGATGCCATCGCCCACGGCGACTACCTGAAAAGCCTGTGCAGCGCCCAGGGCCTGCAAGGCCTCTACCCCTTCGACAACCAGGTCCCCGAGCACCTGCCGCCACCGCTCAAGGCGCAGCAGATCTGCCAGCAGAACCTGCAGATGATCCGCGACTGCGACGCCGTGCTGGTCAACCTGAACAACTTTCGCGGCCTGGAACCGGACTCCGGCAGCGCCTTCGAAGTGGGCATGGCGGTGGCCCTGGGCAAGCCGGTGTGGGCCTACTTCGACGGCCCCGCGACCTTGCGCGAGCAAGTGCCCCACGACGCCGAAGGTCGCGATGCCCAGGGCTTCCTGGTGGAAGACTTCGGGCTGTCACGCAACCTGATGCTGGCCTGCACCTGGGCCGGCTGCAGCGCCACGGTGGAAGCCGCCGTGCAGCAGCTCCAGCAACACCTGGGCCGCCCCACAGCCGCCAGCGCGACCCCGGACCACTGATCAACCCAACAAGGAATCGTCCATGGAAAGCCACTGGCTGACCCAGGCCAAACGCTTGCAAGCCATCGCCTCGACCGGCCTGCATTTTTGCCGCGACCCGTTCGATCGCGAGCGTTACCAGGAAATCGCCGACATCGCCCACGGCCTGCTGGCGCAACTGGGCAACGTGCCCCTGGAACGCATCACCGGGCTGGTCTCGGACTTTGCCCAGCGCTACTCGACACCCATGGTTGAAGTGCGCGGCGCCCTGATCGAGAACGACAAGATCCTCCTGGTGCGCGAACAGAACGACGAGCGCTGGGCCCTGCCCGGTGGCTACGCCGACGTCGGCTTGTCGGCGGCGGAAAACATCGTCAAGGAGATCCGCGAGGAAGCCGGGCTTGAGGTCGCGGTGCAAGCACTGTACTGCGTGCGGCACAAAGCCAAGGGCCCGTACAAAGCCGACGCCCGGGACTTCTACAAGCTGTATTTCCTCTGTACCCGCCTTGACCAGAGCGCCCCCCGGGCCCAGGGCGAAACCACCGACGCGGGCTTTTTCGCCCTCGACGCGCTGCCCGAACTGTCCCAAGGCCGCACCGTGGAACGGGACCTGGAAGAAGCCTTCGCCTTCCAGCGCGGTGACACCACCCTGACCCTGTTCGATTGATGGCCAAGCGGTGATCCAATCTGTATCACCGCTGCACCGCTTTCGTGCCGAACTGGGCACGGCGCCCCACCTCAACGGCAAAAATCGACGCGTTGGCTATAAACCTTGTGCAGGTTGCACAAGCGGCGCTGTGCGTCGATCACCCCGGGCGGGTTGGCACGACCACTGCAAAGGGCCTGTATCCCCCACCCGACCGGAGCAGGCCCATGACCCAGAACGATCCAGGCAACGACTACCCCTTGAGCGAAGTGCCCATGCACGCCCGCAAAGGCCTGGCCTCCACGGCAATGGTGCTGCTGGGCTTCACCTTTTTCACCGCCACCATGTTCGCCGGCGGCAAGCTGGGGGTGGCCTTCAGCTTCGGGGAAATGCTCGGGGTGATTGTCCTCGGCAACCTGCTGCTGGGGCTGTACGCCGCCGGCCTGGGCTACATCGCCTTCAAGAGCGGGCTGAACTCAGTATTGATGGGGCGTTTCTGTTTCGGTGAAGTGGGCAGCAAGCTCAGCGACCTGATCCTCGGCTTCACCCAGATCGGCTGGTACGCCTGGGGCACCGCCACCGCCGCGGTGGTGCTGGGCAAATACTTCGAACTGAGCCAAGGCACGGTGCTGGGGTTGATGGTGCTGTTCGGCATGGTGTTCTGCGCCACCGCCTACATCGGCTATCGCGGCCTGGAAATCCTCTCCTACATCGCGGTGCCAGCCATGGCCTTGTTGCTGTTGCTGTCGATGTGGGTGGCCACGGTCAAGGTCGGCGGCCTCGACGGCCTGATGGCCGTGGTGCCCAGCGGCAGCCTGGACCTGTCCACCGCCATCACCCTGGTGTTCGGGACCTTTGTCAGCGGCGCCACCCAGGCCACCAACTGGACCCGTTTCTCACGCTCGGCCAAGGTGGCCGTGCTTGCCAGCCTGATCGGCTTCTTTATCGGCAATGGCCTGATGGTGCTGATCGGGGCCTACGGCGCCATCGTCTACCAGCAACCGGACGTGGTCGAAGTGCTGCTGTTGCAAGGTTTCGCCCTGGCGGCCATGGCCATGCTTCTGCTGAACATCTGGAGCACCCAGGACAACACCATCTACAACTTCGCCGTGGCCGGCTGCAACCTGCTGCGCACCGGCCGCCGCAAGACCGTCACCCTGGTCGGCGCGGTGATCGGCACCCTGCTGGCCCTGCTCGGCATGTACGACATGCTGGTGCCCTACCTGATTTTGCTGGGCACGGTGATCCCACCGATTGGCGGGGTGATCATGGCCGACTTCTTCTACCGCTATCGCGGCCATTACCCACGCCTGGCCGACACCCGCTTGCCGGCCTTCAATTGGCCCGGCCTGAGTGCCTACGCCATCGGCACCGTGGCCGCGTTCAGCTCGCCGTGGGTCGCGCCCCTGGTGGGCATCGGCGCGGCGGCCCTGAGCTACGTGCTGATCAGCGCGGTGCTCGGCTCCCGCGCGCCCGTCGCCGTCGACGCCCGGGCATGAGCCTGACTGTCGAAGACGTGCTGGCCCTGCCGGGGCTGGAGTCCATGCAACTGCGGGCCGGCGCGGTCGGCCTGGGCAACCCGGTGCGCTGGCCCTACGTAGCGGAAAACAGCGGCATCGCCGACTGGGTGCTGGGGGGCGAGCTGGTGTTCGTCACCGGCATCAACCACCCGCGGGACGAAACCAACCTCCTGCAATTGCTGGATGAAGCCCGCGAACGCCGGGTGGCCGGGGTGGTGATCCTCACCGGCACCGACTATATCCAGGCGATTCCACCACGGGTGCTGGCCGAGGCCGAGGCGGCCGGGCTGCCGCTGATCGAGCAGCCCTACTGGTTGAAAATGGTGCTGGTGACCCAAGCCATCGGTTCCGCACTGGTGCAGGCCGAACAACTGGGTCGTTCGCGCCACGAGGTGCTGGAGCGGCTGCTGGCCGGCGAGTACCAGTCCCTGGACCTGCTGCTGCAGCGCGCCGGGCAACTGGGCATGGCCCTCCAAGGCCAGTGGCAGGTGGCACAACTGCACCTTGAAGGCGGTGACGGCCTGTTCGTCCAGGGCCATGCCGACGCCGCCCAAGCCCAACTGGACCGCCAGCGCGATAGCATCGCCCGGCACCTGCGGCAACTGGCCCGGGAGCACTGGCCCGAATGCCCGGTGCTCGGGCGTGCCGGGCAATGGCACCTGCTGCTGCCCGCCGCCGATGCCAGCGCCGCCCAAGCCAACCGTCAGCGCCTGGCCACCTGGCTGAAACAGCTGAATCCGCGCCTGGCACCGCTGAAACTGCTGATCGGCCTCAGCGCCGCCGGGCACCGCGCGGCGGATCTGCCCCAGGCCCAGGATCAGGCGCGTCAGGCCCTGACAGCGGCCCGGCGTTTCAGCGAACGTGCCGGCCTGTGTGTCTACGACGAGCTGGGTGTGCTCAAATTGCTCAGCGGCGTGCACAACCGCGCCTTGCTCGACCAGTTTCTGGAGGAACGCCTCGGCCCGCTGTTGCGCCATGACCGGCGCCACGGCCCCAGCCTGATGCCGACCCTGGAAGCCTGGTTCCATGAAAACGCCAACCTGATGGCTGCGGCCCAGCGCCTGGCGGTGCATCGCAACACCCTGACTCACCGTGTCCAGCGCATAGAGGCCCTGACCGGCCTGGCACTGGACCATCCATACGACCGTCTGGACATCGGCGTGGCGCTGATGATCTGGCGGCTATCCGCCTGATTGCCTGAACGAGGAACTGCCCAATGCTTATCACCAACGCCCGCTTGCGCCACCGTGAAGGCTTGCACCAACTGCACCTGGAAAACGGCCGCATCGCCCGCATTGCCCGGCAAACCGAAGCCCCGACCCTGGGCCCCGACGACCTCGACGCCGCCGGCAATCTTGTGGTGCCGCCCTTTGTCGAGCCGCACATTCACTTGGACGCCACCCTCACTGCCGGCGAACCGCGCTGGAACATGAGCGGCACCCTGTTCGAAGGCATCGAGTGCTGGGGCGAACGCAAGGCCACCATCACCCAGGAAGACACCAAGACCCGGGCCAAGAAAACCATCCGCACCCTGGCCGCCCACGGCATCCAGCATGTGCGCACCCACGTCGACGTCACCGACCCGGACCTCACCGCCCTCAAGGCCATGCTCGAAGTGCGTGAAGACAGCGCGCACCTGATCGACCTGCAGATCGTCGCCTTCCCCCAGGAGGGCATCGAGTCGTACCGCAATGGCCGGGAACTGATGGAAGAAGCCATTCGCCTGGGCGCCGACGTGGTGGGCGGCATTCCGCACTTTGAATACACCCGCGACCAGGGCGTGAGTTCGGTGAAGTTCCTCATGGACCTGGCCGAGCGCACGGGCTGCCTGGTGGACGTGCACTGCGACGAAACCGACGACCCTCACTCGCGCTTTCTCGAAGTGCTGGCCGAAGAAGCCCGCAGCCGCGACATGGGCGCCCGGGTCACCGCCAGCCACACCACCGCCATGGGCTCCTACGACAACGCCTACTGCGCCAAGCTGTTTCGCCTGCTCGGGC
Source organism: Pseudomonas morbosilactucae (assembly GCF_023241715.1). Taxonomy (GTDB): domain Bacteria; phylum Pseudomonadota; class Gammaproteobacteria; order Pseudomonadales; family Pseudomonadaceae; genus Aquipseudomonas; species Aquipseudomonas morbosilactucae. Next base: position 10,921 of record NZ_JALQCW010000070.1, read on the forward strand.
ATTCGGGCATCAGCTTTGTTTCCTGCCCCACCGAAAGCATCCACCTGCAGGGGCGCTTCGACAGCTTCCCGAAACGCCGGGGCGTCACCCGGGTCAACGAGCTGCTGGAAGCCGGGATGAACGTGTGTTTCGGCCAGGACTCCATCGTCGACCCCTGGTACCCCCTGGGCAACGGCAACATCCTGCGGGTCCTGGAAGCCGGGCTGCACATCTGCCACATGCTCGGTTACCGCAACCTGCAGAACGCCCTGGACCTGGTCACCGACAACAGCGCCAAGGCCCTGGCCCTCGGTGACGGCTACGGCCTGGAAGAAGGACGACCGGCCAACCTGCTGATCCTCTCGGCGGACAGCGACTACGAAGTGATCCGCAGTCAGGGCCTGCCGCTGTACTCGATCCGCCACGGCAAGGTGCTGATGCAACGGCAGATGGCGCAGTTCGAACTGCGGGAGGGTTGAAGGCGTGCGCTGGCGGCCTCGCGGTCGCCAGCGTCAAACGGCAGAGTCAGCGCGCGTTCAGGGAATCGAATGCGCGGTGCCGAACAAGCTCACGCGCACCAGCTCACCGTTGTGCTCGTCCAGGCGCAAAGGCGCGGTGCCACCCGGCATCACCACCTCCACCCGCCCGGCCTTGACCCAACCCACCCGCCACGCGGCACTGGCCACCGCGCTGGCGCTGGTGCCGGATGACGCGGTCGGCCCCTCGCCCCGCTCGAATACCCGGGCCACCAGGCGACCCTCGGACTCACGTGCCGCCCATTGCAGGTTGACCCCCGCCGGGCAGGGCTGGCCACTGCCCACCGGCAAGGCAAAAGCCGTCCGGGTCAGGCCCTCGGCCAAGGGCGCCTGGCCCATCTGCTGATTGCTCGGCAGCGCTGCGGCGTCACTCACCAGGGTCACGCAATGGGGGTTGCCGATGCGCACGAACTGGCTGTGCCCCCACTGTTCATGCAAGGCCTGCAACGCCGGCACCCGGCTCAGTTCGCGCCCTTCCAACTGCACCACCTGCACGCCACTGGCCGCCACTGCCTGCGGGCCAAACCCCGGTTGCCCGAGGTCCAGCCAAAACCCCGACTGCCCCTGTACCTGGGCCGGTTCGACCTGGGTCGGCACGGGCGACGGACCGCTCGCCTGATCGTGATGAACCCGCAACTCGCTGGGCCCCTGGGTCGGCAACAGCCCTTGCTCGGTCAGGGCCAGGGAGAAAATCGTCAGGCCATTGCCACTGCGCTCGGCCAGGGTGCCGTCGGTGTTGACGATCAGCAGGTCAAACGGCGGCTGCCTCTGAAACGGCCCCACCAGCAAGCCATCGCTGCGATGGGCCTTGGCCCCGGCCGGACGCTGGCCCGGCGCCCAGTCACAGAGCGCCTCGATGGCCTGCCCGGTCCACTGCGCCCGGGCCTGGGCGGCTTCGCCAGCCTGGGCCGGCAGCGCAATACCCAGCGCACGCAGGGCCTCGGGGGCCACCACACCATAGATATTGCCCCGTGCATCGTAAAAAGCCGCCATGGCCGTTTCTCCAGAAAAATCGTGGCGCAGACAGTACTGCCAATGCCCTGGCGCGGCCAAGCCCAGTTCGTGCCGTGATCAACACTCGGCGCAGCCGGTCCGGCTGTGGTCATTGATCCTGGGCTTGATTCGCCCGGGCGATCCCGCCGCGCCGACTGCAACCTTCAGCGCCCTGACCGGTCACAGCCCTGGGCGCTGGCAACCGGCCCTCGCGGCCGCCGGCCTGATGTGCAAGGATGTCGCGTTTTCTGCCGCCGCTGCACCACAGCCTCTGTACATTCCAGCACCCGCGGCATCCAGCCCAGGGCCGCTGAAACGGCACACTGGGTCAGCCAGGGTTTCCCCGCCGGGGCCTGGCCTGATCGACAAGGACTGATCTATGACCGCTATCAACTCCCATACCCAGGTCACGCCCGGGCGCCTTGAACAGATGTCCACGCGCATCGCCTTTTTCATCGCCGGCTTCGGCATCGCCGCCTGGGCGCCCCTGGTGCCCTACGCCAAGGCCCGGGCCAACCTGGACGAAGGCACCCTCGGCCTGTTGCTGCTGTGCCTGGGGGTGGGCTCGATTCTGTCGATGCCGATCGCCGCGCCCTGGCCTCGCGCTATGGCTGCCGTCGAGTGATGGCCGGTGGTTCGTTGCTCATCTGCCTGGCCTTGCCGCTGCTGGCCACCGTCACCTCGATTCCGTTGCTGGTAGCCGGCCTGTTCCTGTTCGGCGCGGGCCTGGGCTGCGTGGATTCCACCGTCAACCTGCAGGCGGTGATCGTCGAACGGGCCAGTGGCAAGACCATGATGTCGGGCTTCCACGGGCTGTTCAGCCTGGGCGGCATCGTCGGTGCCGCCGGGGTCAGCGCTTTGCTGGGCCTGGGCCTGTCGCCCCTGGGCGCCACCCTGGTGGTGGTCGTGCTGATCCTCATCGCCCTGCTCAAGGCCGCTCCGCACATGCTGCCCTACGGCAGCCAGAGTGCCGGCCCGGCCTTCGCCGTGCCCCATGGCGTGGTGCTGTTTATCGGTTGCCTGTGCTTTATCGTGTTTCTCGCCGAGGGCGCGGTGCTGGACTGGAGCGCCGTGTTCCTCACCGCCGAACGCAACCTGGACGCGGCCTACGCCGGCCTCGGCTACGCCGCCTTCGCCCTGACCATGACCGCCGGACGCCTGACCGGGGACGCCATCGTCCACCGCCTGGGGGCCCGCCGGGTGATCTTCATCGGCGGCGCCACGGCGGCCAGCGGCCTGCTGCTGGCCACCCTGGCACCGGCCTGGGAAGCCGCGCTGGTGGGCTACGCCCTGGTCGGCGCGGGCTGTTCCAACATCGTGCCGGTGCTGTACACCGCTGTGGGCAAACAGACCGTCATGCCGGAAAGCATCGCCGTACCGGCCATCACCACCCTGGGCTACGCCGGCATTCTCGCGGGCCCGGCGGTGATCGGTTTCGTCGCCCATGGCAGCAGCCTGAGCGTGGCCTTTGGCCTGATTGCCGTGCTGCTGTTGGCCGTCGCCGTCAGCGGCAAAATACTCAAGGTCTGAGGGCTGCCGCGCCGACGATTCGCGTTTGTGGGTCAAGGCATTACAGAGCATTTCCCCGACGCTTTGAGTCTGGAATCATGGGCGCCTTCATCAAGACAAGGACTCGGTCTTCCATGCAGCCTTTCTCTCTACGCCACACCCTCTGTGCCCTGCTGCTCACCGGCAGCAGCGCCTTCGCCGCCGACCCGCAGGAAACGCACCTCTACTACGGCATGGTTCCCGGCGAATACGCCGTGATCGGCCAGGAACCGGACGGCGGCGCGGCCTATCGAGGCCACGCCAGCATCCGCTTCGAAAACGGCGCCCTGAGCCTGGTGAAAACCGTCAACGGCATCACCACCCGGGCCATCGGCAAGGTCACCCGCACCACCATCGCCAAAGCCGACGTCCTCAGCTTCACCTGGCCCGAGCACGGCGCCACCTGTCTGGTAAGGGGCGACCTGGACAACTACAGCCGCCTGACCTGCTACTGGACCCGCAACGGTGTGGACCACAAGGCCCCGGGGCTGGAAGCCTATTTCCCCACCGCCACCTGGCCACAAGCCGAATAAGGCCCGGCGCCAAGGGCCACCCCAGCGCCTCGATCCTGCCCTCTTCATTCAGGTAATGTCATGACCGCAGCAACCCCTACCGCCAACGCCGCCGAACGCACCTTCTGGGACTGGTTCACCCGCCAGGAAGCACGCCTGTTCGCCTTCGAATTTCCCGACGAGCCCCTGCTGGATGAACTGGCCAAGGCCCTGTCGCACGTTGCCCCTGAACTGACCTTCGAACTGGGCCCCATCACCGATGGCAAACGGGAGTTTGTCATCAGCGCTGGCGGCATCCTCGAAGCCTTCCCGGCCGTGGAGTCGCTGCACCGCTGCGCCCCCGACCTGCCACGCTGGCACTGGACCGCCTTCCGGCAGCGCATGCAAACCCTCTATGACCTGGGCATGGGCGAACATCGGGTGAGCGCCGACGACGTGCATTACCTGTTGGCGGCGGACGAGCCGAAAGTCGGCATCGCCTTGTTCTTCGACGACTACCACGAGGAGCGCCACAGCGAGTTCCAGCAACTCGCCTACCTGTTCCTCGACCAGGCCCTGGGGGAATACGCGGTGGAAACCCAAGTAGGCTTTATCGAAGTCCTGCCACGCACCTCGGAGTACTTCCAGCGCGCCTACCCCCTGCGTGAACTGCCCGGGCACTTTGATCATTACTGGGGCAACACCACCACCTGAACCACCTGCACGGGCGCGCCCTTGCTCGCCCTATCCGACATTGGCCAGCGCTGGGACAAACAGTTGCCGCCCCAACTCCAGCGCCGCCGCCTCATGGGCGGCCGGGTCCTGAGTTTCCGAGTCCAGGCACAGTTGCCAGGTGCGGACCGGGGCGCCGCAGTAATCGAAAATCCCGTGTTCGATCTGGGTGCGCATGGCGTGCTCGTAGCCGTGGCGCTCATAGGTCGGGGCGTCGGCGCCGCCCACGGCCAACAGGTGCACCGGCAAGCGGCCGAGCTTCTTCACCAGCTTGGCCTCAGGGCTGAAATCAAAGGCCCAACCATTGGCGAACACCCGGTCGATCCAGCCCTTGAGCAGCCCCGGCATCGACCACCAGTACACTGGGAACACCAGCACCAGAGCGTCGGCGCGGTCGAGCCGAGCCTGCTCGGCGGCCACATCCGCCGGGGGTGCGGCTTGCTGGCGATGCACGGCGTGGTCCGCCGGGCCGAAGCGCGGGTCGAACCCTTCGGCCCAGAGGTCGGCGGTTTCATGGGAATGCCCGGCCTGCGTCCGGTCGATGCCCAGGGCCACCTGGGCCGCGAGATGGTGGGTCAGGGAACGGGGATCGTGATGGGCAACAACGATAAGCGCATGCATGGGCACACTCCTGGGCAATGATTGCGAGGGCAGCACGGACCTTATATGCTGCATCAAGTTACTTTTAGTAAGTTACTTTTGGTAGGTTATTCATGTCAAGCCACCCACACGATCCTTCTGCTGCGCCCCCCAAACGCCGCCTGGCCCGGGATGAACGGCAGCGCCAACTGCTCGACGTCGCCTGGCAACTGGTCCGCGACGAAGGCAGCGACGCCCTGACCCTGGGCCGCCTGGCCGAGCTGGCTGGAGTCACCAAGCCCGTGACCTATGACCATTTCGGCACCCGGGCCGGGTTGCTGGCGGCGCTGTATCAGGATTTCGACGGCCGCCAGACCCGGCTGCTGGACACAGCCCTGGAACACAGCGACGCCACCCTGATCAGCCGGGCCCGGGTGATTGCCGGGGCCTATGTGGCCTGCGTGCTGCTGCAAGGGCGGGAAATTCCCGGGGTGATCGCGGCCCTGGCCAGCTCGCCGGAACTGGAGCAGATCAAGGGCGAGTACGAGGCGATCTTCATGGACAAGTGCCGTGCCGCCCTCGCCCCCTTTGTCGGCACCGGCCAGATCTCCAACGCCGGCTTGCGGGCCATGCTCGGGGCGGCGGAAGCCCTGTCCCACGGCGCGGCCACCGGCGAGCTCAGCGCCGAGCAGGCCGAGGAAGAGTTGTTTGCGGTGATCGTGGCGATGGTCGAGCGCAGCCAGCGCTGAAGCGCTCGGGCCCCGATCCACTCGCCAGCAGATGGATGCCCCAGACAAAAATGCCCGGGCCAAAGGCCCGGGCATTGCCGTCACGCGTTGGGTCGGCGCCGATCAACCGGCGCTTTCACCCGCACTCGGTTCAGCCCCTTTGTACAGGCCCTGCGCCGGCTTGCGCCGCAACAGCGAGATGGCCAGGATCACCCCCGCCACCGCAGCGGTCATCAGGGTTTCGTAGCGGTAGTTCGGGCTGATCAGCATGTAGCCCAGCACCAGGGTAATCAGGCCGATCACCAGCCAGGTCAACCAGGGGAACAACCACATCTTGAACGCCAGGACCGTGCCTTCCCGGTCAGTGATGGCGCGCATGCGCAGTTGGGACACCGCGATCACCAGGTACACCAGCAAGGCAATGGCGCCGGTGGTGGACAGCAAGAAGCCGAACACCTTGCCGGGGAAGGCGTAGTTGAGGAAGCAGCCGACAAAGCCTGCCAGGGTCGACAGCACCACCGCCACGGTCGGCACGCCATTGCCCGAGATGCGCGCCACCTGGCGCGGCGCCTCGCCACGAGAAGCCAGGGAATAGAGCATCCGCGAAGCGGTGTACAAACCGGAGTTCATGCAACTGGTCACGGCCACCAGCACCACGATGTCCACCATCAGCTTGGCGCCGGGCACATTGAGGATTTCCAGGGCACGCTGGAACGAGCCCACCTGCAACAGCCGCGGATCGTTCCAGGCCACCAGGGACACGATAAAGAAGATCGAGAAGATGTAGAAAATCGCGATGCGGTACACCACCAGGTTGGTGGCCTTGCGGATTTTCTCCCGAGGGTTGGCGGTTTCATCGGCGGCAATGGTCACGATCTCGGCGCCGAAGAACGAGAAGATCGTCACCAGCACACCGCCCAGCACCGCGCCGAAGCCGTTGGGCATAAAGCCGCCGTTCTGCCACAGCTGCTGCACCCCGGAGGTTTCGGCCAGGGGCCAGAAACCCAGGACCGCCATGGCGCAGACGATGATGAAGCCGAGAATGGCGATCACCTTTATCAAGGCGAACCAGTACTCGAATTCGCCAAAATTCTTCACGCTGATCAGGTTGGTGCACGCCAGCGTGATCATGATCAGGAACGCGAACAGCCAGGACGGCACTGCCGGAATCCAGGCGTGAAGAATGTCCGCGCCGGCAATGGCTTCCACCGGGATGATCAGCACCCAGAACCACCAGTACAGCCAACCGATGGTGAACCCGGCCCAGGGCCCGATGGCCCGCCCGGCGTAGGTGGAAAAGGAACCGCTGTCGGGGTTGGCGATGGCCATCTCGCCAAGCATGCGCATCACCAGCAGCACCAGCAGGCCGGTCATGCCGTAGGAAATCAGAATCGCCGGGCCCGCAGTGGCGATGGCGTTGGACGAGCCGATAAACAGGCCGGCACCAATGATGCCGGCAATGGAAATCATCGAAACCTGGCGTGACGTCAAGCCGTGTTTCAACGAGCGTTTCTGACGTTTTTCATCTGTGGTCATGATCCACCCTCAAGGTCAAAAAGCCGCGCGCGCCGACACCCGCCCAAGCGGACGCCGCACGCCCGACTCGGGTTTGCACAAGCGTTTTTGTTAGTTCAGCCCGCAGGCTGTTTTATGGCTCTTGCCCTCAGGCGCCCGGCATGGGCGGACCTTGGGTTGCAGTGAGAGCGGTGACGGCGTGCCAAGACATCGTCAGGGGGTCAACAGCGGGGTCACGGCGATAACAACCGTGCAGTGAAGGTGCCATTTGCTTGTCCTTTCATGGTTCCGGCGGCAGCTGAAATTGCATGGGGTTTTCTTGTTTTATGGCGTGAAGCGGTTACAGCACGACGCGCAGGCACTGCCCGGCGTGGTAGAGACTGAAGCCGGCGTCATAGGCCAGGCTGCGCAGGCCCCGGACGCTGACGGCCGGTTTGCCGGAGAAGGCCACCGGCAGCGCCTTGGCATCCCCGCTCAACAGGTAATCGGCAAAACATTTGCCCACCAGGGTCCCAGTGGTTACCCCGCGGCCGTTGAAGCCGGTGGCCGCGAGCAAGCCCGGCGCCGGCTCGAACAGACGCAACAGGTGATCGGGGGTAAAGCCGATGCGCCCGGTCCAGGTGCATTGCCACTCGACCTGGCCCAACTGCGGAAAATAGTGACGCTGGATGCGGTCGGCCCATTGCCGGATAAACCACAACGGGTAGTTCGCCGCGTTGCCCAGGCTGCCCAGCACCAACCGTCCATGGGCGTCCCGGCGAATGCTGCTGAGCACCGTGCGCGTGTCCCACTAACCCTGGCCGCCCTGCAGAATGCCCGCCTGCTCCGCTCCGCTCAGGGGCAGCGACGCCACCTGGTAGTAGTAGCCGGCGAAGATGTGTTCCTTGACCTGGCTCCACTCACCCTCGGTGTAGGCGTTGGAGGCGATGATCACTTGCTCGGCGCGCACACGGCCGCGCTCGGTCAGCACCTGCCAGCCATCGCCACTGCGTTGCAGGCCGGTGACCGGAGAGTCGCCAAACAACTGACCGCCGAGACGAACCACATTGCGCGCCATGCCCGAAGCGTACGCCATGGGGTTGACCGTGCCCGCGCGGTGATCCAGCAAGGCCCCCGCCACCTGGTCAGTGCCACAGGCGTCGGCGCAGGCCTGGCCGGTGAGCAACTCGACGTTGGCGCCACGGCGCTGCCACTGCTCGACCCGGCTGCGCAGGTCATCCAGGCCGGCAGCATTGTGGGCCATGTGCAGGGTGCCGGTGCGGGTGTCCTGGCAGGCGATGCCGTATTTGTCGATGGTCGAGAAGACCAGCGCCGGGGCCGCGCCCAGGGCCATGTTCAAACGGTTGCCCTCGGCCTTGCCCAGGGTTTGCTCCAGGTCGTCCGGTGGCACCCAGGTCCCGGCGTTGACCAGGCCGACGTTGCGCCCGGAACCGCCGTGCCCCACCTGATGGGCTTCCACCAGGCACACGCTTTTGCCGTTTTCCAGCAGTTGCAGGGCTGCGGAAAGCCCGGTGAAACCTGCCCCGATAATGCATACATCCGCTGTACGCTCGCCCACCAGGGGCGGGTTGATCGGGCGCTCCGGCGTCAACTGTTCCCAGAGACAGCCGCGATGAAATTGCGCCATGTGAAAACTCCAGACCACAGGCCAGGCCGAGCCCCGAAGGGCCCGGCACCAAGGGTTCAGTCGAAAACGATGCCCTGGGCCAGCGGCAGCTCGCGGGAATAGTTCACGGTGTTGGTCTGGCGGCGCATGTAGGCCTTCCAGGCATCGGAACCGGACTCGCGACCGCCGCCGGTTTCTTTCTCGCCACCGAAGGCACCGCCGATTTCCGCACCGCTGGTGCCGATGTTGACGTTGGCGATCCCGCAGTCACTGCCCGCCGCGCTCTGGAAGGCCTCGGCCTCACGGATGTCCGTGGTGAAGATGCACGACGACAGGCCCTGGGGCACTTCGTTGTTCAGGCGCAGGGCCTCGTCGAAATCGTCGTAAGCCAGCACGTAGAGAATCGGGGCGAAGGTTTCGTGGCGCACCACCGCACTCTGGCCCGGCATCTCGACGATGGCCGGGGCCACGTAGTAGGCGTTGGGGTACTGGGTCTGCAATTGACGCTCGCCGCCAAACACCTGGCCGCCTTCGTCACGGGCCCGGGTCAGGGCGTCCTGCATGGCGCTGAACGCCTGCTTGTCCACCAGCGGCCCCACCAGGTTGTCCTGGCGCGGGTCGCCGATGCGCACCTTGGCGTAGGCGGCCTTGACCCGTGCCAGCACTTCGTCCTTGACCGAACGGTGCACGATCAAGCGGCGCAAGGTAGTGCAACGCTGGCCGGCGGTGCCCACGGCGCTGAACAGAATGGCGCGCACGGCCATGTCCAGGTCGGCGCTGGGCGCCAGGATCATCGCGTTGTTGCCCCCGAGTTCGAGGATGCTGCGGCCGAAGCGTGCGGCTACCCGCGGCCCGACTTCACGGCCCATGCGGGTGCTACCGGTGGCGCTGATCAGCGGTACACGAGGGTCGTCCACCAGGGCTTCGCCCGCCTCACGGTCGCCAATCACCAGTTGCGCCAGGCCCGCCGGGGCCTCGCCGAAAATCTTCAGCGCCTTGTCGAACAGCGCCTGGCAGGCCAAGGCGGTGAGCGGGGTTTTCTCGGAAGGTTTCCAGATCACCGGGTTGCCGCAGACCAAGGCCAGGGTGGTGTTCCAGGCCCAGACCGCGACCGGGAAGTTGAAGGCGCTGATGACCCCGACCACGCCCAGGGGCTGCCAGGTTTCACGCATGTGGTGGCCCGGGCGCTCGGAAGCGATGGTCAAGCCGTACAACTGGCGCGACAGGCCGACGGCGAAGTCGCAGATGTCGATCATTTCCTGCACTTCACCCAAGCCTTCCTGGGTGATCTTGCCGGCCTCGATGGACACCAGCTCGCCCAACTCGGCCTTATGCTCGCGCAGCACTTCACCGAAGATCCGCACCAACTCGCCACGGCGCGGCGCAGGCACATTGCGCCACTGCAAAAAGGCTGCGTGGGCCTGTTCGATACGGCTCAGGACCTGGTTTTTATTCTCCAGGCTGACGGCGGCAATCTGGCTGCCATCAATGGGCGTATACACGGGATAAGTCCCGTCGCTGAAGGCACTTTTGTTCACACCAAGACGAACTAATAGGTCGGCAACCACTTTATAAATCCCCTGCAACTGACGCTGGTTGAATGTGTTGATGTAGGTCAGTATTCATGCTCCCAGCGCCTCCCCACAAACGACGTTTTAGAAAAACATGATTCCTTTTTGGAATGAACCAGCGTCCGTTCTTCTGCAGGTAGATTCGCCATGTCCAAGCGTTTGATGCCCTCCACCACCGCCTTGCAATGCTTCGAGGCGGCCGCCCGCCACCTGAGCTTCACCCGCGCCGCCCAGGAGCTGCACCTGACCCAGAGCGCCGTCAGCAAACAGGTGGCGCAGCTTGAGGAAATGCTCTGCAACCCGCTGTTCCAGAGGGTTCGCCGGCGCTTGCACCTGACCCCGGCCGGGGCTCTGTACCTGGCGGAGGTGAACAAGATCCTGATCCAGGTGGACATGTCGAGCCGCTACATCCTGTCGTACGGCGGCGAGACCGAAGTGCTGAAAATCGCCACCCAGCCCACCTTCGGCGACCGCTGGCTGGTGCCCAATCTCAAGGGTTTCAGCGGCCAGAACCCGAGCATTCACCTGGACATCCGCAGCGTGCTGGAGCCCTTCGACCTGGTTCAGGCCAAGGCCGACATCGCCTTTTTCTTCGGCCAGGGCACCTGGCCCGGCGCCACGTGCATTGAGCTGTTCAAAGAGCAGGTGATTCCCGTCTGCGCCCCGGAATTGCTGGCCGGCACGGCCTTCGACAGCGCCGAGGCGCTGACCCGGCACATCCTCTTGCAATGCACCTCGCGCCCCGAGGCCTGGCACGAATGGTTCCTGGCCCAGGACCTGCACTCGCAGAACAGCTACCACGGCCCGCGCTTCGACACCTTCTACATGTGCATTCGCGCAGCCCAGGCCGGCTGCGGCATTGCCCTGGTGCCGCGCTACCTGGTCAGCGAGGAACTGGCCCAGGGCAAACTGGTGATCCCCTGGGACTACCCGATGCAAAGCGACGGCTCGCACTTTATTGCCCACGCCGAACATTCGGCCGAGGTGCCCAAGGTCCGCGCCTTCGTCGAATGGATCCGCCAGCGGGTGGCCCTGGGCAACCCGCTGTAACAGCAAGTTTCAGAATTAAAGGAATGACAGGGCGATTTTATTTCGTTTGTGAGGCACCGGGCTTGTTCGCTTAGATAGAAAAAACAGCTACCCGAGCAGGTGCCCCCTTGTCTTCGTGCCCGACCCCCAACCTTGCACTGATCCCTGGAACGCCCTGCACTCACACGTTGCCGGAGAACGTTCTGTCATGAGCCGTGAAAACATCAGCCAATCCATCTCCACCGTTCACCCCATTACCTTGTCACACGGCAAGAATGCCGAAGTCTGGGACACCGCCGGCAAACGCTACATCGACTTTGTCGGCGGCATCGGCGTACTGAACCTGGGGCACTGCAACCCGCACGTGGTGCAGGCGATCCAGCACCAGGCCACGCAACTGACCCACTACGCTTTCAACGCCGCGCCCCACACCCCGTATTTGCAATTCATGGACCGCCTGGAACAGTTCATTCCGGTGTCCTACCCGTTGAGCGGCATGCTCACCAACAGCGGCGCCGAGGCGGCGGAAAACGCCCTGAAAATCGTCCGCGGCGTCACCGGGCGCAGCGCGGTCATTGCCTTCGATGGCGCCTTCCACGGGCGCACCCTGGCCACCCTCAACCTCAATGGCAAAGTGGCGCCTTACAAGCAGCGAGTCGGCGTCTTGCCGGGGCCGGTGTTCCACCTGCCCTACCCGAGCCCGGATACCGGGGTCAGCACCGAACAGGCGCTCAAGGCCATGGACCGGCTGTTCAGCGTCGAGATCGACATCAACGACGTGGCTTGCTTCATCCTTGAACCGGTGCAGGGCGAAGGCGGCTTCCTGGCCCTGAACCCGGACTTTGCCCAGGCCCTGCGCCGCCTCTGCGATGAGCGTGGAATCCTCCTGGTGATCGATGAGATCCAGTCCGGCTTCGGCCGCACCGGACAGCGCTTTGCCTTCAGCCGCCTGGGCATCGAACCGGACCTGTTGCTGCTGGGCAAAAGCATTGCCGGCGGCGTACCGCTGGGCGCCGTGGTCGGCCGCAAGGCCTTGCTCGACACCTTGCCCAAGGGCGGCCTGGGCGGCACCTATTCCGGCAACCCGATCGCCTGTGCGGCGGGCCTGGCGACCCTGGAGCAAATGAGCGATGCTCAGCTGTCCCGCTGGGGCGAGCAGCAAGAAAGCGCCATCGTCTCGCGCTATGAGTCCTGGCAGGCCCGTCAACTGTCGCCCTACCTGGGCCGGTTGACCGGCGTCGGCGCCATGCGCGGCATCGAGTTGCTGACCCCGGAGGGCGCACCGGCCACCGCCCAGCTTGCCGAATTGCTGGCCAGCGCCCGCGACGCCGGCCTGTTGCTGATGCCCAGCGGCAAGGCGCGGCACATCATTCGCCTGCTGGCCCCCCTGACCATCGAACCCGAGGTGCTGCACGAAGGCCTCGATATTCTCGAACACTGCCTTGCGGGAATCCGCTGAGCCCATGATTGCCAAGATTGCTCCGCCGGCGGCCCTCGCCACGCTGTATCGTGAGTTTCTCGAAGCCCTGCACCACGCAGGCTTCAGCGGTGAAATCGCCACCGACCACGCCAACCGCAGCGTGCTGGCCACCGATAATTCGATCTACCAGCGCCTGCCCCAGGCGGCGCTGTTTCCGCGGCACGTAGCGGACGTGACGCTGCTGATGGGCCTGGCCGCCGAACCACGCTTTCGGCCCATCGTGCTGACGCCCCGGGGCGGCGGCACCGGCACCAACGGCCAGTCCCTGACCCACGGCCTGGTGGTGGATCTGTCGCGGCACCTGAACCGGATTCTGGAGATCAACCCCGAGCAACGCCGGGTGCGGGTGCAGTCGGGGGTGGTCAAGGACCAGCTCAACGCCGCCCTCAAGCCCTATGGCCTATTCTTCGCCCCGGAGCTGTCCACCTCCAACCGCGCGACCCTGGGCGGCATGATCAACACCGATGCCAGCGGCCAGGGCAGTTGCACCTACGGCAAAACCCGCGACCACGTGCTGGAACTCAAGACCGTGCTACTGGGCGGCCAATGCCTGCACAGCGCGCCCCTGGCCGCCGAGGCCTTGCGCCAGGCCCTGGCCGCGCCCGGCATTCTCGGCGACGTGCACCGCTGCGCCGAACAGATTCATGCCCGCCACGGCGCGCTGATCGAGGCGACTTTTCCGCGCCTCAACCGCTGCCTGACCGGCTACGACCTGGCCCATATCCACGATGAGCAAGGGCGCCTGAATCTCAACAACCTGCTGTGCGGCTCCGAAGGATCCTTGGGCCTGGTGGTGGAGGCCACGCTCAATGTCCTGCCGATTCCCCGGCATTCGGTGCTGGTGAATGTCTCCTACGCCAGCTTTATGGACGCGCTGCGCGATGCACAGGCGCTGATGGCCATGCGGCCGCTGTCGATTGAAACCGTCGACTCCAAGGTGCTAGGCCTGGCCATGCAGGACATCGTCTGGCATGACGTCGCCGAGTTCTTTCCGGCCTACCCGGCGGCGGCCACCCAGGGCATCAACCTGGTGGAGTTCAGCGGCGACGATCAAGACCTCTTGCTGGAACAGGTGGCGGCCTTTGTCGCGCATCTGGAACGCGACACCAGCGTGCAGCGACTGGGCCACACCCTGGCCCAGGGCGCCCAAGCGGTGAGCCGGGTCTACAGCATGCGCAAGCGTTCGGTGGGCCTGCTGGGCAATGTCCAGGGCGAGGTCCGGCCCCAGCCCTTTGTCGAAGACACCGCGGTGCCGCCGGAACACCTGGCCGACTACATCGCCGAGTTCCGCGCCCTGCTCGACCGCCATCAACTGCACTACGGCATGTTCGGCCACGTCGACGCCGGGGTACTCCACGTGCGCCCGGCCCTGGACATGAAAGACCCGGCCCAGGCCGCCCTGGTGCGGGTGATTTCCGACGCCGTGGCCGAGCTGACCCACAAGTACGGCGGGCTGTTGTGGGGCGAGCACGGCAAGGGCGTGCGCTCGGAATACGCGCCGAAATTCTTCGGCGAGCTGTACCCGGCGCTGCAGCAGCTCAAGGCCGCGTTCGACCCCTTCAACCAGCTCAACCCGGGCAAGATCGCCACGCCCACCGACAGCCACGATGCGTTGCTGAAAATCGACCAGGTGCCGACCCGGGGCGAGCATGACCGGCAAATCGATGAGCGGGTGTGGACCGATTACGCCTCGGCGGTGCACTGCAACGGCAACGGCGCCTGCTACAACTTCGACCCCAACGACGCCATGTGCCCGTCGTGGAAGGCCACCCGCGACCGCACCCAGTCGCCCAAGGGCCGGGCCTCGCTGATCCGCGAATGGCTGCGCCTGCAACAGCAGGCCGGGGTCGATGTGCTGGCAGCCGCGCAACGCATCCGCCAGTCCAACCCATTGGCCACGCTGCCGGCCAAGGCCTGGAACAGCCTGTTTGGCCGCAGCGCGGAGCACGAGTTCTCCCATCAGGTGTTCGACGCCATGGCCGGCTGCCTGGCGTGCAAGTCTTGCGCGGGGCAGTGCCCGGTCAAGGTCAATGTGCCGGAGTTTCGCGCGCGCTTTCTCGAGCTGTACCACGGGCGCTACCTGCGTCCACTCAAGGACTACCTGATCGGTTCCCTGGAATACAGCATCCCCTACCTGGCCCGGGTGCCCTGGCTGTACAACGGCCTGATGGCCGCCGCGCCGGTGCGCCGCCTGCTGGAAAAGGCCGGAGGCATGGTTGACAGCCCGTTGCTCAGTCGCTTCGACCTCAAGTCGGTACTGCGCCAGGCCGGGGTCGAACTGGCCACCCCGCAACGCCTGGCGGCCCTGACCCCGGAACAGCGGCAGCGCAGCGTGATCCTGGTGCAGGATGCCTTCACCCGTTACTTCGACACCCAGGTGGTGGGCGACTGGATCCGCCTGATCCGGCGCCTGGGCTACCAGCCCTGGCTGGCGCCGTTCAGCGCCAATGGCAAGCCGCTGCAAGTGCTGGGGTTTCTCGGCGCCTTCGCCAAGGCCGCGAGAACAAACGCCCGGCGCTTGCAGCCATTGAGCGGCTTCGACATCCCGTTGTTGGGCCTCGACCCGGCCATGACCCTGGTCTATCGCCAGGAGTATCAGAAGCTGCTGGGGCAACAGGCCGCGCCCCAGGTGCTGCTGCCTCAGGAGTGGCTGGCGCGCCTGCCCCTGGCGCAGATCGCGGGACCGTCGACAGCCGGCGCTGGCGCTTACAAGCTACTGGCCCACTGCACGGAAAAAACCAACGCTCCGGCCAGCACCGCGCTGTGGCCGTCGATTTTCCAGGCCCTGGGCCTGGAGTTGCAGGTGCTGGCCAGCGGCTGCTGCGGCATGTCCGGCACCTACGGGCATGAAGCCCGCAACCTGGCCACGTCGCAGCAGATTTTCAGCCAGTCCTGGCAACCGCTGTTGCAGCAACACGGCGCGTCGGGCCAAGTGCTGGCCAACGGTTATTCGTGTCGCAGCCAGGCGGCGCGCTTGCAGCACCTGGCATTGCAGCACCCGCTCCAGGCGCTGTTGCGCCACCTCGACACCCAGCCGACGTAACCCGCCACGCCCGCGCCCCCTCATTGCTGCATGAGGGGCGCACCCGCCCTGTATTCCCCCCATGACTGACCTTCAACCGCCTCGAATCGACGCCCCCTAGGTGCGTGCCCTGCCGGCTATGCTCCAGGGCGAATGGGCAATGGCCAGCCGCGCCAGACGGCGCAACGCGAGGGGCCGGCGACGCCCTGAAGGTCAGTATTTTTTGGAATGACACGCGGCCATTTATTCGTTTGAAGCAGCTCCGGCCAGCCCGCAGAATTCACCCCACAGGCACTTCCAAGGCAACCTGCCAAACCGTTTGCGGAGAACGATCCACATGAGCACCGCCCAGTTCGCCAATCGCGACCAGATCCGAGCCGACTTTTCCCGCGCCATGTCGCAGATGTACAAGGACGAAGTGCCGCTCTACGGCACCCTGATGGACCTGGTCGCCGCGACCAACCAGCAGGTCATGAATCAGGACCGCGCGGTTGCCCAGAGCCTGCAACAGACCGGCGAAATCCAGCGCCTGGACATGGAGCGTCACGGCGCGATCCGCGTCGGCACGGCGGCCGAACTGGCGACCCTGGGCCGCTTGTTCGCGGTGATGGGCATGCAGCCCGTGGGTTACTACGACCTGACGCCGGCCGGGGTGCCGGTGCACTCCACGGCGTTTCGCGCGGTGCACGAGGACGCCCTGCAAGTCAGCCCGTTCCGTGTCTTCACGTCGTTGCTGCGCCTGGAACTGATCGAGGACGACGGCCTGCGGGCATTCGCCGAATGGGTCCTGAGCCGCCGCAGCATCTTCACCCCACGGGTCATTGAGCTGATCGAGCAATCCGAACTCGACGGCGGCCTGAGCCCGAGCGATGCCAAGGACTTCGTGCAGCAGGCCCTGGAAACCTTCCGCTGGCACAACCAGGCCACGGTGTCGCTGGCCGAGTACCAGAAACTCAACGCCCAGCACCGGCTGATCGCTGACGTGGTGGCCTTCAAGGGGCCCCACATCAACCACCTGACGCCGCGCACCCTGGACATCGACGCCGTACAGGCCGGCATGCCCCGGCACGGCATCACCCCCAAGGCGGTGATCGAAGGCCCGCCCCGTCGCCAGTGCCCGATCCTGCTGCGCCAGACCAGCTTCAAGGCCCTGGAGGAAACCATCCGCTTTGTCGGCCAGCACGCCGATGAAAGCGGCAGCCACTCGGCACGCTTCGGTGAAATCGAACAACGCGGCGCCGCCCTGACCCCCAAGGGCCGGGCCCTGTACGACCAACTGCTGAACAGCGCCCGCGAGCAACTGGGTGAATTCCCCAACGAAGCCAACGCCGAACGCTACATGGCCACCCTTGAAAACAGCTTCAAGGACTTTCCCGATAACCACGACGACATGCGCCGCCAGGGCCTGGCCTACTTCCGCTACTTCCCCACTGCCAAAGGCATCGCCGCCCGCAGTAACGAGCTGCCCCTCAAGGAACTGGAAGCCTTGATCAGTGCCGGGCACATCGCCTTCGAACCCCTGGTCTACGAAGACTTCCTGCCGGTCAGCGCCGCGGGCATCTTCCAGTCCAACCTCGGCGACGATGCCCAATCCCACTACAACACCCATTCCAACCAGGCCGAGTTCCAGCGCGCCCTGGGCCGCGACACCCTCAACGAGCTGCAACTGTACGCCGACACCCAGCGCCGCTCGCTGCTCGAATGCGCCACCGAATTGCGGGTAGCGCCGCTGGTGTGATCGTGGCGCCGGGCACGCTCTGTGCCTGGCGCTGAAAGCGGCAACAGTGCGAATATTGCGGCGCAGGATGAGCCCGAGCGCCGGAATACTCGCCGTATCAGCCCACTGAACGCGTCGCAGGCGACACCCTCTGTCGTCACCGGGAAAAATCAGCGCATCGGCTTCTGGATAAAATCCGCCACAGGGTTCATCCTCCGCGACTTTTTCCGGCCCCTTCGGCCCCTTCAGGAACCTCAACATGCACGACCAGCCCCTGACCGCCGCCGACTTCGAATTCATCGAAGACACCCTGCTCAAGTACGGCGACGACCATTCCGTGCTCAACCCGTCGGAGCTCGACGGCTACTTCACTGCCCTGGTCTCCAGCCCGGCACAGGTGGACATCGCCGAGTGGTTCCCGACCATCTGGGGCGGGCAGAACCCGGACTGGGAGAGCCCCGCCGAGTGCAAACAGTTCATCGAACTCTGCGTGCGCCACATCAACACCCTGGCCAGCCAACTGGCCCTCAAACCGCAGAGCTTCAGCGCCCGTTTCGAAGAGACCGAACACAACGGCCAGCCCCTGACCCTGGCCGAAGAATGGTGCTTCGGTTACCTGCGTGGCGTGGCCGTGGGCAACTGGCCCGACCTGCCGGCCCCGCAAGCAGCCCTGCTGCAAGCCATCAGCGACTGTGCCGACCAGGACAACTTCGAACTGCCGGTGGACCTGGACGTGGAGCTGCACCGCCAGCGCGTGGCCGCCTTGGAACCCGCCGCCCGCGCCCTGCACGACTTCTGGTCGAGCCGGCGCTAGGCCGGGCCGAACAGCCCGTTCATCTAGCGAGTCGAAGCCCCATGTCCGTCTACTCCATCGCCGTGACCGTCGCCCCCCACACCCCCAGCCTGATCAAGCTGCTGCGCCCGTACACCACGGCCAGCGTCGGCGAACTGGCGGGCAAACTGGGCAGCGAGCAGCCCGTGGTCGAAATCGACACCACGGACTTCCCCCTGAGCGTTGATGATGACGCAGGCCTGCAGCAACAACAGCAAACCTTGCTCGACCTGATCGACCGCCTGGAAGGCGCCGGCGCCAGCGTGCTGGTCCGCCAGCACCTGGACGAACTGACCGAGACCTTGTCACGGCAACAGCTGTTGAACCAGTTCGAGAGCGAGCGCGGTTACCGGGCGCAGGAGCACGATTGAGGGTTGGGCCAACGGCATCATGGACGGCGCCCGACACATCACCGGGCGCCAGCGTTGCTCACGCCCCGTAGTGGACTTCCACGCTGCGCCCAGTACGCACCGACGCCAGCGCGCAGTCGGCCAGGTGCAGCGCATACAGGCCATCGCGGGCACTGGTGGGCAGCGGCCTGCCCTGGTTCAAGGCATCGATAAACTGCCCCAGTTCATTGCGATAGGCATCGGCGTAACGCTCAAGGAAAAAATGCAGTAACGGCTCCCGGGCCTCCGTGTGCTCGGCACTCCAGTGGCGCAAGGTGCTGGGGCGATGATTGTCGGTCAGCAACACGCCTTGGGACCCCGAGACTTCCACTCGCTGGTCATAGCCATAGGGCGCCTCGCGGCAGCCGTTGATGTGGCATTGCTTGCCCGAGGCGGTACGCAGCATGACCATGACGCTGTCATAGTCATCGATCGCCTCCAGCCCGGGGTCCACCAGGCGGCTGGCAATGGCGCTGACTTCCACCGGTTCCTCCCCCAGCAGGTGGCGGGCGGTGTCAAAGTCATGAATGGTCATGTCGCGCAGGATGCCCCCGGAATGGGCCAGGTACTCTCGGGAGGCAAGGCCTGGGTCGCGGCTGGTGATGATCACCTGGCGCACGTCACCGACATGACCGGCATCGATGGCCTGGCGCAAACGCAGCATGTCGGGGTCGAAGCGTCGGTTGAAACCCAGCATCACCCGGCCCTTGAGACGCTCGACTTCAGCCACCGCGTACCGCGCCTTGTGAATATCCAAGTCAATGGGCTTTTCGCAGAGCACCGCCTTGCCCCGAGTCACCGCGCCCAGCAGCAGATCAATGTGGGTGTCCGTGGGGGTGCCGATCACCACCGCATCGATGTCGTCCCGGGCCAGCGCCGCCGCGCAATCGTAGGCCACCTCACAGCCCAATTGCGCGCCCAGAGCGTTCACGCCCTCGCGCCAGGGATCCGCCACCAGCACCAGGGTCGCCCCGGGATGAGCGGCGACGTTGGCCGCGTGGATCTTGCCGATGCGCCCGGCACCGAGAACCGCGATACGTAACATGGTCTGACTCCTTGCTCTTGTTATGAGGGGCTTGGGTGAAATCAGTGGGGCAGATTGAACGGGGTCACCACCTGGACCTGGGATGCCGGGATTGGCCCGGCCTTCCACAGGCGATGGAATTGCAGGATGTGCAGCAATACATGCCGGGCATCGACCTGCAGGTTGTGGTCGATGATTGCGGCGATCTTTTCCTCGGCCAGCAGCTGGCGGTTTTCTTCATCCAGGTCGTGGCCGATAAACACCTCCAGCGGGCGCCCGAGAGCGGCAAAGGCATCGACAATTGCCCGGTTGCCGCCACCGACGCTGTACACCGCCTGGAGGTCGGGGTGGTGTTGCAGCGCCTCGCTGACCCGCTCGAAGGTGCGCTCGTACACCCCATAGCCGCCGCTGATATCCAGGACCCGCAAGTGCGGCGCGCGCCCGCGCAGCCACATGCGAAAGCCCATTTCGCGCTCTTCCTCGCCGCGAAACAGCTCGCTGCCGATCACCACCGCCACGTCCTGGGGGCGGCTGTCGAGCCAGCGCGACACCAGATAGGCAGCGGTCTGCCCTGCGGTGCGATTGTCCATGCCGACGTAGCCGATGCGTTCGCTTTGCGGCAAGTCGGTGACCAGGGTCACCACCGGAACCCCCGCAACCGTCAACTGCTTGACCGCCTGGTTGACCGCCGGCTCGTCGGCCGCCTTGAGCACCACGCCCTGGCTGCCCTTGGCCGCACAACGCAGCAGCAGGTCGTGCATCTGCTGGCTGTCGATGTCTTCGAACAGATGGAAACGCGGGGCGATGCGAAACGGCGCCAGACTGCTCAACTGCGCGGTCATGGCCGCCTGCACCGCGTTACTGAAACGCAAGGGGGTGTGCATGACCACGTCGACATGAATGGTATGCCCCACCGCCAGGCCGTTTTTCTCTTGGGCTTCGAGCTCGTCCAGGGCCTGTTCGATACGCCGGTTAGTCTGGTAATGCACGCTGCCACGCTGATGCAGGACTCGGTCCACCGTGGCCTTGCTGACCCCCGCCTGGGTGGCGATCTGCTTGATGGAAAAGTGTTTGGCGCGTTCGAGCATGGTGAGCACGGCCCTTGAGATTGAGGTTTTCTTGATGTCTTTTTGGGGATTTATGAGGCTTTCTCAATGCTAGTCTCTTGCTCGTCGGGTGTATAGCCAGCCTCGTAAAAAGACCTTGAGCAGCCGCTGTCGCCCCACTGAGCAGAACAAAAACAACTCAGGAGAACCTCATGTCCGACACTGAATTCGCCACCGCCTTCAGCGGCCAGTTTTTTATCGTCACGGGCAGCACGCAAGGCCTGGGCGCCGCCGTGGCCCACACCCTGGCGCGGCGCGGCGCCGCCGGCCTGATCATTTGCGGCCGTAGCCGCGACAAGGGCCAGGAGCAGGTGCGGCAACTGGCGCAGCTCGATTGCCAGGCGTTTTTCGTCGAGGCCGACATGGAGCAGGTCGCGGATTGCCGGCGGGTCATCGACGCCGCCCGGTCCCACTTCGGCACCCTCCATGGCCTGGTCAACTGCGCCGGCATGTCAGACCGGGGCACCATCCTCGACACCTCGCCGGAACTGTTCGACCGCCTGTTCGCGGTCAATGTGCGAGCGCCGTTCTTCCTGATCCAGGAGGCCATCAAGCTGATGATCAGCCAGGGTGTGGAAGGCTCCATCGTCAACATCCAGAGCGTCACCGGCCATGGTGGGCAGTCGTTTCTTTGCGCCTATGCCGCGTCCAAGGGCGCCCTGGCGATCCTCACCAAGAACGTCGCCTTCAGCGCCCTGCGCAACCGTATCCGGGTCAATGGCCTGAATATCGGCTGGATGGACACGCCCCACGAAGATGAAATCCAGCGCCAGTACCACGGCGCCGAAGACGGCTGGCTGGAGACCACGGAACAGGCTCAGCCGTTCGGACGCCTGCTCAAGCCTCGGGAAGTGGCGCAAAGCGTAGCGTTCCTGCTGTCCCGGGAGTCGGGAATGATGACGGGGGCGGTGATCGACCTGGAGCAAGGCGTGATCGGCTGCGGCGACAGCTCGACTCCACGCCCGGACGCGCCCTTGAGCCTGGCCGAACCGGGAGCCCGGCCATGAGCGCCGCCACCTTGGTGTTCGCCAGCCAGGACGCGCTGAACCTGGAGACCTTTGCCGCCCTCTGCCAGCAACCGGTGCCGACCGAGGCCTACCCCCATTGCCAAGCCGTACTCAACCGGGTACCGATCTATCACGCCGCCACCCTGCACCAGGCTTTGCAGGGGGACCCGAGCGTCCTGAAAAGCGAACTGCATCGTTTGTTCAGCCAGGGCCCCGGCGTCATGGTGGTACGCCAGGGCTTCGCTGACCCCGCGGTGGTGGACCGGCACAGCCAGGTGTTCGATGCGATCTTCGCCGCCGAGGCCGAACACGCGGTAGCCGCGGACCACTTCGCCAAAGCCGGCAGCAACGGGCGGATCTGGAACGCCCTGCAAAAAGCCGCCCTGCATGCCCCCGAATCCTTTGTCGAGTACTACGCCAATCCGCTGCTGGGGCTGATCGCCGAAGCCTGGCTGGGGCCGCACTACCAGGTCACCGCCCAGGTCAACGTGGTGCATCCCGGTGGCCAGGCCCAGCAACCTCATCGCGACTACCACCTGGGCTTCCAGAGTACGGAGGAGGTGCAGCGCTTTCCCCTGCCCCTGCATGTGTTGTCCCAATACCTGACCCTGCAAGGCGCGGTGGCCCATTCCGATATGCCCCTGGAAACCGGCCCAACCCTGCTGCTGCCGTTTTCCCAGCAGTACGAGCTGGGCTACCTGGCTTGGCGCCACCCGGCCTTTATCGACTATTTTCAGGCCCACGCGGTGCAACTGCCACTGAACAAGGGCGACCTGCTGTTCTTCAACCCGGCACTGTTCCATGCCGCTGGCAGCAACCGCACCACCGATCGCCAGCGCATGGCCAACCTGTTGCAGATCTCCTCGGCCTTCGGCAAACCCATGGAAAGCCTCGACCGCGACGCCATGATGCAGGCGCTCTATCCCACGCTGCTCAAGCGCCTTGAGCAGGGCGAGTTGGACGAGGCGGGGCTGACAGCCGTGATCGCCACAGTCGCCGACGGCTATTCCTTCCCCACCAACCTCGACACCGACCCGCCACTGCACGGCCTGGCGCCCCAGACCGGCCAGCAACTGCTCTACCAGGCCCTGGATCAACGCTGGCCCTACGCCGACTTTGCCGAGCAGGTACAGCG
Source organism: Pseudomonas morbosilactucae (assembly GCF_023241715.1). GTDB lineage: Bacteria > Pseudomonadota > Gammaproteobacteria > Pseudomonadales > Pseudomonadaceae > Aquipseudomonas > Aquipseudomonas morbosilactucae. The sequence continues at coordinate 33,940 of NZ_JALQCW010000070.1, forward strand.
AATGCGCGACAAACGCCGGGCCTGAATCACAGGCCCGACGGCCACACACGATCGTTCCAAGGTTTGCCAAAACAACAAGACAGGACCGAAACCATGAAGCAGAGATTGTTTGCCTTGCTCCTTGCCATTGTCTTTGCCCCCCTGGCGCTGGCGGATATCCGCATCGGCGTGAGCATTGCCCAGGTCGACGATGTGTTCTTGGCGCAGATGCGTGAATACATGGCTGCCCACGCCGGGCAATTGCCCGGGGTCAGCCTGCAGTTCGAGGATGCCCAGGGCGATGTGGTGCGCCAGTTGAACCAGGTACAGAACTTCACCAGCCAAGGCGTGGACGCGATCATCGTCAACCCGGTGGACACCGCCGCCACCCAGAAAATCACCACCGACGCCACCCAGGCCGGCATTCCCCTGGTCTACGTCAACCGTCGCCCAGACTCACCCGAGCTGCCCAGGGGCATCGCTTATGTCGGCTCGGACGAGGTCAAGGCCGGGGAAATGCAGATGCAGTACCTGGCAGAAAAAATGAACGGCAAAGGCAACCTGGCAATCATGCTCGGCCTGCTCTCCAACAACGCCACCCACAACCGCACCCTGGGGATGAAGACGGTGCTCAAGCGCTACCCGCAGATCCATGTGGTGGAGGAGCAGAGCGCCGAGTGGCAACGCAGCAAGGCCATGGACCTGATGAACAACTGGATCGTCTCTGGCAAAAAAATCGACGCCGTGGCGGCCAACGCCGATGAAATGGCCATCGGCGCGGCCATGGCCATTACCCAGGCCGGGATGCGGCCTGGCCAGGACATCCTCATCGGCGGCAGCGACGGCGGCCCGGCGGGCCTGGAAGCCGTCCGCAAGGGACAGTTGCTGGTCACCGTCTATCAGGACAACAAGGGGCAGGCGGTGGGCTCCATCGACCTGGCGCTGAAGATGATCCGCAAGCAAGCCTACACCGCCGAAGTGACCATTCCCTATCAACTGATTACCCAGGCCAACTACCAGCAATTCCTCAACCCTTGAGCCGCTCGGGCGCCTTGGGCCGGGGCTGGAAAATGCCCCGCCTCGCCGCCTACCGCCGCTTCAATACACCCAGCTCAAGGTCAGCGTGGCGTTGCGTGGGTCGCCATAGAAGTTGTTGCCACCACGGTGACGGTTGGAGACCGGGATGTAGTAGGTCTTGTCGGTGAGGTTGTTGCCCACCAGGCTCAGGGTGGTGTGCTGGTCGACGCGGTAGGCGAGGTTGGCGTTGAACAGGGTGTAGCCGCCCTGGTACATGTCGCGGGTGGTGTCGGTGCTGCTCTGGGTGGTCAGGCCGCCGCCGATGCTCCAGCGCTCGCCATCGCCGGCCAGGCGGTAGTCGGTGTAGAGCCGGAACAGGTGCTTGGGGAACCATTCGTTGAACGGGTCCCCGGCCTTGACGGTGCTGGACACGTCCTCCAGGTATTCGCTGCGAGTGAAGGTGTAGCCGGCGGACAGCTGCCAGCGCGGGCTGAGGGCGCCGGACGCTTCCAGTTCCAGGCCCTGGCTGCGGACCTTGCCCGAGGCCTCGTTGCAGTTGTCCTGGCAGGTCGGGTTGCCGTTATCGATGCCGCGGTTTTCCTGGAGGATGCGGAACAGCGCCGCCGACAGGTTGAGGTCGCCGCCGAAGTATTCACCCTTGATCCCGGTTTCATAATTGGCGCCGACGATGGGCTTGAGCGGGGTGTTGGACTCGTCCACCAGGTTCTGCGGTTTGAAGATGCTGGTGTAACTGGCGTACCAGGACAGGTGCTCGCTGAAGTCCCAGACCAGCCCGCCGTACGGCGTGAGTTTACCGTCTTCGCGGTACGGCGAACGGCTCTCGACACCGGTGCCGAGGTTCTTGAAACGGGAGTTGAAATAGAAGCTGCTGTAGCGGCTGCCGAGGATCAGCTTGAGCTCGTCGCTCAGGTTGAACCGCGTGGTGGCGTACAGGCCACGCTGGTAGTTGTCGTAGCGGTAACGGTTGCGATACGGCACCTCGGGCTTATCCAGGCTGGCGGGGTCGAAGCCATAGACGTCGATCACCGCTGTCTGCGCGCCGATGCCCCGCAGGTTGTCGTAGAGCTCTTTCTGATAATCCCCACCCAGCACCAGTTCATGCTCACGGCCCAGCAGCGGGAACTTGCCGGACAGGTTGAGGTTGGCCGAATACTGGTCGCCCTGGTTGTGCCGGGCGATGTAGTTGTTCAAGCGCGCCGTACCGGCCGCCCCCACTCCCGCCGTGCCGTTGCCGAACACGCCGATGAACTGCCCCTCGGCGTCAGACTGGGTGTAGTTGAGGGCACTGCTCAGGGTCCAGTTGTCGTCCAGGTGATGCTCGACCTCGGCGAACAGGTGGGTCTTTTCATAGGTCATGTGGTTCCAGCTGGCGCCCAGGAAGGTCGAGCGCGACAGGTCAAGGCTGCTGTAGTCGGTGGACATGGGCACGCCGTAGAGGTTGGGCACGCTGTGGCTTTTTTGCCAGTTGAAGCCGGTGGTCAGGCTGGTGTCGGGGGACAGGTCATAGGCCAGGCTGGCGAACAGTACCTGGCGGTCGCCGCCGACGTAATCGACGAACGACTGATTCTGCTGATACACCGTGACCAGCCGCCCACGCAGCGACGCATCGCTGTTCAAGGGGCCGGAGACGTCGATCTCATTGCGGTACTTGTCCCAGGAACCGGCACTCAAGCGAGTGGACAGTTGAACGTCCCGGGTCGGCGCCTTGCGCACCAGGTTCACCGTGCCGCCCGGTTCGCCGGTGCCCTGGGTCAGGCCAGAGGCGCCACGCAGCACTTCGACCCGGTCGTAGATCGCCAGGTCGGGGGAGTCGCTGGAGGCTTCGGCCGACCCCATGCCCGGCACACTGCCCTGGAACTGCGAGCTGACGCCGTTCTGCTGGACGTTGTCCATGGCAAACCCCCGGGAATAGAAACGCGCCTGGTCCGGCGTCTCGTACAGCACATTGACCCCGGTCACCTGGCTCAAGGCGTCTTCCAGGCGAGTCATGTTCTGGTCGTCCATGCGCTGGCGCGTGACCACACTCACCGACTGCGGGGTTTGCCGCGGGCTCAGGTTGAGCTTGGTCGCGGTGCGCATCTCGCCGGTGGTGTAGGAACCGCTGCCCTCGGTGGTCGAGCCCAATTGCCCGCCACGAACCGTGGTGGCAGCGAGGTTCAAGGCCCCTGGCAGGTCTTCCATGATCAGCCACACCGGCCCTTGCTGGCGGGCACTCAGGCCGGTGCCGGCGAGCAGCAGGCGCAGGGCTGCATCGGGTTCGAAACGGCCGCTCAGGGCCGGCGCCAAACGCTGGGCCACCAGGCGATCGTCCACCGCCAGGGTCAGGCCGGCGAGGCTGCCCAATTGGCGCAGGGATTGACCCAGGGGCTGGGCCGGCAAGGCCAGTTCCAGCGGGGCGGCCTGGGCGTGCAACACGCCGGCCAGGGCACTGGCGGCGATCAGGGTATTGAGCGAAATGCGCAGCATGGTGTTTCTCGTTAAGGGTCGGCAGATACCCATTGACGAAGGGGGTGAGCAAATCCCTGATGTCGGCTGCGAAAAAAATTCAGCGGGCCACCAGCACGGTAAAGCTGCCCCGCTCCTCCACCCGCACCGCCGCCAACTGCGGCAGGCTGTGGAGGAAGGTGTCGACGTCGGCGGTCTGCACCACCGCCGTCAGGCTCAGGCTCGACCGGCCCTCCACCCGCAGCGGCCGTTGCCGGTAGCGCGACAGCCCAGCGGCAATCTCCACCAGGTCGGCGCGGTCGAAGGTCAGGCTGCCCTGCTCGAAACTGAAGGCCCCCGCCGCCGCCCGCTGAATGCGCTGTACCTGCCCCCGCTCATCCGCCTCGGCCACCTGATCGCGCTCCAGCACCAGGCGCTGCCGGGCACTGCCGAACTCCACCCGGCCGCGATCGACACTGACCTGCACCCGCCGCTCGAAACGCTCCACCACAAAACGCGTGCCCAGTACCCGCACCTGGGCCACACCGGCCTCCACGGTGAACGGTCGCTGCGGGTCGGGGCGCACGTCGAAAATCGCCCGCCCCTGCAACAGAAACAGCTGGCGGCCGTGTTCGGTAAAAGTCACGTGAATGCGGGTGGCAGCGTCCAGCACCAACTGGCTGCCGTCCGACAGCGTCTCCCGGCGCCGCTCGCCAATGCCCGTGACCAGTTGCAAATCCCCCAGGGCGCGGTAACGCAGGGTCAGCAGCGACGCCAGGCTGGACAAGGCCGCCAAACCTAGCAGCCCGTTGCGCACAAACCGCCGACGGCCGAGGGACTCCATGGCGCCGGCCAGGGCCGCGGTTTTCGGGGTCGAGGAAAAATCCCCCCACAACTCGCTGAACACCTGGTACTCGGCGGCGTGGCGCGGGTCGGCAGCGAGCCAGGCCTGGAACGCCTGGCGCTCGGGATGATCGGCGGGCAAATCGAGCAACCGGGTGAACCAGCGCGCTGCCTGCTGACGGGTCGAACTCACGGCGCCAGCACCTCACGGGCCTGGCGCAAATCCAGCAAGGCCCGCATCAGATGACGCTCCACCATCGACAGGCTGATGCCCAACATGCGGGCGATTTCCGGCTGCCGATGGCCCTCGATCCGTGCCAGCCAGAACACTTCCCGGCAGCGCGGCGGCAAACAATCAAGGATGCGCTGCAAGGCCAGCAGACGCTGCTGCAGATCCGCCAGATGTTCCGCCGAAGGGGCAAAGTCCGCGTTTTCCTGCCGGTCCATCCAGGGCTCGCCCTGTTCCTCGGGCATCGGGTAATAGCGCGCCGCCTCACGGAAATGGTCGATCAACACCGAGTGCGCCACCCGGCGCAAATAGGCATTGGGCTGCTCGATGGGCGTGCGCTGGCTGGCCAACAGGAAACGGATAAAGGCATCGTGCAGCACATCGTAGGCCCGCTGCACACACTGAGTCCGGCGACTCAGGCTCAAGAGCAAGTCGGTGTAGGCCCAGCGCAAATTGATTCCGTTCCAATCCATCCCGGCAGCCTCTGATCGGGCAGACAACACGTCGAACGCTCGACGCAAGGGGCACCGGCCCCAGCCAGCGGGGGCGGCGCGGCGAGGATAGAGCCTGGAAAATCAAAACGCAAATAGGAAGCGTTATTATTAGTGCGCTTTGGAGGGGCGGATAAATCCCCGCCCGGGGCTGGCGTCAGGGCTGTGGCTGGACGGATCTGCGCGATGATTTGCGCGTGACGCTGAACGGACTGGCCCGCTGTGGAAAGGCCTCTTTCGGGTAGTAGGCGACGCCGTACTCGACACTCCCATCACAGGACTTTGCCAGCCATTGCTCGCTGCGGTAGCCGTTGAGGCCCGTCGTAATCATGCCGAACTTTTCAATGCTGACCGGACAACGGCTGCCGATGTCCTGTTTGATCAGTTGCAGCCATTGCTGATCGAGATCGCTGGCCAGAGCGCTGTGGGAAATGATTAGAAGCAGGGCTGCGGAGAAGTAGCGCATGGTTTTTTTCATGAGTGGCCGAGTATTTAAGTTGAAGAACATTTGGGGTGGGCGTGTGCTGTAACACCAACCAAACGTGGATAGTGCCGCAGCCTGAACGACACTGGTCATTGAGCCAAGGTATCAAAGCAATACCCTCAGAAGTCAAAATGCCATTATTCTAAGCGCCATCGCTTGCGCCTCAGTGATCAATGAGCGCAGAGCTTCAAACGTGCAGGATCCACCGACAAGGAGTCTAAATGCTATCCCCTGAACTCTCACTGCCCGGGAAGCTTGATAACAGCCTGACCAAAGGTTTTTGTTTTCTGTTTGGTGGGCTAGTTAATGCATTGATTTGGCTATTGGGTCTTTTTTCTCTGGCCGCCTTAGTTTCAGAAATTTTCGAATATGGCGAGGGCCTAGCCGACGTTTCATGGGATGAGTGGGGGTTTATGCTGTTTTTCGTATTGTTGCTTTGGAGGCATATCCGTTATAGCCAGTACTTTGCTACAGGGTTTTGGAAAGGACTAAGTCGATTGTTAACTTTTCAAGGGCGGTTGGCTTGCGCATGGCTTAGTGTTTTCGGACTTTTAGTCATTTTCGAGCAGCAAGCGGGGGCTCCAATTGATCTGATCAACACTGTTGCGGATCCTGTAGCAGAGCTCACTGTATTAGGTTTTGCCCTTTTGGCGCTCTACTTGGCGGCACCTACCGCGCCTGCTCAACGCTCTCGGTCAACCACCACTTCTAGCGTGGAACCCACGCTGACTAACGCCGAAAAGGAAGTCACCGCGTGAAAGTCTTTAACCTTGCACTTTCTCTAGTGCTCAGTGGCGCTACTACTTCTTATGCTTTGGCCAATGATGATGCTGAACACCTGATCATCAGTTGCCAGGAGCTGCTGAAAATTTACTCAAAGCGCGATCAACAACATCTGCTTGCTGGTCTTACAACCTCTACGTCTGAAGCCCTAAGGGCAGGTTACTGCCGTGGCGTACTCGATGAGTTTCGGCGCAGCAATGAGTCCTGCACACAGAGCAACTGGTACGTTCAAGCCGAAAGTATCGCAAAGTACTCAGTGTATGCAGAGAAACAGTCGTCAGTTAAATCACTGTTGAAGCAATCCTGTGAGCTCTAATCCAGACCAGTGGCCTGAGCATACAAAGGTGTTGGAAAGACTGCTTTGCCCGCCGCTATCGGCTCCTCTTTCTCAAAAGCAATACGGTGCACTCAGAGTCTCGCTTAATACGCTGATTGAGGCGCTTGCGAGTGCGGGAAAGGGCCGCGGGGCGCTGAAAGCAACACTACCACCACTCATAGACATGAAGCGCAGCAGACTCAATGGACCTGGCGCTAGAGGTAGTCGCGAACGTTGGCAGCTCAATCCTGACAATGAGGTGCTGATCTGGAACGCCATCTTATTGCAGGGGCTGTTTGGTGTACCCAAAATCGCGATTACGCTCATCAGGGAGCATTCAGAGCGAAAGGCCTATGTGGGTTGGGCCAGTCAGCTCTTTCTGGGTCGCCAATCTGTGGCAGGGCTTGGACTGTTACGCCAGGAGATGATCATTCTCCTTGAGCGATTAGCCGAAGCGGATCTTTCCAAAGAAAAACTACCGAATCCATTTGCAGATGCCTTGCCACAAATGGGATTCGGTCCCCACGAAGGTAATTTGCTGAAAACTCTGGCGAGTCAGACAGCTGTACTTTCGATGGGAGACAGCATGATGGCTCACTATCTAAACGACGAACTAGAACTGGCCTATAAGAGGGCCAATGAAGTGGTGACAGATAATGCTCTCCTGCTGAAGTACCGTGATCTCATCATCAGCGAATACCAGGAAGCGAAGGAGTTTGATGATTTGTTGGATTTCCTTCGCTGACCTATTGGTTGTGGAATCCACACAACGAAACTGGTTCCGTCATCACACACGGAGCCAGTCATGCACACCATTCAATCCATTCTCTCCTGCTGTCCACACCAGGTCAGCGCCTGTCACCAAGCCAGAGCCATCGACATTGATCAAGCGCTGTTATCGGGAACGCCCTTTACCATTTTGGGCGGCAAGCGCGTGCGCTGTCGTGAAGGGTTGCTACGCTTCAAACTCGGCAGTGACTGGCGTTTGCTATATCAAATCACAGCTACCGGCTACTTACCTTGCGCGCTAGTCAGTCGTCAATGTTTCGAACGTGAGCTGAAGCGAAGGCGGGCCATCAAGGCCTGCAACCTTCAATCACAGGAGAAACACACATGAATGCAGTCGTATCGCTGAACTCGCCACTGCTGGCGGAAAACGGCCTGGACATGCGCTTCAGCCGTCTGGATTTCGAGCGTTTGAAGCACAAGTACACTGAGTCCTCGGAGGCAGAAATGTCAGCGGCTGAATGGGATATGGCCGAACAAGAGTACCGCCGTTTTCTGACACTAAAGAGCTTCTACCCTTCTGTTGTATTGGTGCCCAGCAAGATGGTGGATACCCTCTGGCATGCGCATATTTTGGATACTCGCGCATACCGCGAAGACTGCCAGCAGGTATTCGGTCGCTTTATTGATCATTACCCCTACTTCGGCATCTACGGCCAGGATGATTACCAAGAGCTAAAGAATGCCTTTGCTCAAACGGTCACCCTGTATGAAAAGCACTTTGGTGCGTATCCGGGGGGCGGTGACGAGACTCAGGCCATGCGTTGTGGTGACGACCATAAGTGCCATGCACCGACCCCTTGCGCCTGCCGCGTAGAAGGCGCTTGTAAATAACCCCTGCCCAACGCATTTAGGAAGCAATAATCATGAGCAAACAACCGGCAAAACCAAGCCGTCCGAACTCCCAGAACACACCTCGTCCGGTAGTTCCTAATCTGCCAAGTACCACGGGTAATAAGTCCGGCGGTGATCGCGCAAACTATCCACCAGCGAAATCTAAGTAAGCGTGTAGGGATGACAGGCTGTAGGAGATGGAATTCGCCTCTGCCTGTCATGCTTTAATCCGCATCAATCGAGATGGCTTACCTTGATATCGTGCTCGAAAAATGGTTTCGGAAGAGCGCCCCTGGCCAAAACCAGCCCCCGTCTAAAAAACGCCGCTTCTCTCCCACCCAAAGCGGCGTTCAAACGACCTCACCTCCTACTTAAACCTCTCCCCGCTCCTGCAACCCGAACCCCACATCATCAATCACCGCCTTGCCCATTTCCGCGAGGAAGTGCGAGGCCCAGGCGTAGCGTTCGCCGTGTTCTTGCATGGCAGCGTCGAGGGCGAGTTTCTTTGCGTAGTAGAGCAAGGTCGAAGCCTGCTCCAAGGCCTGTTGCAACGGCACATCGGCGTTGACACGAAACAAGCTATGGTTGGGCACGCCGCACTCTCCGAAGGTAACGAAACCCAGGGTTTTAACAGCGCTTGACGTGCTCATAGCCAGTCTCCTGACGGCGCCAGGAAGCGGCTTTGTGTGAGCAGAGAACAGCGAGAGGGAAGGCAGTGAGGTACAAACGGGTTACCGGCGTACATGCTTGAAACTCCCATATCAAAGTGAGAGCTACCACGTTCGTTACCAAGCGAATGGGTGGCAGCCGTGCGCAGGTTGGTAAACCGGAGATACAGGAACCCGGCAGGGACGAGCCCTCCCACGCACAGCCGCCATTGCACGATTATGCGGACACAAAAAAGCGCCACCATCGTGTACTGCGGCGCTGTTGCGCCTGTATCAACACGGGTTACCAAGCCCGGTCGCTGATTGTGCAGCGACGGGCGAAGGTTAGCGTTGCGTCCGGTGCGATGCAACCGCCAAGGCGTGGCTATTTATGTACCTTAGTGAGGCTCCAAAAGTCGCCGTGATCTTCACAAATCGGGTGATCTTAGGCCCCGCGTTACGGATGCTCCAGCGCCGCCAACGCATCGTCCTGGATGCCATCGGCGAACTTGCGCATCAGGCGCACCAGGTTCTCCACGTCCTGGTCCTCCCACGAGGCGAAAATCGCCAGGCCAATGCGCTCTCGCGCTTCATCGACACGGTCGGTCATCGCCTTGCCCTTCTCGGTGATGACCGACTCGCGTACACGGCGGTCGGTGGCGCTTTCCTGGCGATTGATCAGCCCCAGGCTTTCCAACTTGGTCACCTGCCGGCTGACGGTGGTGTAGTCGCGCCCCACACGGTCGGCCAGTTCGACGACGCCAATGGGCCCTACCCGCTCCACCAGAACCAGCAACGGAAACAAGGCGCGGTCCAGGGAAATGCCCGCTTCGCGCACCATGGCCTCGTCACGCTGCGGGCGGTTCATGACCGCGACAATCTCCAGCAGTGCGCCATGGAGCTCGCGAAGCTGTGCGCTTATATGTGTATTTTGCACATTATTTGTTGACACGTTTTTTCCTTCGCTTAACTATGTGCATATTGCACATATCGGAGAGCGTGATGAAACAGCCACTCGCAGTTGACGTATTGATTTGCGGCGCGGGCGCTGCCGGTCTGATGCTGGCGATTGACCTGGCACGAAGGGGCATTTCGTTGCGCCTGATCGAAAAAAACGCCCTGCCCTTCCACGGGTCCCGCGGTAAAGGTATTCAGCCTAGAACCCAGGAAATATTCGAGGACATCGGCATCCTCGGCCGAATCGTTGCTGCGGGGGGAGTCTATCCGACTGAGCGGCGATACCGCGACGATGGCAGCCACAGCGACGCGGATGTGATCGAGCATTTCGATCCCACGCCGGCCGAACCTTATCCCGTGCCGGTGATGCTGCCGCAATATCTGACCGAACGGGTGATGCGCGAGCGCCTGCTGGAACTGGGGCACCACGCGGACTTTGACTGCGAGCTGGTCGGCTTCGAACAGGATGCCGATGGCGTCACCGCCCGCCTGACAGGCAAGAGCGGAGCAGAAACCCTGCGCGTGCAGTGGCTGGTGGGCGCCGATGGTGGCCGCAGTTTTGTGCGCCATACCCTGGGCATCGACTTCCCCGGCAAGACCCTCGGCGTTCGCGCCCTGGTGGCCGATGCGGTGATAACGGGCCTGTCCCGTGATTACTGGCACCGCTTCAGTGATGGCGACATGACGCGGCAGATCTCGCTGTGCCCACTGGCCGGTACCCATCTGTTTCAAATCCAGGGCCCGATCCCCCTCGACGGCGACGTTGATCTGTCCGCTGAAGGGCTGACGACCCTGGTGGCGCAGCGCACCGGCCGCAACGATATTCAGGTGCAATCCGTGTCCTGGTCTTCGCCCTACACCATGAATGCCCGGCTGGCCGACCGTTACCGCACCGGCCGCGTGCTCCTGGTGGGGGATGCGGCGCACATCCACCCGCCCACCGGTGGCCAGGGCCTGAATACCAGCGTGCAGGACGCCTACAACCTGGGCTGGAAGCTGGCGGCAGTGATCCAGGGGGCGCCCGAGGCGCTGCTGGACAGTTATGAGGAGGAGCGCCGGCCGGTGGCCGCGTCGATGCTCGGCTTGGCGACCCGGCTGCTTGAAGCGCAGAAAAAAGGCGATATGCGCCGCGGCCGCGACGTGCACCAACTCGATATCGGCTACCCCGAATCCAGCCTGGCCCTTACGCACGCCGATCGCAGCGGTCGTCTGTCGGCGGGCGATCGAGCACCGGATGCGCCGATCTGGGGTGCAGCCGGTCACCCGTCGCGGCTGTTCAACCTCTACCAAGGCACCCATTGGACCTTGCTGGGCTACGGCCTGGAGCGCGATGCGGTGCCGCCCCGCGCAGGGCTGCGCATCCACACCTTCAGCCCCCACGGCGACCTGTTCGATGACCAGGGGCATTTCCATGAAGCGTACGAGCCAGCCATCGATGATTGGGTATTGGTGCGCCCGGATGGCTACGTCGGCGCGATCGTCGCCCAGGGCGATGTGCAGAGCCTGGAGCGCTACCTGCAGCAGGTCGGCCTGGGGGCTGGCAACAACAGCCACGACTGACACAACGGCCCCGCGTCTTTTTTCAACCACATCGCCAGCCTGGATGCCGGGTATTTCTCCCACTGGCTGCCCATCGCTTTCACCGAGCGATCGGTGAGCTCTCCCCTGTGCCCGAGGAGATACCCAGGCGGTGCGTTCGCGCCTTTCAGCAGCATCCTCCGGCACCGACACGCTCCCCCCCAACGCCCTGCGCAGCACGGGTCATGCGGATATCCACCCCCACGGACCTCAGGTGCAGGTATCGTATGCCCTCCTCTATTTCCAGCCTCGAAACAGGCAACCTGCCGTTGCCGCACCGGCTGCACAAAAACAACAAGGACATGCAATGCAGTACCGAACTGGAGCGCAAGCCTTCGCGCACGGCGTTCGAACCCTGATGCCATTGACCCCCGGCGTGGTGCCCTTCGGGTTGGTCACCGGAGTGATGGCCATTGAAATGGGCATGTCACCCGGCATGACCCTGGGCATGACCCTGCTGTTTTACTCGGGCTCGGCCCAGATGGTTGCCCTCCAGCTGCTGCACAATAACGTCCTGCCGGTGGCGATTGTGGTCACTGCGTTGATCATCAACCTGCGCTTTATCATGTACAGCGCCTCGCTGGCGCCGCACCTGCACCACTTGCCCCGTCGCTGGACATGGCCCATGTCCTACCTGCTGTCCGATCAGTCGTTCGCGCTGTACAGCCTCAGGTTTTCGTCGGGCGAACCCGGGCGCTTCGGGCATTACTTTTACGCCGGTACGGCGGTGGCCATGTGGCTGGTCTGGCAGCTGTCGGTATTGGCCGGGGTCTTCTTGGGGGCCAGCATCCCCGAGTCATGGTCATTGAGCTTTGCCATTCCCCTGTCTTTCCTGGCACTGCTGGTGCCCAACCTGCGCAGTGCGGCGAGCCTGGGCGCCGCATCGGTCGGCGGGTCGATCGCCGTGTTGGCCATCAACATGCCCTACAACCTGGGGTTGGTCATGGCTTCGATCGGGGGCGTTGTGGCCGGCTTACTGATTGAGAAACTGCGTAGCCGCCCCTCGAACACCGAACGTCCTGACAATGTTGAGAGGGAAACCCAATGAGCGATCTGGCGTTGTGGGGGCTGTTTCTGGCGGTCGGCGTAGGGACCTTTGTCATGCGCCTTTCGTTTGTCGAACTCTATGGTCGCTGGCGCATCCCCGAGTGGCTGAACCGGGCCTTGCTCTATGTACCGGCCAGCGTGCTGGCCGCGCTGGTACTGCCCGCCGTGGTGTACCCCAATGGGCACACTGAATTCGAGCTCGCCAACCCGCAAATCCCCGCCGCCATCATCGCCGCCTGGGTCGCGTGGAAAACTCGAAATACGCTCCTGACCCTGGCGGTCGGCATGGCCGCACTGCTGCTTTTCAAGTTGATTGGGGGGTGAAGCGCTGACCTTTAATGCGTTGACGCGCCCTCTCAAACAGCCCTGCGCTGGCGGTTGGTTTTCCAAGCTACGCACAAGCCAGAGTCTGCGACAACGACCCCGTGTACAGCCACGCGAGCTGATCATTGTCGAGGGGGATTTGAGTTGAAGGTGTGTGGTTCAAGGGGGTCGCTTCGGGGCGATTGCCGCCCCTCACGCCCAGTGGCTCTCGGCCAATGACGACCACTGCAGATCGCTGCATAAACCTCACGGGCATCAGGCTCTACGACAAACCGCTGCTGTGACTTGCACCGAACAGCGTTGCTTGCTCTTTGGCCATCTTGAGCAAGGCATCGACGACAACCCTCACTTTCGGCTGGATGTAACGCGTACGCGGCCAAATGACGTGTATGGGCATGGTTGCTCCTGCGTAGTTGTCCAGAACAGTGACCAAAGCCCCACTGCGCAAATGCTCCGAAACCAGCCAGGTGGGCAATTGACAAAGTCCGCAGCCATCTAGGGTCGCGCGCAACATCATTTCACCGTCACCGAACTCATGGCGCACGCGCACTTCCTGCTCTTCTGCCTCGCCTTTGGCATTCCTTAGCAACCACGCCATGCGCAGCCCTTTACGCCAGGCAATGATGCAATCGCATTCCTTTAACGCGGACGGATGCAGAATCGGCGGGCAGCGGCTCACGTAGTCGGGCGCCGCACAAACCACCAGATGCTGCTCACCGAGCCGGCGTGCGACTAACTCCGGGTCATCCTTGAGGTCGCCGATTCGTACCGCCAAATCAATGCCATCGTTGATCATGTCGACCGTCCGCTCACCGAAGGTCACCGTCAAGTCGAGCTGCGAGTATTGCCGGGCCAGAGCAATCAGCATGGGGGCAATATGGCGTCGGCCAAATGCAGCAGGAAGATCGATACGCACACGTCCCTTGGGCTCGGCGACGCCGTTGAGAAAGCTCCCTTCAATACCCCGCAATTCATCCATGACTCGCAAGCAACTGGCGAGGTAAACCTCTCCCTCACTGGTCAAACTCAGTTTGCGCGTGGTGCGGTGCAGCAGCTTGATACCGAGGCGTTTTTCCAGGCGGGTGACGCTTTTGCCCACTGCCGAACTGGTCACGCCCAGTTGCAACGCAGCCGCCGTGAAACTCCCGCATTGAGCCGCCTGGGTGAACTCCGGGATGCCATCGAATTGAAAGGAATCCATGACGGGCTCCACATTGCTGAAAGCTCGATTCTATCCCTGGAGGATCAACTGATTGTAATTTTCCCGAATTAATAGATTTTTTTGACTGGATTAAGGTGGCCTTCCTTTTGAACGCCCTTCCCCTGAAGGCCACTGTGAACGCCGATGTGAACCGACTGCTCACCCTTGAAGCGATCAGGAACCTGCGACTGCGCTACTGCCATCATCTCGATGCCAATCGGATGGATGCACTCGTACAGTTGTTTACCGAGGACGCCATTTGCCAGGTTGATCGCGGTTGCTGGAGGGGCCGTGACGCCATCCAGCAGGGCTTGTCCCAAGCCTTTTCAGCATTCGATGTGCAACAACGCGGGGCGTATCCCTTCATGCACGCTGTGTCGAATCACTGGATCGAGATTCTCGGTGAGAACCGGGCCGAAGGGCGTTGCTACCTGATCGACTTCGCCACGCAAAGGGCTGCCGACGAAAACCCGCTTCTGCTGGTTGGGCTGTATGCCGACGAGTATCGCCGCGTGAAGGGCCAATGGCTGATCAGCCGTACCCGCCTGGATGTCGTCTGGCCTGAGCCCGATGTCGGCGGCGGCGATCCAGGCAATGGGCTGGTTCTGCCGTCCTGATCCCTCTCCCCTTTTCCCTGACTTCCCGAGTTTCTGATGAACACATTATTCAAACCCTACGATCTGGCCGGTACCGAGTTGGCCAATCGCGTGGTCATGGCGCCTATGACACGGGCAAGAGCCCTTGACGATATTCCGGATGAACACACGGTTCTCTACTACGCCCAACGAGCCTCTGCCGGGCTGATTATCAGTGAAGGCATCCCGATCTCCCGCGAGGGCTGTGGTTACCTGTTCAACCCCGGTCTGTATAGCGATGAACACACTCGAGCCTGGCGGCGAGTCACTGATGCCGTCCACGCCAAAGGCGGGCGGATCTTCGCGCAACTGTGGCATGTCGGACGCATGTCCCATGTGTCACTTCAGCCTGGGGGCGCCTCTCCGGTGTCATCGGTCGCTACCGTTGCCGCCAGCTCGAATGCCTACGGCTGGGTTGAAAAAGACAAGCCCGGCCCCGTGCAGGCAAGCCTCCCAAGAGCCTTGAGCACAGCCGAAGTGCATCGGGTCACCGGTGACTTTGCAAGCGCCGCGCGACGTGCGCTGGACGCTGGTTTCGACGGCATCGAATTGCACGGTGCCAACGGCTATCTCTTCGAGCAATTCCTGAACGGTGCGTTGAACACTCGCCAGGACACCTACGGCGGCTCCATCACCAATCGCCAACGCTTCCTGCTCGAAACACTGGATGCCTTGGCCGCAGCAATTGGCAGTGCCCGGGTAGGCGTGCGGTTGTCCCCATTTGGTCGCCTTTTCGACATGCACCCCTACGCCGAAGAAACCGATACCTGGCTGAGCCTGGCCTCGGCGCTCAATGACCGAGACCTGGCGTATGTGCATTTGAGTGATCAGCTCACGATTGGCGCAGAAGCGATTCCCGAGGGTTTTGCCGTTCGATTCCGCCAAACGTATCAAGGCACCTTGATCGCTGCGGGAGGCTTTAATCGGGAGCTGGCAGAGACTGTGCTGGAGGCCGGCGATCTGGATCTGATCGCCTTTGGTCGCCCATTCATTTCCAATCCCGACCTTGTCGAACGGATGCAAAACGGCTGGCCGATAGCAGAAGGTGATCGGGCTACTTTTTATGGCGTCAACGGCAGCCCAACCAAAGGCTATACCGACTATCCCGCGTACAGCGAAACGGTGACGAATTAAGTCGCGCAAAGCCCGGGGGGAGATTCGTCTCCCTCCAACGATTAAATCTCGCAACCGGCCAAACGCAGCCTTTAGAACACCTCACCAGGACGACACAATATGGGTTCGGGTGGGCGCCATCGTTACCAGGGGATCCTTGCAATTTCCGCTGGGCTCATCGCACGCCAATCAGTCTGCAGAATGCCGTAATCAACACGGGCAGACTCAAGGGCATCTTCCAAGGACAGCATCAGATGGTCGCCATCAATCTGCTGGCCGGCGTAATCGATGAAGCGAATCTCCAGATAAACCGGTGGTTCGCCCTCTCCCTCGACCTCAAGGCCAAACAGCACGATAGCCGTGACGCAGGGGCGATATTCACAGGGTTGCCGCACCTTGGCGACTAGGTAAACGGGCGTTTGCGACATTCGGGCACTCATGAAGGTTGGATGTCCTCGGGGTTCAGGTGCGCCATGAGGCATGCCCGCAAACGCCATGGGAATTCAAGCCTCTCTCGCGTCTGATCGCATCCCGCGAAACATCACTACAGGCCGGGATGGGTATCGATAGAGGGCTTGAAGTCGGGGTTTTCGAAACGACGCTCGCGGTAATAGGTGTTGGCCGTGGGCCCGGCGTATTTATAAGTGACCTCCGGGTTGGGCGTTAGATGCCACCCGGAGCCTTCTTTGTCGCGCTCGATCAGCGAAGGGTACAGCGTGCAAGTGCCTCCCGAACCCGACGTCATTCTGAACTGATAATAACGCCCGGCCTGTGGCGTGAACTGCGCTGTCACGGAGCAAGACTGGGTAAGCGGCCCCTCCCAAAACATCCCCACATGGGTTTCGATGCCGGGTCGGACGGGTGTTTCAAAGTAGTCGGACGTCAGGTTTTGCCCTGCTTTAGGCAGGCCCGCATCCTGTGTATTGATAAAGGGCAAGGGCCCTCGGCGAACGACACCTCCCGAACGCACACCGTGTTCGTATTGGTATATATCGGCATGCTGGGTGAAGTTGACGATACGGATCCAGGCGGGGTTCGGCTCGTGTTCCGGTGCAATGAAGTAGTGGGTCTGTGGGAGGTATTGGCAGCCGGCAAACAACGGCAGGATCAGCAGGCAGTGGGTACGACGAACAGACATGACGCGGGTCCTTGGCGGCGTTGGTGTACAGACCACAGCACCGGGAATGCATTCCGCAGCGGCCCCAAAATGTTCCTCTTGGCCATTGACCACACACTGAATCAACGATGATGGTGTAGACCCTTACTCGCCGCCCCCCGGCTACCGCATGGAAGGCACATCCATCCTTTTTCCCTTCAGAACTCTTCAGTCGTGATGGATGCCGTGATGTAGAAATACGTTATTTTCGACCATGATTCCCGTTGGTTGACGGGCGTTTCCTCGGACCCCATACCGAGCGTGTACCAACGCTGTGTTGTTGTATCGCGATAGGAATAAATCGTTGAATCCCAGCCGCAGCAGATGTACCGGAGCTTCGGCTGCCTGAAGCTCCGGCTCATGTACCGCTCAGCCTCAAGGGCCTCCGAGCCTTTTACGCGGTAGCGAGCAACGATGGGTTTTCCCAGCTCGTCGTTGTTTTTAGTGCACTCCAGAAACTCTACAACCTCAGGCTTTTCGCTGAGTTCCGCCAGCAGGTCCCCGCATTGCGGCTCAGCCATCGCGTGGCTGGCAACCAGTGACCCACCTACCAAGACAAGTCCGCCAATCAGTCTGTTCATTGATGCTCCCAAGATAGGCGTGCCAATGTATTCCTTCTCCCCTCTATACGCCTGATGCCCCATCAAGTCCTCCCAGTAGAGAGAGGAAAACGCTTGTTGGGTCGCTTCCGACATGAGGCGCGCGCGCCCATTAACGCCTGACCCTGTACAACCTACTGGCGGGGAAGCTCGCGAATCTCCACTGTGCCGCCGGCCTCAAAAACCGGGTTGCCGGCAAGGAAGGCTTTCGCTTCTTCAAGATTTTTTGCCCGAACTCGAATAAATCCACTGATATCCGCCACGGCCGCCACGCTCGTGTGTCCTTTGCGCAGGCATTCGCCCTCACCGATGGAACTCCCCCCGTCGAATAGCCCGGTGCCGCGCAGCCTGGTGAAGTACTGCGCCCACAGCTCTGGATCACCGGCTGCAGCCGGGTCGCTCGCATCTCGGTGCATGAAGAGTATGTATTCGTTCATGGGCGTTCTCCTGGTTCATGCGGTTGCGGGGATGCTGCCTGAACAGTGGGGTTGGCTAAAGCGTTTGCCCACTCTGGGCCAATGGAGCCTTTTATGAGCGACAACTATCGGCCCAAGGCTGAACTGCTCTGGCGAAATTCGCAGCTGGTGTTATCTGATGCATCAGGGATGCTACTGACGCCGGACAGCTGCGGCAATCTGCGTTTTGCCGAGACAGTCGCCGCTGTATTCATGACTGAACGCATTGCTCTAGTCGGTTTAAAGGCACCGCCAAACAATCGAAATGGGTACTCTTACCTCAATGCTGAAACCGTGTGGCTCGTCGACAAAACGGAGGTTGATATGGGAAATGGTCAGGGCAAACGCGTCGTTGTCATTGGTGCAGGTATCGTGGGTGCGTCACTGGCGTATCACCTGGCTGGTAAAGGCGCGAATGTAACGTTGATCGAGGCTGAAGGCATCGCGTCAGGAGTGACTGGACGCTCATTCGCGTGGATCAACACCTCACACCACGAACCTGACCCCATTGCGCAGCTGCGCGGTGCTGCAATCGAGGAGTACCGCCGACTCGAAACGCAGCTGCCTAACCTGAAGATACGATGGACCGGCGCCTTGTCTTACAGTGCGAAGTCGGATGAAGAACTCGCGCCTTCAGGTCACCAGGCGTTGGACAACAAGGTGTCGCGATCACAGATTCTCGACCTTGAACCCAATCTCAAGAACCCTCCCCAATCTGGTTTATTTGCGGCTGAAGAAGGAGCGTTGGACGCCGTGGCCGCTGCGCATGCGTTGATCGCCGGCGCCGAGGCATATGGGGCGAAGGTTCTCACTCATACCCGAGTTCAGGGTTTTGTAACTAAGGGTGCGAAGGTGACCGGAGTCGAAACAACAATCGGCACCCTCGATACCGATATCGTTGTATTGGCGGCCGGGACAGGTATCAACAAGCTGGCAGACATGCTTGAAGTGTCCCTTCCGATTGAGGCCTCGCCTGCCATTTTCATCCGTTACAAATCACAACCCGACCTTGTGCACACCCTGATCTCCAGCCCTGAAATGGAAGTGAGGCAAAGCGCGGATGGTGCGTTGCTGGCGGCAGAGGATTACTTGGACGACACCCTGGAGAATCAGCCAACAGCGATAGCGCTTCGAACTGCCAAGGCAATCCAGAACGAACTCCATGGGGTGGTTTCCATAGATCCGGAATCAGCGTGTATCGGACTCAGGCCCATGCCTGCCGATGGTATTCCCATCGTCGGTTATCTACCAAAAGTGGGCGGCGTCTATGTGTGTGCAATGCACCCTGGCATTACTTTGGCGGCGATAGTTGGACGCCTTGCCAGTGAGGAGATCATCGACGACAAGGCATCCAGTGCCCTTTGCCTGTGTCGGCCCGCTCGATTCTTATAGCCGCAGTGAGTCCTCTTGTGGGGCAGCAAACTTTACTCAGGAATTAACCATGCACTGCCCCACCTGCGGTGAATACGGGGACCTTGCCGTGTTCAGCGTCAAGCAGACAAAAGCACAGGTCATTGCCTGTACCGAGTGTGATTCGCTGTGGAAGACCGCGGATATGACGGCCATTGGCGAAACGTTTTTAGACGTCGCCGATTACCTGCGTGAACAGCATCTGGCGCCGGACTGGAGCGCGTTGACGCTGTTGCGCAGGATCTGACTCCGCCTGTAGGTGCTCGCTCGGTCATCCGGCCCATAGCGGCTACGGCTAAGGCGTAAAGCGCCAATACACCCCGTTCCCATCAGTGACCTGGGAGAGTTTTTGCCGCTGCCCTGGGCGTTTGCCGGTGTTGATGATGTTGTAGATGTCGTAGATCAGCGTGGTCGAATCGCCGTAGTACGAGTGGCTGAGAAAGTCGGTCTTGACCAGGCTGGCGTCGACCGTATCGATGCCGGGCGCCACCATCAGGTTGTCGGATACAAAGCCCGCGCGGGGGTATTTGTGAAAGGTCTTGGAGGCCAGCAACGCCCAGTCCTTATCCGAGACATACAGGGTCACCGGCCATTTGGCGGGGGTGATGCCGGGGACGATTTCATCGGCAAAGACATCGGAATCGATATCCGGCGCCGCCAGGATGACTTCCTTGATTTTCCCCCTGAGCTGCGGGTGCTGCATGTTCAGGGTCACCAGGCTACTGGCCACGGCGCGATTGCCCATGCTGTGGGCGATCAGGTAGACCTTCTTCACACTGGGCTTTTTCAGGTAGTCCACCAGGAACGCGTAAAACTTGGTCTTGGCCGCCTCGATCGCCGCTTCATCCGGCACGTACTCTTGGGGCTTGCCCGCCGAGGGCCAGCTATAGAACGCCGGCACCCCTTTAAAATCGAGATCGTAGGCCATCTGCGCAGTGCGCTTGGCGGCGTCTTCAAACGTCACGTTGTAGCCGTGCACATAGATGAAACTGGAGCCGTTTTCTTTCAGGCGATGGCTGATCAGTTGATCGAACTCGGCCTTGGCCACCACGCCCCCGCCGAGGATGGCAATATGTTTATCCGGGTTCTCGGACCACTCGAGCTTGAACCAGGACGGCGATTCGATCACCCCGGTCTTGTGGTCGAACGGAATCTTCACATGGCAGTAGCCGTACACCAGCAATTTGCCGCGCTTTTGGCCCAGCGCATCAACGCAGCCTGTGTCGGAAAGCACGTTGCGGTTAGTGGCAAAGAACACCGTGACGATCCCGGTCATCTTGTCGACGAACGCATTGCGCGCCGGGTCGGACACCTTGGGCAGGGTGCCGGTTGCCGCGCCTTCGACAGAGGGCTGTCGGTACGGGTCATAAGCGCCCTCGTCCCCCAGGTCTCTGCCGGCACTGCCACACGCGCTCAAAAGAGCCAGCGCGGCCAACAACACTATGCGCACGATCGCATCCATTCGTATCGATTCCTGGGGTTCAAGCAGCGGGAAAACAGGCCGCAGATTTAATCGAAATCAGCCCTGGGTGTCCAATCCGCATCCACCCCATCGCCCGATTCACGCCCATAAAAAACGCCGCTTGCCCGTCAGGCCAAGCGGCGTTTCAACGGCAGCAGTGCCGCTCGCGTCGCGTTTACAACAGGCGACGCTGCACGGCTTCTTCCAGGGTGCTGCGGGCCAGTTCCTGGACCACGTCGCGGGTGTCTTGCTGGAAGGGAATCGCCACGATCAGCAGCAATTGCATCCAGGTGCGCACCGATTCGCTTTTACGGATGCGCCCCACTTCCTGACCGTCCTTGTCTTTGAACACGGTTTCCAGGGTGAAGGTGTTTTTCGCCGTGGACGGAATGATAAAGAAGGTCGCGCCCGTGATGATCGCCGAGGCCATGCTGAACTGTTCGTTGTTGTACAGGGTGGCTTCGGCATAGAGGTCCGATTCGACCTTGTCGGTGCTGACCCGGGTAAAGCGCCCGGACTCACGGAACGCCTCGGCCACCGCGGTTTCCCAGGCCGCGGCCGGGGCGCCAGCGGCGGCGTTGGCCGGCCCACCGTTGACCTGGAACATCGCGGTGGTGCGCACAAAGGCGCTGGGCTTTTGCGCTGGCGCTTCGGCGGTTGGCGGCCAGGCCTTGACCGGGGGCAGTTCGTGTTGCGAGTAGGACGCGCAGCCCGTCAGCAGAACGGCCGCGAGCACCAGGGCATGTTTGATTGAACCCAACATAGATTGCTCCTTGAACTTAGTGTTTTGGCAAACGCGCCGTGGCGGTATCGAGCAACTGCGACACCAGTTCATTCAGTTGCTTGGCGCCCTGGGTGGGTGCCCAGTATTCACGGCCATAGAGACCGACGTTACGCTCGAACTTGACCTGCTCCTGGGCACTGGCCAGCTCTTTGCCGTCGCGGTCGACAACCACCAGGTTGCCTGCCAGGTCGAAGGTGTCGACGTAGATCGGGCCGTTGACCCAGATCCAGATCGTCAGGGTTAGCAACGCCCCGGGCACGTAGCCAGGGTGCGGCGCGCGATGGCCCTTGAGGGAGGTCATGTTGAACTTGAGCACCACGTCGTTCTCGCCGAGGCGCGTCGGGTATTCACTGACCTGATTGAAGTAGGCGCCGGTCTTCACGTACTGGTTGAGCTGCGTGGTGAGCGAGCGGCTGATGGCCGTGCGGGTGGCTTCGTCGATGCCGGGGGCGGATACCACCACATCGGCCAGTTGCGCGGTGCGCGGGCTGCTGATCGGGGCCGGGTGTAGCGGAGCGCCAAGCGGGCCGGTGACGTTATAGGAAACACAGCCGGTCATCGACAGCGTGGCCATGAGGGCTGCGGCCTTGAGCAAGGTTTTCAACACAAAACATCCTTATTAATGAGCAAACAACATCAAGGTCCCGACCCAAGGGTCGGTGACTTCAGGAAAAGCTCGGGGGTCATGGCTTGGCCGCACAGCGGCCACGCCGTTAATGGGCAGGGTCTTTGGACGGTGGCGCCTTGAGCCGTGCAGCATCGATGCCGCACGCCAGATTGCGCAGCTCACCCAGCAGCGATTGCCGGGGGAACGGGGTCCATTGCGCCACGTCTTCCTTGCGCATGACTTCCACACCCTTGGCAAAGGGCTCGGAGAAATACACCCGACCGAATTGCGCCGACTCGTCCCGCTCACAGTTGATCACCCGGGTTGCACGGGAGCTGTAGATCGGTGGTTTGCCACCGCTCAACTGAGTGGGCTTGCCGTAGTTGTTGACCAGGTAGAACTGCCGCAACTGCGGGTTGTTCTGGTAAAGGGCCAAGGAGTCGCCGGCAAAATAAGTGGCCAGCTCCGGGGTTGCCAGCACCGTGAACATGTTGGCGGGCGGGGTCGGCTGTACCTGCGGCGGGGTAGAGGTCTGCGCAGCGTCGTGAGTGCAACCGCCCAACACAATGACGGCGCTCAAGCACCAGGCCCGATTCATTGCCCAGCCCTCTGGGTCATGTCCGGCCGCTCCTGATCCAGCAACTGCGCATCGACACTGCCCTGCAGCGAGCAGAGCAAGCGGGTCTTGCCGTCTTCGATGCTGAGCATAAGTATTTTTTCCGCCGAGCCGGGCGCCGGAGCGATGCCTGAGGCCGCCGCCGGGTTGTCTTGCCACGGTGACTCGGCATTCAACTTGATCTGCGGCCTGGAAATAAAGTACTCGCCGACCTCCTGCCAACCCGCCTGGGGCAACGCGGCCATGACCGCCTCGCGACTGGCGTCGACTTCAAAGCCCCAGAAGTAATAGGTGCCCTGCTCGCCCAAATCAAAGACCCGGTCGTAATAAGCGGTCAGCCGCAGGCCCTTGTCATCGAGGGGCTTGGAGAAATATTGCAGGGCGGTTTCAGTCTTGCGGCGGTCAGCCACCGGCACCCAGGCCAGGCCACGCTGTTCATCCTGGGCCAGCTTCACCACGCGCCCCAGTTCGCCGCGTTGTTCGTACAAGGTCTTGAAGAAAGCCGGTTGGCATTGAGTCAGGCTGTCGCTCAGGTTCGCCGCCAGCGAGTGGCCGGCACACAGACTCAGCAGCAGCGCCATCAGCGGCTTTGCCGAGGGGCGAAAAAACGTGCGGGTCAATTCCATGGTCTGGAGCCTCCTGATGAAAAAAAGACCCGACTCTAAACGCCAGACGCCCTCGGCACAAATCAGGGTGTGGACATCGAGCCTGTTTCCGCCCTGACAGCCACCCACTCCCCGTCGCGACTTTTACCCGATTCGCCCAGCAGCACAGGACCTGCGCTCACTCCCCTCTCACCTGCTTGAGCCAATTCCAGAAAGGGTCATCCGACTCCCGATCATCCATGCTCACGGTCGTGGAAACGATGTCCGCTGCCCGCGCCGGAATACTCAATCCAAGTGTCTGTTCGACGTGAGCGCGAAACAGACGGGGCGGCGGTGGATAGTCGCCATCGCCGTACTCCTCCTCTCGGACCTCATCGGGTGTTTGCTGAAATTGCTCAGGCCAGCAGAGTTCGTCGTAACCGATGGCCAGCAGGCGCAGCAGGTCCTCCATGTTGCGTGTCAGCACGCAAAGCATCACCGACCCGGAGCCCGAGCCCAGGTGGACCATGCGCTGCTGCCCCTGGTCGTCCAGCCACAGCCCCGCCCATGAACCGTCCCCGCCGGTCCTGAGGAATATCACCAGTCGCCGGTTAACCTCGGGGTCCTTACTGGCGGTCCACACAGCGGTGTCGGCCGGCTCCGGCACATGGAAGCTGGTGGTCGCGATATCGCTGTATTCCGGTTCCGGGTGCAGGGTCATGTAGCGCCCGCCATCGCGGCGGGTGCGCACGCAGCCCTGCTCTTCCAGCAACACGAGGGCCTGGCGCAGCAGCGGCGGCAACGGATTAGCCGCCGGGAAGGCGGCCGTTATCTCATCGGTGAAGGTCATGGCTTACCTGATTCGGGTCTGCGATGGCGAATGGTAAAGGGGATCAGCACCCACCGGCCATCCCACAAAAAGCCTGGGGGTTGGCCTGGGCATTGATTACTGGGCGGGGCGGTCGTAACGCTCCTGAATGCGCTTCAACTCGCCCGACTGGCGCATTTGCTCCAGGGCCTTGGCCCAGCTGGCTACCAGCTCGTCGTCGCAGTCGAGGCTGAAGGCGATGTGCAGCGACGAACGATAAAGCTCGACGGGAATCTGCCGCAAAGTACCGGGGGCGATGTTCAGTTGGCGGCTGTAGTAGGCCACTCCTGCCGCGGTGTCGCCGACGATGATGTCGGTGCGCCCGGCGAGCAGCATCCGATACAACTGCAAGCTCTCGGTGGCGGTTTTTTCAAGGTTGTTGAAGCCCTGCGACTGCAACGTGCGGGGGATCAGCCCAGCATGTCGGGTGGTGATACGGGGGGCGAGCATCAGTTGCTCCAAGGAGTTCACCGGCTGCTGAGTATTGGCTCGCTGATAGGGGTAGATGGACTCGTCCACAATCGGCCCGACCCACTTGTACAAGGGTTCGCGCTCCGCGTTGCGGAACAGGGAATACATGATGGTCTTGGGCCGGGTTTGCAGAATGCGAGCAGCTCGCATGCTGGGCAGCAGCAGCACCTCGAAGTCATCCCCGGTCAGCGCCATGATGCCCCGCACAATCTCCGTGGACATACCGGTGAGCTGGTTGTTCTCGCGGTAGTTGTACGGCGCCCACTCTTCAGTGACGACCTGATAGGGCTCGGCCCTGACGGGAGCCCCCAGCAATAGCCAAAGTAGCGCGGCAATAAGGACTGATTGTTTCAAATGGTCTGCCTGGTGGGCGGTGCGGTGATCAAGGGCGGGTCTGATGAAAAAAAGGCAAGCGCAGTATAGACCCCGGCACAGGTCAAACGCCGGGCGCGGTTATGTAAACCATCAACAGGACCGCTGATAGATGCAATTGCACACGGGCCCCCGATTCGTGCATCATCCGCAAATGTTAAACATTCTCATTTAAGCCCTTTCCCCCATGACTCCCCATCTCCTGCTGGTCGAAGACGACGCGCGGCTGCGTCACGACCTGGACCTGCACTTTCGTCAACGCGGCTTTGCCGTGACCGCTTGCGCCAGCGGCACCCAAGGGCTGGACGCCGCGCAGGCCGGGCATTTTGACCTGGTGCTGCTGGACATCATGCTGCCCGGCATGGACGGCCTGTCGTTGCTGGAACGCCTGGGGGGCGAACAGAGCCCGCCGGTGATGCTGATGTCGGCCCTGGGGGCCGAGCAGGACCGCATCACCGGGTTTACCCGGGGCGCCGACGACTACCTGCCCAAGCCCTTCAGCCTGGCCGAACTGGATGCCCGGGCTGATGCCTTGTTGCGGCGCATGGCGCGGGCCCAGCGCCCGGCGCCAGAGGCCGGGAACCTGGCCCTGCAGTTCGATGACCAGGCCCAGGACGTGTTCAGCCACGGCCAGCCGGCCGGGCTCACCGGTTCGGAATATCGCTTGCTGATGACCCTGCGCGAACACCCCGGGGAGCCCCTGAGCAAGCCCTTCCTCTATCAGCAGGTGCTGCACCGCATCTACACCCGCCTCGACCGGGGCCTGGATGTGCATGTGTGCAACTTGCGACGCAAACTGGCGGCCCTCGGCGTGCAGCGCTTGCAGATCCAGGCCGTGCGCGGCCAGGGGTACATTCTGCTGGACACGGAGCCGGCCTGATGCGGCGTCACCCGTTGCTGTGGAAACTGGCACTGGTGCAGATCAGCTTCTGCCTGTTGCTGACCTGGATCATCTGGATCTGGGGCTTGTCGGCGGAGCGCCGCACCTATTTTCTCGACCCCGCCGACCGCCTGTTCCTGGCCCGCTATGCCCAGCGGGCAGAAGACCTGTGGCAGGCCCGGGACGCCCAGGCGATGGAGGCTTTCCGTCAGCAGTTGGCCCAGAACCAAGGCACCTGGGTGGCGGTGATCGGACCACGCCTGGAAAGCCTGGGGACTGCGCCGCTGACGGCCGAGGAGTACAGCCACCTGACGTACATGCGCAAGCTGGACTGGCCGATGAGCCGACGCCTGCAAGATGAATTGCCTTACGTCAGCATTCCATTCCCCGAGCACCCGGAGCAGGGCCAACTGGTCATGCAATTGCCCGAGCGCCTGTTGCCCGGCGGCCTCACGCCCTGGACCCATGTGCTCAGCCACGGGGTCATGCCAACCCTGCTCGCTGCCCTCCTTGGCCTGGTGCTGTACCGCCATCTTGTCGTCCCCCTGAACCGCCTACGTGACCGCGCCGACGCCTTGCGCGCCGATGACCTGGAGAGCGACGGCCTGGCCACGCCCCTGGTCAAGCGCCCCGACGAACTGGGGGAACTGGCCCTGGCCTTCGAACACATGGCCGAGCGCCTGCGCCAGAGCCTGGCTCAGCAGCGCCTGTTACTGCGCACCTTGTCCCACGAACTGCGCACGCCCCTGGCGCGGCTGCGCATCGCCCATGACAGCGCCCTGCCGCCGGAGCAGATGCGTCAGCGCCTGGACCGGGAAATCAACGACATGCAGCGTCTGCTGGAAGACACCCTGGACCTGGCCTGGCTCGACACCGAACGCCCGCAGTTGCCCACCGAACCGGTGCTGGTGCTGTCGATCTGGGAAGCCCTGCGCGAAGACGCCTGCTTTGAAAGCGGCTGGGACCCCACGCGCCTGCCCTGCCTGCTGGACACCGACTGCTGCGTGCAGGTGCACCTGGACAGCCTGGCCCAGGCCCTGGAAAACCTGCTGCGCAACGCCATCCGCTATTCCCCGCCCGAGGGCCGGGTCCGCCTGCACGGCTGGCGCGAAGGCGACGCGTGGCACCTGTGCCTGGAAGACCAGGGCCCCGGCGTGGCGGAGGAGGATCTGCAACGGATCTTCCTGCCCTACCAGCGCCTGGAATCGTCCGCCGGTGAGGGTTTCGGCCTGGGCCTGGCGATTGCCCGGCGGGCGGTAGAGTTGCAACAGGGGCGCTTGTGGGCCAGCAACGGCCAGCCCGGGCTGTGCATGCACCTGCTGTTGCCCGCCGCCGACGCCGAGAAGTGTTTAGAAAGTTAATGCGCTTTACTCGCAAATAACAGTCATTATCATTCGTGATCTTCCTGTTTCAGGCTGATTGCCCGGAGATCACCCCATGTCCCTCGCCACCCTGCGCCCCTGGGCGCCTTTCCTGCTGTCCAGCTGCTGCCTGCTGTCCCAGGCTGTGCAGGCCGCCAGCGAAGACACCGTCGCCCCGCCGGCCCTGGAATTGCCGACCCAGAACGTGGTCGCCACGGCCAAGGAAGAAACCAAGCAGGCCCCCGGGGTGTCGGTAATCACCGCCGAAGACCTCAAGAAACGCCCACCGGCCAACGACCTGTCGCAGATCATCCGCACCATGCCCGGGGTCAACCTCACCGGTAACTCCACCAGCGGCCAGCGCGGCAACAACCGGCAGATCGATATCCGTGGCATGGGCCCGGAAAACACCCTGATCCTGGTGGACGGCAAGCCGGTGGGCAGCCGCAATTCAGTGCGCTACGGCTGGCGCGGCGAACGCGACAGCCGTGGCGACACCAACTGGGTGCCGGCCGATCAGGTGGAGCGCATCGAAGTTATCCGTGGCCCGGCGGCGGCCCGCTATGGCAACGGCGCGGCCGGCGGCGTCATCAACATCGTCACCAAGCAGGCCGGTACGCAAACCCACGGCAATGCCACGGTGTACCAGTCCTTCCCCCAGCACGGCAGCGAAGGCGCCACCAAGCGCATGAGCTTCGGCCTCAATGGCCCGCTGACCGACAGCCTCAGCTACCGGGTCTACGGCAATGTGGCCAAGACCGATGAAGACGACGCCGACATCAACGCTGGCCACGAGTCGACCCGCATCGGCAACCAGGCCGGCACCCTGCCCGCCGGCCGCGAGGGGGTGCGCAACAAGGACCTCAACGGCCTGCTCAGTTGGCACCTGACCCCGGAACAGACCCTGGACCTCGAGGCAGGCTTCAGCCGCCAGGGCAACCTGTACACCGGCGACACCCAGAACACCAACAGCAATGCCACCGTTAAAAAACTGCTGGGCCACGAAACCAATCGCACCTACCGGGAAAACGTTTCCGTGACCCATCGCGGCGAGTGGGACTTCGGCAGTTCCCTGGCGTACCTGCAATACGAAAAGACCCGCAACAGTCGCATCAACGAAGGCCTGGCCGGCGGCACCGAAGGCATCTTCAGCGACAGCAATTTCTACACCGCTGTGCTGCGCGACCTGACCGCCCACGGCGAGGTCAATCTGCCGCTGCACGCCGGGGTCGACCAGACCCTGACCCTGGGCAGCGAGTGGGTGCAGCAGAAGCTCGACGACCCCAGCGCCAACACCCAGGCCACCACCGAAGGCGGCAGCGTCAGCGGCCTGACCAGCAGCAACCGCAGCACCGACTCGGCGGCGCAGATCTTCTCGCTGTTCGCCGAGGACAACATCGAGTTGCTGCCCGGCACCATGCTCACCCCCGGCCTGCGCTTCGATCACCACAGCGTGGTGGGCGACAACTGGAGCCCGTCGCTGAACCTGTCCCAGGCCCTGAGCGACAGCCTGACCCTCAAGGCGGGCATCGCCCGGGCCTACAAGGCGCCAAACCTCTACCAACTCAACCCCGACTACCTGCTCTACAGCCGTGGCCAGGGCTGCTACGGGCAGACCACCAGTTGCTACCTGCAAGGCAACGCCGACCTCAAGGCCGAAACCAGCGTCAACAAGGAACTGGGCCTGGAGTACAAGGCCAACGGCCTGGTGGCGGGCCTGACGTACTTCCGCAACGACTACAAGAACAAAGTGGAATCGGGCCTGAGCTCGGTGGGCAGCGCCAGCGGCGGCACCGGCAGTTTCGCCAACGCCGCCGTCTACCAGTGGGAAAACGTGCCCAAGGCCCTGGTCGAAGGCCTGGAAGGCACCCTGACCCTGCCCCTGGCCGAGCAACTGACCTGGAACAACAACTTCACCTACATGCTGCAATCGAAAAACAAACAGACCGGCGACTACCTCTCGGTGACCCCGCGTTACACCCTCAACTCGATGCTCGACTGGCAGGCCACCCAGGACCTGTCCCTGCAACTGAGCGTGGCCTGGTACGGCAAACAGACGCCGAAGAAGTACGACTACCACGGCGACCCGGTGACCGGCAGCGCCACCCAACAACTGTCGCCTTACGCTATTGCCGGTTTCAGCGGCACCTACGCCCTGACCCGCCATCTGAGCCTGACCGCCGGCGTCGACAACCTGCTGGACAAACGCCTGTACCGCGAGGGCAATGCCCAGGGCGTGAACAATATCGCCGGCGCTGGCGCGGCCACCTACAACGAGCCGGGGCGTACCCTGTACACCAGCCTCAGCGCGTCGTTCTAAACCGCAGACGGGAGCCGCTGATGAGACCTTTGACCCTGGCCCTGAGCCTGGCCCTGGCAGTCACGGGCCTGAATGCCCAGGCCCAACCGGCGCCGGAACAGACCATGGACCGCCAACTGCTGGAACGCCAGGACCTGCCCTACCGCTTCAGCAGCCTGCTGGTGGATTCCGCCGACGGCAGGCGCCGCTACCAACTGTGGATCGGCCGCCCACGCGGTGCGGCCCCGGCGGCGGGTTACCCGGTGCTGTGGATGCTCGATGGCAACGCTGCCATCGGCGCCCTGGATGCAGAGCAATTGAAAAGCCTGCCCGCCGACCGCGCACCGCTGCTGGTGGCGGTGGGTTACCAAAGCCCGCTGCGCATCGAGCGCGACGCTCGGACCCTGGACTACACGCCCCAGCGCCCGGGCCTGGCGGAGCAAAAAGACCCGCTGACCGGGCAACCCAGCGGCGGCGCCGAGGCCTTCCTCGATCTGCTGCGCGAACGCCTGCAACCGGCGGTGGCCACCCAGGCACCCATCGACCGTCGGCAGCAAAGCCTCTGGGGCCATTCCTATGGCGGCCTGCTGGTGCTGCATGCGTTGTTCAGCCGGCCCGGGGAATTTGCCCACTACGCGGCGGCCAGCCCGTCGTTGTGGTGGGGCGACGGCGCGATCTTGGCCGAAGCCCACAACCTGCCCGACCAGCCGGCACAATTGCTGCTGATGCGCGGCAGCGCTGAGCCGGCCAGCCCCCGAGGGCCGCAGACCCAGCCGGCAGACGCCCAGGCTCGGCAACTGCTCGCCCAATTGGCCCAGGCACCGAAGCTGCAGTTGGATTACCACAGCTTCGACGGCCTGAGCCACGGCGAGACCCTGGCCGCCTCGTTGCGCTATGTGCTGCAAAGCCTGTACGCGTGCTGACTCACGCCACGTCGTACGACCTCCAACAGAAAGCCGGCTTCGGTCGGCACCTGCTGAACAGGCTTTATCCATCAATAAAAATTGATACAAAACAATAACTTAATCTAAACATCTTCCATCCAAAGCAGACAGCAACTTGCTCCACCTCGATGAATAGGCTACAAATTCCGCCCTAGTTGTACGACAACACAATAAAACCACCCCGGCACCGGCCTCGCGCTGATGCCTTGCTTTGGAAGAACCTGCCATGACCCGCCACACCGCGCCTGCCAACGCCCCGCCCGCCTATTCCCGCCCCATTGCCGTGTTGATCCTGCTGTGCATGGGCTGTGCCTTTGCCGGTAACCATGTGGCCGCC
Organism: Pseudomonas morbosilactucae; assembly: GCF_023241715.1. Lineage (GTDB taxonomy): Bacteria > Pseudomonadota > Gammaproteobacteria > Pseudomonadales > Pseudomonadaceae > Aquipseudomonas > Aquipseudomonas morbosilactucae. The sequence continues at coordinate 64,854 of NZ_JALQCW010000070.1, forward strand.
CGGGTGGCGTTCGACGATGGCGCCGGGGTGTTACTGGCGATTCTGCTGCGTTCCGGCGGCACCTTGCTGGTGCTCGCGGCCTGGTGCTGTGGCAACGCCAGAGCCTGCGCCTGGCCCAGGGTGCCTGGCGCTGGCAGTTGCTGTTGGGCTTGCTGATTACCGCCCAGAGCCTGTGCCTGTACTCGGCAGTGGCGCGGGTGCCGGTGGCGGTGGCGCTGCTGGTGGCCAATGTGTTTCCGATCCTCCTGGCGCTGCTGACCTGGGCCTTGGGCGGTGCACGGCCCACGGCGCGCAACGCCGGGCTGATGCTGATGATTCTGCTGGGGCTGGGCCTGGTGCTGGATGTGCCCGGGCGCCTGGCCAGTGCACACAGCGTGGGCGCCGACTGGTGGCTGGGGGTGGGGTTGGCCTTCTGCGCCGCCAGCGTGTTTGCCTGCGCCCTGTGGATTACCGACCACCGCCTGTCCCAGGTACGGGGTTCGGTGCGCAGCCTGCTGACCATTTTTATCGTGTTCACCAGCGTCAACTTTGCCGGGCTGGCTGGCGCCCTGCCCGGTGGCCTCGACCTGCCGGCCAGCCACAGCGGTTGGCTGGCCCTGGCCACCTTGGTGCTGCTCTACGGCTTTGCCTTTATCGTGCTGTTTATCTCGGTGCCGCGCCTGGACATGCCGCGCAACGCCCCGGTGATGAACATCGAACCCCTGGCCACTCTGCTGATGGGCTGGCTGGTGCTGGACCAGATGCTCGGCGCCGGGCAGATCCTCGGAGGCGCCGTGGTGGTCAGCGGCATCGTGCTGTTGACCTGGCGCCGCCACGAAGGCCCACGGGCCCAACCGCTGAACAGCGAACGCGGCGCAACGAGCGTTAGCCAGCAGGCCAAACCCTAGTCGCCGCCCGGGCGCCCGATGCATTCCACGGTGTTTCCCGGGGCGGCTGCGCGTTATGCTCCCGGGCCGGGCAGCCTGCCGTTACGCTGCCACCACCTTAGGGAAACCGTGGATCATGACCCGACAACACCTGAGCCGACTGGGGCTTCTTGGCGCTTTTGCCCTGTGCTTCAGCGCCAGCGCCGCAGCGACCGAGACCGAGACCGACCTCAAGCACCTGGTGGACAGCACCATCCAACCCTTGATGCAGGCCCAGGGCATTGCCGGCATGGCAGTGGCGGTCAGCGTCAACGGCCAGGTGCAGTTCTTCAACTACGGCGTGGCCAGCACCGCGGGCGGCCAGGCCGTCAGCCAAGACACCCTGTTCGAAGTGGGCTCGGTGAGCAAAACCTTCACCGCCACCCTCGGAGCCTACGCCCAGGCCCAAGGCAAACTGCAACTGGGCGACACCGCCAGTCAGTACCTGCCAGCCCTGCGCGGCAGCGCCCTGGACCACGTCAGCCTGCTGCAATTGGCGACCTACAGCGCCGGCGGTCTGCCCTTGCAGTTCCCCGACGGAGTCCAAGGCGCAGACCAGACCCTGGAATACTTCAACACCTGGAAACCGCGCTTCGACCCAGGCCTCAAGCGCCTGTATTCCAACCCCAGCATCGGCCTGTTCGGCTACCTGGCGGCGCGCAGCCTGGGGCAGCCGTTCGACAGCCTGATGAACCAGACCCTGCTGCCCAAACTGGGCCTGCGCCACACCTACCTCAAGGTGCCCGAAGCCCAGAGGGGGCTTTATGCACAGGGTTACGGCAAAGACGGCCAGCCTGTGCGCGTCGGCCCGGGCCCACTGGATGACGAGGCCTACGGCATCAAGACCAGCGCCGCCGACCTGATCCACTTTGTCGACGCCAACCTGCAACCCAAACACCTGGAGCCAGCCCTGCAACAGGCGATTGCCCTGACCCACCAGGGCTATTACCAGGTGGGCGACATGACCCAGGGCCTGGGCTGGGAAACCTACACCTACCCCATCAGCCTGGAACGGCTGGTGGCGGGTAATTCTTCGACGATGGCCCTTGAACCCCAAGCCATCACCTGGCTCAAGCCGCCCCAACCGCCCAAGGGCCAGGTGCTGTTGAACAAAACCGGTTCCACCAACGGCTTTGGCGCCTACGTGGTGTATGTCCCGAGCCAGCGTCTGGGCCTGGTGCTACTGGCCAACAAGAACTACCCGAATGCCGAACGGGTCAAGGCGGCCTACCGCATTCTCAGCACGCTGGACAGCGCGCCGGTGCCCTAGACCCGGCGTAATCCCTCTCGTCGAGCGCCCCTGGCCGGCTCCGTCACACGCGGTGGCCGGCCTTCAAAGCCGCACGCAAACCAAAGCAAAAACGCCCATTTATCACTAAACTGCGGTGAACCTTATCCCCGCCCGTTCGGTCGATAGATGCAACCCGGCCAGGGTTGCCGGCAGCCCTTTTGCCCGGCCCCCGGCACGCTTTAATTTCTGGAGAACGCCCGTGATATCGACTGTGCATCTGGCCCAAATCAAAGCCTGGGGCGCCCACGGGTTCACCGCCACCGGCGTGGTCACCGCGTTCCTCGCCACCCTGGCGCTGTTCGAGAACCAACCCCAGGCGTGCCTGATGTGGCTCGGCGTGGCCTTGATCGTCGATGGGGTGGACGGCACCCTGGCGCGCAAGGTCAACACCCAATCGGTGCTGCCCAATATCGACGGCTCAGTGCTGGACCTGGTCATCGACTACCTGACCTATGTGTTCATTCCCGCGCTGTTTATCTACCGCTACATCGACTTGCCGGACTACACCCACTTGCTGGCGGTGTCGCTGATTCTGGTGTCGTCGTTGTTCTGTTTCTGCAACGTCAACATGAAAAGCAAAGACAACTACTTCCAGGGCTTTCCCGCCGCCTGGAACGTGGTCGCCCTGTGCCTGTACATCATCGACCCGCCGTCCTGGGTCACCCTGTTGACCATCATCGGCCTGGCCCTGCTGACCCTGTCGCGCATGAAGTTCCTGCACCCGTTCCGTGTGCGGCGCTTTATGCCGATCAACATCACCGTGACCTTTGTCTGGCTGCTGTGCAGCCTGCTGCTGGTGCTCAGCCATCCGGCCAACAACCCGACGGTGATGCTGGTGTGGCTGGCAATGTCCGCGTACTTCCTGGGGATCTGCATCTGGCGCACGGCCCTGGAGTGGCTGGGGCGTTTGCGGACCTGATTCATTCACGCGCAACTTTGTAGAGCGTTAGATACAAACAACCCGGTAGAAAGTTTGAAACGAACGTACTAAATAGTTGTGTTTGATCAATACTCTCATCCGCCACTAATAATCATTAAAAGCCTGTTCCATTGCTTTATCAGGCTTTTAATTCAAGCGGTTAGCCATAATCGGCAACTTTATTAAAATAATAGAAACCAGCACTCATAGAACCCAAGCACCGGCCGATAGTTAATTCGATCAATGGCAAGCCGATGGCTGAACCCGATCCACCTTCCCCTCTATGAGTACGCCCTCATGACCTGGTTTCTCGACCTTCGTCTCGCCGTAAAACTGTCCCTGGCTTTTATCCTGTGCGCCGTTATCACCCTGGTGATTGGCCTGATCGGCATGAACGGCAACAGCCGCCTGGGGGACATGCTCTCATCGGTGTTCAGCAACAACGTTGTGTCCATCAACAAGGTCAACGAATCCCTGCAGCAGATGGTCTATCACAACCGTGACCTGTACCAACTGCTGTCACAAGTCGCCAACAACGCCCCGGACGCCGATCGCGCCGCCACCCTGCAATCCCTGGCTACTCGCAAGGCAACCGTAGACAAGTCCTTTGCCGAGTACCGCGCCACACCGTTGCGCGATGACGAGCGCCTGCTGGGCGACAAGTTCAGCAGCGACTGGCCGGCCTACATCAAGAGCGCCGAGCAGTTCATCGGCACGTTGAACTCTGGTGATTTGCCACGGGCCCGGGTCATGTTGACCAGCGAGGTGCGTAACAGCTTCGCCCCGGTGGAGCAGGAAATGCGCGGTATCATCGCCTCCAACAACGACCAGGCCAATGAACTGGGCACTGACGGCCAGAGCCTGATCGACAGCCTGAAACTGACCATGATCATCGGCATGCTGATCGCTTTCGGCCTGGCCATCGGCCTGGGTTCGCTGATCACCCGCCTGATCACCCGGCCCCTGGCCTATGCCGTGGAAGCCGCCGGCCGCGTGGCCAACGGCGACCTGACCCGGCAGATCAACCCCGGCAGCCGCGACGAAACCGGCCAGTTGCTGAGCTCCCTGGGCGACATGCAGAACAGCCTGCGCGACACCCTGCAAAGCATCTCCAGCGCTTCGGACCAACTGGCATCGGCCGCTGAAGAACTGAGCGTGGTCACCGATGAAAGCACCCGCGGCCTGACCCAGCAGAACGGTGAAATCCAGCAGGCCGCCACCGCCGTCAACGAAATGACCGCAGCGGTGGACGAAGTGGCGCGCAATGCCGTGTCCACCGCGGAAATTTCCCAGAGTACCAACCGCGATGCCGTGGCCGGCCAGGGCAAAGTGCGTGAAGCGGTGCAGGCTATCGAAAGCATGGTGGTGGAAATCGACGCATCCAGTACCCAGGTCCAGGCGCTGGCCACTCAGACCCAGGAAATCAGCAAGGTCCTGGACGTGATCCGGGCCATTGCCGAGCAGACCAACCTGCTGGCCCTCAACGCCGCCATCGAAG
>NZ_JALQCW010000071.1 GCF_023241715.1 Pseudomonas morbosilactucae
CGATTCTTGGCAGAGTGGTCGAGTTGCTGAAACGAGGCGGGTTGGGCCAGGTCGGCTACAAATTGTTCTATCGCTGATTGTTTTAACGGCGGATCTCAGGCAGGCCGGGCACCTTGAGCTGAAGTGCCGGGCCTGCCGATCGTTGCCTCAGACGGTCTTGGCCATCCGGCTGGCCAGCAGCGCCCAGCCAAACAGCAGGCCGCAGAGAATGATCAGCGGCCAGGAGCGCCATTGCAGGTATGGCGTGAGGTTGTGCATGGGCACCACTTCGCCGTAGAGAATGCCGCGTTCGAACTGTGGAATCTGCACAGTGATCTTGCCGAACGGATCGATCAGCCCGGTCACGCCGTTGTTGGTGGCGCGGATCATCCAGCGACCGGCTTCCAGGGCGCGCATCTGGGCCATCTGCAAGTGCTGCAAAGGGCCGATGGACGTACCGAACCAGGTGTCGTTGCTGATGGTCAGCAGCAGGTCGCTGCGTGCCGACAGGCTGGCGGCGAACTCCGGATACACCACTTCGTAGCAGATGAATGGCGCAATCTGATAGCCCTTGGCCTGCAGCAGCGCCTGATCGCTTGGGCCCCGAGCGAAATCGGACATGGGCAGGTTGAAGAAGTCGATCAGGCCGCGTAGCAGGTCCTGCAAAGGCACGTATTCGCCAAAGGGCACCAGCTTTTGCTTGAGGTAGGTGCCGTCGCCTTCGCCGACCACGGTGATGCCGTTGAAGTAGCGTTTTTCATGACGTACTTCCTGGCGAATCGGTACGCCGGTGATCAGCGCGGAATGCCGGTCAGACGCGAAGTTGCCCATCATGTTCAGGTAGCCTTCCGCCGATTCCTTGAGCACCGGTACCGCGGTTTCAGGCCAGATCAGCAGGTCCACGCGCTTGGAGCTGAAGCTCATGTCGCGGTACAGCGCCAGTTGTGCGTTGAGCTGGGCCGGGTCCCATTTCATGCTCTGTTCGATGTTGCCCTGGATGGCGGCAACGGACAGGGGCTCGCCTGAGGGGCTGGTCCAGGCGTGGCCTTTAAGGGCCAGGCCGATGACCCATGGAGCGGCGAGCAACAGGGCGCCCGCGACGATAAAGGCTTTGCGCCCGGCCTTGAATAGACGTGGCAGGTTGTACAGCAGGGCAGCGGTCAGGGCCAGGGAGAAGGAAATCAGCCACATTCCGCCCAGCGGAGCGAGCCCGGCCAGGGGGCCGTCGAGCTGGCTGTAGCCCGAGTACAGCCAGGGGAACCCGGTCAGGAACCAGCCGCGGAATGCCTCTTGGCCGACCCACAGGGCAGCGAATGCCAGGGCGTCGGCCAGGGGCGCTTCGTTGCGCCGCAACCAGCGGGCCCAGAGCCAGGCGGGCAGGGCGAAGAACCAGGCAATGGCGGCGATAAACGCCAGCATCAGCAAACCAGCCAGCAGCGCCGAGGCGCCGCCGTAGGTGTGGATGCTGACGTAGATCCAACTGGTGCCCGCGCCGAACAGGCCGAAACCGAAACACCAGCCGCGACCTAGCGCCTGGCGGGGTGTGAGCTCGCGCAGGCCGGCATAGAAGAAGCCCACCGCCAACAAGGCCAGGGGCCAGATGTTGTAGGGCGCCAGGGCCAGGGTGGTGATTGCGCCAGCCGCCACGGCTAGCAGGTTACCGGGCCAGCCGGGGCGGGTTAAGCGCGACATGTGGATCCTTAGCGAGAGATAGGCGTCAGGCGCAGCAGGTGAATTCGACGGCTGTCGGCATTGAGGATGCGGAAGCGGTAGGCGCCGATTTCAGTGATTTCATTGCGCTTGGGCAAATGCCCGAACGCGCTCATCACCAGCCCGCCAACGGTGTCGAACTCGTCGTCGGAAAACTCGCTGTCGAAGAACTCGTTGAAGTTTTCGATCGGGGTCAGGGCCTTGATCAGGAAGTCACCGCTGGGCAGTGGCTTGATGTAGCTGTCTTCCTCGACGTCGTGCTCGTCTTCGATGTCGCCGACAATCTGTTCCAGCACGTCTTCAATGGTCACCAGGCCAGCAACGCCGCCGTATTCGTCGATGACGATGGCCATGTGGTTGTGGTTGGCGCGGAACTCACGAAGCAGCACGTTCAGGCGCTTGGACTCGGGCACGAAGGTCGCCGGCCGCAGCAGGTCCTTGACATTGAAGCTGTCGCCGTTCTCCTTGAGGATCAGCGGCAACAGGTCCTTGGCCAGGAGGACGCCCATCACGTCGTCGTGGCTTTCGCCGATCACCGGGTAGCGCGAGTGCGCGGAGTCGATGACGGCGGGAAGGAACTCCCGGGGTGTCTGGGTCGCCTTGATGCTGATCATCTGCGAGCGCGGGACCATGATGTCGCGCACTTGCAGGTCAGCCACCTGGATGGCGCCTTCGACGATGGCCAGCGCCTCGCTGTCCAGCAATTTGTTCTGATGGGCTTCACGCAGCAGCTCAAGAAGCTCCTGGCGGTTTTTCGGCTCATGGGCAAAAGCCTGGGTCAGTTTGCCCAGCCATGACTTTTGCCCGTTGCTCGATCGATCTTCGCTCATAGCGATTACTCTAAATCCTTGGTTGTTACAGGTGAGTGTTCTTAGGTTTCGTCGTCTGCATAAGGGTCCGGATGACCCAACTCTGCAAGCAACGTTCGTTCCAGTGCTTCCATTTCTTCGGCTTCGTCGTCATCTATATGGTCGTAACCCAGCAGATGCAAGCAGCCGTGAATGACTAGATGGGCCCAATGGGCCTGGAGTTCCTTGCCTTGTTCCGCCGCCTCGCGCGCCACCACCGGGATGCAGATCACCAGGTCGCCAAGCAGTGGGATGTCCAGCAGCTCGTCCGGCACATCGGCTGGGAAGGACAGCACGTTGGTGGCATAGTCTTTCTGGCGCCAGGTGTGGTTGAGCTCGCGGCCTTCCGGCTCGTCTACCAGGCGGATGGTCAGCTCGGAGTCGGCGCTGCGCTGGCGCAGGGCCAGTTCGCACCATTGGCGGAACTGGGCTTCGCTGGGGGCCGGCTGTTCGCTGGCCAGTTGCAGATCGAGCTCAAGCATCGCGGCGGTTGCCTCGTTCCGAAACAGCCTGGGCTGCCTCTTCGTCCGCACGATGCTCGAAGCGCTCGTAGGCTTCGACGATGCGCTGCACCAACGGGTGGCGTACCACGTCCTTGGGCATGAAATGGGTGAAGCTGATGCCCGGCACATCCTTGAGTACGTTGATCACCTGGGCCAGGCCGGACTTGGTGCCCTTGGGCAGGTCGACCTGGGTGATGTCACCCGTGATCACCGCCGTGGAGCCGAAGCCGATCCGGGTCAGGAACATCTTCATCTGTTCGACGGTGGTGTTCTGGCTTTCGTCGAGGATGATAAAGCTGTTGTTCAAGGTGCGGCCGCGCATGTAAGCCAGCGGGGCGATCTCGATCACCTGGCGCTCGATGAGCTTGGCCACGTACTCGAAGCCCAGCATCTCGTAGAGCGCGTCATACAGCGGGCGCAGGTAAGGGTCGATCTTCTGTGCCAGGTCGCCGGGCAGGAAACCGAGTTTCTCGCCAGCTTCCACTGCCGGGCGCACCAGCAGGATGCGTCGCACCTGCTCACGCTCCAGGGCATCCACCGCGCAGGCCACGGCCAGGTAGGTCTTGCCGGTACCGGCCGGGCCGATGCCGAAGTTGATGTCGTTGCCGAGGATTTCCTTGACGTAGCGCTGCTGATTCAAGCCGCGGGGGCGAATCATGCCTTTTTTGGTACGCAAGGCGACGGCGGCGTCGGCCACCGACGGGTTTTCCAGTTCTTCCACGGCGGATTCCTGCAGGTACAGGTGCACCAGCTCCGGCGACAGCTCGGTGGCTTTGGTTTCCCGATACAGACGGCGCAGAAGGGTTTCCGCGGAGGTGGTGTGTTTGGGGTCGCCAATCAGTTCGAATTGATTGCCGCGGTTGCGGATTTCGATGGCCAGGCGCTGTTCGATCAAGCGCAAATGCTCGTCGAATTGCCCGCACAGATTGGCGAAGCGGCGAGCCTCAAAGGGCTCGAGGATGAAACGATGAGGTTCTATGGGTGCGTTCAAGGTCGTTTATTAGCCGCCCGACGGCAATGAAAGTGAATTGAAGAATAACGCCAGTGGCCTGGGTGCGAAAGCTCTTATACGAAGCAATGTCTTTCCGCGCATTTTCTGTCGGCGCCAGCGGGCCGGAGCGGGCGTTCTCATGGACGCCATCGTCAGCCCGCTGGCCCCTTCAGGTCACTGCAACAGCAACGAGCCACGCAAGGAATGGGGTTGCGCCGCGTCGATATGCACATCGGCGAACTGGCCAATCAGCGTTGGGGTGTCGCAACGGAAGTTGACGATGCGGTTGTTCTCGGTCCGCCCTTGCAGTTCGCCCGGGTCTTTCTTCGAGTAATCCGTGACCAGGATGCGCTGGATGGTGCCGACCATTTGTCGGCTGATTTCGAAACCTTGCTGGTTCAGGCGGTGCTGCAGTGCATTGAGGCGCTCTTTCTTCAGCGCTTCCGGGGTGTCGTCCGCCAGGTCGGCGGCCGGAGTGCCCGGGCGCTGGCTGTAGACGAAGGAGTAGGAGAAATCCATGCCCACGTCCTCGATCAGTTTCATGGTCTGCTGGAAGTCTTTCTCGGTTTCCCCCGGGAAGCCGACGATAAAGTCCGAACTGATGCAGATGCCCGGCACCGCCGCGCGCAGTTTGCGCAACTTGGATTTGTACTCCAGGACGGTGTGGTTGCGTTTCATGGCCGCGAGAATCCGGTCCGAGCCCGACTGCACCGGCAAGTGCAGGTGTTTCACCAGCTCCGGGACCTCGGCGTGGGCCTGGATCAGGCTGTCGGAGAACTCCAGCGGGTGCGATGTGGTGTAGCGAATACGCTCGATGCCGTCGACGGCCGCGACCACGCGGATCAGTTCCGCCAGGTCCGCCAAGCGCCCGTCGTGGGTCAGGCCGCGGTAGCCGTTGACGTTCTGCCCCAGCAAGGTGACCTCGCGGACGCCGTTTTCTGCCAGGTGAATGATCTCGGCGATCACGTCATCGAACGGGCGGCTGACCTCTTCACCGCGGGTGTAGGGCACCACGCAGAAGGTGCAGTACTTGCTGCAGCCTTCCATGACCGAGACGTAGGCGCTGGGGCCGTCGATACGGGGTTCGGGCAGGTGGTCGAACTTTTCGATTTCCGGGAATGAGACGTCGACTTGCGGCAGCTTGGTGGCGCGTGCGGCATCAATCATTTCCGGCAGGCGGTGCAGGGTTTGTGGGCCAAAGACCACGTCCACGTAGGGCGCCCGGTCGCGGATGGCGGCGCCTTCCTGGCTGGCCACGCAGCCACCGACGGCGATGACCATTTCCGGGTTGGCCAGCTTCAGCTCGCGCCAACGGCCCAGTTGGGAGTACACCCGGTCCTGGGCGCGCTCACGGATGGAGCAGGTATTGAGCAGAATGACGTCGGCATCTTCGGCGCGAGCAGTCACTTCCAAGGCCTGATGCTCACCCAGCAGATCCACCATACGAGAGCTGTCGTACTCGTTCATCTGGCAACCGTGGGTTTCGATATATAGCTTCTTGGCCATGGACGGGGTCATCACGTGATTCAAAGAACCGCGCATTATAGAGTCCATGTCCGCAGGTTCCTAGCGTTGCGCATCGGGTAGCTATGCTATAGTTCGCGCCCTCTTTTATATCCCGCGATGTGTTACCCGCCCACCATGACCAAACGTGAAGCTCCAATCTACAAGGTGATTTTTCTCAACCAGGGCCAGGTGTTCGAAATGTACGCCAAGCAGATCTATCAAAGCGATCTGTGGGGTTTCCTGGAAGTGGAAGAGTTCGTCTTCGGCGAGCGCACGCAGGTGGTCGTCGACCCGAGCGAAGAGAAGCTCAAGGCCCAGTTCGAAGGCGTGGTACGCAGTTTTGTGCCGATGCATTCGATAGTGCGCATCGATGAAGTCGAGCGCCTGGGTACGCCGAAGATCAGCGAAGCCCGGGGCATGAGCAACGTCATGCCATTCCCGATGCCGATGCCTGAAAAATAGGCAGCCAAGGGCAAGCGCTCCGGTCTTTGATGCAGGAGTGGGCTTGCCGGCTTTGGCGTCAGGGGTGCTGCAATCTAAGGCAGGGGTGAGAAGGGCGAACGCCCATCGGCGCTCTGCAACTCCATCAGGTATTTGCGGAAGATCTGCCCCAGTACCTGGGTAGCGACTTCCAATTCATCACGCTGCATGTGTTCGGCGACCTCGTCGGCCGTATCCAGCGCGTCTTCGGCGCCATTGACCGCCGCCATCTTCAGCACGATATAAGCCTGGACGTTATTGGCCGGAACGCCTTCACCGTGGAAGAACATGGTGCCGAGCTTGAACTGCGCCTGGGCGTGACCCTGCAGCGACGCTTTCTCGAAATAGCTCAAGGCCTGATTGAGATCGCGCTCGGTGGTTTTGCCTTCGTAGTAGAACTCGCCCAACTCGTATTGCGCTTGTGCATCCCCTTCATCAGACGCTTTCTGGCAGGCGGCCAAGGCCTCTGCCTGATCTTGTGGCTGAGTATTGAGGGTGCAACGGCCCATCGCTGGGATCAACAACGAGTTGCCGCCTGCTTGTGCGTGCGCGAGCAGGGGCTGAAGGAGCAACAGGCAGCCCAGTGCAAGGGCGCGGCCGGTGCGGTTCATGGGAATCGACTTACCTCTGAAGGGCGCGTGGACCCATCGAGGGATCCAATAAGCGCGCATTATGAAATAAGCAGGGCCAACCTTACAAAGTCTTTACTCGTTTTTCTGCTGCGTGGGCGCTATATCCGCCGCTTTCCGGGGATTTGGCGCTGCTCGGGCAGAAAAAGTTCGAATGAGAAGGTTATAGCTGACGCCGACCAGGGCCGGCGCCAGTGGCCAGGCCGTTATTTCAGGGCGGCGAACGCGCGCTCGGCAGCGTCCAGTGTCAATTGCAGCTCGGCGTCGCCATGGGCAATCGAGGTGAAGCCCGCCTCAAAGGCGCTTGGCGCCAGGTACACGCCGCCTTCGAGCATCAGGTGGAAGAAGCGCTTGAACAGGTTGGCATCGCTGGCCATCACATCGTCGAAGGTGACGATGTCGTCGGCGCCGCTGAAGTACAGGCCGAACATGCCCCCGGCCTGGGTGGTGACGAAGGGAATGCCCGCGGCATCGGCGCGTTCCTGCAGGCCGGCGAGCAGGCGGCTGGTGTAGTCGCTCAACTCGTCGTGGAAGCCTGGGCGACTGATCAGGCGCAGGGTGGTCAGGCCAGCGGCCATGGCCAGCGGGTTACCCGACAGGGTGCCGGCCTGGTAGACCGGGCCCAGCGGCGCGATGTGCTCCATGATCTTGCGCTTGCCGCCGAAGCAGCCCACCGGCATGCCGCCGCCGATGATCTTGCCGAAGGTGCTCAGGTCCGGGGTCACGCCGTAGTACGCCTGGGCGCCACCCAGGGCGACGCGGAAACCCGTCATCACTTCGTCGAAAATCAGCACCACGCCATGTTGGTCGCACAGGCGGCGCAGGCCGTCGAGGAAGCCCGGTGCGGGCGGCACACAGTTCATGTTGCCGGCCACGGGCTCGACGATGATACAGGCCACTTCCTGGCCGACTTCACCGAGCATCTTCTCCACCGCATCGATGTCGTTGAACGGCAGGGTCAGGGTGTGTTTGGCGAACGCTGCAGGAACCCCGGCGGAGCTGGGAACACCCTGGGTCAGCGCGCCAGAGCCGGCTTTGACCAGCAGGCTGTCGGAGTGACCGTGGTAGCAGCCTTCGAATTTGATGATGCTGTCGCGACCGGTGAAACCGCGGGCCAGGCGAATGGCGCTCATGGTGGCCTCGGTGCCGGAGCTGACCATGCGCACCATTTCCATGGACGGCACGATCGAGCAGACCAGGTCGGCCATTTCAGTTTCCATGGCGGTCGGTGCGCCATAGGACAGGCCATGTTCCAGCTGTTTGCGTACTGCGTCCAGCACGTCAGGGTGGCTGTGGCCGAGGATCATCGGGCCCCAGGAACCGACGTAGTCGACGTAGCGCTTGTCGTCTTCATCGGTGACGTAGGCGCCTTCGGCGTGCTTGAAGAACAACGGCGTGCCGCCAACGCTCTTGAACGCCCGCACAGGCGAATTGACGCCGCCGGGGATGTGTTTCTGGGCATTGGCAAACAGGGTTTCGGAACGAGACATGATCGGGCTCTCAGGCATCAGCTATTGAATAGGGCGTTGAAGGCGCGGGCGCGGCGCGTCACTTCCTGGGCGTTTTCGGCGCCGAACAAACCATGGACCACCGCCAGCAGGTCGGCACCATGGGCCACCAGGGGCGCGGCGTTTTCCAGGGTGATGCCGCCAATCACGCAGATCGGCAGGTGCAGGCTGGCGCGGGCCTGGTCCAGCAGTTCAAGGCTGGCGCTCGGCGCTCCGGGCTTGGTGTTGGAATTGAAAAAGCGACCGAAGGCGACATAGCTCGCGCCTTCCTTGGCGGCCTGCTCGGCCAGGGACAATTGCGCGTGGCACGTGGAACCGATGATGGCGGTGCGGCCCAGCAGGGCTCGTGCGGGTGTCAGCGGGCCGTCGGTCTGGCCCAGGTGCACGCCGGCGCCGATACGGGCTGCCAGTTCTGCATCGTCATTGATGATCAAGCGGGTCTTGTAGCGTTCGCACAGGGTGTGCAGCGCTTCGGCTTCTCGCAGGCGACGGGCTTCGTCCGTGCTCTTGTCGCGGTATTGCAGCAGCGTCACGCCGCCTTCCAGCGCCGCCTCCACATACTGCAGAAACTTGCCGGCCAACAGTTGGCTGTCGGTAATGGCGTACAGACCACGTAGTTTCATCGAGCAGGCCTCATGGTGTTACGAACAGAAGTCCAGTGGCAGGCGGCGGGGCACGAACTGGCCTTTGCCCAGCTGTTCGGCGTCACGCAGGGTGCGCCAGGTGTAATCGAGGGCCGACTTTACGGCACTGGCCAGGTTCTCGCCTTGTGCCAGGCGCCCGGCCAGGGCGCTGGCCAGGGTGCAGCCGGAGCCGTGATAGCTGCCTGGCAAGCGTTGGCAGGTGTAGGTTTCGCGACGGCCATCGCGGCTGTAGAGGCGATTGTGCACTTCATGTTCGTCGCCATGGCCGCCGGTGATCAGCAAGTGCTTGACGAACGGCAGGAGTTTTTCAGCGCACTGGTCTGCAGTGCCTTCGGGCAGTTCGGCCAGGATGCGTGCTTCCGGAAGGTTCGGTGTGGCGATGGTGGCCAGCGGCAGGAGGCGCTCGCGCATGGCGTAACCCACCTCGTCCTTGCCCAGTCGACCGCCGCCGCCGGCACGCAGCACCGGGTCGCAGACCAGTGGCAGGTGCGGATGGGCCTGGAGCAGCTCGACCACGGTGTCGACCATTTCCAGAGAACCGAGCATGCCCAGCTTGACCGCTGCCACCTCGGAATCGTTGAGCACGGCATTGGCCTGGGCCAATACCCACTCGCGATCCAGGACGCGGAAATCGCTGACGTTGACCGTGTCTTGCACGGTCAGGGCGGTGACTGCCGGAGCGGCATGGCAACCCTGAGCGAGCAGGGCTTCGATATCTGCCTGCAAGCCGGCGCCACCACTTGGGTCGTGGCCGGAGAGACAGAGGACAACGGGGCGAGAGCTATAGATATTCATGGTGCGCGAGCTTACCACCAAACGTTTTTTTTTCGCGGCTGTCGGCACGCGATTGGACGGTGTCGGTCGAGGGGCATAATCACCTTCAGTGACGCGGCCGCTCTAGCTCAATGGATGACGCTGAAACGCTTGTTCTAGAGCCTTTAAACTAAAACTTTCAATGGTGCTCAATGGCCATCAGCGGCTATGCTAGAGTGGATCCAAACCAATAACAGGTAATGCCGGTTTTACGTCGACTCAAAGGAAATGGGGGGCTTCCTGACACAACCGGACAGGCCACGCTGGGGCTTTATGCGCTATTTGCTGATGTTGCTGTTGAGCTTGCCAATGTTGGCCAGCGCAGTCGAATTCGACGAGTTTACTGAAAACCTGCCCCTGGGCCGGGTGATGCAGGTCTACGAAGACGTGGGCGGCACGGCGACCATCGCCGAGGTCAGTTCCCAGGCGTTGGCCGGCCATTTCAAACCCCATGACCAGGCGACCCTCAACGCCGGTTACTCGCACTCGGCGTTCTGGCTGAAGATCGACCTTGAGTACCGCCCCGGCAACCCCAGTGCACAGCGTTCCTGGCTGCTGGAGCTGGCTTATCCGCCGCTGGACCACCTTGACCTTTACGTGCCCGACCCTTCCGGCGGTTTCCGCCTGGCTGGCCGTACCGGCGACGCCTTGCCCTTCGACAGTCGGCAGATTCGCCAGAACAACTACCTGTTCAACCTGAATTTTGTCCCCTATCAGCAGCAGACGCTGTTCCTGCGCCTGGCCAGCGAAGGGTCGATCCAGGCCCCGGTGACGCTCTGGTCCAGCACCGCCTACCTCGAAGCGCAACCAGTGCGCCTGTATGTGCTGGGGCTGATTTACGGCGTGCTGCTGGGGATGCTGGTCTACAACCTGTTCATCTACCTCAGCGTGCGCGACACCAGCTACCTCTATTACATCGTCTACATTGCCTCCTTCGGTCTCTACCAGCTTTCGGTCAACGGCGCTGCCGTCGAGTATTTCTGGCCCAACAACCCCTGGTGGGCCAATGCCGCGACGCCGCTGTTCATCGGCGCCGCGTCGTTCTTTGGCAGCCAATTCGCCCGTCGCTTCCTGCAGACCTCCAGCCACAGCCCCTGGGTCGATCGGCTGTTGCTGCTGTTGATGGCTTGCAGTGCATTGGTCATGGCCCTGTCGCTGATGACCAGCTACGCCCTGGCCTTGCGCCTGGCCACGGCCCTGGCGCTGATCTTCACCGTGGTGATCTTTATTTCCGGCATCGTCGCCTGGTGCCGGGGGCTGCGGGTGGCGCGGTATTTCATCATTGCCTGGTCGGCGTTCCTGTTTGGTGGCGTGGTCAACACCTTGATGGTGCTCGGCTACCTGCCCAATGTATTCCTGACCATGTACGCCAGCCAGATCGGCTCGGCGATTGAGGTGGCGCTGTTGTCCCTGGCCCTGGCCGATCGCATCAACGCGATGCGCGAGCAGCAGGCCCAGACCCTGTTCGACGCCGGGCAGAAGCTGGAAGTGCTCAACCAGCAACTGGCCCACAGCAATCGGCTCAAGGACGAGTTCCTGGCCACCTTGACCCACGAGTTGCGCACGCCGATGAACGGCGTCATCGGTTCCCTGGAATTGATGCAGACCCTCGACCTCGATCCCGAACTGGAGCAGTACCAGCAGACCGCTGCCGGTTCGGCCCGGGACATGATGCGCATGGTCAACGGCATCCTCACCCTGACCGAGTTGCAGGCCGGCAAGCTTAGTGCCCAGTCTGAGTGGTTCAGCCTGCGCGGGCTGCTGGATGCGCTGCAGGTGCAGTTCTGTGCCAATGCGGCTGCCAAGTCCCTGGGCTTTGATGTCGACCTGGCCGAGGGAGTGCCGGATCGTTTGCAGGGCGATCGCAACAAGCTCAATCAGTGCCTGGAGTGCCTGCTGGACAACGCGATCAAGTTCACGCGGGTCGGCGGTGTGGTGTTGCGTATCAGTGCCAAGCCGGCGGGCCAGGGACGGGTGGCGCTGTGCTTTGCGGTGATCGACACCGGCATCGGTTTTGTCGGTCTGGACGAGGCGACGCTGTATCAGCGCTTTTTCCAACTCGATGGTTCGATGACCCGCGAATACGGCGGGCTCGGTGTGGGCCTGGCGATCTGTCGGCAATTGGTGGAGTTGCTGGGTGGGCATTTGACCCACGAGTCCGAACCAGGGCGTGGCAGCTGCTTCCGCCTGGAAGTCGAGCTGGGTGGCGAATGGATGCCGTTGTTACCGACCTCTGGCGCTCCGCGCTCGCAATCCCGGCGGGCGCCCCAGGACTGCACGGTGCTGCTGGTGGACGACGACAGCATCAACCAACTGGTGGTGCGGGGCATGTTGCTCAAGCTCGGTTATCGGGTGCGCACCGCTGACGCATTGGGCGGCGCCCTGGAGCTGTTGCGCGAGCAGCCAGTGGACGCGGTGCTGCTGGATTGCCAGGTGTCGGTGCTGGCGGCCCAGACCTTCCGCAACCAGGCCAGGTCCCTGCCGGGGTGCGCTGGGTTGCCCGTGTTGCTGGCGCTGGCCACGCCCCTGGGCGGTGAGCGCAGCCAGGCCGATGGCGGTGCTGAGTGCCTGGCCAAGCCGGTTAAATTCGAGGAGCTGCAGGCCGTGCTGTTCACCCAAGTGCTGTGCTCGGAACAGGGTGAAAGCGCCGGGGTTTAGGCGTTTATGACGCTTTTTTCAGCGGGGAGTGGGTGCTTAACTTGGGGTCTTGGTACACCCTGAAGGAGCCCCGCGATGAACTTCCATCAGTTCGCTGAAACCCACGAAGTCACCAATCAGCCGCCACCGCTGGACGGCGCCAACCTCTACCGAATCGACGTGCCTCTGCAAGAGTGGGCTCGGCGTTTCGGCGCGGGCTGGGCCGAGTCGCGGATCGATGCCTACGGTGCCCTCGCCGGCGGTCCCTTGATGGCGGCGGGGTTTCTGGCCAATCAAAACAAGCCGGAGTTTGTCAGCCACGACCGCTATGGGCATCGCCTCGACCTGGTGGAGTTCCACCCGGCTTACCACCAGTTGATGGGCACGGCGGTGGAGCATGGTTTGCACTCGCTGCCTTGGGCTCACCCCCAATCCGGCGCCCACGTGGCTCGCGCGGCCATGACCTACCTGCATAGCCAGGCGGAGGCAGGAACGGGTTGCCCGCTGACCATGACCTTTGCCTGTGTGCCAGCCTTGCAGTTGCAGCCCGAGATCGCTGGGCAGTGGTTGCCCAAGGTACTGGCCACCGAATACGACCCGCGCAATGTCGGCATGGCACACAAGGCAGGCGTGACCATCGGCATGGCCATGACCGAGAAACAGGGCGGTACCGATGTGCGGGCCAACACCACCCGGGCGTATCCGGTGGGCGCCGCCGGACCGGGGCAGGCCTATGAGCTAGTGGGCCATAAATGGTTCTGCTCGGCGCCGATGTGCGATGCCTTCCTTACTTTGGCCCAGACCGACAAGGGCTTGACCTGTTTCTTGCTGCCCCGGCATCGCCCCGACGACAGCCGTAATCAGTTCTACATCCAGCGCCTGAAGAACAAGCTCGGCAACTGCTCCAACGCCTCCAGCGAAGTGGAGTTTCGCGGGGCTCTGGCGTGGATGCTGGGGGAGGAGGGGCGTGGTGTGCCGACCATTATTGAAATGGTCGCCATGACCCGTTTCGATTGCATGGTTGGCTCCAGTGCGTTGATGCGTCAGGCCCTGACTCAGGCCAGCCATCACTGCGCCCATCGCACGGTAGGCGGCCGACTGCTCAGCGAACAGCCGCTGATGCAGAACGTGCTAGCCGACTTGGCCCTGGAAAGCGAAGCCGCGCTGGCCCTGAGCCTGCGCATGGGCCGCGCCCTGGACCATCAGGATGATCCTCAGGAAGCCCGTTTCGCCCGGCTGGTGACGGCGGTGGGCAAGTATTGGATCTGCAAGCGTGCCCCGGCAATGATCAACGAAGCGGCTGAATGCATGGGCGGTGCCGGTTACGTCGAGGAAAGCATTCTGCCGCGCCTGTACCGCGAAGCGCCGGTCAACTCGACCTGGGAAGGCTCCGGCAACGTGCAGTGCCTGGATGTGCTGCGTGCCCTGTCAAAAGAGTCGGGGGTGCTCGATGCGTTGTTCGCCGAGTTGGGGGATGGCCACGGTGACCGGCGTCTGGCCAGCCACATCGAAGGGCTCAAGGCGGCCTTCAAGGACACCGGGGATATTCAGTATCGCGCTCGCCAACTGACCGAAGACATCGCCCTGGCCCTGCAGGCCAAGTTGCTGCTGGAGGCCGGCAATGCCGCGGTCAGCGATGGCTTTATCGCCAGCCGCCTGGGCGCGGCCGGGCGGGTTTACGGTGGGCTGCCGCGAGGAGTGGAGGTGGCGGCGATTGTCGCTCGCTCCAGCGTGCAAGGGTTCTGATCCGATGGGCGCCGATTTGCCGGCGCCTGCGGCGAATCCGCTGTTTCCGTGGGACGGCGATGCAGGCAAGATGAACGCCTGCAAGATCAGAACACAGGATGCTTACCGTGACCGAAGCTTTTATTGTCGTTCAAACCGCCGAGCAAGCCGTGGACCGGCTGGCCGCGTTGCATGAGCGGGCCACCACGGCGCTGAGCCAGGCCCTCAAGCGCTACCTCAAGGATCGGGTGGAACCGGATGCCGAGCAGCGCGCGCTGTTTCGCTACCCCGAGTTGCGCCTGACCTACCTCTGCCAGGGTGAAGTCCCACAGACCACCCGGGCCTATGCCAAGGTGCAGTTGCCGGGCACCTACAGCGTAACCGTCACTCACCCCGCGGCGTTTCGTAAGTACCTGCTGGAGCAGTTGGTGCCCTTGATGCACGACTTCACGGTGACCGTGGAAGTGGGCGTCAGCGAGCAGAACATTCCTTACCCTTACGTGGTGGAGCAGGGCGATGAACTGGCCGGCTCCGGCGTGACCGCTGCCGTGCTGGCCCGGGTATTCCCTAGCACTGACCTGTCGGCCGCCACCGACGGCATCGCCGATGGCCTGTACGACTGGGAAAATACCGACCCACTGCCGCTGGCACTGTTCGATGCGGCGCGGGTGGATTTCTCTCTGCGGCGCCTGGTGCACTACACCGGCAGTGACTGGCGCCATGTGCAGCCGTGGATCCTGCTGACCAACTATCACCGCTACGTCGATCAGTTCATCACCCATGGCCTGGAGCAACTGCGCAGCGACCCGCGTTTTGTGCGCATGGTTCTGCCGGGCAACGTGATCATCGAGAAAAACATGGACCACGGTGAGGCCTCGGCCATCGCCGCCGGCGTGGTCTGGCACCGTTATCAGATGCCGGCCTATCACCTGCAGGCCAGCGACGGCCACGGCGTGACCCTGGTCAATATCGGCGTCGGCCCGTCCAATGCCAAGAACATCACCGACCACCTGGCGGTGCTGCGTCCGCACTGCTGGCTGATGATCGGTCACTGTGGCGGCCTGCGGCAGTCGCAGACCATTGGCGACTATGTACTGGCTCACGCCTACATGCGCCGCGACGGCATTCTCGATCGGGTGGTGCCGCCGAACATCCCGATCCCGGCCCTGGCCGAGGTGCAGATGGCCCTGCAACAGGCGGCGGCGAACGTGACCGGGGAGAAGGGCGACGATCTGAAGAAGCGCTTGCGCACCGGCACCGTGTTGACCTACGACGACCGTAACTGGGAACTGCGCTGGGCCCAGGAACGGCCGCTGATCAACTTGTCGCGCGCCGTGGCGGTAGACATGGAAAGCGGCACCATCGCGGCCCAGGGCTATCGCCTGCGAGTGCCTTACGGCACCTTGCTGTGTGTCTCGGACAAGCCGCTGCACAGTGAAATCAAGCTGCCGGGTTCGGCTAACGCCTTCTATGAGCGTGCGGTCAGCCAGCACTTGAAGATCGGTATCGAGGCGGTAGACCTGCTGCGTACCGAGCTCAACTCCCTGCATTCGCGCAAACTGCGCAGCTTCGACGAACCGCCGTTCCGCTGATTGCGGGATGGTTATTTGGCGTTCGGGCCACTAGGATAAGTGGCCCTGAATGTTAGATTTCCCTTCGCCATGTCCCGTCCTCCGCGTCCCCCTTCTCGCCGCCCCGGCGTGAAGCCTGCGTCTTCCTCCGCTCCCCGCCGCATCGCCAAGGCGCCGCCGGCCGAGCCGAAGCTGATCCTGTTCAACAAGCCGTTTGATGTGCTGACCCAGTTCAGCGACGGTGAAGGGCGGGCGACCCTCAAGGATTTCATCGCCATCCCCGGCATCTACCCGGCAGGCCGCCTGGATCGGGACAGCGAAGGTTTGCTGCTGCTGACCAATGACGGCCAGCTGCAGGCGCGGATCGCCGACCCCAAGCACAAGCTGGCCAAGACCTATTGGGTGCAAGTCGAGGGTGAGCCCAGCGCCGAGCAGTTGCAGCGCTTGCGTGAGGGGGTGGAGTTGAATGACGGCATGACCTTGCCGGCTGAGGCGCGTCAACTCGATGAGCCCGAGCTGTGGCCGCGCAACCCGCCGGTGCGTTTTCGCAAGAGTGTGCCCACCCACTGGCTGGAACTGGTGATTCGCGAGGGGCGCAACCGTCAGGTGCGGCGCATGACCGCTGCGGTGGGGTTGCCGACCCTGCGTCTGGTGCGTGTGCGCATCGGTGACTGGACCCTTGAGGGGCTCGATCAGGGCCAGTGGAAGGAAGTGCCGGCGCGCCTATAGGGCGCCCGACTCGATCAGGCCGATCACCACGCTCTTGATGATGAAGGCGGCCACGCCGAGGCCAAGGACGAAGAACAGGATGAAGGAACCAAAGCGCCCGGCTTTGGATTTCTTCGCCAGGTCCCAGACGATGAAACCCATGAAAATGATCAGGATGCTGACCAGTCCGGTCATCATCCATTCTTCGAATACGGCAGGATCCATCGACTTTCTCCAGCGCAGGCAGGGCAAAAAAAGGCGGGGCGAGTATACGCCAAGGGATACTGGCCAAGCATTGATCTGCGTGCGTTACGTCGCCACAGCCCACACGTCGTGCCCGGCTTATAGAGGCGCTGGCTCGCCAGCGATAGCGCCCACCGGGTCAACGCCACTCTGAAGGGCCTCTTCGCCGGCAAGCTGGCGACAGGGGGAGGTGGTCAGGATCAGCTGCGCAGGTGGGTCAGGGGCAGTTCCGTGCTGTTCAGTACTTGGTTGAGCACGAAACTGGAGCGCACGCTGGTCACGCCTTCGATGCGGGTCAAGTGGCCCAGCAGCAGTTTTTGGTAGTGGTCCATGTCTGGTACCAGCACCTTGAGCTGATAGTCGGCGTCCATCCCGGTCACCAGGCTGCACTCCAGGACCTGGGGCAGGTTGCGGATCGCCGCTTCGAAGTTCTCGAAACGCTCCGGCGTGTGCCGATCCATGCCGATCAGCACGTAGGCGGTCAGGCTCAGGCCGAGCATCTTGCGGTCCAGCAGTGCGACCTGGCGGCTGATGTACCCGTCGTCTTCCAGTTGCTTGACCCGGCGCGAACAGGGGGACGGCGACAGGCCGATGCGCTCGGCCAGTTCCTGGTTGGAGATGCGCGCGTCGCGTTGCAATTCCGCCAAAATACTTAGGTCGTAGCGGTCGAGTTTGCTCATCGTTCGGGCCTTTGTCTTAAATATTGCGACAGATTATCTATCTAGGGTTAAAAATTGCGCAAGTAGTGTTTTATTGAGCAATATTCGCAATCCGCTGTCGGCCCCATAGGCCTATTCTTATCACCAGAATCACTGCCCGGACACAGAGTCCAATGCGGCCCGCCGAATCAGGCCTGCCGCGGTCGCCAACCCCACAGGGTTGAGTCGGCCCCCGGGCTACACACTGTCCAGAAGACGGCGTGAGGTGAGCCGGCGTCAAAAGCGTCGAGCACGGACAAAATCTCAAGGGGCGGCCGACGGGTCGCCCTTTTTTATTGCCTGCGAAATAAGTTGCGCGACTGATAATCTGTCGCCGAACGCGCCTGTGCTTTTCCAGTCTTATGTTCAGGCCCCCATCCGCAGTGAGGAATAGCATGAAATCGCGCATCTGGCGTTTGGCAGGTGTTGGTTTGCTGTGTGCAAGTGTGACGACCCAGCTCCTGGCAGAAGAGCATGATGAGGGCCAGCAACGGCCTCCCCACGGCGGTAATAACAATGCGGGGCAGCGTGGCCCCGAAGCGCGTCCGGCACCGAGCCAGCCGCGGGCGGAAAACAATCAACAGCGCCCTGACAACAGCCAGCGTCGCCCGGAAGGCAACCCGGGCCGCGGTGAGCAGAACCCGGGCCGTAATGAGGCGGCGCAGGGCCGTTCCCAGAACAATGCGCCGCGTCCACAGAATGAAATCATTCGGGGCGACAACAGCCAGAAGTTCGAACACAACGGCCAGAACGCCGGTGGCCAGTGGCAAAACCGTCAGCAGCAAGATCGCCCCCAGCAAGACCCGAATGGCCAGGGCCGCCCAGTGTCGCAGCCGGGCAATAACCTGCCGATCCAGGGGCGCCCCGACACCGTTCGGCAGACCCAGGAACCGCAACGGGGCTACTACCAGGACATTCCACGGCGCAACGACGGCAATCAGCATTGGCAAGCGGGCGGCCCGGGGGCGCGTCCGAGCAACGATCAGCGCTGGCCGGGTCGTCCGGATGGCCGTGGCAATGGTTGGGGCCCCGGCCCGCAACACCGGCCGGGTTACGTGGTCGATCGGTTTCCGGATCGCAACTTCCGTGTGCCTTACCGTGGGCGCGACTATTTCTTCTCCGGTGGCTATTGGTACCAGCCCCAGGGTCCGCGTTATGTCGTGGTACGGCCGCCCTACGGGATCCGCGTGGGCTACCTGCCGGACTATGCCCGTGAAGTATGGATCGGCAGCGCGCTGTTCTTCCTCGCCGCCGGCGCCTACTACACCTACGAAGCCAATACCCGAGAATATGTAGTGGTCGAGCCGCCGGTGGCGCAGCCGCAACCGGTCAACAGCGGGTATGACGTGGTGGCCTACCCCATCAACGGCCAGCCCCCGCAACAGGTCGATCAGGATCGCTACGATTGCTATCGCTGGGCAGTGCAGCAAAGCGGCTTCGACCCGGCGGCAATGACCTACCCGCCAGCGCCCCAAGTGGTGCAGACCTACCGTCAGGCCCAGGGCAATTGCCTGAGTTCGCGCGGCTACCAGGTCACTTACTGAGCCCGGGCGGCCTCAACCACTTCTTGCGGGTCGGCGTGCACCAGCACTTCGGCCCGTGGGTAGGCGGTGTGAATGGCGTCGGCAGCTTGATCGCTGATGCTGTGGGCCACCGATAGGCTCAGTTCCCCCGGCAATTCCAGGTGCAGTTGCACGAACCAGTGATTGCCGGAAATGCGCGTGCGCAAATCGTGGGCCCCCAACACTCCGGGCACACTGCAGGCCAGTTCCAGCATGTGCTGGCTGACGTCTGGCGGCAGTTCCTCATCCATCAACACGGCAACGCTTTCGCGGGCAATCTGCAGGGCGCTCCAGAGGATGTAGACGGCAATCGCCAAACCGAACCAGGCGTCCAGTTGTTGCCAGCCGAAGCTCGCCAGCACCAGTGCGACCAGGATGCTGGCATTGAGCAGCAGATCGGAGCGGTAGTGCAGCGAGTCGGCGCGCACGGCGGTGGAACCGGTTTCGCGGATCACCCGGTGCTGCACCATCAGCAACGCCACGGTCAGCGCCAGTGACAGCAGCATTACGCCTATGCCGATCCAGGGCGCCCCGAGAGGCTCGGGGTTTTTCAGGCGTTCAACGGCCTGGAAGGCAATCAGCACTGCACTGACGGCAATGAACAGGGCCTGGGCCATGCCCGACAGGGATTCCGCCTTGCCGTGGCCGTAACGGTGGTCGTCATCGGCCGGGCGCAGGGCGTAGTGCACTGCCAGCAGGTTGAGAAAGGATGCCGCGCCATCCAGTAGCGAGTCGGTCAGGCCGGCCAGCAGGCTGACCGAGCCGCTTAGCCACCAGGCGATGGCCTTGCTGACGATCAGGATGCTCGCCACCGCCAGCGAGGCCCGGGTGGCCAGGCGTAACAGGCGGGCGTGTTCCGGGCTGCTGCTCATGCGCGAGGTTCCTTCAGCGGTGCATTCAGGCAGAAGGTTTCAGGCCGTACAGCGCCAGTTGTTGCACGCTGCCTTTGTGCTGGATCAGACGTGGGTCATCCAGGGGGAAGCTGCCGCCCAGTTCGCTTTCGAGGATCGCCTGCAACTTGCGGTTGTCGACCTTGCCGTCGGCGCCGATGGCTTGCTGGAGTTTTTCCGGGGCGATCTGTGCGGTCTTGCCCGGCTCCAGGTAGATCGCGCCGGTGGCGAAGTCGATGCCGAAGGCGATCAACCCGGGAATCACGTAGAACAGCAGGCCCACGGCGTCCAGGGCCACCACCACCGGGTCGAGCTTGCCTTCGATCTGGCCGCGCCGATCCGGGAAGAAGATCGAACCGCAGGCCGTGACCTGGGTCAGCAGGCTGGCGACCAGGACGCCACCAATGACACGGAAGGGAATACGCATGGAAATCTCCTGAGCAAGCACGTGATGAAAGGTCGATAAAGCGTTGTCGGTTTGAGGTCAGACCGTGATTAACGCCAGGCAGTTCGCCGTTATACTCGCGCCTCTGTTTTGGAGCCAGCATGAATTCTCTGCCAATCGATGAAGTTTTACCTGCACTGCGTGAAGCCTTGGCGACACGCCACGAAGCGGTGCTCGAAGCGCCGCCCGGTGCCGGCAAGACCACCCGCGTGCCCTTGGCACTGTTGCAGGAAGCCTGGCTGGCCGGGCAGACCATCCTGATGCTCGAACCCCGGCGTCTGGCAGCGCGTGCGGCGGCCGAGCGCCTGGCCAGTGAGCTGGGAGAAAAAGTCGGCGAGACCGTGGGTTACCGGATCCGCCTCGACAGCAAGGTCGGCCCCAAGACCCGGATCGAAGTGGTCACCGAGGGCATCCTCACCCGGCGCCTGCAGGACGACCCGGCCCTGGAAGGCGTGGGCCTGTTGATTTTCGATGAGTTCCACGAGCGCAGCCTGGACGCTGACCTGGCCCTGGCCTTGAGCCTCAACGGCCGGGAATTGTTCCGTGATGAACAGCCGCTGAAAATCCTCCTGATGTCGGCCACTCTGGAAGGCGAGCGCCTGGCCGGGCTGCTGGATGATGCGCCGATCCTGCGCAGCCAGGGCCGCATGTTCCCGGTGGTGCAGCGCTGGGGACGGCCGTTCCAGGCTGGGGAGTTCATCGAGCCCCGGGTGCTGCAAACCATTCTTGAAGCCCTCAACGACGAACACGGCAGCTTGCTGGTGTTCCTGCCGGGGCAGGCGGAAATTCGCCGGGTCCATCAACAGTTGGTCGAGGCCCTGGGCGAGGGCAGTGATGTGTTGCTCTGCCCGTTGCACGGCGAACTGGACCTGGCGGCGCAGCGGGCGGCCATCGACCCGGCCCCCGCCGGCCAGCGCAAAGTGGTGCTGGCCACCAACATTGCCGAAACCAGCCTGACCATCGACGGTGTGCGGGTGGTGATTGATGCCGGCCTGGCCCGGGTGCCGCGTTTCGATCCGGGCAGCGGCATGACCCGCCTCGACACCCAGCGTATCTCCCGGGCCAGCGCCACCCAGCGCGCCGGCCGCGCCGGGCGCCTGGAACCGGGGGTGTGTTACCGCCTGTGGTCCGAAGACCAGCACGAGCAACTGGCCGCCTACGCCAGCGCGGAAATTCTCCAGGCCGACCTCGCGGGGCTGGCCCTGCAACTGGCGCGCTGGGGCGTGACCCCGGGGCAATTGGTGTGGCTGGACGTGCCGCCCGGGGCGGCTTATGCACAGGCGCAGGATTTGCTCGAACGCCTGGGCGCTCTGAACATCACGGCTGGCGAGGACAGCAGCCTGACCCGTCATGGCCAGGCCATGGCCGAGTTGCCGGCGCACCCGCGGATCGCCCATTTGTTGCTGCGCGGCCAGGCCCTGGGCTTGGCGAACATGGCCTGTGACGTGGCGGCGTTGCTCGGCGAGCGGGACATCCTGCGCGGCGCCGGCGCTGATCTGCACAGCCGCCTGTCCTTGCTCGCCGGTGAGGCGCGTGCTGCCCGTGGCGCTCAGGGTGGCGTGCAGCGGGCGCGACAATTGGCCCGGCAATATCGCGGTTACTTGCGCGGGCCGGCGAGTGAGCCGGTGGCCGACCCTGAACATCCCCGCTGGCTCGGCGCCTTGTTGGCGCTGGCCTATCCGGATCGAGTCGCCCAGCAACGCCGTCCGGGTGGTGCTGAATATCGCTTGGCCAATGGCCGCGCGGCATTGTTCAGTGAAGCCGACAACCTGATGAAGCAGCCGTGGCTGGTGATTGCTGATTTGGGCAGCCGCCAGGGGCAGCGCGAAGAGCGTATTTACCTGGCGGCGGATTTTGATCCGACGCTGTTCGACTCCGTGCTTGCCGAGCAGGTGCGCAGCGTCGACCAACTGGATTGGGACGAGCGAGAAGGCGTGCTGCGTGCCGAGCGCCAGCGCAAGGTGGGTGAGCTGGTGCTCAGCCGTGAACCCTTGACCGGTCTGGATGAAACGGCGCGCAGCCAGGCGCTGGTCAACTTGGTGCGGCGCAAGGGCCTGGAGCTGCTGCCCTGGACCCCGGAGCTGCGCCAGTGGCAGGCGCGGGTGGCCTTGCTGCGGAAACTTGAGCTGAGCGCCAAGGGGCAGAGCGAATGGCCGGATGTCAGCGACAGTGCCTTGCTCAAGGATCTGGAACACTGGCTGCGGCCTTACTTGGGCAAGGTTTCGCGGCTGAGCCATTTCGCCAATCTGCACTTGGCCAATATGCTCCATAACCTGCTGCCCTGGCCGCTGCCCCAGCGCCTTGAAGAGCAGGCACCGCAGCATCTGTCGGTGCCCTCGGGGTCGTCGATCCGCCTGGACTACAGCGAGCAGCCGCCGATTCTCGCGGTACGCCTGCAAGAGTTGTTCGGCCTGGCCGAGACCCCGCGCATCGCCGGTGGCCGGCAGGTGGTGAAGTTGCACCTGCTGTCGCCCGCCCGGCGTCCGGTGCAGGTGACCCAGGACCTGGCGAACTTCTGGCGCAGCACCTACGCGGAGGTGAAGAAGGACCTCAAGGGCCGCTACCCGAAACACTACTGGCCGGACGACCCGCTGGTGGCCGAAGCCACGGCCCGGGTCAAGCCGCGCAAATAGGGGCGGGCGCTACTGCGCGGCCGGCAACAGGAAGCGCGCCAGCACGGGCAAGTGGTCAGAGATGCGCAAGGTGTCGTCCTGCCTCACCCGGGCTTCCACCCGTTTGATCCGTGGGCTGTAGAACAGGTAATCGACGGTGCGGTCCGGGCCGCTGAGGCTTGGGTCGTTGGGGTAGTGAGTCAGCCAGTTGGCGCGATCGACGCCGCTGGCCTGGGTGTTGGTCGGGATCATCGGGTACTTGTCCCACAACACGTGCAGCGCGCTATCGGCGGCGTAAGGCGCCCGCTGTTCCGGGGCCAGGCGCTGGTACTGGCTCAGGGGCAGCAAGTTGAAGTCGCCGCCGATCAACCACGGTGTGCCCCGGCCTTCGAACTTGTCCAGCACCTTGGCAATCGCCGTGACTTGGGTTTTCAGGGTGTCATCAGCCCGTCGCGGACGTTCCAGGTGGGTGTTGAGAACCGCGATCTGCCCACCGTCGCTGATGGGCAGGTAACTCACCAGCAAGGCGTCCTTGGGCTGGAACTGGCGGCTGAAGAGGTTCGCCGGAGCAACCGGTAATTGCACGCGTTCGGCATGTTCGATGCGGTAGCGGCTGAGGGTTGCCAGTTGCCGGCCGACACTGCCGAACACCTGGGGCCAGGGTACGAAATCGGCTTTCCAGTCGAACGCCTGGGTGCTGCAGGGGTAGAGGTCGGTGAGGCGTTCCTGAAGCAGTTTGAGCTGGTTCTGGTAGTCGCTGGCCTTGGCGCCGTCATCCAGTTCCTGCAACAGCACCAAGTCCGGTTGTTCGTCCCGAATGACCCGGGCCACTTCATCAAGGCTGAAGGCCATGTCCTCGACGGTGGGCTGCTCATCCTCGCCATGGGCCTGGTCGTTCCAGAACACATAACGCTTGCCGGCCAGGTACTGGACGTTCCAGGTCATCACCTTGAGCGCCTGGCCCGGCACCAGCGGGCTGGCGCCGGCGCTGCAACTGACGGGTGCCGGGGCCTTGGCTTCGGGGCGCCAGGTCAGGCTGTAGGTGAGGCTGGCGAGCAGCACCGCGATTAACAGCAGGGCCAACAGGATGGAGCGAAGTAGACGGGTCATCGGCTCGGCTTATGGCGATCCAGGAGTGCGCCCGAGCATAACCGAGAGCGTGGCCGCAGCCCAAGGGGCAGAGCGGCCAGCGCATTATTCAGGGGCGTTCGGCACGTTCGCTGACCAGGGTGAACAGGCGGTACAGCACCACGCAGGTGAACAACTGCAAAAAGCTGTGGGTGCTGTCGATCAGCAGCGAAAGCATGGCGTTCTGCGGCTCCGGGTAGACCTCCAGGCTGGCGCGCTTGAGCAGCCACAGCGGCACCATCACACAGAGGATGCACACCAGGATGCGCAGGAAATGCCCCCGGCTCAGGCGAAAGCTTTGCTTGATCGCCGCCAGCGGATGCAGGCCCTTGAGCACCAGCAGGTACTCGGCGAATGCCAGCATCACCATCAGCCACAGCCCGGGCAGGAAATACAGCGACAGGCCGAGCATGATCAGCAAAGTGCTGACCGCGGTCAGCAGGGCGAAGCGTGGCCACAGGCTCAGGGCCATGGCCAGCACATCGCGGGTGCGGGGCGACTCGCCGCGGCTGCGGGCGTCGAGGAACAGAATCAGCGCACCGGTGTACAGCGGGTAGAGCAGCAACCCCACCACCAGGCTGTAGCCGGGCGAAGCCTCTGGCCCCAGGGCAGTGTCCACCGCGTGTTGCAGCAGGGCCTCGAACACCACCAGCGGCAGGCACAGCTGGGCGATCTGCCCCAGGTGACGGCGGAAGAAATACAGCGAGTCGCGGAGTACATCTAATGGATTCATCGATTGGGGTCGCAGGTCGCAAAGCGGTCCGCCACTTTAACCGATGCAGCCGGGCCACGAGCAAACGTAAAGCTTGGGTAAAGGCCATTGAAAGCCCGATGGCAGGCCCCATTACTGGTGCGCACCCTGGCCACACTGGCCAAGGACCAGATTCCTACCGGCAATCTAAAGAGGTCGCCATGAACCACCAAGAGCAAACCCTGATCGATGGACTGTTTTCACGGTTGCAGCAAGCCGAAAAGGATTCAGCCCCGCGTGACGCCCAGGCCGAGGCGTTGATCAAGGAGCATCTGACCCGCCAGCCCACGGCGGGGTATTTCATGACCCAGGCGATTCTGGTGCAGGAGGCTGCACTCAAGAGCCTCGATGAACAGAACCAGCAATTGAACCAGCAGGTCCAGCAACTGCAAGACGCCCTGCAGCAAGCCAAGGCTCAGGCGCCGGCAGCGGCCCCCAGCAGTGGCGGTTTTCTTTCCAGCATCTTTGGTGGCGGGCCCCGAGAGTCGGCCCCAGCGCCGAGTGCACCGCCATCTTCAGGGGGCGGCTGGCGTGAGCCGGGTCGGCCTTCCGCTGGGGGCGCGCCACAACAGAACTTCAATGCTCCGCCGCCAAACTACGGTTCAGGGCAGCCGGGCTATGGCGCCGGCCAGCAAAACTATGCACCACCACCCCAACAGGCTCCCGCCGCCGGCAGCGGCTTTCTCGGCGGTGCCCTGAAAACCGCAGCCGGTGTGGCGGGCGGGGTGATGCTGGCGCAGGGCATCAGCAGCCTGTTCCACAGCCAGCAGCAGCCTCAGGAAATCGTTGAGGTGATCAAGGAAGAGCCCGCACCAGCCAGTGATACGGGTGGCTGGGGCAATGACGAGCCGCGCCTGGCCAACAACGACAACTGGGGCAACAACGACCAGGGCGGCCTCAGCGACGCCGACTATGGCGACGACGACAGCTCGCTGTTCTCCGACGACGACTCCTTCGTCTGATCGACCCTCGATCCGCGGCGTCCCGTGCCGCGGATCGATTATTCGCGGAACACTCCTTTGCGCTGGCATACTGGGCGACTTTTCGGGCCCCGAGTCCCGACCCAGCCTATGCGCGTCAGCGCCATGAGGATTAGCGGTGAAGAAAATCGCGGTGTTCGCCGATGTCCAGAACCTCTATTACACCGTGCGTCAGGCCTATGGTTGCCACTTCAATTACGCAGCCTTGTGGGCGGATATCAGCAAGCAGGGGCAGATTGTCGAGGCCTATGCCTATGCCATCGACCGGGGTGACAGCAAGCAGCAGCAGTTCCAACAGATCCTGCGCAACCTCGGCTTCACGGTAAAACTCAAACCCTATATCCAACGCAGCGACGGCTCGGCCAAGGGCGACTGGGACGTGGGCATCACCATCGACATCATGGATGCCGCGGCCCATGTCGACGAAGTGGTGCTGGCCTCCGGCGACGGTGATTTCGACATGCTGTTGGAGCGCATCATCCACAAGCACGGTGTACAAGCGGTGGCGTATGGCGTGCCGGGGCTCACCGCCAATTCGCTGATCCGCGCCGCCAGCCGCTACGTGCCGATTGAAGGCGCGTTACTGCTGAAGAACTGAATATCGACCCTTTGTTTACGGAGCTCCACAGGTTTGGAACGCATTGCAGTCATCGACTTTGAGACCACTGGCATTTCCCCGAGCAGCAGTTGCCGGGCCACCGAAATTGCCGTGGTGATCCTGGAGCAGGGACGCATCGTCGAGCGTTACCAAAGCCTGATGAACGCTGGCGTGCGCGTGCCGGCGTTTATCGAGCAACTGACCGGCATCAGCAACGCCATGCTGCGCAGTGCGCCGTCGGCGGAGCAGGTGATGAACGAGGTCAACGAGTTTGTCGGCACCACGCCGCTGCTGGCCCACAACGCCGCGTTCGACCAGAAGTTCTGGGATTTCGAACTGGGCCGGATCAAGCGCACCCGCTTGCAGAATTTTGCCTGTTCGCTGTTGCTGGCCCGACGTCTGATGCCGGCGGCACCGAACCACAAGCTTGGCACCCTGACCACTTACGCCAGCCTGCCCCACACCGGTCAGGCTCACCGGGCCATGGCCGATGCCGAGATGGCCGCCAACCTCACCGCGCACCTGGCCCAGGAGCTGCGCCAAACCCACGGTTTGCGCGAGCTGTCCCATGATTTTCTGTGCAAGTTGCAGAAGGTCCCTGCAGCGAAAATCCCCGAGCACCTCAAGCGTCAGCGCGGCGTCTAGCCTCGGCCGCAGCCGCTCGCGTCAGCCTGGCTTGGTGGCGTTTTCCAGTTGCCCCAGGGGCACGCGCCGCTCGATGGCGCTCGACAGCACAATGGATGTTTTGCTGAAACCGAACTGAGCCACCCGGTTGATCAGTTCCTCCAGTTCCGGCATCGAGCCCACGGCCGCTTGCATGATTACGCAGGGATCGCCGGTCACCCGGTGGCATTCGGTCAGTTGCGGGATGCTGATCAACTCGTCATAGGCCTTTTGGTTGCCGTGTTGCGCCAGGCGCAGTTCGATCACGCACTGGATCGGTAGCCCCAGCTTGGCCATGTCGACCTTGGCCTGATAACCGGTGATCACGCCGCTGGCCTCCAGCTTGGCCACGCGCTCGGCCACGGCCGGGGGCGACAGGTTGACCTTGCGCGCCAGGTCGGCGTAGCTCGCCCGGCCGTTTTCCAGCAGGCCGGCGAGCAGCATGCGGTCGTATTTGTCCATCCAAGGCTCCTAAAGTGGCCGGCTTTCGAAAGCACGGTATATAGCCCTTAACTCAAGGGTTTGAAAAGTGTATGGGCCTTTTAAACAGTTTTTGTAGCTTAGTTATCGTGACCGGCTTTTTTAGAATAAGGCTCTTTCTTGCCTGCCTGCGAGTGCTCCCCCCATGCCTGGTTCACGCCGTTTTCCCTTGCCGCTGATCGCGGCTTTTTTTGCGTTGTATGTGATCTGGGGGTCGACCTATCTGGTGATCCGCATCGGCGTCCAGTACTGGCCGCCGCTGATGCTGGGGGGCATCCGTTTCGTGATCGCCGGCGCGCTGATGTATGGCTACCTGCGCTGGCGCGGCGTGCCGGCACCCACCTGGGCGCAGTGGAAGGCCGCCGGGATGATCGGCATCCTGCTGCTCAGTTGCGGCAACGGCGCGGTCAGTGTGGCCGAGCACACGGGCGTGACTTCCGGCGTTGCGGCCCTCGCAGTGGCCACGGTGCCGCTGTTCACCCTGCTGTGCGGTTACTTCTGGGGCGCGCGCAACACCCGCCTGGAGTGGGCCGGCATCGCCCTTGGGCTGATTGGTATCGGCATGCTCAACCTGGGCTCCAACCTGCAATCGAGCCCCCTGGGCGCGGCGTTGTTGCTGTTTGCAGCGGCGGCCTGGGCCTTCGGTTCGGTCTGGAGCAAGCACTTGCCGCTGCCTCAAGGGGCAATGGCCAGCGCCGCGGAAATGCTTGTGGGCGGGGTGGTGCTGTTGATCGCCAGTGCCATGAGCGGCGAGCAACTGGACAGCATGCCGCCTTTGGAAGGTTGGGCCGCCTTGGCCTACCTGACCGGCTTCGGGTCGATCATTGCCTTCAACGCATACATGTACCTGCTGAAAAACGTGCGCCCGGCGGCCGCGACCAGCTACGCCTATGTCAATCCGGCGGTGGCGGTGTTGCTGGGCATCGTATTCGTGGGCGAGACCATCGGGATGGAAGAGGCCCTGGCGATGGTGGTCATTATCAGTGCCGTGGTGCTGATCGGCTTGCCTCAGTGGCGCAAGCCCAAGGCGGTGGTCCAGCAAGAGGTGGCCTGAGCAGCCAGGCGGTGAGGGGCAGGGGCGGCCGCTGAAGCAGGGTCAGCGACCGCCCGTGTATCAGTTGCAGGCGCCCTCGTCACGCCAGACCTTGCCGGCGCCCTCTATGCCGGTGAACGCCGGGTTGCCCGGCTCATTGCCTTTGGTCCACCAGCGAGCGGTGTAGAAGCGCCCCTTGTGGCTGACCTTATCGTTTTCCCAGTAGGTGCCTGCCGGGCTCCATGGGCCTTGGCAGCCGACGGGTTTTTCCACGGTGTCGGCCAGGACCTTGACGTTATGCACGCGGGTTGCGCTGTGTTTGCCGTTGCTCACCGTCAGGGTGACCTTGTAGGTCGTGTCCTGGGCGACGTTCGGGGCGACGAACTTCATCAGTGAGCCCGCCGCCTGGAAGCCCACGCTGGGGCTCAGGCTCCAGTTGTAACTCAGGGCCAGTCCGGCCGGGTCCTTGGAGTCAGTGGCGTTGAGGTAGACCGTGTCACCGCCCTTGGCCTGGGTCGCGCCGCCAATAATCGCCACCGGCGGCTTGATCTCTTCCACGGGCGGTTCGCTCGGTTTATCGCCACCGCTCTGGCAGGGGCCGAGGTCACGCCAGACTTTGCCGGCGCCATCGGGCCCGGTGAACGAGGGGGTGCCCGGCTCGCTGCCGGATGTCCACCAGCGAGCCTGGTACTGACGACCTTTCCACTGCACCACATCATTGGCGACGTAGGTGCCACCGACTTTCCACTCGGGTTTGCAACTGGCGGTGGCGGCTTTGCCCTTAATCAGCACGTCGTGGGTGCGGGTGCTGCTTTGCTTGCCGTTGCTCAAGGTCAGGGTGAAGGCGTAGCGGGTGTCCTCCGTCAGTTCGGGGGCGGTAAAGCTGATCTGCGCGCCAGCGAAACTGAAGTCCAGCTTGGGCGAGGCTTGCCAGGTGAAGCTCAGGGCGTTGCCTTGCGGATCGCTGGAGGCGGAAGCGTCCAGCACGATCTTGTCCCCAGCGTTGGCTTGGCTCTTGCCATTGATGACCGGCACGGGGGCTTGGCCCGCATCCACAGGCTTCAGCGACGCTGCCTTGACTTGGTTGTCGGCGCTGAATTCGCCATCGGCGAGCAAGTTCCAGGTGCCGCTTGGGTTGTTGCTGCCATACACCTGGTAGCCCTTGATGTTGCCGGCCTGGCCTGCGTCCTGGCGGGGCAGGTAATGCAACTGCGAGAAGCGGCTGTCTGCACCCAGGTCAATCACGATCTCGTGGGGGTAGCGCGCACCGGCGGCGGAGCTCCAGTAGGACTTGGGGTTGCCGTCGAGGACGTGAGCCCCTGCGGCGGAGCCGGCCACGGCGCTGCTGGTGGACAGGACACGCCAGCTGCTGCGTGGCAGCGATTGGCCCTTGGCGTCGGCCAGCAGCAATTCAGCCACGCTGGCAGTGTCCTTGCCGTCCACCGACGAGGTCGCCACCAGCTTCAGGTAACGCGCCTGGGCGGTTTCACTCGGGTTGGCGTAGCTGAAACCATCGAGGGCCAGGTCAGAGACTGCCTTGCTCTTGTTGCCACGCACGGCCAGGTACCAACGGCCGGCTTGCGGGTTGTTCACCCCCAGCGACGGCCCGGCACTTTCCTGGGAGCGATAGTCGTAATCGCTGAGGCTCGGCTGGGCGCCACGCTTGATCAGCAACTGGGTGGCTGCCGGGTGCTCGGTGCGCTCGCCGCTGGTGATCATGAACACCAGGCGCTCTGTGCCAGGGGCCACGTCAATCGGGAAGTAGCGCCACTGGTTCTGGTCCAGGCTGACCCGCTCTTCGAGGGTCCGGCTCGACTGTTCCTCGGCCAGGGGCACCACGGCAGGGGCGAAGGCGGACATTCTTGCCGCGTTTTCACGCCATACCCGCGCCATGTTGGCGGTGCGTGCATCGCCAATCGGCACCCCGCGGATGTCTTTCACATCGGGGTTGGAGAAGTAGCCGATGTTGTTGCCGCACATGATGCTGCCGACCGAGCCGTTGTTATGACCGAATTTGTAGCTGGAACCGTTGGAACAGTGATGGCCGCCGGCGTTGTGACCGATTTCATGACGGAAGACGGTGGCCGAGCCGACGTAGTTGATGGTGTAGCGGCCACCGACATAACCCCAGCCCACGGCAGTGTCTTCGCCGGGTATGCCTTTGACGAATGCCGCCACCATGTCAGGGCTGTATTGCTTCATGCCTTCGGCGAACAGGGTGCTGATCTTGCCCAGGCTGCCGGTGCCGGCAGCGGCGGTAATCGGGTAGTCACCGGGGATCACCTGAGTTCCTACCAGGCGCAGGCGCACCCCCTGGACCAGGGACTGTTTCAGGGCACGGTTGACGGCGGCGATCTGGGCCAGGGCATAGGCTTCGTGGTCGCCGATGTAGTCGACTGCTACCTGGGAGAAACCGGCGAGCACGTCGATCACGGTTTCGCCCTGGGCGTTGCGGTTGAGTTGCAGGCTGCGTTGGCCGCTCAGGGTTTCCAACACCTGCGGCGTCTCGACCACGTCGCTTTCCACGTAGTCGATGTTGCCCGGCGCCTGGGGGTGGGCGTCGAGACGGATCAACTGCTGCTCGCCGTTGGCCTGGCCGCGAATGATCGCGTGGGCGTCAGGCAGCAGGGCGATGAAGCTGCCGTCCTCACGGGCCACCAGGGTCATTTCCCCGGGCGGGCTCAGCGAGCGGGCGCGGCCTTCGAGTTGACCGGTCATGACTCGGAGGTCTTTGAAGCGGTCATTGGGCTGCGCCACCAGGTTGCGGATGCGCAGGCCGATTTCCTCCTGCAGGCGTTCGGTTCCCGCTTCGATGACTGTGCGCTGCTGTGGGTGGGCGGTCAGTGCCTGGAGGTTGATGAAGTGACCGCTGATCCGGCGTTCACTGCCTGACTGCGCGCTGGTGACGGGTTCTTCATGGGCCAGGGCCATGCCACTGAGGGGCAACAGCAGGGCGCTTCCCAGGCTGGCGATCCAGAGACGGCTGGCGCGGGACAAGGGGTTCAAGGTGAAGCTCGACATAACCATTCCTGAAAAAACCCAGCGCGGCGCAACGCCTGGCGAACAGGCCCGCTAAAGCGTCCGCGCTGAGGGTGTGGAGAAGGAGTTGTGCCGGCGGCGGGCATCATAGGCAGTGGCCTGGGTGCCGTACATCGAGAGGGGGGCTTTTAGTACCGGTCCTAAGGAATCTGCGTGGCCAGGGGCTGAAATGGCCGTTAGGCAGTGGTTTTGCCGGGTGTTGGGTTCAGCGGCCAGGCGTTGCACCGGCGCGCCATAAAAAACGCCGGGCAGTGCCCGGCGTTCTGGTTTCAGCCCTGAAGGTCACTCAAAGCCGCTGAGCATCACCACGGCGATGAGTGCCACCACCACGACCAGGGAGAACAGCAGGCCGATACCCACCGCGCGCCATAACGAGAAGAAGTGCTCGTGGATCTGTAGCTGTGGGCCGAGCAACTGGCGGGCGTAGGTGTTCATCGCAAAGATCGGCGGCAGGATGAAAACGATCCCGGGGACGCTGTCCGGCAGCAGAAAGCCGGCCAGGGTCATGGCGATAAAGATGCCGATGCCCATGGCCCAGACCTTGTTGACTTCACGCTCACGTCCCAGCGCCTTGAGGTTCTGAGTGATGAAATAGGCGCCGGCCACCGAGGTGCCGACAAACGTGCCCAGGCCGACCGCCGCGACGCTGTAGAGGCGTGGGCTCTGGGCCGGTGCCTGGTTGGCGAGCAGTTCGGCGGCAGGGGCCTGGAAGGGGTTTTGGCTGTCCATGGGGGGTGGAACTCCTTTATTGGCCAGGCAGTGGGTTGAGGGACGGGGCTGCGCGTCCTCGGGTGACCCGTGTCAGGCCATGGGGTATGTGAGGGCGGCGAGCATACCGCATCAGGCTTGACCGTGGGCGTCTCGGGCCCTGCGGTGCGGCCCGGGAGCGCGGCCCTGAATTAAGGTAAACTGCCGCCCATTGCCTTCCTGTGCTGACTTTTTCCTACGGTACCCCCATGACATTCGCCACCCTTGGCCTGATCGAACCCTTGCTGCGCGCCCTCGAAACCCTCGGTTACCAGACCCCGACCCCAGTGCAGGCTCAGGCCGTGCCTGCGGTGCTGGCCGGTCGTGACCTGATGGCGGCGGCCCAGACCGGCACCGGCAAGACCGGTGGTTTCGCCTTGCCGCTGTTGCAGCGGCTGACCATGGAGGGGCCGAAGGTCACCAGCAACTCGGTGCGTGCGCTGATCCTGGTGCCGACCCGGGAACTGGCCGAGCAGGTACATGAGAGCGTGCGCCAGTACGCCGAACACCTGCCGCTGAGCACCTATGCGGTGTACGGCGGGGTCAGCATCAACCCACAGATGATGAAACTGCGCAAAGGCATTGACCTGCTGGTGGCCACGCCCGGCCGCCTGCTCGACCTGCACCGGCAGAACGCGGTGAAGTTCAGCCAGTTGCAGACCCTGGTCCTGGACGAGGCCGACCGCATGCTCGACCTGGGTTTCTCCGAAGAGCTCAAGGACATCTACGCCGCGCTGCCCAAGCAGCGTCAGACCCTGCTGTTTTCCGCCACCTTCTCCGACGCTATCCGCGCCTTGGCCGGGCAGATGCTCAATGACCCGCTGAGCATTGAAGTCAGCCCGCGCAACGTGGCGGCCAGCAGCGTCAAGCAATGGGTGGTGACGGTGGACAAGAAGCGCAAGCCGGAGCTGTTCAGCCACCTGCTGCGCAAGAACCGCTGGAAGCAGGTGCTGGTGTTCGCCAAGACCCGCAACGGCGTGGACGCCCTGGTGGAAAAACTTCAAGGCCAGGGCGTGAATGCCGACGGCATCCACGGCGACAAACCCCAGGCCACCCGTCAGCGCGCCCTGGACCGGTTCAAGGCCAGCGAAATCCAGATCCTGGTGGCCACCGATGTGGCAGCCCGTGGCCTGGACATTGAAGACCTGCCGCTGGTGGTGAACTTCGACCTGCCGATCGTGGCCGAGGATTACATTCACCGCATCGGCCGTACCGGCCGCGCCGGTGCCACCGGTGAGGCGATCTCCCTGGTGTGTGCCGACGAAGTGAACCTGCTGTCGGCCATCGAGACCCTGACCCGCCAGACCCTGACCCGTCACATGGAGCAGGATTTCGAACCGGAGCACCGGGTGCCGGACACCGACGCCAGTGGCCAGGTGATCAAGAAGCCGAAGAAACCCAAAAAGCCGAAAACCTCCGGGGGCGGCAAACGCAACCTGGGCAAATGGGTGGACAGCGGTGATGTGGCCGAAGCGCCAGCGGCCAAACCCGTACGCAAAGTGCCCGTATTCAACACCGGGCCGCGCAAAAGGAAGCCTTAGGAGTAGTTGGGGGATTCAAGCTGCAAGCTTCAAGCGGTAAGTGAAAAGCCCCACGCTTGCAGCTTGCAGCTTGCA
>NZ_JALQCW010000072.1 GCF_023241715.1 Pseudomonas morbosilactucae
CATCTGTAAACTAGGAGCCGTGTCAGGGCGGGCTGAAAGCCGAGCCGCTGAGTACAGCGCGGGCCGGGCTGCCGTGTTCGAACGCTGAGGCTGCAGGACTGACTCAGGGCATCGGCCTGGGCCAGAATGTCGTGCAGCAAACGGCTGCCAATCCCCTGGCCGTGCCAGGCCGGCAACAGGGCGATGTCGACAATACGCACCTCGCTGGGCTCCCGGTGCACGCAGAGGCGGCCGATCGGGCGGGCGGCCTGCTGGATGATCATGAAATCGGCGGAGGGGTAATGCCGCTCATAGTGCTGGCGCTGCAGCTCTGCCTGGGCGTGCAGGAAGGCTCGGCGCTGGTCGTCGCTCCAGCCCGGCACGGCACTGACTTCGGCCCAGCGCCGGGTCACGAACAGCTCCCGCAGGAAGCCCAGGTCATCGCCGTTCTGCTCGCGCAAAACGGGGTCGCTGCCGGTGGGCGGCAGCGACTGGGGGGCGGCGTTGGCAACAGTCATCAAGGCCTCGATGGGTATTCGCCATTGAGGCAGATGCAGTAGGCCAATGTCAGGAACGGCTGCACCGTGCTGCGCGGCGCACTGCTGCCGGGCGTCAGTTGCCCGGTGCTACCGACGGTGCCGACGGCCAGGGTCGGGCTGCCCGCGACGGGCGCGGTGGTGTTGTACAGGCGTATGTTGCGCGGTTGGGACAGGTAGGCGCTGGTGTTGGGTTCGTCCAGGCTGGAGGTGGAGTCAGTGCCGTCCTTGACCTGCAACGCATGGGTATGGGGTGCGATGTTGCCAGGCAGCAGTGTGACCACGTCGGCACCTACGGCGGTGCCCAGTGGCCGTTGTGTCAGCCCGGGGCCATTGCCGGCGCCCATGGCGGCACGCCCATTGAGGTTGGGCAGTTGGAAGTTTTGCCCCGGCGTGCCGCCATAGATGTTGCCAAGGATCGAATACAGCGCGGGGTACTGCTGAATCGACAGGGTCGAGCCATCGCAATAGGCCCAGTCCATTGGTGCGAAGTTGAAGGGGAACAGTCTGATTTCGCCAGTGAAAGCATCCATGATCGGTCGTTCCTGAACAATAAAAGTAGGGTTACGGCCGAGTCGGGTAGATGCCCGCCAGGCAGATGATGTAGTTAATCGCCAAGGTCCCCATCAGGTTGCTGTGGGGTGCAACCGCGCCGGTGCCCAGCGCCGGGTCGAGAAAACCGGGGTTCAGGCTCACGGGGGCGGTGGTGCCGGTGCCTGCGCTGTACAGGCCTTTGATCACGCCGGCCGGGACGAACTCACCGAATGTCTGGCTGGAAGGCGCTGCGGGAGCGGGAGGTGTGGGCGTCGCCGAGGTAGCCGGGGTGGTGCTGACGGTGAAGGTATGGCTGTGGGCGGGCGTGTTCGCCGAGGTCAGCGTCACGGCTTCCGTGCCCAGGGTCTGGGCCAGCACCCTTGAGGTGAGCCCGGGGCCGGTCCCTTGCCCGATGGGCAGGCGACCGCGGTAATCGGGCAGGCCGAAGGTGGTGATGCCATTGCCGCCATAGGTGGTGCCGAGCACCGTAAACAAGGCTTCATAGGTGCTGATTGGCAGGACCGCGCCATCGCACATGGCCCAATTCACCGGCGCAAAGTTACCGGCGAACATGCGGATTTCTCCGAGGTAAGCTTCAGACATGTCAGTTTCCTTACTCGAGGGTCTGTAATCGTGTGGCTATGGGCGCGGCGGGTAGATGCCGTTCGTGGCAATGAAGAAGGCCCCGACAATCGAGGGCTGCATATTGGCGACCGGCGTACCTGGCGTGGGTGCTACGGTGGCGCTGTTCAAGGCCACCAAATCCGACCCGGCGGCGGTCACGTAAGTCGCTCGGGACACCGCGCCAGTCGAGTTCGAGCTGACGGCAGGAATGGCGCCTGCCGGGCCGGTGGTGCCGGCGGCATTGGAAACGTGAGTGCCGTGGGTATGAGTGGCCAGGGTGTTGGCGCCGAGGGCGACGGTCTCGCTGCCACCGGCAGAGCCCAAGGCATGGACGCCGAGGACCGGGTTTGTTGATGCGACGAGATTTTGTCCGATGGCGGTGCGGCCACGCAGGTCCGGCAGGCCGAAGGTGGTGGAGCCATTGCCGCCAAAACGAGTACCAAGGAGGGAGGCTAAAGCGACATAGGTATTGAAGGGCAGGATCTGGCCTTCGCAGGGCAGCCAACCGGACGGTGCCCAACCCCAGGGGAACAAGCGGATTTCACCCAGAAACGGATCCATGTTCTTTCCTCCATGAAAATAAATTGGCGCCAAAAAGTCGTTCATCCTGACGGCATGAAGTGCGCGAAACGCACAATAACCAAAAGCCAATTTATTAGGCAAATATTATTTTTACGTGCCGCAAAGTGGTGCAATCAAGTGCTTGTAGGGCCTCATAAAGTTGCCATTTCAGCGGTGTGCCGTTAGGACGCTGAAGTCCATCTGCTTGCGCGTCAATATTATGTTTTTCATTAGGCCAGGCCGCATGTCTCGTTGTTTTGTTTTG
Source organism: Pseudomonas morbosilactucae (assembly GCF_023241715.1). Classification (GTDB taxonomy): domain Bacteria; phylum Pseudomonadota; class Gammaproteobacteria; order Pseudomonadales; family Pseudomonadaceae; genus Aquipseudomonas; species Aquipseudomonas morbosilactucae. Next base: position 2,500 of record NZ_JALQCW010000072.1, read on the forward strand.
TGAAAGACCGACACTTTTGCTCGGGAATTAGAGAGGGGGCAACCGGCTTCCTGTCTGGCAAAGGCCGGTCTTTCGGGCTTTTGGGTGCGGGACGGCTGAAGGGGGCAAGGTGCGTGGCCATGGCCGTGGGGCTCCAGCTCAGGTGTGTCGTCTATCGACGTTGTTGCAAGCAGTACTTAAGCACCTAGGCTGCGCTTTTTCCTGAATTAAAGTGTTGCGGTCTCTTGGCCGATAACCTGCGCCGTGCCGGATGGGTGTAACTTGCACGAGATAAAACAAAGCACGCTAACGATATAGCCAGGGTTGTAGTTCTATCACTCAAAACAATAAAGCGTGGCCTTTTTTTTGGACACTTTAATGACTGTTACTCAGCCTCATTAAAGTTGTTACCTTGACCAGCCATGATTCCCAACTAGCGCTCTCGGGTATTGTATTCGACACAGTTGTAACAGTCGTATTGCCGGACGTTCGAGGAGGGGGTGTGCGGGGGATTCGGCTCTTTGGGTGGCCGTTGATGCCTGGGCAGGCGTTTGCGTTCAGTGACAGGCAACCTGGTACCCCGCGCAGGGGGCCCAGGTTGCCCGATGCATCAGAGGCCGGCGCTGTCCTGGGCGGCGGTCTTCGGCTTGCCGTAGTGCCACTCGTAGACCACGAATTTGAAGTCCTTGAGGTCGCCTTTCTCATCGAAGCTCAAATCCCCGGTCGGGGTCTTGAAGGTGCCGGCGTGGATCGCCTCGGCGACTTTTTCCGAATCTTCGCTGTGGGTGCTGGCGATGGCGTCGGCCAGTACCTGTACCGCCGAGTAGGTCGGTAACACAAAGGCGCCGCTGGAGCTTTCCTTCTTCGCTTCGAAGGCTTCCACCAGGGCCTTGTTGGCCGGGTCCTGGTCGAAGGCCTTGGGCAGGGTCACCAGCATGCCTTCGGAGGCGTCCTTGGCGATCTGCGAGATAGAGTCGTTGCCTACGCCTTCAGGGCCCATGAAGCGTGCGGTCAGGCCTTTTTCCCGTGCCTGGCGCAGCAGCAGGCCCATCTCTGGGTGGTAGCCGCCGAAGTACACGAAGTCGACATTGGCTTGCTTGAGTTTGGCCAGGATCGAGGAGTAGTCGCGCTCGCCGACGTTGATCCCTTCGAACATCGCGACTTTGACGCCCTCCTTGCCGAGGATCTCTTTCACCGAGCTGGCAATGCCTTCGCCGTACTGCTGCTTGTCGTGCAGCACTGCGACGTTGGCCGGTTTCAGGCTGGCGATGTAGCGGGCGGCAGCCGGGCCCTGGGCGTTATCCAGGCCGATGGTGCGGAAGATCATCTTGTAGCCGCGCGCGGTCAGCTCAGGGCTGGTGGCGGCCGGGGTGATCATGATGATGCCTTCGTCTTCGTAGATGTCCGAAGCCGGCTGAGTGGAGCTGGAGCACAGGTGCCCGACCACGAATTTAACCCCGTCGTTGACCACTTTGTTCGCCACGGCCACCGCTTGCTTGGGGTCGCAGGCGTCGTCGTATTCCACGGCCACCAGTTGCTTGCCGTCGACGCCGCCCTTGGCGTTGATCTGCTCGATAGCCATGCGCGCACCGCTGAACTGCATGTCGCCGTACTGCGCCACCGGCCCGGTTTTCGGGCCGGCGATGCCGATCTTGATGCTGTCGGCGGCCAGGGAATGGCAGGCCAGGCCGGCCAGGATCATGGCGCTGAGCAGCTGGGTGGCTTTGTTATTGATGCGACTCATTGGGGTTCCACTCCTGTGGGTAACGATTCAAAAAGGTGTTGCGGGTGATTCGACGATAAGGCGGCGCGTTGCCGGCAGGCAGGTACAGGTCGCCACGAATCACGTCGGGCAGTATGCCGGGATCTGCCGCCGTGTGCTGCATCGGGCGCTCTACAACGGCCCTCAGGCGCAGGTGTCCAGGGCTTGGGCGACGTCGGCCAGCAAGTCGGCCAGGTCTTCCAGGCCCACCGACAGGCGCACCAGCCCCTCGGAAATACCGTGGTGTGCACGTTCTTCCGGGGTGTAGGTGGAGTGGGTCATGCTCGCCGGGTGCTGGGCGAGGGATTCGGCATCCCCCAGGCTGACGGCGCGGCTGAACAGTCCCAGGGCATTCATGAAGCGCCGGCCGGTGACCAGGCCGCCCTTGAGTTCAAAGGCGATCATGCCGCCGGGCAATTTCATCTGCCGACTGGCCAGGGCGTGCTGGGGGAAGGAGGGCAGGCCCGGGTAGGTCACCCATTCCACCGCCGGGTGGTCCTGCAGCAAGCGGGCAATCTCCAGGGCGTTGCTGCAATGGCGATCCATGCGCAGGGCCAGGGTCTTCAGGCCGCGCATCAGCAGGAAGGCATCCTGGGGCGAGAGCACCGCGCCGGTCAGGTCCTTCAGCCCCTGCAGGCGAATCTGATCCGCCAGTGACTGGCGAGTGACCACGATGCCGGCGGTGATGTCGCCATGGCCGCTGAGGTATTTGGTGGCGGAGTGCACCACCACATCCGCGCCCCAATCCAGGGGCCGTTGCAGGTAAGGGGTGCAGTAGGTGTTGTCGACCACCAGGATCAGGTCCTGGCGCTGGCGGGCGACCTCGGCCACGGCGGCGATGTCCACCAGTTGCAGCGTGGGGTTGGCCGGGGATTCGCAATAGATCATGCGGGTGGCCGGGCTGATGGCGGCCCTTAGTTCGCCCAGGTCGCTGAGGTCGACATGCCGCACCTTGACCCCGAATTCGCTGATGCCGTGGTGCAGCAGGGCGAAGGTGCAGCCATACAGGGTCCGGCTGACGATGACCTCGTCGCCGGGGCGCAGCAAGGTCCAGAAGGTTGCGGCAATCGCCCCCATGCCGGAACTGAAGGCCACCGCTGCTTCGCCGTTTTCCAGGGTGGCCATGCGGGCTTCCAGCAAGGCCAGGGTCGGGTTGGCGATCCGCGTGTAGACGTAGCCGCTTTCTTCCCCGGCAAAGCAACCGGCGCCGTATTCGGCGGTGGCGAAGGTGAAGGTCGAGGTCAGGTAGATCGGCGGGATAAGTGCGCCATGATGCTGCTGCGGGTCGTAGCCGTGATGGATCGCACGGGTGGAAAAACCCAGCTCATTGTTTTTATTGTCCATGTTCAATGCTCCCGTATTTGTGCCAATGCTATGCTCAAATTCGGCGACAAAAATTCCAAATTTGCCCCTTGATCAGGGCTGGATTGGAACAAAATCAAATAAAAATAAAATGGAGAGGCAAAAAATGCCCAATGCCCTGGATCGCACCGACAAAGCCCTGCTGAACGCCCTGCAAGGCAATGCCCGCCTGACCGTCGCCGAGCTGGCCGACAGCGTCGCCCTGACCACCTCGCCCTGCTGGCGCCGGGTGAAAATTCTTGAAGAAAGCGGGGTGATCACCGGCTACCAGGCGATCCTTTCGCCCAAGGCCCTCGGCTACGGGGTCACCGCCTTTGTCAGCGTGATGATGGAATCCCATTGCCAGGACACCGCCAGGGCGTTTGAGCAGCGGCTGCTGGAGATTCCGGAAATCGTCGCCTGCCACAACGTCTCCGGGCGCTACGATTTCCTCCTGGAAGTGCTGGCCAAGGACCTGGAGTCCTTCGGCGAATTCGCCCGTGAAGTGCTGCAGACCTTGCCGGCGGTCAAAGAGATCTACTCGAGCTTTTCCTTCAAGTCGGTCAAGCCGTCGCGGGTGATTCCGGTGCTGGGTTGAGCGCCGCGCTGCCGGGTGGCCCAGACTGGTGCCGGCGATCTGTTGGTGGAGCAACAGCGGTTCAATAGACTGTCACGCCAGGGACAGGAGGGCGCTTTTTATTGGCTCCCAAGTTGTTGATTTTATTGGATTATAGGCTTGGCATGGATTGTGTTGTAGGTGGGCAGATCAGTAAACGACTGCCACTCCACCTCACTAGAAGCCACCCCCATGCACAAGACCTTGCAACGCACCCTACTGGCCAGCCTCTTGGCCCTCGGCATTTTCACCAGCTTGCCGCCGGCCCCCGCCCAGGCGGCGGACAATGAGCAGTTCATTCCCCTGGCCACCTACCGCGTCGGCGCCTACGCCTCCAGTGGCATTCCCTGGTGGGCCGGGGAGATCGACTACTTCCGCTACATCAACGAGGTCGAGGGTGGGGTGAATGGGGTCAAGCTGGTCTGGCAGGAGTGCGAGACCGAGTGGAACACCGACCGCGTCATCGAATGTTATGAGCGCTACAAGAAGGGCCTCGACGGCGCGCCGACCGCGTTCTTCTTCACCCACAGCACCCCGGCATCCTACGCGCTGATCGAGCGCGCCGCGGTGGATCGCATTCCCCTGATCGACGGTGCCGGCGGGCGCACCGAGTCCACCGACGGCAGCGTGTTCCCCTATGCCTTCCCGCTGTTGCTCAACTACTACGGCCAGGCCTCGGTGGGCATCAACTACATCGCCCAGCGTGAGGGCGGTTTCGACAAGCTCAAGGGCAAGAAGATCGTCACCGTCTACCACGACTCGGCCTACGGTCGCGAAACCCAGGGCCCGATGAAGCTACTGGCGGAAAAATACGGTTTCGAGAACATCCAGATCCCGGTGGCCGATCCCGGCAACGAGCAATCCACCCAATGGCGCCAGGTGCGCCAGATCAACCCGGACTGGGTGTTCCTGCGTACCTGGGGCGTGTCCACCCCAGTGGGGATCAAGACGGCCGTGCGTTTCGGCATTCCCGTGGACCGCATCATCGGCGACGTCTGGGCCGGTTCCGAGGCCGATGTGATTCCCGCCGGCACCGCCGCCAAGGGCTACCAGGCCCTGGCGCCATTCCCGGGTGGCGACGGCTTTGACATCCACCAGCGGCTCAAGCGCGCCATCCTCGATGCCGGCAAGAGCAACCTCAAGGACCCGAGCTACTTCGGCAAGGTCTACTACAATATCGGCCTGATCAACGCCGCCATTGCCGTGGAAGCGCTGCGCACCGGTCAGGCCAAGTTCGGCAACCGTCCCCTCAACGGTGAGGAAACCCGCTGGGCCTTCGAGCACCTGGACATCGACGCAGCGCGCCTCAAGGCGATCGGCTTCGAGGGCCTGCTGGCACCGTTGAAACTGTCTTGCGCGGACCATGAAGGCGGCGGCTCGGCTCGCGTTCAGCAGTGGGACGGGCAGAAGTGGGTGCTGGTGACCGACTGGGTACAAGCCGACCGTGACACCTTGCGCCCGCTGATCGAAGCCAAGTCCGCGGCCTACGCCAAGGAGAAGGGCATCACCCCGCGTAACTGCTCGGCAGAGTAAGCGCTCCTTCGAGCGACCAGCGCCGAGGGGTGGCAAGAGAGAGGCTTCGGCCTCTTTTTTGTCAGTGCCTGCAGGCACCGCCCCGTCTCTTCATTGCACCTTTATCGAGCCGTCACGGCGGCTGAAATTTCCTCAACGGCCGTCGATCATCCGCAACAGCCGCCCCAGAAGCCTATAGAATGACGCCCCGCGTGCCGGCTCCGGCGTGCCCTGGCTCCCGCGTGCCCGCCACCTGTTCACACGGGACGCAGGGAACGGGGCCATGCCTGTTCGATCATCGATAGAGTAATACGACCTTTAAATGAACAACCCTGCGGCAACAACCCACGGCCATTGGCAGCCGGTCATCGCACTGGCGCTGGCCGCTTTTGTGTTCAACACCACGGAATTCGTCCCGGTCGGGCTGCTGAGTTCGATCGGTAACAGCTTCAACCTGCCCACGGCCCAGGTCGGCTTGATGCTGACCATTTACGCCTGGGTGGTGTCGCTGACTTCGCTGCCGGTGATGCTGCTGACGCGGAACGTCGAGCGGCGCAAGCTGTTGCTGGTGTTGTTCGGCCTGTTTATCGCCAGCCACGTGGTGTCCAGCCTGGCCAACAGCTTCGGCTTGCTGTTGTTCAGCCGCATCGGGGTAGCGCTGGCCCATGCGCTGTTCTGGTCGATCACAGCGTCCCTGGCCGTGCGCCTGGCGCCGCCGGGCAAGCAGGTCCAGGCCTTGGGCTTGCTGGCCACCGGCACGTCCCTGGCGATGGTGCTGGGGATTCCCCTGGGCCGGCTGCTGGGCGAGGCCATGGGCTGGCGCACCACCTTTATCGTGATTGCCCTGTTGGCGGCGGTGCTGGTGTTCTGGCTGACCAAGAGCCTGCCGCTGTTGCCAAGCCAGAACTCCGGTTCCCTGCGCAGCTTGCCGCTGCTGTTCAAGCGCCCGGCGCTGCTGGCGATCTACGTGCTGACAGCGGTGGTGGTGACCGCCCAATTCACCGCCTACAGCTACATCGAGCCTTTTGTGCAGAGCGTCGCCGGTCTCAGCGGCCAGGCGGTGACCCTGATCCTGCTGCTGTTCGGCGGTGCGGGCATCCTCGGTTCGCTGTGCTTCAGCCGTTTTCACCGCTACGGCCCGACGCGCTTCCTGCTGATCGCCGTCGGCCTGCTCACCCTGTGCCTGCTGCTGCTCTGGCCGGCCAGCCTGGGCGTGGAGTACCTGGGCGTGCTCAGCGTGGTCTGGGGCATGGCGATCATGGGCTTTGGCCTGGCCCTGCAATCCCGGGTGCTGGTGCTGGCGCCGGATGCCACCGACGTGGCGATGGCGCTGTTTTCCGGGATCTACAACATCGGCATCGGCGGCGGTGCCTTGCTTGGCAGTTGGGTCGGCGGCCAGATGGGGTTTGCCTACATCGGCCTGGTGGGGGGCTCGCTGGCGGGGCTGGCGCTGCTGTTCTATGCCCTGACGATCGCCCGTCTCGCCCGCGCCGAGGCGGCGGGCTAAGCGCTGAGGGCTAAGCGCTCAAGCGTCCTGGCCGGGGGGGCGGCTGACGTCTTTCAGTATCGCGATGTAGCCGCCATACAGGTTGGCTTCGGGCACACGCTGTTGCGCCACCAGTTGCTGATGCACGGTGCGCAGGTGGTAGAAGGGCAGACGCACAAACAGATGGTGTTCGATGTGGTAGTGAATGGCGTGGGGGCCACACAGAAAGGTCTGCCAGTTCGGGCGCACGATGCTCCGCGCATTCTGGCTCTGGTCCGCACATTCGGGCAGGCCGGCGTGCTCCATGATCGCGCGGATGCGCCCCATCAACGGCAGCAGGGTGATGGCCGGCAGCAACCATAGGCCCAGGTACAGCCACGGGTGCCCGGAGGCGGCCAGCAAGCCGAACAGCAAGCCGTTGCTCAACAGCATCGACAGCACTTCCCAGGCCTTCAGGCGGGGGGACTTCTGCGCCTTGGGCATGATCTCGCGGTAGTCGCCCCGGGCAATCCTCCAAGCGCTGAGGCAGTAGCCCAGGCCGCACAGGTCGGCCAGCAACTTGCCGACCAGCTTGCCCCGAGCCATGGGAAAGTCCCCCAAGCCGAACACCGCCACCACCGGGTCGTCATGGCGCATCGGCGCGACATGGTGCTTGAGGTGCCCGACCCGATAGGTTTCCAGGGAAATAAACAGCGGGCCGGCCGCCAGCGCCTGGCCGATGCCGTCATTCAGGCCCTGGTGGCGCAGCAGCACGCCATGGGCGCTTTCATGCATGATCACCGCCAGCGCCAGTTGGCTGCGGGCAATGATGATCGCCGCCGCCAGGTAGATCAGGGGATGGGGCCAGATCACTGCGCACACGAATGCCAGCGCGATCAGCCCCCAGTCCGCCAACAACGCCAGCAGGCTGCGCCAGGGTTGCAGTTGAAACAACGCGGGTGCCGGGGCGAAGTGCTTGAGCCGGGAATTTTCCCCCGCACGGGAATTAGGCTTGGGCACGCTCGGCACCTCCGGCAGGTCGGGCCCAGTAACCGCAAAGCAGCGCCAGCAACAGCCCGCCCAGCACATCGATCAGTGTGTGTTGCTTGACCGTCAGGGTGGACAGGCAAATCAGCAGGCCCAGGGTGCCTGCCAGCCATGACAGGCGTTGGCCCCACAGCATCCGCCAGGCCAGGCAGGTCACGGCGACGTGCAAGCAGGGAAAACCGTTGGCCGCCATGTCCACCTGCCACAGGCGGATAAACCGCTCACGCAGAAAGGCGTCGTCAATCAACAGTGGATCGGGCCGTGGCACCGACTCCGGGAACAGCAAAAAGCAGCTGCAGGCGATCACGAACGCCAGGGCGGTCGCCCGCTTGAACGCGCTGAACGCCTGGGCTGGCGCGTAAGCGGCGGTCACCACCACAAAGGGGAAGAACAGCACATAGGCCCACCACGACAAGGGGATAAACGGGATGGCCTGATCCAGTGCAGTGGCCAGTTGGTAACGCGGGGTGACGGCACGCTCCAGGGCAATGAACAGCGTCAACCCCAGCAGCAGGCCCAGCAGGGCGACCAAGGCCTGTCGCCAGTCGGGGCCTGTGCCGAGATAGGTCAACGATCGCTGGCGCATGGGCTGATCCCCTGTCATTACAAGGCCAGCAAGCGGCTGACCCAGGCGTCGATCCGCGCCTGTGCCGCGTCCTGGCCGACCTTCGGCGATGGGGCATTGGCCTCGGCAGCAGTCAGTTGCCGTGCGGCCTCGCTGACCTGGCGCCGAAAATCATCGGTGTTGCCGCGCCAGGTCACCACACGGTGCACCAGGCCCAACTGCTCGGCCCGGGCGGCGTTGCTGGCCTGCTCGGGCTGGTCGGTCAGCACCAGGATGATCGGCCGTTGATACACCAGGGCGATGGACAAGGCTGCCATGCCCGGGGCCGACACCAGCAGCTGAGCCCGGGAGGCGTGCCCGGCCCAGTGCGGGTCGACCGCCAGCCAGCCACTGCGCCCGGCATAGCCTTCACCGACCTGATGGGCGCTCAGCCCGGCCTCGATCAGGCCGCTGGACAAGGCGTCCGCCAGCGCGACGTCGCGAAAGTGCGGGTTCAGGTACACCGCCACTTCGGCCTCGACTGCCAGCGCTGGTGGCTCGGCCAGGGCCACCGGAGTGGGCAGGCGATACAGTCGGGGCGCCCGGGTGTCGTCAATGGCGTAGGCAAAATCATGTTCGATGCAGGCCCGCGCGGCGTCGATCTGCTGGCCGACGATCCAGCCGAACAGGCGGCCGAACTGGCGCGGCCACATGCCTTCGAAGTTGTTCAGCAGCGCCACCTTGAGGCTGGCGCCGTAGACATGCACCACCTTGCGTCGCCAGCCGGGGATCGAGCCGATAAACAGCAGGGCCGGGTGGAAGGAGTCGTTGATCAGCAGATCGGCGTGGCGCAGGCGACGCCGCAGTTGCAGGATGTCCCGCAGCATGCGGGCAGGGTGGAACAGGTAATGGGCGACGTTGCGGTTGGTGGCGTCGCGCAGCATGTTCTGTTGATCATCGAACTGCACCGCATAGTGCCGTGACAGCAGCTCGGCCTGGATGCCGAAGCGCTCCAGGAAGCGTTGGCCTTCATCCGAGGTGGTCAGTACCTCGACCTCGGCCCCCGCAGCTCGCAGGGCGTGCACCAGCAATTGGGCACGCATCAGGTGGCCACGGGCATCGGCGGTGGCCAGGTAGAGGATACGTCGGGTCATGGTGCCGTGCTCACCGCTGCCGCGCCGATCCGCGAGCCGTAAATCCAGCCGGCGGCATACATCGCCAGGGCCCCGGTCACGCCGAAGCCGGCGTCAATCCGCCGAATCTCCTCCAGCAACCGAGCCAGGTGCGGCGCTTCAGTGGGCGTCACGATGCGGCGCAAGGTTTGTTGGCACAGGCGCACGTGCTGTTGCTCATCGGCCAGCACCCGCGAGAGCAAGGGGTAGAGCCCGTGTTGCGGGCCGATCACCGCGCAGTGGCGGCCCAGCACCCGTTCCGCCATCTGCTCGGCGCACAACCCGGTGGCGTAGGCCGGCACCAGCAGGCCGTGGCTGAAGTGGGGCGCGTAGTCACGGGCCAGGCGTTGCCAGCGCTGGATCTTGCGTCGGCTTAGCCAGTCCGGCTCCAGGCGGGCTTCGCGCTCGTCACCCAGGGCACGCAAGGCCTCGCTGAACAGCGCCACATGGCGGCGCTCATCGTCCAGGTGGCGTTCGACCTGGCGTTCGAGCCAGTCCGGCGACTGGGGCAGCAACTGTTCCAGCAGCGCCCGTTCGGTGGCGTCCTCACCGGCCAGGTACATGCGCAGCAGCAAGCGTTCACCCCGCGGGCTACGGTGCAGGCGGCGCAGGGCGGCACGCTTGATGCGGTCCACCAGGCGCGCTTGCACGGCGCTCAGGCCCTGTTGTTTAGGCGGTTGCAGGCAGGGGTAATCGACGGCGTCGGCGGCGTGTTGCTGCACGCTCATTGCGCGGCCTGGGCGGTGCTGGGCGCATCAGCGCTGCGTGGCCAGGCGAGGATCAGGCCAATGAAGCTGTCGCGCATAAAGGCGTAGCCGGACTCAGCGGCGCCAGGGAAAGCTTCCTCGACACCGTTGTAGCGCAGGAAGCCCACGCCGTTGCGCGCGCCCAGTTCCAGGGTGTCGTGTTTCTTAAAGCCGCGCTGGCGCACGTCCTTTAGCAGCGGGCTGTTGTCGAGGGCAAACACAAACAGTTGGCGTTGCACCACCCACAACGGAATCTGACCGCTCAAGGCTTGCAGTTTCAGGGTCCAGGTGCCATCGCGGGTCAGTTGGCGGAGGTCGCTGGCGCTCGCCGGGTCGGAGCTGAAGCTGGCGCGCATCAGCGACTTGGAGACGCGACCCACGCCCAGGGCGATGGTGATGTCGTCGGCCGAGGGCTGCTTGGCGTCGCTGGGGCGCACGGCAATGAAATAGCTGGCCAGGCGGGCGGCGAGGGACGGGTGGGCGAGCACATCACGGGCCTGTTCCGGGGTGAACAGCACGCGCTCGCTGCCGCCCTGGCGCACGCTGATGCGGTAGGGGTCGAGCTGGATGTCGCTGAACGTGCCACGCACTGGGGCGTGCACGTAGGTGTCGGTTTTCCACACCTCGCCTGAACGGCGCAGCAACACATGCAGGCTCAAGGGCACGCGTTGGCCATCGGCGGCCAGGCCACTGCCGTGCAGCAACACGTCGCCGATCACGGTCTTTTTGTCCGCCACGCTGCCGCTGGCAATCAGGATCTGGTGGCTGTCCGGGTCAACGCTGGCCTTGGCGTCGGCAAGGTCCAGGGCAATGCGGTTGCAGTCGTTGTTGGGGCTGTCGTGGCCGTTGCTCAGGGGGCAGCCTTGGCCGGAGGCGAAGTGAAACACCCCACGGCCGCTGAATTCGGCGGGGGTGGCATGCACCTGGGCACTCACAGACAGCAGGGTCAGGCAGGTCATGGAGCAAGCAAGGGAGCGAAGGGCGTAGAGGTTCATGCGTAAGTCCTGTCGGCAGGCAACGGTACGGGCCAAAAAAGCGTGCGGCGCGGGATCAATCCAGGGGGCGGTGGTAGGACAGGGCTTCGCTGTGGCGAGCACTGCCGCGACCGGCCGAAATGCCCAGGCCACGGACCACAGCACCTGCCGTGTCCAGCAGCGACAGGGCCACCACCATGGCCATGCCGGCCAGGCGTCGAACGCCTTGCAGCGGCGGTAAATCCTGATGGTTCAAGGCGCGCAGGCTGTAACCGAGGCGCCCGGCCATGACGCAGAACGGGCCGATGGGGCCACTGCGCGCCAACCACTGCAGCCAGCCCGGCATGTAGGCACGTACCAGGTAGGGGGTCAGGTCGACGCTGTCGCCGCCCCTCAGCCAGCGCAGCTTGAACACTTCGCCACGGCTGTCGGGCAGGCGGTGCTCGGTGTGGGCGCGGGGCGCATAGGCCACGGCGACACCGGCCGCCTGCAGGCGCAGGCCCATGACCTGGCAATGGGCGCGGTAGACGCCCTCCAGCGGCTCATAGCGATGTTGCAGGAACACCGAGTGACGGAACACCACGTTGTTCGCATAGAAGTTGCGCGTGGCGCCGTCGGCCAGCGGGCTGGGGAAATACATGAAGTCGATGGCGGTCAGGGCACTGCCGGCGACGCTGGCGGCGTAACTGGTACGGCCGGCGACTGCTGCCGGGGCCTGGGCGGCCGGTTGGGTGAAAGGCACCAGCAGTTGTTCCAGCCAATCATCGGCCGGGATGCAATCGGCGTCGGCAAACACCACGTAGTCGCAGCGACTGGGGTCCACGGCTTCGAAGCCAATGTTCTTCGCGTCGTAGTAGCCGGTGCGTGGGTCGATTTCGATGAAATCCAGCGGCGTCCGGCCAGCGCCACCAGTTCCTGGCGGGCCTGGGCATCCAGGCGTCATGGGTGATCACCACTGCGCCAGGGTCTGCGGGGCCACGCTCTGTTGCCCCAGCTTGAGCAACAGGCGCTTGAGGCTGGTCAGGGCGGCGAGGGCCTGGTTGCCGCCGCGCAGATTGTTGGTCTCCAGGACCAGCGCCGAGACGGCGGCCACGTCAGCCAGAGATCGGGCTGTTTCCATTGGGTGAGGGTTCATTGACATCCTGACTGTCGAGTGGGGGCCATTCCCTGGCGCGGGCCCGGTCATGGGCGACGGGCCGCGTGGGAGGCAGCGGGCGCAATCACAGCATTATCCCGGGGATTATTCAAATGCTGATTTGCCCGGGGACGGCGGCGCCCCGTCTGCCTGAGGTCACGCCGCGACCTGGGCCTGCAGTTGCAGTTGGCCGTCGATGTCCTTGACCAGGCCGCTGGCCAGGAACAGCGGCAGCAGGCGTTTGTGCCATTGCGGTTCGACGAATTCCTTGACGGTGTCCAGCATCAGCGGCGTGCCGGTTTCCAGTTCCAGCTTGGTATACGACAGCCAGGCTTTTTTCAGCGCCTGCAGGACATCGCTGCCGGAGGTCGAGGCGAAGCGGCGGTTGGCCACTTGCCCGGCAAAATCGAAGGTGTGTGCGTACTCGTAGCCGCTTTGGTCACCCTGGCCGGCGACACAACGGCTGCAGCGGCAGGGGCCGTCACCGAAGGCCTTGAGTAGATAGGTGTTGAAGTCCACCACGGGCTTGAGCCCCAGGCGTTTATCGACTTCGAACAGATCCCCGGTCAGTTTTGCTTCATTACTCAACGTCAATGCCCTCAGAGTCTCGCGGTGTATTTTTGCAGGGCCGCACAATAACAGCCGGATTGCCCCGTGGGTACTTTTCAGCCCCGAGCGGCATTACGTTTACCGACCCTTGGGCACCCACAATCCTGTAGGCGCCGGCTTGCTGGCGATGAGGCCGGTGAGATTTGCAT
>NZ_JALQCW010000073.1 GCF_023241715.1 Pseudomonas morbosilactucae
ACTCCGCCAGCACAACCTCATGTCCTTGGCTGTAACCGGCATAAAACTCCATCAACTCATCCACCATCACCTGCATGGATGCGCCATCGGAAACCACATGATGCTGAACGACCGTCAGGACGTGATCATCCTCGGCCAGCTTCAACAATTTCACACGTAACAACGGGCCGGTCAGCAGATCAAAAGGCTGCTGAATTTCCCGATCAACAAATGCGGCTATGGCTGTTTCCAGTGGCGTCTCATCGACTGCCAGAGTGTCGACGTGCACCTCACAGTCCATATGATCGTGCACGATTTGATAAGGAGAACCGTTGTCATGCGCAAAGGTAGTGCGCAGTGTCTCGTGGCGAGTCACCAGGCTCTGGAAACTGCTGCGCAACGCCGCCAGATCAAGTACTCCACGCAGGCGTAAAGCAACCGGGATATGGTAGGCAGCGCTGTGAGGATCCATCTGCCAAAGGAACCACTGTCGCTGCTGGGCATAGGAAAGAGGTGGCTGCGTGTTCAGCGACTGGCCTTTCGGGATAGGCAAGTTGGCCAGCGATACGCCTTGTTCAAGCATCATCGCCAGGTAGCGTTTACGTTTGTCTGCGGTAAGGGTCATGAAACGCTCAACCACACCCAATGCTGTATTACGATCCATCAAATCTCCTCCAATTCATCAAACAACAGGTGCAACGTGTTGAGTTTTTCTACATTGAGCGACTCTGATTTTTTCTCAAGTTGCTCAACAAACTGCCCCAGTAAAGGAAACTGGAAAACCAACTGCATACCCGGATTCAAACCAAACTCGAGTTGCAAGCGTGATACCAATTGAGTCACAAGCAATGAATGCCCACCCAGTTCAAAAAAGTGATCATTCACCCCAATTTTCTCAACCCCCAGAATCGCACCCCACAAGTCAGCAATGCGCTGCTCCAACACTGTTCGAGGGGCCAGATAGATGTTCATTGCAACTTCGTCCGGACGAGGTAGGGCTTTACGATCAAGCTTCCCATTCGGTGTCTGAGGCAGTTGCTCAAGGAACAGCAGGTGGGTGGGCTGCATAAAATCGGGCAAATGCTGTTTTAGATTACTTCTAACAACTTCTCGCCGTAGGCTAACCTCCTCCTGCGTGTCAGTAACTACGGTTTCAGATGCAACAATATAAGCAACCAATTGCGCACCGCTTGGCGTATCCAAAGCGATTACTACGGCATCCTTGACCTCTGACAACGACAGCAAATGAGATTCGATTTCGCCCAACTCAATTCGGAATCCTCGAACTTTTACTTGATGATCGATACGACCGACATATTGAATGACCCCGTCAGCATCGTAGCGTGTCAAATCACCCGTACGATAAAGCCGACTACCAGGTTTACCGTAAGGATTCGGCAGATAACGCAATGCTGTTAAAGCAGGCTGTCCCAGGTAGCCACGGGTTACTCCTGCTCCCGAGAGATACAGCTCTGAGGCCGTCATTAAAGGTGCTGGTTGGAAATCGAGACTGAGAATGTAGCTTTGCGTCGCCAGCAACGGCCGACCAATATTCGCCTGCCCTCCTCGCTCCCGACGAGCATGGGTTGAGTAAGTCGTGTCTTCAGAGGGACCGTAAAGGTCGTTCACTTGGGTAATAGAAGTCTCGGCATACAAACGATCCACCAAATTTTGACGTAGTGGCTCTCCTGCCAGATTGATGGTTTTCACCGAGGTAGGTATCTGGTGATTAGAGAGCAGAGCCGACGCGGCGGATGGCACTGTATTTATTAGACAAACTTCATCACGAGCAGGTAAATCAGGCAACTCCAATGCGTTGCGAGCCAACACAAAGTAACCACCACAGGCCAACGTAACAAACAGCTCCCAGACAGACAGATCAAAGCAAATTGAAGTTGATGCAAGAACACCTCGCATTTGCTCTTTTTTATACGTTTCCTGCGTCCACCGAACCAACGCTGCAACGTTATCATGGGTAATAGCAACACCCTTAGGCTTGCCAGTGGAACCTGATGTATAAATCACGTAAGCCAAGTTCTGAGGTGTACATCCACTTTGCGGATTTTCAATACTGCCATGCTCACATTCAAGACTTTCGCCCACCAAAACCAGGTTACCAGCAAACTCCGGTAGGGCACTGAGAGATGAATTATCTGTCAATAACACCTGCGCACGGCTGTCTTGGATCATATGCGACAGTCGTTGTGCCGGATAGTTAGGATCAAGCGGCACATAGGCACCACCAGATTTTAGAACAGCAAGTAACGCTACAACCATATTGGTGTTGCGCTGCAGTGCCACTCCAACACAAACTTCAGGGCCAACTCCCAATTCATGTAATCGATACGTCAGCCTATTTGCCGCTTCATTGAGCTGCCGATAGCTAACTACCTCTTGCCCATCAATCAGTGCCGTCACATCGGGATTGAGTGCAGCTTGCTTTTCAATCAAGTGATGAATGCACTGTGGGTAGTTACCCCCCTCTTCCTCCGCATTCCAATCATGCAAAATACGTTGTCGCTCACTATGAGCCATCATATTAAGTGAACCCAAACACTCTTGCGACTGCTCGACAAAACTTAACAACAGCATTTGCAGATGTGTACCTATAGCTTGAACACTGGCATTCGACAACAAACTTTTTGCATAACTAAAATGCAAAGAAAGTACATCACCGAGATCGACAAGCAATGTCAACGGATAACTGTTCTGCTCATGACTGCCCACATTTGAGAAACGCAGCCCCTTAGGAGCACCTTTTTCCAGCGCTTCGGACAGAGGGTAGTTCTCAAAAACCAGTAGCGTGTCAAACAGCGCGCCGCCAGAAAGCCCTGCCCATCGTTGAATCTCAAATAACGGTGTGTGCTCATGCTCACGCAGTTCTAGATTCAATTCTTGTAGAGATCTGAGCCAATCACCTATCTGATATTCCGGCAGTGGTGTACTGATGACTGGCAAAGTATTGATGAATAAACCCACCTGTTGCTCAATACCGTCAAGTTCAGTTGGACGCCCGGCAACAGTGGCACCAAATGCTACTGTCTGCTGACCGGTATAACGCTGCAGCAGCAGGCACCATGCAGCCTGAACCATGGTATTAAGTGTCACTCGTTGTTGTCTGGCAAACTCACCCAGCCGCTTGGTGAGCACAGGATCAATAATTTTGAAAACATTACCGTAAGACGTTGCATCAGCACTCGCGGAATCTGAGAGTGCACCTGATAAATAGGTTGGTGCTTGCAGGGATGCCAACTGTTCCTTCCAGAAACGCTCGCTGATACGGGGATCGCGATCTTGCAGCCAAGCAATATAGTCCCGGTAGTGAAGCGACTGAGGGACCGGAGATTGACCTGCATATCGCTGGAGTAATTCACCCTGTAGTTGTGAGTTGCTCCAACCATCCATCAAGATATGGTGGAAGGTGTAGATCAAATGGAAACGGTCATCCTCAATACGTACTGCGGCAACCCTCAGCAACGGTGGAGCAAGTAGGTCAAACCCTTTACTCTTCTGCTCATCAGCCAAACAGTCCAAATGCGCTTTCACATCTTCACGCGATCTCCAATCCAACTCGACAAAAGGTAAATCAACATCTCGATGAACACATTGAACCGGTCGTTCAAGTCCGCCCTGCCATAAAAATGCAGTACGTAAAATATCATGACTATTGAGTGACGCCTGCCAAGCCATGATCATGGCCTCACAGTTCAACCCCTCAACGTCCATACGCATTTGATTGATGTAACTGCCTTCCGCATTTTCGGATAGAGAGTGAAAGAGAATTCCTTGCTGCATCGGTGATAGTGGATAAATATCTTGAATATTATTACAGGCAAATGGCAGCGTATCCAACTGGCCCTGGGTAAGTCCGGCCAATGGAAAGTCGGAGGGCGTTACACCGGGACTTTCGATAGAAATACAATGTTCTATCAAAAATTCCAGTTCCTGAGCGTACTCATCAGCCAGTTTTTTTATGCACTCTCGAGCAAACATCTGAGCACTGAAGGTCCAACCCATACTGAGCTGCCCCCCAAAAACCTCGCCATTAAGACTCAACCAATTACCAAGAGGCGACTTAGGACTACGCTCTGAACCTCGCTGTTCTCCGCTGGGAAGGAAAAGAGACGTCTTCTCGTCAAAACTACTATCGAATTGACCAAGGTAGTTAAATGTGATTCGCGGCGTGGCTAACGCCGAAAGCATCTGCTGAGTATCCGCATTGCCCAGATAACGCAATATGCCATAGCCAATACCTTTATTGGGAATAGCTCTTAGTTGTTCCTTGATCTCCTTGATAGAACAGCCAATGGTTTCAGCCGGAGTGAGCTTTACCGGAAACATACTGGTAAACCAGCCGATCGTACGTGTTAGGTCAGCATCCTTGAAAAGCTCTTCTCGCCCGTGACCTTCAAGTTGCAGCAAAACGCTGGAAGTGCCCGTCCATCGACTGATAACCCGTGCCAGCGCGGTCAATAGCAAATCATTAACTTGAGTGCGATAGGCTGATGGCGCCTGCTGAAGTAGTTTTTGCGTCAAATCCTGACTCAGTACGGTGTAAACACTGACCGCCTGTTCGCACAACGGAGCACCCTGCACATTCACATCAGGTAGGTCCTGAATTACGTCGCTCGACTGCTCTTTCCAGTAATCTAATTCTTGTTGCAAAACCTCACTGTCCGCATAGGCCTGAATCTGCAGAGACCAGTCTTTTACAGAACTGGTCTTGAAAGGCAGACGCACTGGAATTTTTTCAGATAATTGCAGATACGCTGTACGCAGGTCCTCCAAAAGAATCCGCCAGGACACACCATCAATTACCAAATGATGTGCGACCAGTAGCAGACGCTGACTACCATCCTTTAGCCCCATCAACACAACCCGCAGGAGCGGACCGTCACCTAATCGCAAGCTACTTTGCGCTCGTACCCCCCACTGTTCTAACTCTGTCAAATCTATTGCGTCGGTATGCCAGAATGCCGATGACTCCGGAGATGAGTCGGCGTACTTGGGCATCACGCCATACTCGGTTCGCCATCCCGATGGCCTTTCATTAAACGTCTGACGCAAAGCGTCATGATGTTTCAGCACTTCATCAAGTGCCTGCTCACAAAGCTTGGCGTCGATAAGTTCAGTTGGTCTCAGTAGTATCGATTGATTCCAATGATGGCGCTCTGGGATATCTTCTTCGAAAAACCAACGCTGAATAGGCAGCAACCCAAGCTCTCCCTCTAAAGGAGACGAATCGGTCGTTGAAGCAACGTCGTCTAACCGAGCAACTGCCGCCAGACTACAGACTGTTTGATGCTGAAATAGCTCTTTCGGCGTAAAACGAATACCCGCCTGACGAGCCCGGCTAACCACTTGAATGGAAATGATCGAGTCACCGCCCAACTCAAAGAAGTTATCGGTGATTCCGACTTTTTCCAGGCGCAGGACGTCCTGCCAGATGCTGGCAATACGCTGTTCAAGCTCGCTCTGCGGGGCAATATAGGCTTGCTGCAGCTGGCTGGCATCCGGTGCCGGCAAGGCCCGACGATCCAGCTTGCCGTTCGGCGTGACCGGCAGGTTTTCCAGGAACAGCAGGTGCGCCGGCACCATGTAGTCCGGCAGGTTTTCTTTCAGCTTCGCTTTCAGATCTTCACGCAGCGCTGCCTGTACATCGGCGTCGGCGCTGAACACGTTAGGCACCACATAACCCACCAACTGCAGGCCACCGACCCCTTCCAGGGCCAGGACCACGGTCTCGCGCACGGTCTCCTGTTCCAGCAGGCGCGCTTCGATCTCACCCAGCTCGATACGCAGGCCACGAATCTTCACCTGATGGTCAATTCGGCCCTTGTATTCGATCACGCCCGTGGCGCGATAGGACGACAGGTCGCCGGTGCGGTACAAACGGCTGCCCGGTACTTCGGCAAAAGGATCGGGGATAAAACGTTCGGCGGTCAGCGCTGGACGGCGATGGTAACCACGGGCCAGGCCCAGGCCGCCGAGCACCAGTTCACCGGTTGCACCTTGTGGCACAGGGTTCAACGAAGTGTCGAGGATATGGGTGTAGAGGTTGGCGATCGGCTGGCCAATCGGCACGCTGTCCAAACCCTCGTCCACGCAGGTCCAGTGGGTGACGTCGATGGCCGCTTCGGTCGGGCCATACAGGTTGTACAACTGGGCTGCCGGCAAGCGAGCAAACACCTGCAACTGCGCATCCACCTGCAAGGCTTCGCCACTGCACATGATTTGCTTGAGGTGGGTGCAGCGTTCAACACCCGGCTCATGGATAAACACCTGGAGCATCGACGGCACGAAGTGCAGGGTGGTGACCTGGTGACGTTGAATCGTCGCGATGAGTTTTTCCGGTTCGCGGTGTTCACCTGGGGCTGCGATGGCCAAACGAGCACCGGTCATCAGCGGCCAGAAGAACTCCCACACCGAAACGTCGAAGCTGAAAGGGGTTTTCTGCAGCACAGTGTCGCTGGCGTCCAGCGGATAGGCCTCTTGCATCCAGGCCAGGCGGTTGTGCAAGGCGATATGGCGGTTACCGGCGCCCTTGGGTTTGCCGGTGGAGCCGGAGGTGTAGATCACGTAGGCAAGGTTTTCCGCCAGCACTTCGATCTGCGGGTTGGCGTCGCTGTAGGTGCTGACATCCGCCTCCAACAGCAGCGTTTGCCCGCCAAACACCGGCAGGCCAGACAAGAGAGGCTCCTGGGTCAGCAGCAGGTCAATGCCACTGTCCTCGAACATGTAGCTCAGGCGATCCTGCGGGTACTCGGGGTCGAGCGGCACGTAAGCGCCGCCGGCCTTGAGGATGGCCATCAAACCGATGACCATGTCCAGGGAACGCTCGGCGGCAATGCCGACCATCACTTCGGGACCAACGCCCAGCTCGATCAGCTTATGGGCCAGCTGGTTAGTGCGACGGTTGAGCTGGTCGTAGGTCAACTGCTGCTCGCCAAACAACAGGGCAATCGACTCCGGCTTGAGTGCGGCCTGTTCTTCGAACAGCTGATGCACCGGCAACGGATTGGGGTAGTGGGTGGTGGTCTGGTTCCAGGCGCGCAGGGTGTGCGTCATCTCCGACGCGTCCAGCATCGGCAACTCGCCGACCGCCAATTGCGGCTGGCTCACCACTGCTTGCAGCAAATTGAGCCAATGCCCAGCCATTCGCTCAACCGTCGAGGCATCGAACAAGTCAGTCGCGTAGCTCAATGAAGCGTTCAGGCCACCTTCGGTTTCCACCACATCCAGGGTCAGGTCGAACTGCGCCGTGTTGTTTTCCCAGCCCAGGCCTTCGACCTGCAAGCCCGCCAGGTTCTGCGAAGTGGCACCGCGCCCGGCATCGCGCTGATAGTTGAACAGCACCTGGAACAGCGGGTTGTGGCTCATGCTCCGCTCAGGGTGCAGGGCCTCGACCAGTTGGTCGAAGGGCAGGTCCTGGTAGACCTGGGCGTCCAGGGACGCTTGCTTGACCTGCTGCAACAAGGCACTGAATGTCGGCTGCTGATCGAAGCGTGCACGCAGGATCTGGGTGTTGACGAAGAAGCCGATCAGGCGCTCGGTTTCCACACGGTTGCGGTTGGCGATCGGTACGCCGACGCGAATATCGTTCTGCCCACTGTAGCGATGCAGCAGGGTCTGGAACGACGCCAGCAACAGCATGAAGGGGGTCACGCCTTGCTGCTGGGCCAGTTGTTTGAGCCCGGCGCTAAGGTGTTCGGCCAGGGGCACCGCAAGGGTCGCGCCACGCAGGCTCTGGACCGCCGGCCGTGGTCGGTCGCTCGGCAGTTCAAGTACTGGCTGTTCGTCACCCAACTGGGCAGTCCAGTAGGCCAGTTGACGCTCCCGCTCTCCCGCTTCCATCCAACTGCGCTGCCAGATGGCGTAGTCGGCGTACTGGATCGGCAACACGGCCAGCTCGGCGTCACGGCCTTCACGCTGGGCGGCGTAAAGCTGGATCAATTCCTCGACCATCACCGGCATCGACCAGCCATCGGCGACGATGTGGTGGACTGTGAGCACCAGCACGTGTTCGTCCTGTGCCACCTGCAGCAGGCAAACCCGCAACAAAGGCCCGGAGGCCAAATCGAAAGGCTGTTGCGTCTCGCTCTCGACGAATGCCTTGATCCAGGCCTCCTGCTCGGCGCCTTGCAGGTTAGCCGGCAAGGCACTGTGCTGCAGTCGCAGGGCCTGCTGCTGGGCAATGCGTTGCTGCGGCTGCTCACCCTCTTCGACGAAGGTCGTGCGCAGGGACTGATGGCGGGCGATCAGTTGGTTGAACGCCGCCTCCAACGCTTCGCTGTCCAGTACGCCCTTCAGGCGCAGGGCGGTAGGGATGTTGTAGGCCGAGCTGCTGGGGTCGAACTTCCAGAGAAACCACTGGCGCTGCTGGGCGTAGGACAAAGGGATGGTGTCGAATTCATCCTGTACCGCCGGAATCGGCAATTGCACGAAACTCATGCCTTTGCTGCCGAGTTTTTCCAGGAAAGCTTTGCGCTGGGCCAGTGGCAGGCGGACAAAGCGTTGAACCAGGGCCAGTTGTTCTGTGTTGCGCATCAAATTGTCTCCAGTTCCGAAAGGAAATCGCTCAGGTCGCTGAGGTCACTCGCAGAACCCAGGTTTAAATAAGGGGAAGCCAACTCGACGTAGTCCGTCAGCGAGTCAGCCTTGAACAAGAGGTCCAGGGGCAGGTTCGCGCCAAACTCCAACTGCATGCGGGCGGTCACCTGGGTGGCGAGCAGCGAGTGCCCGCCCAGTTCGAAAAAGTGGTCGTCGAGGCCGACGCGCTCGACTTTCAGCACGTCCTGCCAGATCGCCGCGATACGCTGCTGCAACTCGCTTTGCGGTGCTGCATAGGCGCGCCCGGAGTGGGCCAGATCGGGAAGCGGCAAGGCCTTGCGGTCGAGCTTGCCGTTGGGGGTAAACGGCAGGGACGCCAGCAGGGTGAAACCACTGGGCACCATGTACTCGGGCAGGGTCTGCGCCAGTTGCCGCTTGAGCCGATTACGCAGTTCCAATTGCTCCTCGATCGGCGCTTGCAGCAGCCCGGCATCGGCTGCAACCACGTAGGCCGACAGCTGTTGGCCGGTGGGGCCCTCATGGGCAATGACCGCGGCCTCGCTGACCTCCGGCAATTGCTGCAGACGGGACTCGACTTCACCGATTTCGATGCGGAAGCCGCGAATCTTCACCTGGCTGTCCAGGCGCCCGAGGTACTCCAGGCTACCGTCGGCAAGACGCCGCACCAGGTCACCGGTGCGATACAACCTGGCACCTCGATTGCTAAAAGGATCGGCGACAAAACGCTCGGCACTCAGGCCCGGTCGGTCGAGGTAACCACGAGCCAAACCCGTGCCGCCCAGGTACAACTCGCCCGGCATGCCCTCCGGCAACAGATTCAGGTCGCTGCCCAGCACATAAGCCAGACGATCGCCCTCGCAACGACCAATCGGCGCGTAAGGCGTCGGGCAGGTATCCAGAGGGCCGGTTTTCCACAACAGCGGCGTAACCACACTTTCTGTCGGGCCGTAGCCGTTGATCATGATCTGTGGACGCAGGGCCTGGCGCACCAGCTCGAAACTGGCCCGTGGCATGGCATCTCCGCCGAAGCTGTAGAGCCTGACGGGCGGCGGGTTGCCATCCTGCTGGGCCAGCTCGGCCAGCTGGTGCAGGTACAGCGGTGGGAAACCAGCCATGGTCACGCCATGCTGGCGGATCGCGTCATAGGTTTGCCGGGCGGTCCACAGCTGGTTGTCGCGGATCAGCAAACGTCCCCCCTGGCTCAGGGTGGTCAACCAGCGCTCATGGGCGCCGTCAAAGGCGAACGACAGGAAATGCAACTCGCAATCAGCCGCCGTCATTTCATAGCTCAGGGCTGTGGCACGGCAATGCATGGCCAGGGGACCGTGGCTGACTGCAACGCCTTTAGGCTGGCCCGTGGAACCCGAGGTGTAGATGACATAAGCCAGGTTGTCGGCGTCCAGGACCGGAGCCGGGTTGCGACTGGAACCCTCGGCCAGGCTGTCGAGCATCAGGGTCGGCAAGCCTTGGGGCAACTGCAGGCGAGGCAACACGGCTTGCTGGGTCAAGAGCAGCGCCATGCCGCTGTCGGCCATCATGTAGCTCAGACGCTCTTCGGGGTAATCCGGGTCCAGTGGCACATAGGTGCCACCGGCCTTGAGCACGGCCAGCAGGGCCACGATCACTTCCAGGCTGCGAGGGAAGGCCACACCCACCCGGACGTCCGGGCCTACACCCTGCTCCAACAGGCGCTCGGCCAGGTAGTTGGCGCTGGCGTTGAGTTGACCGTAAGTCAAATGCTCGCCGGCAAACAACAGCGCCACGGCCTCCGGTGCCTCGGCCACTCGACGCTCGATTAGCCGGTGCACCGGCTCCTCGGCCACGGCGGCAACGGCCACCGGGCTGCCGAGCAGTGCCAGGCGTTCGGAGGTGCCCAGCATGGCCAACTCGCCCAAGGACGTGTGCGGCGCAGCGTGAGTCAGGCTCTCCAGCAGTTGGGCGAAATGACCACTGATCTGCTCGACGGCGGCGGCACTGAAATACTCATGCCCGTAGCCGTAATGCAACTCCAGGGTCTCCCCCAGCGCCACTGCCAAGGTCAGTGGGTAATGGGTCTGTTCGTGGTTGACCACCGAGCTGAAGCGCAACGCCTCGGGCGCTCCCCGCTCCAGAGCCTCGGACATCGGGTAGTTCTCGAACACCAGGATGTTGTCGAACAGCGCTTCCCCGCCCTGCCCGGCCCAACGCTGGATTTCAAACAAGGGCGTGTGTTCATGTTCGCGCAAAGCCAGGTTCTGCGACTGCACCTGTTGCAGCCAGGCGCTGACCGACAGGACCGGATCAGGCGTGGCCACGATCGGCAGCGTGTTGATGAACAGCCCGATCTGTTGCTCGATGCCCTTCAGGTCGGCCGGACGTCCTGCCACGGTGGCGCCAAACGCCACGGTGGCTTGGCCGGTGTAACGCTGCAAAAGCAGCAGCCAGGCTGCCTGGACCAGGGTATTGACAGTGATTTTCTGCTCACGGGCGAACTCGGCAAAATGCCGGGTACGCTGGGCATCGAAGCCTTGATGAAGAACGCTGCGGCCTTCGTGCTCAGATGCCGACGGCAGATGGGCCAGCGCCAGGGACAGCCGAGTCGGTGCCTCGAAGGTCGCCAGCTGCCCCTGCCAGAAGGCCTGGTCCGCTTGCTGATCCTGCCCCTGGAGCCAGGCGATGTAATCGCGATAGCGGCTGAGCTGGGCCGCCGGGCCGTGGCCGCTGTAGCGCTGCAGCACTTCGCCCAGCAACTGCGAGTTGCTCCAGCCGTCCATCAGGATGTGATGGTTGGTGTAGATCAGGTGGTGGCTGTCGTCCCCGGTCTGGATCAGCACCAGCCGCAGCAGCGGCGCACGGGCCAGGTCGAAAGCGGTCTCGCGCTCAATACGATCCTGCTGCTCCAGGGCCTGGGCCAGATCACTGCGATGGCGCCAGTCCATGACCTGAAACGGCAACTCGACCTGCTTGAACACCACTTGCACTGGCTGCTCCAGCGAGCCCTGCCAGATAAAACCGGTGCGCAGAATGTCGTGGGCGTCCAGGGTTGCCTGCCAGGCATCACGGAAACGCTCGAGGTCCAGGCCGCTGACCTCCAGGCGCATCTGGTTGATGTAATCCCCGGTCGCCTGTTGGTAGAGGGAATGAAACAACATGCCCTGCTGCATCGGTGACAGCGGGTAAAGGTCCGCCACATCCCGGGCGGCCAACGGCAGTTGGTCCAGTTGCGCCTGGTCCAGCGAGGCCAATGGGAAATCGCTTGGGGTCAGGCTGGCGTTTTCCTCCCGGCAGCAATGCTCGATCAGCGCTTGCAACTCGGCACTGTAGTCATCCGCCAGATGCTGGACGGTGGCCACGTCGAAGCGCTCGAGGCTAAAGGTCCAGCCCAGGGTGAACACGTCGTCGTAGACCTGGCCATTGAGGGTCAGCCAGTTACCCAGGGGTGCTTGCGGGTCCTGGTTGGCGCCGCCACCCAGACCGCTCGGCACGAACAGGCCCGACGGGGTGTTGTCGAAACTGCCATCGAACTGCCCGAGGTAGTTGAAGGTAATACGCGGTGCCGGCAGGGCCTTGAGGGCCTGCTGTACAGGGGCCTCCCCCAGATAACGCAAAACGCCGAAGCCCAGCCCTTTGTTGGGGATCGCACGCAGCTGCTCCTTGACGGCCTTGATCGACGCCTCTGGGCTGGCGTTGGCGGTCAACTTGACCGGGAACAGGCTGGTGAACCAACCCAGGGTCCGGGTCAGGTCGACGTTATCGAACAACTCTTCGCGACCATGGCCTTCCAGCTGGATCAGCACCGAATCATTACCCGACCAACGCGCGATCACTCGCGCCAGGGCCGTGAGCAACAGATCGTTGACCTGTGTGCGATAGGCCGCAGGCGCCTGCTGCAGCAGTTGACGGGTCAGGCTGCTGCTCAACTGCGACTGCACCGTCCGAGCGTGACAGTGCAGGTCCCGGTCCTGGGCACGATCACAGGGCAGTGAATCACTCACGTCCTGCAACTGCGCCATCCAGAAGTCCTGCTCCTGGGCCATCTGCGAACTGTGGGCATAACCTTCAAGCTGCTCGGCCCAGTGTTTGAAGGCACTGGTCTTGGCCGGCAGCACCAGGGCTTGCCCTTGCTGCAATTGACGATAGGCAGTTTGCAGGTCTTCCAGCAGCACCCGCCAGGAGACGCCGTCCACCACCAGGTGATGGATAACCAGCAACACGTGCTGGCTGCCATCGGCCATCTGCGCCAGCACCGCACGCATCAACGGGCCATGCTCCAGGTCTAGGCTGCGCTGGGCCTTCTCGCCCAGGGCCTCGAACTCCGCAGGATCGGCCACCTCCACCTGCCACAACAACGACGCGCCTGGCGACGCCGCAGGGGCCAGGAAAACCCCACGCCAGCTGTCGCCCTCAGGTTGAAAGCTCAGACGCAGGGCATCATGTTGCTGCACCACCGCCGACAAGGCTTTTTCCAGCAGCTCAGCCTCGACAGGAACCAGG
>NZ_JALQCW010000074.1 GCF_023241715.1 Pseudomonas morbosilactucae
CTTGCTGGCGATGGCGAGCTCACGGGCGCTATCGCTGGCAAGCCAGCTCCTACATAAACCTGCGCCTACAAACGGTGAGCGGTGCAATGTCGTAGAGGTGACGCAGAACGTCCCAGGCGGCATTCCCACGGGGGACCGTGGGAACGCGCGGTGAGGCGCTGGCCTCTGTGGGAGCCGGCTTGCCGGCGATGGCGAGCTCATGGGCGCTATCGCTGGCAAGCCAGCGCCTACATAAGCCTGCGCCTACAAAGGGTGAGCGCTGCAATGCCCTGGGGTGACGCAGAGCGTCCAGCCTCTGTAGGAGCCGGCTTGCCGGCGATGGCGATCTCATGGGCGCTATCGCTGGCAAGCCAGCTCCTACATGAGCCTGCGCCTACAAAGGGTGAGCGGTGCAGGTGACGCGGAGCGTGGGAACGATCAGACCAGGGCGCTGCGGTCAGGTGCGGAAGCGACTGACCAGCTGGTTCAGGGTCTGTGACAGCGCGGTCAGGCTTTGCGCGTCTTGGCGGGTGGAGTCGGCAAGGTCGGCGACCAGTTGGGCGTCGCCGTGGATCTGGCTGATGTGGCGGTTGATGTCTTCGGCCACTTGATGCTGCTCTTCAGCGGCAGTGGCGATCTGGGTGTTCATGTCGCGGATCACGTCCACCGATTCACGAATCAATTCAAAACTGGCCCGCGCCTCATTGATGGACACCACGGTCTCTTGGGACACCTCCAGGCTGGCATGCATCTGCTTGCCCATCTGGTGGGTGCGCCGCGCCAGATTGCCCAACAACCCGTCGATCTCACCGGTGGAATCCGCGGTGCGTTTGGCCAGTGCCCGCACTTCGTCGGCCACCACGGCAAAACCGCGCCCTTGCTCCCCGGCACGGGCGGCTTCGATGGCGGCGTTGAGCGCCAGCAGGTTGGTCTGCTCGGCAATCGAACGGATGGTGCCGAGGATCGACTGAATATCGTTGCTGTCCTGCTCCAACTGCTGCATGGCCTCGGCGGACTGGCCGATCTCCTGGCTCAGGCGCCCGACGTTGCTCACCGCCGCATCGATCTGGGTCTGCCCGGTGTGGGCCTGGCGCTGGCCGTTGTCGGCGGAGTCGGCAGCCTGGCTGCAGGAGCGCGCCACCTCATTGGAGGTGGCAACCATTTCGTGGAACGCCGTGGAGACCATGTCCACCGCTTCACGCTGGCGGGCGGCGACATCGGCCAATTCCACGGATACCTCGGTGGAGCTGCCGGAGGTGCTGTGGATCTGCCCCGCCGCCTGGCCGATGCGCTGGATCAAGGTGCGAATGGCCTCCAGGAACTGGTTGAACCAGCCCGCCAATTGCGCGGTTTCATCCTGACCGCGCACCGCCAGGCGTGCAGTCAGGTCCCCTTCGCCCTGAGCGATGCCTTCCAGGCCGCTGGCCACGCCCCGGATCGGCTTGACGATCAGCCCGGCGAAAAACGCACCGGCCGCTGCGAACAACAGGCCACACACCAAGGCGATGGCGGCGATGATCCAGGTCAGGCGCGTGGCCGAAGCCATCACTTCACTTTCCCGGACCATGCCAATAAAGCGCCAGCCCAGGGCGTCCGACGGCCAGACATGGGCCATGTAGCGTTCACCCCCCAGTTCCAACTCCACCAACCCTTTGCCGGCCTTGGACAGTTGGACGTAACCGTCCCCAGCTCGCTGAGTTTCTTGAAGTTGTGCTCCGGTTGATGGGGGTCCACCAGTACCTGGTCGTTGCCTTCCAGCAGCATCAGATAACCGCTGTCCCCCAGCTTGATCTGCTTCACCAGGTCGGTGAGTTGCTTGAGGGATACGTCGATGTTCACCACCCCGCCGCTCTGGCCCAGGCGATTGGCAAAACTGCGCACGGTGCTCACCAGCACCACGTCGTCGGCCGCCCAATAGTAGGCCGAGGTGCGCAGGGTCTTGCCCGGCTGGGCCATGGCGGCCTGGTACCAGGGGCGGCTACGCGGGTCGTAGTTGGCCAGCTTGGGATCGCCGGGCCAGAACACATAACCGCCCTGCTCGGTGCCCAGGGACAGGTAAGCGTAGGCCGGGTGACTCTTGGCCAGCCCGGCAAACAGGTTGAACAATTGCTGGTCCTGCTCGCCCGCGGCGACTTGCGGCGCGTTGGCATCCAGGTAGCGTTTGACGCCGCCATCGATGGCCTGCAATTGCGGGTGCTGCGCCAGGTAATCGACGTTCTGGCTGATGCCTTCGAAGAACAGCTGCATGGCGCTTTGCACCTGGCGGATTTCCCGCCCGCTGCTGTCCAGAAAGTTATCCCGGGCCTCGTTACGCAGGTTGAGCACGATCAGCACGGCCACCAGAATCACTGGCAGGCTGGCGATCGCGGCAAAGGCCAGGGTCAGTTTTTGTTTTATGTTCATCAAGCTCGCCTTCCTTGTCGGATGCATGCGAAGTGTTGGAGAGAAATATTTTGCGGATATTCCATATTATGGTATACCAATAATCCATCAGCCGAACAGTCGTACTCACGGTACGCTTCAGGCAGCGACAACACCCGGCAGCGCCCCGCGCTCAATCCAGGCACCAGGCCCGCAATCGACCGGCCATCAACAAAAGATCCGAGGTAAGCGAGATGAAATTTTCCCTGTTCGTGCATATGGAGCGCTGGGACGAAAGCGTCAGCCATCGCCAATTGTTCGAAGACCTGACCGAACTGACGCTGATGGCCGAGGCCGGTGGTTTCAGCACCGTCTGGATCGGCGAACACCACGCCATGGAATACACCATCTCGCCGAGCCCGATGCCGCTGCTGGCCTACCTCGCCGCCAAGACCACCACCATCCACCTGGGCGCCGGCACCATCATTGCGCCGTTCTGGCACCCGCTGCGGGTGGCCGGGGAATGCGCGCTGCTGGACGTGATCAGCAACGGCCGCATGGAAGTGGGCCTGGCCCGTGGCGCCTACCAGGTCGAGTTCGATCGCATGGCCGGCGGCATGCCCGCCTCCAGCGGCGGCCAGGCCCTGCGTGAGATGGTCCCGGTGGTCCGCGCCCTGTGGAAAGGCGACTACGCCCACGACGGCGACATCTGGAAGTTCCCCACCTCCACCAGCGTGCCCAAGCCGATCCAGCAGCCCAACCCACCGATGTGGATTGCCGCTCGCGACCCGGACTCCCACAACTTCGCCGTGGCCAACGGTTGCAACGTGATGGTCACGCCGCTGATGAAGGGCGACGAAGAAGTCCTCGACCTGAAGAACAAGTTCCAGGCCGCCCTGGACAACAACCCCGGCGTGCCGCGTCCGCAACTGATGGTGCTGCGCCACACCCACGTGCACGCCGTGGACGACCCGGAAGGCTGGAAAGTCGGGGCCACTGCGATCTCGCGTTTCTACCGCACCTTCGACGCCTGGTTCGGCAACAAACAGACCCCGGTCAACGGTTTCCTCGACCCAAGCCCGGAAGAGAAATTCGCCGGTCGCCCAGAGTTCGAACTGGAAAGCCTGCATAAAACCGCGATGATCGGCACCCCGGAAGAAATCATTCCGCGCATCCAGTACTACCAGGAACTGGGGGTCGACGAGTTCAGCTTCTGGTGCGACAACAGCCTGCCCCACGCCGAGAAGAAAAAGTCCCTGGAACTCTTTATCAAGCACGTGGTGCCGGCGTTCCGCTGAGCCCTCCCCTACACTCCCCGGTACCCAGCCGGGGAGTCTGATGGATGCCTGGCGCAGACCTCCACATCCCTTGGCTGATGCACATAAAAAAGCCCAACCGCGGACAACGCCGCAGCTGGGCTTTAGTGGGTGATTGGCGATTCAGCGATGAACCTCCGTAGTCACGCCTCAATGGTTGTAAGCGCGCTCGTTGTGCTCGGCCAGGTCCAGGCCCAGTTCCTCCACCGAATCGTCGGCGCGCAGACCGATCAGGGCGTTGACCCCTTTGAGGATCAGCCAACTGACCACGAAGCAATACACGGTGGTCATGGCCACGCCTTTGATCTGCGCCCAAACCTGGGCGCCCAGGGTCACGCCTTCCACCAGGCCGCCCAGGGACGGTACGCAGAACACCCCGGTGAGCACGGCGCCGATCATGCCGCCGATGCCGTGCAGGCCGAAAACGTCGAGGCTGTCGTCATAACCGAAGCGGCGCTTGAGCACGGTGACGCTGAGGTAGCAGAACACCCCGCAGAGCAAACCGATGGCCAAGGCGCCACCGACGCCGACATAGGCGCATGCCGGAGTGATCCCCACCAGACCCGCCAGGGCACCGCAGGCCAGGCCTTGGGCGCTGGGTTTGCCGACCTTGAACCACTCGGTGAACATCCAGCCGAGAATGCCCGCGCAGGCCCCCAGCTGGGTGTTGAGCATGACGATGCCGGAGGTGCCGCTGAGGCCGCCGCCGGAACCGATGTTGAAGCCGAACCAGCCGACCCAGAGCATCGCCGCACCGGCCATGGTCAGGCTCAGGTTATGGGCCGGCATTGGGGTGTTCTGGTAGCCCTTGCGCTTGCCCAAAATCAGGCAGGCGGCCAAGGCGCGACACCGGCGTTGATGTGCACCGCGGTGCCGCCGGCAAAGTCCAGCACGCCCCAGTTGTGCATCAAGGCGCCCGCGCCGCCCCAGACCATGTGCGCCACCGGGGCGTAGACCAGGGTGAACCACAGGGCCATGAACAGCAGCGCGGCGGAGAACTTCATGCGCTCGGCAAAGGCCCCGGCAATCAGCGCCGGGGTGATGATGGCGAAGGTCATCTGGAAGGTCACGAATACCCCTTCCGGGATGTCGCCCACCAGGCTGTCAGGGGTCATGCCGGCCAGAAATGCCCGGCTCAGGCCGCCGACGAAACTGTTGAAGGTCACTTCACCTTCGATCATGCCGCTGCTGTCGACCACCATGCTGTAGCCGTAGATCACCCAAAGCACACCCACCACCCCGGCGATGCCGAAGCATTGGGTGAACAGCGAAAGCATGTTTTTCGCCCGCACCAGACCGCCGTAGAACAGCGCCAGGCCGGGCAGGCACATAAACAGCACCAGCACCGCCGCGGTGACCATCCAGGCGGTGCTGCCGGTGTTCAAGGTGGGGGCATCGGCCGCCTGGGCCAACGGCGCCAGGGCCGCGGCGGCGAGTAACAGGGGGAGTTGTTTGCCGAGAAGACGATTGACCATGTTCAAAGCTCCTGCAAATGAAAGATGGGTGTCGGGCAGCGAGCCAATAACCTCAGAACAGGGGGCCTCTTGATGGGCCCTGATGGTGGAGCCTGGCCGCACCACCGTGCACGCTGACGCGGAGCGGCACGGGCGGAGCGTGGGAACGATCAGTAGCCGGAACCCGGGACCCAGTTGGTGCCGGCCAGGGGCACGCGGGCCATGGCGGCGGATTCCACGGTCAGGGCCACCAGGTCCTCGGGGTCGAGGTTGTGCAGGTGCGACTTGCCGCAGGCACGGGCCATGGTCTGCGCCTCCAGCACCAGCACCCGCAGGTAGTTGGCCAGGCGCCGACCACCTTCCACCGGGTCCAGGCGCTTGGACAGCTCCGGGTCCTGGGTGGTGATGCCGGCCGGGTCGCGCCCGTTCTGCCAGTCGTCGTAGAACCCCGCCGCCGAACCGATCTTCTTCAACTCTTCATCCAGCCGTGGATGGTTGTCCCCCAGGGCAATCAGCGCCGCGGTGCCGATGGCCACCGCATCCGCGCCCAGGGCCATGGCCTTGGCCACGTCGGCGCCGTTGCGAATACCGCCCGAGACAATCAGCTGGACCTTGCGGTGCATGCCCATCTCCTGCAAAGCCTGTACCGCTTGCGGGATGGCCGGCAGGATCGGAATGCCCACGTGCTCGATAAACACTTCCTGGGTCGCCGCCGTGCCGCCCTGCATGCCGTCGAGCACGATCACATCGGCACCGGCCTTCACCGCCAGCTTGACGTCGTAATAGGGCCGGCTGGCGCCGATCTTGACGTAGATGGGCTTCTCCCAATCGGTAATCTCGCGGATCTCGGCGATCTTGATCGCCAGGTCATCCGGCCCGGTCCAGTCCGGGTGACGGCAGGCACTGCGCTGGTCGACGCCCACCGGCAAGGTGCGCATGCCGGCCACGCGTTCGGTGACTTTCATGCCCAGCAACATGCCGCCGCCGCCCGGCTTGGCCCCTTGGCCGAGCACAATCTCGATGGCATCGGCCTTGCGCAGGTCGTCCGGGTTCATGCCGTAGCGCGACGGCAGGTACTGATACACCAGGTGCTGGGACTGACCACGCTCTTCCGGGGTCATGCCGCCGTCACCGGTGGTGGTGCTGGTGCCGGCAATGGTGGCGCCACGGCCCAGGGCTTCCTTGGCATTGGCCGACAAGGCGCCGAAGCTCATGCCGGCGATGGTCACCGGGATTTTCAGGTGGATCGGCTTCTTGGCGAAGCGGTTACCCAGGATCACGTCGGTGCCGCACTTCTCCCGATAACCTTCCAGCGGGTAGCGCGACACGCTGGCGCCGAGCAGCAGCAAATCATCGAAATGCGGCACCTTGCGTTTGGTGCCGCCACCGCGAATGTCGTAGATGCCGGTTTCCGCGGCACGCTGGATTTCCTGGATGGTCAGGCGGTCGAAAGTGGCGGACTCACGCAACACGGGAGCAGCTGTTTTTTGGCTGATTGGATCGCTCATCTCATTTCTCCTCGCGTGGGTCAGTACGCGGACGCGTTATCGACTTTGAAGTTGTACAACTGACGAGCCGAGCCATAGCGCTTGAAGCTGGCAGGCGACTCGTCGAAACCGGCGCGGTTGAGCAACTCCTTGAGCTCTTCCAAGTGCTCGGCGCGCATCTCTTTTTCCACGCAGTCCGAGCCCAGGGATTGCACGCTGCCTTTGACGTAGATGCGGGTTTCGTAGAGCGAATCCCCCAGGGCATCGCCGGCATCGCCGCAGACCACCAAGCGCCCGGCCTGGCCCATAAAGCAGCTCATGTGGCCGATGCTGCCGCCGACCACGATGTCGATGCCTTTCATGGAAATCCCGCAGCGCGCTCCGGCGTCGCCCTCGATCACCAGCAGCCCACCATGGGCCGTGGCGCCGGCCGCCTGAGAAGCGCTGCCCTTGATCCGCACCATGCCCGACATCATGTTTTCCGCCACGCCGACCCCGGCGTTGCCGTGCACGGTGATGCTGGCTTTCTGGTTCATGCCGGCGCAGTAGTAGCCGGCGTGGCCCTGGATATCGATGGACACGGCCTGGTTCACCCCTACGGCGAGGTTGTGCTTGCCGTTGCTGTGGGTCACCACCCACTCGCGGTCTTCGAGGGTGTGCACCTGGTCGTGCAGGGCCTGGTTGAGGTCGCGTACCGTGGCGCTGGAAAGATCGATGGTTTTCATGTGTGTGCTCCTTAAGCCGAGGGGCGTTCCCAGATGTACATGGTGGCCGGGGCCGGTTCCCAGACCCGGGCGTGTTCGATGCCCGGCAGGCTCGACAGCGCCTGGTATTCCGAGGCCATGGCCACGTAATCGTCGGTCTCGGCGAGGATTGCCGGTTTGCAGGCGATCGGGTCGCGAATCACCGCAAAGCCGTTGCGGGTGCCAATGGCGAAGGTAAAGAAGCCGTCCAGGTCTTCCAGAGAGTGGTCCAGGGCTTCCTTCAACGAGTCGCCCTGTTGCAGGCGCCAAGTCAGGTAACCGGCGGCCACTTCGGTGTCGTTGTCGGTCTCGAACTGGATGCCCTCACGCTTGAGTTCCTGACGTAGGCGGAAGTGGTTGGACAGCGAACCGTTGTGCACCAGGCACAGGTCGGCACCGGTGGAAAACGGGTGGCTGCCCTCCATGGTCACCGCGCTTTCGGTGGCCATGCGCGTGTGGCCAATGATGTGGCTGCCCTTCATGCCCGCCAGGCCGAAACGCTGGGAAATCTCCTGGGGCAAGCCCATGCCCTTGAGGATTTCGATGCTCTGCCCGGCGCTCATGATCCGCACGCTCGGCGCCAGCTCAGCCAGGGCCAGGCGCACCGGCGCCTCCTCGGCGTGAACCTTCAACACCGCGGCACTGGCGTTCTGGAACCAGTCCAGGGAGCAGCCCAGGCGCCCTTCCAACTCGCCCATCAGGGCTTTCCAGTCGAAGCCTTCGGTGGTGGCTTGCAGGGTCAACTTGACCCAACCGTCGGCCACTTCATCGCCATAGATCGCAAACCCGGCGCTGTCCGGACCCCGGTCGGTCATGGCCTGCAGCATCGGTTCAAACAGCTGGCCGAGCTGGGATTCCAACTGCGGGTTTTTCAGATAAAGACCAACGATTCCGCACATAGAAACAGTCCTCACTTTGTTCGGGAGCGGTGAGCTGCAAGCTTTAAGCTGCAAGCTGACCGCGTGAAATACAGCTAGGTGATACGCCGCCAAACTGCCGTGGCTTGTGGCTTGAAACTTGCCGCTTGTGGCTGCCCCTCAAAAAAACTCCGTATACCGCGCAACCTCCCAATCACTCACATGCCGGCTGTACTCCACCCATTCCATCCTTTTGAGCTTGATGAATTCGCCGACGATCTGCGGGCCCAGGACTTCGGCGAACAGGGGGTCGGCTTCCAGGGCGTCGCAGGCTTCCTTGAGGGATTGCGGCAGGGTCTTGATGCCGCGTGCGGCGATCTGCTCCAGGCTCAGGCTGTAGAGGTTTTCGTTGCAGACGTGGTCGATTTCCAGCTGGCGGTCGATGCCGTCCAGGCCGGCGGCGATGATCGCGGCGGTCACCAGGTAGGGGTTGCAACCGGCGTCCGGCAGGCGGAATTCCAGGCGGCCGTAGGGCACGCGAACCATGGCCGAACGGTTGTTGGCGCCGAAGGCGATAAAGGCCGGGGCCCAGGTGGCGCCGGACAGCGAGTTGCCGACCACCAGGCGCTTGTAGGAGTTAACCGTGGGCGCGGCAAAGGCACACAGAGCCGGGCCGTGGGCCAGCAGGCCAGCGGCGAAGTGGTAGGCCAGTTTCGACAGGCCCATGCCGCTCGAGTCGCTGGCGTCATGGAACAGGTTCTTGCTCTCGGCGCTGCTGATGGACAGGTGGAAGTGCATGCCGTTGCCTGCCCGCTTCGGGTCCGGCTTGGGCATAAAGGAGCAGATCATCCCCAGGTCGTTGGCGA
This sequence comes from Pseudomonas morbosilactucae, assembly GCF_023241715.1. Classification (GTDB taxonomy): domain Bacteria; phylum Pseudomonadota; class Gammaproteobacteria; order Pseudomonadales; family Pseudomonadaceae; genus Aquipseudomonas; species Aquipseudomonas morbosilactucae. The sequence continues at coordinate 9,064 of NZ_JALQCW010000074.1, forward strand.
TCTCGCCGGCGGCCATGCGGAAGAAGGTGAAGCGGTCCGCCGAGGTCATAGCGTCGCTGTAGGTGTAGTTGATCTCGAACTGGCCGTTGGCGTCTTCGTGGTCGATTTGGTAGATCTCGAAGTCCACCTGCTGCAGGGCTTCGGTCAGGCGCTCCAGGAACACCCGCGAACGGGACAGGCCCTTGTAGTCGTAGCAAGGCTTGTCGAGGTTGTCGCTGGGGTCCACCAGTTGCAGCTTGCCGCCTTCGTCGCGGCGCATCAGGTTGAATTCCGGCTCCAGGCCGGTGTTCAGGGTCCAGCCCTTTTCCGCCAGGCGTTCGACCTGTTGCTGCAACACGTAGCGGCTGTCATAGGGATGGGGTTGGCCATCCACGTGACCGATGCAGACCACGCGGCCGTAACCGGGTTGCCAAGGCACCGGGGTCAGGGTCGACAGGTCGCCGCGGGCCATGAAGTCCGGCCCGTGGGGTTGCATGCCCATGCCGCTGATGGCGAACCCGGCAAAGCCCGCGCCCTCCTCGGCCACCGCCTTGAGCCCGCACACCGGTACCGATTTGGTCTTAGCCGCACCATGAATATCGACAAACTGCGCGAGCACGTATTTGATGCCGTGCTTGTCATGATGCGCTGGGTTTCTGCTGGCAACATTGCTCGTCACTCCTCGCGAAAGGCAAACCATTGTGGAAGGGCTATAACCGTCTTTATTCCCTAAAAGAAAGTTAGTTTCCTGTAGAGAATGCAAAGCCCTTGCCAGAGTTGCCCAATCGCCAGAGATACCCAGAGCCCTGCGCTTTTGTGCTGTATATATGGGAAAATTCTTTTCCCTGTGGGAATACCGCCCGAACCGTGTCGGGTGGCAGCGACGGATTGCACTTTCCCAGTGCGAAACTAATATTACCGAACAGAAATTGTGCAGAGCCTGATGACCATGCCGACCGAACCCGAACCCCGCCTCAAGCTCGAGCAGTACTTGGGCATGCAGATCAAGCGCCAGCGCCTGGCCCAGGACTTGAAGCTGTCCGACGTGGCGAAGATTGCCGATATCAGCCAGGGCATGTTGAGCAAGATCGAGAATGCCCAGGTCTCCACCAGCCTCGACACCCTCAGCCGTCTGTGCGATGTGCTGGGCCTGCCCATGTCCAAGTTGTTCAGTGAATACGATCGCCAGGGCGGCAGCGCCTTGCTGGTCAAGGCTGACCAGGGCATGGAGGTGGTGCGCCGTGGCACCGAGAAGGGCCATACCTATCACTTGCTCAACCACACCCGGGGGCCGAAGAAGAGTTTCGAGGCGTACATGGTGAGCATGGATGACGCCAGTGAGGAATTTCCGACCTTTTCCCACCCGGGAACGGAGTTTTTGCATTTGCTAGAAGGTGAGCTGATTTACCGTCATGGCAATCAGTTGTATCGGATGGAGGCCGGGGACAGTTTGACGTTTGAGGGGGAAATTCCCCATGGGCCGGAGCAGTTGGTGCAGGTGCCGATTCGGTTGTTGTCGATCATGAATTATGGGACGGATAAGGAGTGAAGCGCTCGGGGGCGGGGCCTCGCCCAGGCTCGGCATGCCCGCTCTCCGGCCAGCGGGGTTAACGGGACGACGATCAAGATCACCAGCCAGACCAAGACCTCTCGTTCCCACGCTCTGCGTGGGAATGCCGCCCCGGACGCTCCACGTCCAGCTTGAGGGCGTCCCCTCAAGCCCCGCAATAAATTCCCCTCAGTTAAAAAACTTTCACAAAACCCCTGGACGCGAACCGGGCATTGGCTTTATAAAGCCGACACACAGGAATATTTTATTCCCCATAAGAAACCTCGCCATGGATGAGCCGGGTTTCCCCTCGTTGTCTTTTTTCGCCCTGCGAAGTGCTGCCGCCACCTTCCCGAGGACGTGTCATGCAACACGCGAACAACCCTTTCATCATCAAGATCACCTGTCCCGCGGTGTCCGGTATTGTCGCCGCCGTGACCACTTACCTGGCGGATAACGGTTGCTACATCGGGGAGATGGCGCAATTCGACGACGAGTTCAACGGGCGCTTTTTCATGCGTGCGGTGTTCCGTTTCAACAGCGGCCATGTCGGCGATATCCAGCAGCTCAAGGCCGGTTTCGAAGCGGTGGCCGGGGCCTTTGACATGACCTGGGAATTGCACGACACCCGCGAACCGATGCGTGTGCTGTTGATGGTCAGCAAATACGACCACTGCCTCAGCGACCTGTTGTACCGCCATCAGAAGGGCGAGATGGACATGACCATCACCGCCATCGTTTCCAACCACCTGGAACTGCGGCCGATGGCCGAGCGCGAGGGCATTCGCTTTATCTACCTGCCGGTGACCAAGGACAGCAAAGCCCAGCAGGAAGCCGAGCTGATGCGCATCGTCGATGACACCCGCACCGAACTGGTGGTGCTGGCGCGCTACATGCAAATCCTCTCCGACGACCTGTGCAAGCAACTCTCGGGCCGGGCGATCAATATCCATCACTCGTTCCTGCCCGGCTTCAAGGGCGCCAAGCCTTATCACCAGGCGTACCAGCGTGGGGTGAAGCTGATTGGCGCCACCGCCCACTACGTCACCAGCGACCTCGACGAAGGCCCGATCATCGAGCAGGAAGTGCAGCGGGTGGACCACGTCTACCTGCCCGATGACCTGGTGGCCATCGGGCGCAATACCGAAACCGTGGCCCTGTCCAGGGCGGTGAAATACCACCTGGAGCACCGGGTCTTCCTCAACCAGGACAGAACGGTGATTTTCCGGTGAACAGCCCCACGTTGATTGACGGCAAGGCCGCCTCGGCCCGGGTGCTGCTGGAAGTCCGGGATCAGGTTGCAGGCCTGCAGCAGATGGACATCCAGCCGACCCTGGCGGTGATCCTGGTGGGCCATGACCCGGCCAGCCAGGTCTATGTGCGCAACAAGATCCTGCGCGCCGAAGAGGTCGGCATCCGCTCCCTGGAGCATCGCCTGCCCAGCGACACCAGCACCGAACAACTGCTCAACCTGATCGCCAACCTGAATGCCGACCGCTCGGTGCACGGCATCCTCCTGCAACTGCCGTTGCCGGCACACATGGATGAACTGCGCGCCTTGCAAGCCATCGAGCCGGCCAAGGACGTCGACGGTTTTCACAGCGACAACGTCGGCGGCCTGAGCCAGGGTCGCGAAGTGCTGACGCCCTGCACCCCCAGCGGCTGCCTGTACCTGTTGCAGCAGACCCTGGGCAGCCTGGCCGGCAAGCACGCGGTGGTGATCGGCCGTTCGAACATCGTCGGCAAACCCATGGCCGCCCTGCTGCTGCAAGCCGACTGCTCGGTGACGGTGCTGCATTCCCGCAGCCACAACCCGCAGGCCCTGTGCCGCCAGGCCGACATCGTGATTGCCGCCGTCGGCCGCCCGCGCCTGATCGACGCCCACTGGCTGAAACCCGGAGCCGTGGTGATCGACGTCGGCATCAACCGCATCGACGACCACGGCCAGAGCCGCCTGGTGGGCGATGTGGACTTTGCCAGCGCCCTGTCCACCGTGTCCGCCATCACCCCGGTGCCCGGCGGTGTCGGCCCCATGACCATCGCCTTCCTGATGAAAAACACCGTCACCGCGGCCCTTATGCAGCACCAGGCACAACGCAGCCAATCGGAGGCCCTATGCCATTCAATCTATTGAAATACGGCCTGAGTTCGGAGTACCCGGTGGAGGTCGATTTGCCGCCGCCCAAGGACCTCAAGGCACGCTATGACGTGGTGATCATCGGCGCTGGCGGCCACGGCCTGGCCACCGCCTATTACCTGGCCAAGTACCACGGCGTGACCGACATCGCCGTGCTGGAAAAAGCCTACCTGGGCGGCGGCAACACCGCGCGCAACACTGCGGTGATCCGCTCCAACTACCTGACCAGCGAAGGCGTGAAGTTCTACGCCGAGTCGGTGCGGATGTTCCAGAACCTGTCCAACGAATTCGATTTCAACATCATGTATTCCGAGCGCGGCCAACTGACCCTGGCCCACACCGACGCCACGGTGCGCTCGTTCCGCCAGCGGGCGGAAGTGAACAAGCACTTTGGCGGGCGCACCGAGATGATCGACCGCCAGCAGATCCGCGAGCTGGTGCCCAGCCTCAACCTCGACCCCGGCCACCTGCCGGTGCTCGCCGGGCTCTGGCACATCGACGGCGCCACTGCACGGCACGACGCCGTGGCCTGGGGCTACGCCAAGCAGGCGGCCAAGCGCGGGGTGGAAATCCATCAGCTCACCGAAGTGCAGGACCTGGTGATCGAGCACGGCGCCATCACCGCGGTGAAAACCAATCGCGGCACCATCCAGTGCGGCTGCGTGGTCCAGGCCGTGGCCGGCCACAGCTCGTTGCTGATGGCCAAGGCGGGGATTCGCTCGCCGATCCAGACCTTCCCCTTGCAGGCGATGGTCACCCAACCGTTCAAGCCGTTCCTCGACCCGCTGGTGAGTTCCTCGGCCCTGCATTGCTACGTGCAGCAGACCAGCCGCGGCGAAGTGGTGTTTGGCGGCGGGTCCGACCCCTACCCGCTGTTCAACACCCGCTCCACCCTGGACCTCAAGGAAAGCCTGCTGGCCCACGCCATCGAAATGTTCCCGTTCCTGGCCAACGCCAAGCTGATGCGCCAATGGGCCGGGATCACCGACATGACCCCGGACTACAGCCCGATCATGGGCCTGTCGCCGGTGAAAAATTACTACCTCGACGCCGGTTGGGGCACCTGGGGGTTCAAGGCCACGCCGATCTGCGGCAAGACCATGGCCGAACTGGTGGCCAGCGGCGGCCAGGTGCCGGAGCTGATCAAGCCCTTCGGCCTGGAGCGCTTTTCGACCTTCCAGCAAGTCAACGAAATGGGCGCCACAGCGGCCAGCCACTGACGGAGAGCGACGGATGAAAATCATGATGTGCCCGCTCAACGGGCCCCGCAATATCAGCGAATTCACCTACGGCGGCGAGTTCAAGGCCATGCCCGACCCGGTCAACTGCAGCGATGCCGAATGGGCCGACTACGTGTTCAACAGCGACAACCTGGCCGGCGTGGTCCGCGAGTGGTGGATGCACACCCCCTCCAGCTACTGGTTCCTGGCCGAGCGCCACACGGTGAGCGACCAGATCCTGCGCACCTTCGACCCCAAGGAACTGTTCAGCACCCGCGTTGAATTCAGCGCCGCCCAGGAGATTGCCGGATGAACCGCCTACCCGCCCCCATGGGCTTGCTGATCGACCGCACCCAGCCCCTGGATTTTTCGTTCGACGGCCACGGCTACCAGGGTTTCCAAGGCGACAGCATTGCCAGTGCCCTGCTCGCCAACGGGCGTTTCCTGCTGTCGCGTTCATTTAAATACCACCGCCCACGGGGCCCGCTGAGCATGGCCGGGCAAGACGCCAACAGCCTGGTGCAACTGCCCCAGGAGCCCAATGTGCTGGCCGATGCCCACCCGCTGAGCGCCGGCTTGCAGGTCAGCGCGCAGAACGTCAACGGCTCCCTGGACAACGACCGCGACGCCTACATGGGCAAATTCTCCAAGTTCATGCCGGTGGGTTTCTACTACCGCGCCTTCTACAAGCCCAAGGGCATGTGGAAGGTCTGGGAACCGATCATCCGCAAAAAGGCCGGGCTCGGCGTGCTCGACCTGAAGTTCCAGCCCGAGTATTACGACAAGGCTTACCTGTTTACCGACGTGGCGGTGATCGGCGCCGGGCCCGCCGGCCTGCAAGCGGCCCTGACGGCGGCCAATGCCGGGGCCCGGGTGTTGCTGATCGAACAGCAACCGCTGCTCGGCGGCTCCCTGACCTACGCACGCTTCGACATCGAAGGCAAAAAAGCCGATCGCCTGCGCCAGGACTTACTCGCGGCGGTTGAGCAACACGCCAATATCCAGGTGCTGACCGACGCCACCTGCAACGCCTGGTTCACCGACAACTACCTGCCGGTGATCCAGGGCAAGCGCCTGTACAAGGTCCGTGCCCAGCAGTGCCTTGTGTGCAGCGGCGCCTTCGACCAGCCGGTGATTTTCCGCAACAACGACCTGCCTGGGGTGATGCTGACCAGCGCCGCCCAGCGGCTGATGAAGCTCTACGCGGTCAAGCCGGGCAAACGCGCGGTGGTGCTCACCGGCAATGACGACGGCTACCTGGCCGCCCTCGACCTGCACGACCAGGGCGTGGACGTGGCGGCCGTGGTGGACCTGCGCAATGCCCCCGCCGACTCCAGGCTCTTGACCGCCCTGGCGGGCCGCAAGATCCCCTGCCTCAGCGACAGCACGGTGTACGAAGCCCTGCACGAAAAGGGCCTGCGCCATGTGAACGGCGTCGAGGTGCGCAAGATCACCGCCCAAGGCCAGGTCGCGGCCAGCGGCCTGCGCCTGGACTGCGACCTGTTGTGCATGTCCGCCGGTTACATGCCGGTCTATCAACTGCTGTGCCAGGCCGGCGGCAAGCTGGCCTACGATGACCAGCGCGCCGAATTCACCTTGAGCGGCCTGCCGCAGAACCTGGCCCTGGCCGGCTCGGTGAATGGCCGCCACAGCCTGGACAATGTGATCGCCGACGGCGTCAATGCCGGCGCCGACGCCGCCCTGGCCCTCGGTCTGCAGGTGAACCCGCAGCGAGCGCCCCTGGCCGGCGAAGCCCGGGTCAACTTCAACTGGCCGATCTTCCCCCACCCCAAAGGCAAGGATTTCGTCGACTTCGACGAAGACCTGCAAGTGGCCGACATCGTCAACGCCACCAAGATCGGCTACCGCGACGTGCAACTGGTCAAGCGCTACTCCACGGTGGGCATGGGCCCATCCCAGGGCCGGCATTCGGCCTTGCCCACCGCGCGCCTGGTGGCCTGGGCCACCCAGCGCAACATCAGCGAGACCGGGGTCACCACCGCTCGGCCGCCGTTTGTTGCCGAGAAACTGGCCCATGTCGCCGGCCGTGCCTTCGACCCGTACCGGCAGACGCCGATGCACGCCCGCCACCTGCAGGCCGGGGCGAAGATGATGCCCGCCGGTATCTGGCAGCGCCCGGCCTATTACGGCCCGGCCAAAGACCGCGACACCTGCATGCAGAACGAGGCCCTGCACGTGCGCAACAAGGTCGGCATCATCGACGTCTCGACCCTCGGCGGCCTGGACGTGCGCGGCCCGGACGCCGCCGAACTGCTCAATCGCATGTACACCTTTGCCTTCCTCAAGCAGCCGGTTGGCCGCTCGCGGTACGCCTTGATGACCAACGAGCACGGGGTGGTGATCGACGACGGCGTGTGCGCGCGGTTTGCCGAGAACCACTTCTACGTCACCGCCACCACCAGCGGCGTGGACCGCATCTACCAACAGATGCTCAAGTGGAATGCTCAATGGCGCCTGGATGTGGACGTGGCCAACGTCACCGCCGCGATCTGTGCGGTCAACGTGGCCGGACCGGACTCACGCAAGGTGCTGGAGCAGGTGTGCAGCGACCTGGATTTGAGCGCCGAGGCCTTCCCCTATCTGGGCGTGCGCCAGGGCACCGTGGCCGGGATCAAGGCGCGGCTGTTGCGGGTCGGGTTTGTCGGCGAACTGGGTTATGAAATCCACGTGCCGGCGCGTCACGGCCTGGCCCTGTGGGACGCCTTGATGGCCGCCGGCAAAGCCTTCGACATCCGCCCGTTCGGCGTGGAAACCCAGCGCCTGCTGCGCCTGGAAAAAGGCCACGTGATCATCAGCCAGGACACCGACGGCATGACCCACCCGGCAGAGATCGACATGGGCTGGGCGGTCAGCCGCAACAAGCCGTTCTTCGTCGGCCGGCGCTCGGTGGACATCCTCGAAGCCCAGCCGCTGAAGCGCAAACTGGTGGGCTTCACCTTGCCCCAGGGTAGCCTGCAACCGCTGGAGGGCCACCTGGTGCTCAACGGCCCGGACATCAGCGGCAACGTCACCTCCTGCGAATACTCCGCCAACCTGGGCAAAGTCATCGGCCTGGCCTACGCCAGCATCGACCAGAGCACCCCGGGGATGCGCATTCCGATCCGCGTCGAAGGCGGTGTGGTGGTCCAGGCCGAGGTGGTGAAGCTGCCCTTTTTCGATCCCGACAACCAGCGCCAGGAGCTTTGAGTCATGACCAGCCTGAATGAGCAACACCCCGTTGGCCAACGCGCCCTGGCGCCCTTGCCGAGCTGCACCTTGAGCGACCTGACGGACCTGCCCCGGGTGGGTTTTCGTGGCGCCCACAGTGCCACTTACCTGAGTGGTCGGGGATTTACCTTGCCCGACGCGCCGAACCGCGCCGTGGCCCAGGCCGATGGCGGTCAGGTGGCGCGGTTGTCACAGACCGAGTACCTGCTGCTGGGCAGCCCCGAGGACCAGGGCCAGCGCATCGCCGATGAAGAGGCGCGCTGGGAGCTGGACCACCAGGCCAACTATCTGCTGCCGCGCCAGGACAGCCACGCCTGTTTCCAATTGACCGGCGAGTACCTGGGTGAAGTCATGGCCAAGCTCTGCGGGGTCGACCTCAGCCCTCGGGTGTTCGGCCCGGGCGCCGTGGCCCAGACTTCGGCGGCGCGGATCAACGTGATCGTGATCAACAGCAGCACCGCGCAACACGCGAGCCTGCACCTGCTCTGCGACCGAGCGTCGAAGGCGTATTTTCGCGAAGCGCTGCTCGATGCCCTGCAGGAATTCAACGGCGGGTCACTCTAGCGATCGCGGTCGTGCGGCCCGCCCCCTTGCCGGCGATGGCGATTTCGAGGGCCTCATCGCTGGCAAGCCAGCGCCTACAAAGGCAGCAGGCGCTGGCCATAATTGGCGGCAGATATGAGCTTGCAAGCTTCAGTGCCCCTTGTAGAGCCGGCTTGCCGGCGATGGCGTTTTCGAGGGCCCTATCGCTGGCAAGCCAGCTCCTACAAAGACAGCGGGCGCTGGCCATAAATGGCGGCAGGTGTGGGCTTGCAAGCTTCATTGCCCCTTGTAGGAGCCGGCTTGCCGGCGATGGCGTTTTCAAGGGCCCTATCGCTGGCAAGCCAGCTCCTACAAAGGCAGCGTCTACAAAGACGGCCGGCGTCTAGGGGGTGGTGTAGGCCGTGCGGTTGCGGCCGGCGGATTTGGCGGCGTACAGCGCTTGGTCCGCCAGCTCGATCAGGCGCTCCTGGTGACAGGTTTCATCAGCCCCGAGGCAGGTCGCGCCGCCGGCACTGACGGTGATCATCCCCAATGGGCTGCCCTGGTGCGGCAGCCCGGCGCGTTCGACGTCGTGACGGATGGCCTCGGCCACCGCGCGGGCGCCCGCCTCGTCGGTGTTGGGCAAGACCACGGCAATTTCCTCACCGCCATAACGGGCCACCATGTCCCCCGGGCGCCCCACGCACGCCTGGATCAAGCGGCTGATGTTTTTCAAACATTCATCACCCGCCAAGTGCCCGTAGTGGTCGTTGTAACGCTTGAAAAAATCCACATCGATGAGGATCAGCGACAACGGCAGGCCGCTGCGCTTGGCCCGTTGGAATTCAACGTCGAGAAAGGCATCGAAACGCCGGCGGTTGGCCAGGCCGGTGAGTTTGTCCTCGGAGGCCAGCACCTCCAGGGTCTGGTTCAACTCCAGCAAGCGCGACCGGCTGTCCATCAACGCCTGCTCGGCGCTGATGCGCCGGTTGATGTGATTGATCAAGCGCCGGCCCAGCACCAGCAGCAACCCCGACAGCAACAGGACCACCACCGCCGATTGCTTGGACTGGCTCCACCAGGCGCCGAGGGCTTCGTCCTGCCCCACCGCCACGGTGGTCACCAGCGGATACTCGGCGCTTTTGCGGAACGCGTAGAGGCGCCGTACCCCGTCGACCTTGGAGATAAAGTCCGCCGTACCCGAACTGGTGTCTGCCAAGGCCTGAGCGAAGATCGGCGCCGAAGACAGGTCGCGGCCGATGTCCTCCTCGCGAAACGGATAGCGCAGCAGCAAGCGCCCTTGGGCCGAGGTCAGGCTGATGACGCCGGTCTGACCGACCTCGATGCTCTTGTAGAAGCTCAGCAAATAATCAAGGCCAACCGTGACCGACAGCACCCCGGCAAAGGAGCCGTCGCCATGGTCGATCCGCCGACTCACGGAAATCACCCAGGCGCCCGTGACCCGGCTGCGAATCGCCGGGCCGATAAACACCTCCCGCGAAGGATGGTCACGGTGGTAGGTGAAAAACTCACGGTCGCTGGCATTGGTGCGCTTGGCGATGGGATGGGTGGAGAAGCGCCAGTTGCCCTGGTCGTCATACCAGGCCATTGAGTTCAGCTGCGGCAGCGCCGCCATCTCCTGCTCCACCACCGACTTCAGGCGTTGCACGTCACTCGGGTCATCGCCCAGGTTCTCGATGCGCTCGGTCAGCCCGATCAGCACCAGCTCGCTCTGCTTGAAGATGCCTTCGGTGTAGGTATTCAGGGCGTTGGTCAGGTTGACAGTGTCGGTCTGGATATCACTCAGGGTGTTCTGGCGAGCGGTCCAGATCTGCCACAGGGTCATCAGAATGACCGATGAGCACACCAGGTAGGTCAGCAATGAGGCAAGCCGAAGGTCGCGTTTCAAAGGGGCAGCACCGAAAGCAGGAAGAGCAGCTATAAGCCGAAAACCTCAGGATAGGCGACGCCGTCGAAGCTGCGGTGATTGGGCTCTTTCCGGCCCCATGCAACCGCCACCCTCCTGCCTGGGAAACTGGCCACGCACGGCCCAGTGATTCCATATCGCTGTTATCGGCAACGCGGTCGATTGCTGTAATGCGCCGCGGCCAAGAATGTTGCGCCGGGCTGGGGAGGTGAAGTGTTGCCGGCGCATCGGCGGCTCGGACGAAGGCGACCTCCGCGCCCTCACCCGCACCGTGCGCGTTTAGGAGGCTTGGGCTTGCTCGATCAACAGGCCGACCCCGGCCATCAGGAAACTGCGCGCCGCTTCGTCCACCAGGCGCCCGTCGACGATCTTGCCGGCCACGCTGCCGATCACGATCTGCGGATAGACCACCTGCCGTGCCTGCACCGCCCACAGGGTTTCATTCAATTGCTGATGGGCCCGGGCGCCGCCGGTAAAAGCCGGCGAGGCGGTAAAGGTCAACACCGCACGCCCGGTCAGCACCGAACGACCGTGGGGCCGGGACAACCAGTCGAGGGCGTTTTTCAGCACCCCGGACATGCCGTGGTTGTACTCCGGCGAGCCGATCAACAGGCCATCGGCCGCCGCCACCGCCGCGCGCAAGGCCAGCACGGCTGGCGGTGCATTCGGGCCGTCATGGTCTTCGTTGTAGGGCGGCACATCCTGCAAGCTGTGCAACGTCAGGCGCACCTCGGGCGGCAACGCTTCAGCCACGCTGAGCAGCACCGCGCTGTGGGCCGAGTGCCGACGCAGGCTGCCGGACAGGCCCAGCAGGTTCAGGGTCGCGCTCATGGCTGGCCTCCCTGGGCCAGGCCCTGCATAAACACCGCGCCCGGGCCGGGCGTTCGGACTTGTTGCGCCAGGCATGCCGGGTGCCCTGCTGGATCACCACGTCGCCGCTGCGCACCAGGCGCTGCTCGCCATTGTCCAGCTCCAGCCACAACTCGCCTTCGAGGATCACCACATAATCCAGGGTCGGCGTGCGGTGCATGCCCGGCGCCTCGGGTTCAAAACACTCGATCAACCCCGGCAGCGCCTCGACCATCTCACCCAAGGCCCGCTGCGGGTTCAGGGGCGCGGCCATCACCGAGTCCGGCGGCAGGCTGATCATCAATAAGGACGAACCGCCCACCCCTGGCAACAACGAGCCGCCAAGGGTGCTCTGGTCGGCGTCGGATGCACCGTCGCGGCTCCACACCTGACTGAAGCCATAACCCGGGATGTCGCTGAAATCCTTGGCCCGCGACGCACTGGCATCGCTGACAAACACCGAATTGCCCTGCCCGTCGTGGCCGGTTACCACTCTACGAATCTGCATACTGCCCTCTCCTGCCCAGGCGTTGACCGGGGCGCGCCAGGCGGCGGCCCCGACCACGGTTCACGGACGAATCACGAAGTTGCCAAAACCGCCCTGGCGATTCTCGATGCCGCTGATGGCCTGGTTGACGTCTTCCAGGGCAAACACGCTGTGCTCGAAAAACGACAAGTCCAGGGCGCCGGACTCGACCATATCAGCCATGTTCTGACCCTGGCCGGTGGTGAACCAGGCCGAGCCGCTGAGCTGGATGTCGTTGTCCATCATCCAGTGCAGGTCCAGGGGCACTTCACCGGACACCGCGCCGATGTTCACCAGCACGCCACCACGGTGCAGCCCACGCATAGCATCCACCAGGCCGGCAGCCGGGCGCCCGGGCCGAGGGCGTCGATCACCGCGTCCAGGCCTTCGCCGCCGGTGATGCGGTCGGTCCATTCATGGGTCGGGCACGAGCCCAGGGAGAGGATCTCAATGCGCCCTGGTGCAGCCAGGTCCTTGACCCGCTGGAACAGGGTTTCGTTGCGCGCGGTGCCGAGGATCTTGCGCGCGCCCATGGCCAAGGCCAGGGCCACCGCGCCGAGGCCCAGGGTGCCGGTGATGCCGTTGATCAAAACGGTGCTGCCCGGGCCGACATTGGCCTTGAGCAAGGCCCGGTAGGCAGTGCCCAGGTAGCCCAGGCGCGCGGCGGTTTCAAAGCTCAGGTTGTCGGGCAGGCGCACCAGGCTGTACTGCGGCGCGGGCATGTATTCACAGAGGCCGCCGTAGGGGTAGTCCTCGAACATCCGTGGGCTGCGCGGGGTAAAGCCGAAGTAACCGTTGAAGGTGTAGGCGCTGCAGCCAGTGGTGTTGCCGGCGCGGCAGGCGCGGCACGAACCGCAGTAGCGGGCCGGGTTGACGTAGACCCGGTCGCCGGGCTTGAAGTCGTAGACCTGGTCGCCCACCGCCTCGATCACTCCGGTCGGGTCCAGGCCGAAGATTGCCGGCAGCTTGGGCAGCGGCAGATGGGGGAACCATTTGACCCAGTTGGTGAGGATGTTGTGCAGGTTCGGCACGATGCCGCAAGCGGCGACCTTGACCAGCACTTCAGTGGGGCGAATCGCCGGGACTGGCACCTGTTCGATTTGCATCGGCTGGCCGCCTTCGTACATCCGTGCCGCACGCATCATTTTCGGGCTCATCACATTCTCCACACTTTTTGTTGTTGTTCTCGGGCGGCGGCCTGCAGGGGGCAGGCACGCCTTTTATACAGAATTCATGGGGCTCAGCGCAGGCCGTCCTCACCTTTAATCGCGTCGGCCGCCAGGCCGCCAATGCGCGCGTGAATACGCCCGCCGGTGGCCATGGCCAAACCGAAGGCAATTTCGTTGCGCCGCGGGCCATCCCACAAGGTCATCTCGGCCACGCCGAAGTGGCTGCGCACGTAGGCGGCCTGGATATGCCCCAGGGGAATCATGATTCGCGCGCCGGGCCCGGCAATGCTTTTGGCCGCCGGGACAATCGCCTTGGGGTTGCCCAGGGCTTCACGCATGGCCCAGCCGCCGGCCTCGTGCCACACCGCGCCGTGCTCCAGTTCGCCGTCTTCACCGACGATGGCGCCCTTGCCATAGGCCTGGACCCGATCCGCACCGCCCAGGGCGCTGATCAAACGCTGGGACAACTCGCTGCCCAGGGCCCGCAACTGCTCCATGAACGGCAGCAGGTTTTCTTCATAGCGCCCGGCGTAGGGGTTCTCCACCACGGCCACGGCCACGGCGATCAACAGGGGCTCGGCCACCACCGGCCCGCCCTCGTGATGCACTTCTTCTATATCCAGTTTGAATTTGCGGATCTTCACCAACGACATGCTTGATCTCCGGCAGACACCCGCCTGTAAGAAGTTGCTTGGCGGGCTTCCATAATATGCATTTTGTAATGTATGGTGCAAGAAATTATGTTTTATGCACAAAAAGGAAAAGCACTCCATGAAACTGATCTCCTATCACCACAACCAGCAAGCCTGTTTTGGCGCCGTGGTCGACGACCACGTCATCGACCTGGGCAAGCAGTTCCCCGGTGTCGATAACCTCGCGGCCCTGCTGGCCGATCCTGAACTGTTGCAACAGGCCCGCTCGCGGGTCGCCGACGTGCAGCCCGACTACCCGTTGAGCAGCGTGCAACTGGCCCCGGTGATCCCGGCGCCGGGCAAAGTCATCTGCGTCGGCATCAACTACGTGGCCCACGCCGAGGAAGCCGGGCGCAAGGTCGGCCAGTACCCGGTGATCTTCCAGCGCTTTGCCGAAACCCTGCTGGCCCACGGCGAACCGCTGCTGCGCCCGGTGGTGTCCGAGCAGTTCGACTTTGAAGCGGAGCTGGCGGTGGTGATCGGCAAGGGCGGCGCCCACATCGCCGTCGAAGACGCCATGGATCACGTCGCGGGCTACACCTGCTTCAACGACGCCAGCGTGCGCGACTGGCAGTTCCACACCCACCAATACGGCATGGGCAAGACCTTCCGCAGCACCGGTGCCCTGGGCCCATGGCTGGTGACGGCCGATGAAATTGCCGACTATCGCGCGCTGCAAGTTCGCGGCATTCTCAACGGCGAGCAGTTGCAGGAAGGTTCCCTGGACGAGCTGGCGTTCGACATCCCGACCCTGATCGCCTACGTGTCCAAGGCCCTGACCTGGAACCCCGGAGACATCCTCGCCACCGGCACCCCAAGCGGCATCGGCTTCAAGCGCACGCCGCCGATTTTCCTCAAGCCGGGGGATGTGTTCGAGGTGGTGATTACGCAGATTGGCACCCTGTCCAACCCCGTGGCCGACGAGGCCTGAAGCACGCTTCGCGCAAACAATGACAATAATCAGGAGCCAAGCATGAACACCCTTCCGCGAATCAACTTCACCCACACTGGGACCTTCTGCGCCGACCTGGACAACATGGTCGAGTTCTACTGCAGCAAGCTGGGCTTTATCGTCAGCGACAAGGGCGTGGCCTCCACCGGTCACCGCCTGTTCTTCATGACCCAGAACCCCGAGGTCCACCATCAACTGGTGCTGTTTGACGGCAAGCCGGTGGACCTGGCCTTCAACCCGATCAACCAGCTGTCGTTCCTCCTCGACTCCCTCGAAGACCTGCAGCGCTACTACCAGTTCGCCAAGGCCAACGGCATCGGGCCAATTGACCAGGTCGACCACGGCAATGCCTGGTCCCTGTACTTCAAGGACCCGGAAGGCAACCCGATCGAGATGTACGTCGACGCGCCCTACTACACCAACCAGCCGTGCCGCGAGCCCCTGGACCTGGAGCAGAGCGCCGAGCAGATCCGGGCCCAGACCCTGGCCATGTGCAAGCGTCGCCCAGGCTTCCAGACCCGGGACGAGTGGATGCAATCGATCAGTGAGCGCATCGCCCAACAGCGCGTGCGCTGGTAAGCCCCCTGGCGGCGACCGGCGTCGGGCCGGTCGCCCACACATGCACGCAGAGTCATGCCATGCACAAGAATCTGATAGCGGGACAGTGGGTCGAAGGCAGCGGCATCAGGGAGAACCTCAGCCCTTCGGACATTCATGACCTGGTCGGGCTGTACGCCCAGGCCAGCGCCGACGACGCGCACCAGGCGATCCTGGCGGCGCGTGATGCACAACCGATCTGGGCCGGCAAAAGCCCGCAAGCCAGGGCCGATGCCCTGGATTTCATCGGCAGCGAATTGCTCGCACGCCGAGATGAACTGGGCCATCTGTTGGCCCGGGAAGAAGGCAAGACCTTGGTCGAAGCCACGGCGGAAGTGGTCCGCGCCGGGCAGATCTTCAAGTTTTTCGCCGGGGAAACCCTGCGCGTCCGTGGCGAGCACTTGGCTTCGATACGCCCGGGAATCGAAGTGGATATCCTGCGCCGGCCGGTAGGCGTGGTCGGCATCATCACCCCGTGGAATTTCCCGATTGCCATCCCCGCCTGGAAAATCGCCCCGGCCCTGGCCTACGGCAACAGCGTGGTGTTCAAGCCCGCCGACCTGGTGCCCGGCAGTGCCTGGGCCCTGGCCGAAATCATCAGCCGCGCCGGCTTGCCGGACGGCACCTTCAACCTGTTGATGGGCCGCGGCAGTGTGGTCGGCCAGGCCCTGCTCGAAGCACCGCGGGTGCAAGCCATCAGCTTCACCGGTTCGCAAGACACCGGGCGCCAGTTGATGCAGGTGGCCGGGGCGCGCTTCGCCAAGCTGCAACTGGAAATGGGCGGCAAGAACCCGTTGGTGGTGCTGGCCGATGCCGACCTCGATCAGGCGGTGGGGTGCGCAGTACAAGGCGCTTACTTCTCCACCGGGCAACGCTGCACAGCGTCGTCGCGGTTGATTGTCGAGAAGGCCATCTACCCGGCCTTCGCCGCCGCCCTGACTGAGCGTTTGCAAGCCTTGCGGGTGGGGCACGCGCTGGACCCGCAGAGCCAGATCGGCCCGGTGGCCGATGCCGCGCAACTGCGGCAGAACCTGGACTACGTGGCCATCGGCAAGGCCGAGGGTGCGACCCTGGCCTGGGGCGGCGAACCGCTGCGACGAGGCACCGACGGCTACTTCATGAGCCCGGCACTGTTTGTCGACACCGATCCCCAGGCGCGCATCGCCCGGGAGGAGATTTTCGGCCCGGTGGCCTGCCTGATTGCCGCCGATCATTATGAACACGCCCTGCAACTGGCCAATGACACGCCGTTCGGCCTCTCGGCGGGGATCTGCACCACGTCCCTGAAGCACGCCAGTCACTTCAAGCAGGAAGTGCAGAGCGGCATGGTGATGGTCAACACCCCCACCGCCGGGGTCGATTACCACGTGCCCTTTGGCGGCAGCAAAGCTTCCAGCTACGGCCCTCGGGAACAAGGCAGCCATGCGGTGGAATTCTTCACCACGGTCAAAACCGCTTACACCCAGGCCTGAGGCGTGTCCACACTCCCCTCGGCCGGGCACCACAACAAGAAGATGGAGCACAGCATGGATTACGATCTGATCATTGTCGGCATGGGCCCGGTGGGCGCCACGGCAGCCAACCTCGCCGGGCTCTGGGGCCTCAAGACCCTGGCCCTGGACAAGGCCCCTGACATCTATGAAAACCCACGGGCCATGGGCTTCGACCACGAAGTGATGCGCACCCTGGACAACCTCGGCCTGGCCGACGCCATTGCCAGCCACACCATGCCCTATCGGGCCTCGCACTATGTGTCCAGCGACGCCCGCTTGATCAAGCGCATCGACGCCGCCAAGCCGCCGCACCTGCTGGGCTGGTCGCCGAACTACGTGTTCTCGCAACCGCCGGTGGAACGTGCCTTGCGCGCACGCATCGACAGCTACGCCCATGTGCGCGTGCAACTGGGCGTCGAGGTGCTGGACGTGCGCTCCGGCGAGCAGCAGGCCGAAGTCCTGGTGCGGGACGCCCAGGGCCAGGAACACACCTACAGTGCCCGCCATGTGCTGGCTTGCGACGGCGGCACCAGCCAGATCCGCACCCGCCTCGACCTCGGCATGGAAGACCTGACGTTCGACGAGCCGTGGTTGGTGGTGGACGTGCTGCTCAACGAGGGCGCCGGCGAAACCCTGCCGGAGACCAACGTGCAGTACTGCGAAACCGAGCGCCCCTGCACCTTCGTGGTGGGCCCGGGCCGTCATCGGCGCTGGGAGTTCATGATCAACCCCGACGAGTCGCCGGTGGACATCGCTCGCCCCGAGTCGATCCGCCGCTTGATCGCCCGTTGGCTGCCGGCCGAGGACTATCAGATCTGGCGCGCGTCCAGCTACCGCTTCCATGCGCTGATCCTGCGCCAGTGGCGCGCCGAGCGGATTTTCTTCCTTGGCGACGCTGCGCACATGACCCCGCCGTTCCTGGCCCAAGGCATGTGCCAAGGCATTCGCGACGCCCTGAACCTGGTGTGGAAGCTGGCCCTGGTGAACCGCGACCTGGCCGCCCCGGGACTGCTGGACAGCTACCAGGCCGAGCGCGCGCCCCATGTGCGACGCACCACCGAGGTGGCCAAGAGCTTCGGCCAGACCATCTGCGAGCGGGACCCGCAGCGGGCCGCCGAGCGTGACCTGCGCCTGCTGGAACAGATGCGCGCCACGCCCAACGGCATGATCCGCCAATCGCTGATTCCGCCACTGAATGCCGGGCTGATCGACAGTTCACCCGCAGCCGGCGAGTTGTTCCCCCAGCCCCGGGTGCGCAACCGTGACGGCGAACAAGGCCTGCTCGACAGCTTCACCGGGCAAAGCCTGCGCCTGGTGCTGGCCGCCGACTTTGACGGCGAGCGCCTGCTGCAACAGCTGCCCCAGGGCCTGCAACGCCTGCCGCTGCAGATCGTGCGTCTGGTGGACCAGGCCCCCGCTGCCGGCGACCCGATCGATCACTATCAGGAACAGGACGGGCTGCTGGGGCAGTGGATGAACGAACGCCAGTGCAAGGTGCTGCTGGTGCGCCCTGACCACTATGTGTTCGGTAGCGCCATCAGCGACGACCAGGCCCTGGCCCTGATCAACCGCTTGCTGCACAGCCTGAATGGCTAACAGTGCCCCATAAAAAACGCCGCGCCAGAGTGAACTGGCGCGGCGTTTTTTTAGCCTGGTGTTTATTGCCGAGCGCTTGTTGCCGGGGGCTTATTGCAGGGTGGAATGCTGACCCAGCAAGGCATCGCTGACCCGGCTCAGGGTTTCGCTGATATGACTGTTGAGCAGGGCCACGGCCTTCTCAGTGTCCCGGGCCAATACCGCATCCATCAGGCGCTTGTGCTCGTTGCCTTTATGCCGCTCGACCTTGCGCCGCAGGGCCGAGAAACGCCGGTAACGTTCGGCGCGGTCGAACAGCGAGTCGACGGTGCGCAGCAACAGGGACGACTGGCAGGCCGAGAACAGGGCGAAGTGAAAGGCTTTGTGCCGCTCCGACCAATCATCGTCCAGGGCCACCGGCAGGCTACCGAGCTTCTTTTCCACCAGGCTCAAGCGATGGTAGGCGCCGAGGATATCGGCCTCCCAGGCATCGTCGCCATGGGCGATGGCATTGGCCAGGGCCTCGCGCTCCAGCAGGCAGCGCAGATGGGTGATTTCACCGAAATCCTCCACCGACAGGCCAGCGACGCGAAAGCCCTTGTTCTCGCTGGCTTCGACGATGCCTTCCTGGGCCAGGCGGTTGAGCGCCTCGCGGATGGGCGAACTGCTCAAGCCATAGGCCTTGGACAATTCCGCCACTTTAAGCTTTTCGCCGGGAGCCAGATCGCAGCAGATGATCGACTTCTTCATCTGCTGCAACGCCACCTCAATCAACGACCCGCTTTGATTACTGAGCATGTTCATGGACCTGATAGATATTGCACTGTTGGCGATTTTATGCGCAAAAATGGCTTTGTGCAATTTACTCCGTGACTTTCTACACCTCAGGACAAGCGGAAAAACTGCAGGATGCCGTGCAACTCCTGCCCTAGACGCTCCAGGTCTTTACTGGCGCTGTCCAATTGCTGGTTGCTGGAGAGGTTGCGTTCACAGGTTTGCTGCACTTTGAGCATGCTGCGCCCAACGCCCTGAGCCACCTGGCACTGTTCCTGGGTGGCGCTGGCGATCTGCTGGTTGAGGCCGTGCATGATGCCCAGGTTCTCCGCCACCTGAGCCAGGGCCACGCTGGCCTGGGCCGAGAGTTGCCGGGTCAGTTGCGCCTGTTGCCGGGCACTCTCGATATCGTGCACCGCGCCCTGGGTCTGGCGTTGCAGGGATTGGGTCATGGCGCCGATCTGCGCCGCCGCTTCCTGGGTGCGGTTGGCCAGGTGCCGCACTTCATCGGCCACCACTGAAAAGCCTCGGCCCTTCTCACCGGCCCGGGCGCCTCGATGGCCGCATTCAGCGCCAGCAGGTTGGTCTGTTCGG
>NZ_JALQCW010000075.1 GCF_023241715.1 Pseudomonas morbosilactucae
CGTTTGGCATAGCCCTCGGACGTGGCGTAAATCAACTCCACGTGCAGGCTGTCGACGATGCCGAGGTAGGCGTCGCAGAACACCTCCAGTTGGTCAGGCTGGGCCCGCGCCCAGGCATATTGCTCCTGGGCGGCGTGCTGGAAGTACTGGCGGATCTTGGCCAGGTAGGCCTCGAACCCCACGGTGATGACAGGGCGGATAGACGCCGGTGGAAAGTAGGCCGTGCGCAATAAAAAGCGCAGGTGCGCCGACCCTTCATAACGCCCGATCAGCCGCTCAAGGTGCAGGTACCCGGGCACGCTGCTGCGCTCGCCCTCCTCCTCAAAACAACCGGCGATGTACTGGCGCTCATGGTCCAGGGCAATCTCGAACACCGTCTGGTACAGCGCATCCTTGCTGACAAAGTGAGCGTAGAGCGAGGCCTTGCGCATGCCCGCGCGGACCGCGATTTCATTAAGGGACGAGGCGTCATAACCCAGGTCGGCAAAATGTTCGACCGCCATCGCGCAAATATTGGCGGCTGAAGGGGTGAGTGGTTTTTTCACAGAGGATTCCCTGACTCATTGAAATAAGGCTCAGTGCCCGGCCATCGATTTGGAGGCGAGCGCAGCGTTGCGCGTCGCCCACCCGGTCAGCCCCCAGACCACCAGGGCCGACAGCAGCAAGAGTACCGCCCAATCGAGCAAACCGCTTTCCACCGCCGCACCGGCCAAGGGCGTGGCCGACGAAGAAATCATCAACTGCAAGGCCCCGAGCAATGCTGCGGTGGACCCCAGTGCCCGCTCCTGGGACGCCATGGCCAGCGCCATCAGTGTCGATTCACACAGGCCGAGCCCGAACAGGCTGAGGACCACGCCAGCCACCACGGCGCCCAGGGGCGCGGCCATCATGGCAGAAACCAGGGTCAATGCCGCGCCCAACAGCATGCACGCGGCGCCGAGCTGGGACAGCGTGCCGAGGCCAAAACGGCTGACCAGCCGCCCCGCGCTGATGGCGCCGAGCAGGATCGCCACCCCAGAGCCGCCGAACACGTAGCCGAAGCTGGACGCCGACAAACCGAAATGGGCCTGATAAACCAATGCCGCACCGCCGATGTAAGCGAAAAGGAAGAAGAACACCGCCGCCACCGCCAGGGCTGGGCGCAGAAAGCCGGGATCGGCCGCGATGTGTTTGTAGGTGCGGGCGATGGCCCGTGGCTGGAACGACAGACGCTTCTCCGGGGCCAGGGTTTCCTTCAGCACCAGGAAGGAATTGAGCCATACCGCCGCGCCCAGGGCCGCCAGCACCAGCATGATTGCGCGCCAGCCGAAGTGCACACTCAAAAAGCCGCCCAGGGCGGGGGCGATCACCGGCGCCAGGCCTTCAATAGTCATCAGCAAGGCGAAGATCTGCGCCGCCCGTGCGCCTTCGGCGACATCCCGCACCATGCTCATGATCACCACCAGCGTCAGGGCGCTGCCCAGGCCCTGGACAAAACGCGCCAGCAACAGCCACTCCAGGCTCGGCGCGACTGCCGCCAGCAAGGAGCTGAGGATGAACACCAGCAGGCCCACCAGCAATGGCCGACGCCGGCCCAGGGTATCGACCACCGGCCCGAACAGCAGTTGCCCCGCGCCCATGGCCAGCAGGAACACGGTCAGGGTCAGTTGCACCTGGGTATAGGAGCGGGCGTACTCCTGGGCGATGTCCGGAAGGCTCGCCAAATACATATCGACGGCTGAAGGGCCCAGGGCGCCGATCACGGCGAGTGAGGCGGCAAAGCGCAGGTGGGATTGGGTACCGCTGGCTGAAAAAGTCATGAATGTTCCTGAAGCCTGAAAAAAACAACCTACCGACAGGTAGGTAGCCAGCCAAGCTTATCTGCCGGCCTATCCCAGGTCAATTCATTAACAGGTTAACCAACCGCGCCAACCCAGAGCACAACGGCCTCAAAGCCCCCCTCAAAGCTGGCTCAACAGCCGCGGCAAGCCCGCCAGCACCGTCAACAGGTGATCACGCTGTTCGCCGCTCAAGGCGATGTAGCGCCGAAACGCCGGCATGCGGTTGACCACCTCGCTACCGCCCATGTGCTCGAGGCGCACCTGCCACTCGCACCCGCTCAACTCGATGCTCAGGCGCTTGAAGTCGAGCAGCATCAGCGCTTGATGCAGCGTGCTGTCGTGCTCCAGCCCGGCCTGGAGCCGGGTCAGCAGCGCCGGTTTCCCGGTGCGTTGCCGGTAGCCCAGCCCGGTGCGGCGAAGGGCGCCGCGGTGATGCAGTTCAAAGCGCGCGTTGCCCTCCTCCGAGGTGCTGGCCGTGACCCTGAACTCGGTCATCACCAGGTGCATCAGCAACTGCGATTCGGTGCGTTCGACCAGTTCCACCCGCACGCCAGGTGCTGGCAGAACCAACTCGCCCGGGCCGGCCTGTGGTGGTAAAACTCGCCAGGCCCAGGTTGCGCCGTAGGTACTCAAGCGTGACCCCGGGCCGATAGCCGGATGGGGCCCGCTGGGCGCTGAACGCTTCAGACAGTTTTTGCCGCAGCATTGAGATAACCGTGCTCAAGGTTGCCAGGCTCATGGGAAAACTCCTTGGCCAGCACTTCTTCTACCGAAGCCGGCTTGAATGGATTGACCTTCTGTACCACCAGCGTCCAGAACAACGCGTAGGTGGCGGTGATCCCGAGCATCACCCCGAACGGCACGTAGATATCGGCAGGGTTCATGCCCGGTGGGGTGATGAACCACATGCCCAGCAAGATGCCGACACTGGAGAGAATCTGCGGCAACGGGAAGAACGGCGAGCGGTAGGCCCGTGGCAGATCGGGGCGACGAATGCGCAGGATCACCACCGACAGCGTGACCAGCAGGTAGGAGAAACTCCAGGCACACACGGCGGCCAGCACCAGGTGCATGATGTTGTCGGTATTGCCCCCCAGCCACAGCGCGTAAAGGCACGGAATCAGCATCGCCACCAGAATGCACAGCAGCGGCGTCTTGAAGCGCGGGTGCAGGTAGGTGAAGACCTTGGGCAGCGCGCCGTCCACGGCCATGCCGTAGAGAATCCGCGGCACACCGGCCATCAGCGTGTTGATGGTCGCCGCCCCGGCAAACAGAAAGCCCAGGCCCAGCCACATCGGGCCGATATGCCCCATGACCTGCTCGGCAAACTTGGGAATGGCCATTGGCGTGTCGAGCAAATGCACGCCGGTGGCGGCGTCCAGCAGCACGTTCTCGACCTGGCGTTTCATCGCTGCGCCGTAGATAAACATGCAGGTGGCCACGCTCAACAGGCCGAGGATCATGGCCTTGGGCATGACCTTGGCTGAGTTGCGCAGGTCCGGCGCCAGCGGGGTGACGAACTCGCAGCCGACGAACATGAACATGGCCATGCCCACCAGCGACAGAATGGTGATCAGGTCGGTGCCCACCAGCGACACGCCGAACCAGCCTTCAAGTTCCACCGCCGGGGCCGCGATCAGCCCCAGCACGCCAAACACCATCAAGGTGGTCCACATGCCGAAGGTCAGGATGATCTCCGCCTTGCCAAAGGCGCTGACGCCAAAGGCATTGAGAATGCCGAACACCACGACAAAGCCCACCCCCAGCAGCCAGGAACCGCCGGCCGACTCCGCCAGGGTGTTCAGGTGTTCGAAGTTCACCAAGGCCATGACCCCGGAGAGGATGGTTTCCGCGGTGCCGGCAAACACGTGCACGATCAGGTACGCCGACAGGGTGCCGGTGATCGCGAAGAAACGCCCCATGCCGCAGTTGATGTAGTCGTAGACCGAGCCGGTGGTCGGCAGGATCGACGCCGCCTCAGCGAAGGTGCTGGCCTGGGCCAGCATCATCACCACCGCAATCAACATGGCCACCGCGAAGGCGCTGCCGCCAATGCCGAAGCCCATGGTCGCGGTCAGGATCACCGGGCTGGCCATGATCAAACCGATGGTGCTGGCTAACGCGGTGGGAAAACCAACTGACCCCCTTTTCAAATGCTCGGTGAGACGGTCATTGATCGACATGGTGCGGATCCTCGAAAGCGGATTTCTCAGTGGATGTATCGAGCCGTTCAATGAGCCGGCAATGGCGCCGGGCCCAAGCGGTTCCTGATCGGAACGACATCGTGTTCAGGGTCACTGTGCGCCCCTGTCACCCTGAGCGTCTTGCCCATGGCTGCCGCCGGTTTTGTTACTGCCTGCCAAGTCTGCGCGTAGCGCCGGCAGGAGCAATCACTCGGCGCCCCGCAGCGGCAAGCCTAGTGCCGGTCCGGCCCGTGCTGATGCAGCATCGTCTGAATCTGCTGGGTGGCGTGGCGGGTGCTTTCCGCCAGCTTGCGCACCTCATCGGCCACCACAGAAAAGCCGCGCCCGACCTCCCCGGCCCTGGCCGCTTCGATGGCGGCGTTCAAGGCCAGCAGGTTGGTCTGGTCGGCAATGCCCTTGATCACACTGACCACGGTGGCGATCTGGCCGTAGGTCGCCTGATTCTGCTCCAGCAGTTGTTGGTGGGTGATCTTCGCGGAGTGTTCATCGCTGATGTCGCGGACCGCGCCGATCACCCGGGTCAGGCGCCCCTGCGGATCACGCACTGCCCGCCCCCGCTCCCGGCACCAGATATAGCCACGGGTCTTGTGGCGCATCCGGTACTCGAACACGTATTCGCCGCTGCCGTGGCTGGCGAGAATCTCCCGTTCAAAAATCGCCATGATCTTCGGCAAATCGTCCGGGTGGGTGATGCTGACTTGCGCGTCCCAGCCATCGGGCAGCTCATGGGCGGCATAGCCCATCAGTTGGCGGAACTGATTGAAGATGCGCATTTGGCTGGCCGGGTCTTGCAGGTCGCCGTTGACCACGGTGATGTCCCAGCAGCCTTCGGTCAGGGTCGATTGCAGCAGCGCCCAGATCTGCGCCTCCTGCTGATGCTGGTGGGACAGCGCCCGCTGCTGGCTCAACTCGACGTCCAGGGCCTGCTCACTGAGCCGACGCTGCGCCAGTTCCAGTTGCAGCGCTTGTATTGCCTGCTCGCTGCGCTGCAACTGTACGGTTTGCTCGCGGACGGCGGCCTGAGCCTCCAGGCGTTGCCGGGCGTCTTGCGCCTGCTGCTGCGCCCACTGCCGCAGGCAACCCTGCAAGGGCGGAAAAGCCTCCAGCGCTGGCGCATCCAAGGCCCCACCGGCCAGCCAGGGCTCAAGGATGGCGGCGAGTTCGTGCAGCTGTTTATTTTTCCGGAAGAACATCAGCCAGCCCTTTGTTCAGCGAGTCGAGGCCCTCGATCTGATCGCAAATCGCCAGCGAATACTTGTTCCAGGCTGCTGGGCGGCTTGCTCCTGCCTGCCAAGCTGCACTGCAAGCGGCTGTACCAGCGCGTACTGGCAGCCACAGACATAAGCCCCGGCAGCCACAGTCAAGCCGCCGCGGAACGAGCGGCTTAACCTCGGGCTTTTCTTTGTTCGCTAACTGGAAAAGCCCATGAGCGATATTTCGTTACTGCCCAGCGTTGAAGCCTTCCTCAGCCGCCGCCACGCCTTGTTCATCGACGGCGCCTACGTCCAGAGCCATTCCAACGAAACCCTGGAGGTCATCAACCCGGCCACCGGCAAGGTCATTGCCCAGGTCGCCGACGCCGACCCGGCCGACATCGATGCGGCGGTGGAATCGGCCGGCCGGGGCTTCAAACACTGGTCCCAGGTCGCCCCCGCCGTGCGGGGCAATGTGCTGCTGAAACTGGCTGACCTGCTGGAGCAGCACCGCGAGGAACTGGCCCAGATCGAAACGTGCCAGTCAGGCAAGATCATCCAGATTTCACGCGCCTTCGAAGTGGACCAGGCCGCCCACTTCCTGCGTTATTACGCCGGCTGGGCCACCAAGATCAGCGGCCAGACTATTACCCCGTCGCTGCCGTCTTTCGCCGGCGAGCGCTACACCGCCTTCACCTTGCGCGAACCGGTCGGGGTGGTGGTGGGCATCGTGCCGTGGAATTTCTCGACCATGATCGCCATCTGGAAACTCGCCTCGGCGCTGGTGACCGGCTGCAGCATCATCATCAAGCCCAGTGAGTTCACCCCGCTGACCATCCTGCGCATCGCCGAACTGGCCATCGAAGCCGGTCTGCCGGCCGGCGCCTTGAACGTCTTGACCGGTGGCGGCGCGGTGGGCAAAGGCTTGATCGAGCACCCGGGCACCGACAAGGTCTCGTTCACCGGTTCGGTGCCCACCGGGATTGCGGTCGGCCGCAGTGCCATGGGCGCCGGCCTGACCCGCGCGACCCTGGAACTGGGCGGCAAAAACTCCGCCGGGTTCCTGCGCGATGTCGACCTGGACAAAGCGGTCAACGGCATCATCGAAGCCGGCTTCCTGCACTCCGGACAAATCTGCGCCGCCGCCGAACGCTTCTTCGTCCACCGCTCGCAGATCGACCCGGTGATGGACACGCTCAGCCAGCGCCTGAGCGCACTGAACATCGGCTCGCCACTGGATGAGCGCACCGAGTTCGGCCCGGTGACCAACCGCCAGCACCAGTTGAAGCTGGAAGGGTTCTTCGCCAAGGCCCGTGCCGAAAACAACCGCATCATCCACGGCGGCCACCTGATTGACCGCCCGGGCTGCTACGTCGAGCCCACGGTGATTCTCGCCAACAGCGTCAACGACACCCTGCTCAACGAAGAAACCTTTGGACCGATCGCCACCTTCTTCCCCTACGACAGCGAAGACGAGTTGCTGGAACTGATGAACAACACGCCCTATGGCTTGAGCGCCAGCCTCTGGACCAACGACCTGAGCAAGGCGCTGCGCATGGTGCCGGCCATCAACGCGGGCACCGTGTGGGTGAACATGCACACGATGCTGGACCCGGCCGTGCCCTTCGGCGGCAATAAATCCTCGGGGGTCGGCCGCGAGTTTGGCAGTGCTTTTATCGATGACTACACCGAACTGAAGTCGGTGATGATTCGCTACTGATCGCGGTGGAGTAAGGGGGGATGGGAAACGATTGTCCCCCCTGTTACTGGACGGCGCGGTGCAGAGCATGCGAACGCTGTATGACGTTTTGTCCGGCCATCTGTGTCTAACACTGTTTTTTTCAGCGCCCTACTATCGGCTGCGTCATCCCGTTGCAGGCCTCGGAAAGGGCAAAAACCGTTGTGCATTGATGTACCGGGGCTGGCCATTCGTTATCTGTCGCTTGAGGAGTTAGACGATGCCCGAGTTATCCACCCTGCTTGCCTACGGCCTGATCTCCCTCGGCATGGTGCTGACGCCCGGCCCGAACATGATCTATCTGATCTCGCGGTCGATCTGCCAGGGGCCCATGGCCGGGCTGATTTCCCTGGGCGGCGTGGCCTTGGGTTTTCTCATCTACATGCTGTGCGCCGCCTTGGGCATTACCGCCCTGCTCCTGGCAGTGCCCTATGCCTATGACGCCTTGCGCCTGGGCGGCGCGCTCTACCTGCTGTATCTGGCCTGGCAGGCCGTCAAGCCCGGAGCCCGCTCGGCGTTCCAGGTACGCGACTTGCCCCAGGACAGCCCGCGCAAGCTGTTCATGATGGGGTTGGTCACCAACCTGCTGAACCCCAAGGTCGCCGTGATGTACTTGTCGCTGCTGCCCCAGTTCATCACCCCCACCGGCCATGGCTCGGTGCTGGCGCAATCGCTGGTGCTGGGCTTTACCCAGATTACGATCAGCGTCAGCGTCAACGCGCTGATCGCCATCATGGCGGGTTCCATCGCCGCCTTTCTCGCCAGCCGCCCCCTGTGGCAGAGCGTGCAACGCTGGCTGATGGCTACGGTCCTCGCCGGCTTGGCGGTGCGCATGGCGTTCGAAGGGCGGCGGTGAGGCGGGCTGGGGGCATTCAGCTTCGGCTTACCAGTCCTGGCGGGTCGGCGAAATAATCAGGTCGTTGACGGTGACGTTGGCCGGCTGGTTCAAGGCATAGACCACGGCCTGCCCAATGTCCTCGGGGGCGATGGCGATCTTGTTCAACTCCTGGGCGGCCTTGCGCCCAGCCGGGTCGCTGACCTTGTCTGCCCAGCCGGTGTTGATCACGCCCGGGCTGATGGTGTTGACGCGAATGCCGTGCTGCACGCCCAGTTCCTTGCGCATCGACTCCGTCATGGCCTGAACGAAGAACTTGGTGGCGCTGTAGACGCCAGCACACGGCCCTACCTGGTGACCGGCCACGGAATCCATGTTCAGAATCTGCCCCGCCTGTTGCTTCAGCATCAACGGCAGCACCGCCGCGATGCCGTTCAGGTAGCCCTTGATGTTGACGTTGATCATCTTTTCCCAGTCATCGACCGCCAGGTCTGCCCAGCTGGAAAACAGCATCAGGCCGGCGTTGTTGATCAGGATGTCAACCGAGCCAAAGGCGTCTTGAGCGAACTGCGCCAGGGCCCGCATATCCTCCAGGTCGGTGACATCACTGACCCGGCCCAGCGCTTCGCCGCCATTGGCGTTCAACTCGCTGACGATGGCGTCCAGGCCTTCCTGGTCCAAGGCGGCTGCAACGATGCGAACGCCTTTCGCCGACAGTGCCCGTGCCGATGCAGCACCCAGGCCGGACGATGCGCCGGTGATGATGGCGGTCTTGTTTTGCAGGTAGTTCATGGAGGTTTCTCTCGACAGTGACTGCCCGCTCTTGTCGGGCAGTGATGGGTGATCGCGGATGATCAGGGAGGCTCAGTAATGGCCGACAGGCCAGTCGGTATAGCCCTTGGCACCGCCGCCGTAATACGACTCGCGCGGAGCAATGGTCAGTTCTGCACCCCGCCGCAGGCGCTCCACCAGGTCGGGGTTAGAGATGAACAGACGACCGAAGGCAACGGCGTCGATCTTGCCCTGCGCACGCCGCTCGATGGCCATTTCCAGGTCGTAGTTGTTGTTGCCGATGAAGGGGCCGGTGAACTGCGCGCTGAGGGCGTCCATGTCCACACCGGCGGGGACCTCGCGGGAGGTGGCGGTCGCCCCTTCGACGAAGTGCAGGTAAGCCAGATCGAGGGCGTTCAACTGCTGGATGAGGTAGCCATGCAAGGCCATGACATTGCTGTCCGGCGGCGTGTTGCCGGCGTCCGGTGTGACGGGCGACAAGCGAATGCCGACGCGTTCAGGGCCCCAGATCTGGACGATCGCTTCGGTCACTTCCAGGGTGAGCCGCGCGCGATTCTCGATCGAACCGCCGTAGTGGTCGGTGCGCTGGTTGGTGGAATCGCGCAGGAATTGGTCCAGCAGATAGCTGTTGGCCGAGTGCACCTCCACACCATCAAAACCCGCACGTTTGGCATTCTCGGCAGCACGCTTGTACTGCTCGATGATCCCCGGGATCTCATCGGTCTCAAGTGCTCGCGGCATCGACACAGGCACAAACCCCTTGGTGGTGTAGGTCTCGCCCTCGGCCTGGATCGCCGACGGCGCGACCGGTGCGGCGCCGTTGGGCTGTAACTCGACGCTGGAGAAGCGCCCCACGTGCCACAACTGGCTGACGATCTTGCCGCCGGCGGCGTGCACGGCGTCGGTCACTGTCTTCCAACCGGCCACCTGCTCATCGCTCCAGATACCCGGAGTCGCGGCATAACCCCGCCCTTGTGGCGAGATGTTGGTGGCCTCGGCAACGATCAGCCCGGCGCTGGCCCGTTGGGCGTAGTACTCGGCGTGCAGTTCATTGGGAATGCCATCCTCGGCGTAACGGCTGCGGGTGACAGGCGCCATCACGATGCGGTTGGCAAGTTCCATGGCCCCCAGGGCGATGGGGGTAAACAAATCGGTGCGGTTACTGTTGTCAGTCATGCTGAACCTGAATTAAATAGACCAGTCGTCTAGTGAAGTGATAAATAAAAAAGGCCTACGACAAGAGCCGTTTGGCCATGGTCAGGGCGTGGTCGAAAGCAACCTTGTCTTGGCCGATTTTTTTCATCAACGAGGCTCCAAGCCAAAGCTGATAAAGGGATTGCGCCAGCAGCGAGTCGGGAATGGTGCAGGTGATCGATCCGTCAACCCGACCCTGCCCGATGCCGCGTTCGAGCCGGGCCATGACCGCCTGGGTGCCCTTGTCGAGCACCTGGCGCATGGCTTCGGACAGGTCGCACACCTCAGCGCCCAATTTGACCACCAGGCATTTGTCCGTCGGCGAATCTGAGCATTGGGTTTGCGCCCAGTACTGGAAGTACCCGAGCAACCTTTCTGCAGCGGGCGCCGGGCCAGCCAACAGGGTGTCGACCGTCGCCAAGTAGTCGGAAAAGTACTGCTCCAGCAGTGCCTGGCCAAATTCGTCCTTGGATTTGAAGTAGTGGTAGAACGAGCCCTTGGGGACTTCGGCAGCGCCCAGCACTTCCGCCAGACCGACGCTGGTATAGCCTTTGCGCGTCATCAAGGTCCTGGCGACAGCAAGCAGATGTTGGCGGGTTTCAGTGCGGTATTTTTTCATAAGGTGGCTAGCCTAGATAAAATTAGACCAGTCGTCTAGTAAATATTTGAAGGGTCTAAAACAGCGTCTCTCACAGCCCCTTCCTGCCGCGCCGATGACGCCTGCTTTCGGCGAACCTTGATGAGCCCGCCTCGAAGCCCCCTTGGAAAGCCTGGGGGCACCGAGCCTCAGGGGCGGCGCCGCTAATGCGCCTGCAGCCTGGCCGGGAAGGCCTGTTCGTTGAGTTTTTCCATCACCAATGCAATGAACGCCGAGACCGCCAGCGGCAAATGTTGTCGACTGGGGTAAAGCACATGCAAGCCATAACCCGCGCGGTAGTAATCGGGTAGCAAAGAGACCAGGCGCCCAGCCTGCAGATCCATCTGGCTCATGGCCGACGGCAGCAAGGCAATGCCCAACCCCGCCAACGTCGCCCGCCGCAAGGCCTGGGCGGTGTTGCCATTGAAACGGCTAGTGATCTGCACGTCTTGCTCGACACCGTCGAGCCCACTGAGACGCCAGGTGGTGATCCCGCTGGGGTGCCCGAAACTCACAGCGTCATGATTGCCCAGGTCCTCCAGCCTCATGGGCACACCGCGTTTTTCGAGGTACTGAGGACTGGCGACCAGGCCCTCGTTACCGGCCGCGATCAGTTGCCGACCGACGTACCCCGAGTCTTGCAAGATGCCGCCTCGGAACGCGATATCAATCCGATCGGCGATCAAGTCGGCACGGGCATCACTGAGCACGAAGTCCAACTGCACCCGTGGGTGCGCCTGCAGAAAGTCGGCCACCCACTGCATCGGAAAAAAATCAAAGAAGTCGGCCATCGCCGCAATGCGCACCACGCCACTGGGCTCCTGGTTTGCCGTCATCAACTGTTGCCCGGCACCAAATAGGCCGTCCACCGCCCCGCAGCACTGGTCATGAAAGACCTGGCCTGCATGGGTCAGGGTGAGCTTGCGCGTGGAGCGCTGCAGCAACCGTGTGCCGAGCTGCGCCTCGAGTTGTTGAACCCGCCTGCTCAGGGTGTTGGAGGGCATTCCCAGTTGCCGCGCCGCTTGCGCGAAGCTGCCATTGCGCACCACCTGGACAAACAGAGCGACGTCATTCAGGTCCAGCATCCCAGCCCCTTAACTTCGTTTATTGGATCAGTTCACTCCAATTATGCCATCTAATAAGGCAATCCGAAGGGGCCTATCCTTCACCCATCGCGCCGTTGACCCTCCACTCCCCGGAACACGCCATGACCCCTCCTCCCCCCTGATCGGCATTGTCATCGGTTCGAGTCATGAGGCTCGCTTCGGTGAAAAACACGAGCGGTGGATCCACGAGATCGCCAAACAGCGCACTGATCTGGCCCAAGCCGCCAATGGGCTGCTCGACGACATGGCCAGGTTGGCCCAGGCCCTCAAAACCCCGAGAAAACAATCATGACCGCTACCGTCGCCAAGCTGCACCGCGCCATTGTCCATCGTACCCAAGGCAGTACCCATGGCCCGATCACGCGACTGGTGAGCCCGGGCGACCTGGGTGAACGGCTCAAGCCCTTTATCTTTCTTGATATTTTCAGTTTGAACGCCAGTCGCGGTCGGTCGAATTTCGGCATGCACCCGCACTCCGGGATCGCCACCGTCACCTTCATGAGCAAGGGCGATGTCGCCTATGAAGACACCACCGGCGCGGCCGGTGTGTTGCGGGCCGGAGGGGTCGAGTGGATGCGTGCGGGCAATGGGGTCTGGCATGACGCGACACTGACCAACCAGTCCTCGATACAAGGGTTCCAGCTGTGGGTGGCGCTCCCGCCGGCACTGGAAAACGCCCCTGCGCAGAGTGTCTACCTGGCGCCCGACCAGGTTCCCACTGCCGGCCCCGCCCGGGTGCTGCTGGGGCGCTACGAGGCCGCGCAAAGCCCGATTGAAGCGCCAAGCGATCTGAATTATCTCGCGGTTGACTTGAAGGACGGCGAGCACTGGCGATACACCCCGCCATCCGGTCATCGCGTTGCCTGGCTCGCGGTCAGTGCGGGACGGCTGGATGCCGGAAACCTGATTGAGACCGGCGAACTCGCGGTGTTCGAAGAGTCCGAGCGACCCATCGATTTGCGGGCACTGGGCGGCTGCTCATTCGTCATCGGCTCGGCGGTGAAGCACCCCCACGACCTGGTGACGGGGCATTACTCGGTGCACACCAGCAAGGCGGCCCTGGCCCAGGGTGAAAGGGAAATCCAGCGCATCGGCGCTCGCCTGCAACAACAAGGGCGACTGGGCTGAAGCCGCCTCGATAGCTTGCAAAAAGCCTTTTGCCGCCCCCACTCATTCCTACCCACCGTATTGAGAGACACCATGACCACCAGCCATCTCGAACTGCTTTTGTCCCCGACGCAGATCGGCAGCCTGCCCCTGAAAAACCGCATGATCATGGCCCCGCTGACCCGAAGCCGGGCCGGTGCGGGCGATGTGCCAACACCCAGCGTGGTCGAGTACTACCGGCAACGTGCAAGTGCCGGCCTGATCATTACCGAGGGCTCGCAAATATCCGCCCAAGGCAAAGGCTATATGAGGACACCAGGCATTTTTACCCACGAGCAGGTCGCCGGTTGGCAGCAGGTGACCGACGCTGTCCATGCACAAGGCGGACGGATATTCCTCCAGCTCTGGCACGTCGGGCGCCTGTCCCACTCTCTGGTGCAACTCAATCACAACCTGCCGGTGGCCCCGTCAGCGATCAAGGCCGATGGCGAGATTTACACACCCGAAGGATTGAAACCCTACGAGTTGCCACGGGCGCTGGAGCTCGATGAAATTCCCGGAGTGATCGCTGACTTTCGCCAAGCGGCCGAACATGCGAAACGCGCTGGGTTCGACGGCGTAGAAATCCACGGCGCCAACGGTTACCTGATCGACCAGTTCCTACGCGACGGCACCAATGCCCGAACCGATCTCTACGGCGGCCCTGTCGAGCATCGCGCTCGGTTTCTCAAGGAGGTCGTCGAGTCGGTTATCGAGGTGTTTGGTGCCAGCCGTGTGGGGGTTCGCTTGTCGCCGATCTTCAGTTACTTCTCCATGAGCGACAGCGATCCCCAGGCGACTTTCAATCACGTGGCGAACATGCTCAGCCGCTATGGGCTGGCCTACCTTCACGTGGTGGAACTGGGTGCAGAGCCCTTCAACTTCAGCGAAATGAAGTCCCGCTTCGATGGCACCTACATCGCCAATGGCGGCTACGACGCAGAACGTGCAGGGGCTGCGCTCGCCTCGGGTGAAGCGGACCTGGTGTCGTTTGGCAGCGCTTTCCTGGCCAACCCAGACCTGGTGGAGCGATTCCGACGCGGCGCGCCCCTCAACCAGGCCGATCCGAGCACGTTCTACCAAGGTGAAGAGCGCGGTTACACCGACTATCCCACCCTGGCACACAGCCAATAATCCTGGCCCGGTTATCCCAGCGTTTCCAACTCATCGAGCAGCTCAGGCGCCAGCACCAGTTCGCTGGCGCAGAGGTTCTCACGCAGGTGCGCCACCGAGGAAGTGCCGGGGATCAACAGGATATTGGGCGCCCGTTGCAGCAGCCAGGCCAATGCCACGCGCAAGGGGGAAGCGCCGACGCGCGTGGCTACGCTCGACAGCGTTTGCGACTGCAGCGGTGTGAAACCACCCAACGGAAAGAACGGTACATAGGCAATGCCCTGCCGGCCCAGCTCGGCAATAAGGCGTTCGTCATTGCGATGGGACAGGTTGTAGTGGTTCTGCACACAGACAATGTCAGCGATCCCCTGGGCCTGCTGGATCTGCGAGGGCGTGACATTGCTTACGCCCAGGTGACGAATCAGGCCCTGGCTTTGCAATTGTGCAAGCGTGCTGAAGGCCTCTTCGATGGAGCCCTCGGTGGGAAACACCTGGTCACCCATGGCCCGGAGGTTCACCACATCCAGAACCTCGACACCCAGATTGCGCAGGTTGTCATGCACCGCACGGGTCAACTCGGCCGGGCTCTGCGCGGGATTCCAGGCACCGTCAGCGCCGCGCTGAGCACCGACCTTGGTCACGATCACCAGGTTGTCAGGGTACGGGTGCAACGCTTGCCGAATCACTTGGTTCGTCACATGAGGGCCGTAAAAGTCGGAGGTATCAATGTGGTTCACGCCTGCTTCCAATGCTTCACGCAGTACGGCGATGGCCGCTTTCGGGTCTTTGGGAGGGCCGAAAGCGTTAGGCCCGGCCAGCTGCATCGCCCCGTAGCCCATCCGATTGACTGGACGATCGCCCAAAAGGAACGAACCTGCGTTGGTCACTTTGCTCATGTTCTTAACCTCGATCAGATGATGTGTAGCGCACTATAGGCGTTGACCACTTCAGTGATAATCAGGTGCAATCGGCACGGGTTGTACGGCAGAGAGAACAATGAACACCCACATTCAAGACGTGCTGGCCTTCATATCGGTAGTCAATGCAGGGGGCTTCCGCGAGGGGGCCAAGACCTCCGGCAGATCCGCCTCCAGCCTCAGTGATGCGGTGCGCCGCCTGGAGGCCGGGCTCGGCGTACGACTACTCAACCGCACCACCCGCAGCGTGGCGGCAACTGAAGCGGGCATGCGACTGATGGAGCGCATCGTGCCGGCCCTGGGCGAAGTCGAGTCGGCCCTAGATGTGGTCAACGACTTCCGCGATCGCCCCTCGGGCACCCTCAAGCTGAATGTGCCCGCCAGTGCCGCAAGGCTGGTGCTGCCATCGATCATCACCCCCTTCCTGCAGAAGTACCCCGACATCACCCTGGAGGTGATAATTGAAGAGAGCTTCGTCGACATGCTCAGCGCCGGCTGTGACGCTGGCATTCGCTACGATGAACGGCTTGAGCAAGACATGATTGCGGTCCCCATCGGCCCGCGATTTCAACGCTTCGCCACAGCGGCATCACCGGCCTACCTTGACGCCAGGGGTCGGCCCGAGCACCCGCGGGACCTGTTGAACCATGCCTGTTTGCGGGGCAGATTTCCCAGCGGCGCGATGCCGCTCTGGGAATACGAGCGTCGCGGCGAGACTGTCAGCGTGGACCCGACCGGGCCGTTGATTGTCAGAGTGGGAGGCGCCATCGACTTGAACATCCAGGCAGCGGTGGACGGGTTGGGCATTGTCTACCTGTTCGAGGAGTGGCTTCGCCCCTACCTGGACAGCGGCGCCCTTGAGCCCGTGCTGGAACCCTGGTGGCAACGCTTCACCGGGCCATTCCTCTATTACCCCGGCCGCCGCTACCTGCCCTCCCCCTTGAGGGCCTTCGTGGACTTCATCAATGATGCGCGCTGAAACCGATCAATCCCGCTGATTGCATCGGTTGCCACCGCTGTTCTGCACTGTCATTCGCCAGCGCGCAGCAAGCACAACGGTTGCAGCGCCGCACTGGAAAGCGACGGCCGGGCTCCGTGCCTTTTGTGTATCATTCGATTTTCCCGACCATCACCGAGCCGCTTCTTTAGCTGATTGGCCCTGCATCATCGAGGCAACTCACCCATGACCGACCCCTCCTCTGCCTTGCCGGTACGCCCCCGAAAAGGACGCCCGCGCGCCTTTGATCGTGAGCAAGCCCTCTTCAGTGCCCTCGAAGTGTTCTGGAAGCGCGGCTATGAACCGGCCTCTGTGGCGGAGTTGTGCACGGCCATGGGGATCAACCCGCCGAGCCTGTATGCCGCGTTTGGCAATAAATCGAAGCTCTTTCTGGAAGCGGTGAATTATTACGAAGCCCGGTTCTGGGACGCCACCTGGGAACGCATGGACAGCGAGCCCGACCTGTACCGCGCCATTTCCGAGTTTTTCCTCTCTGCCGCAGCGATCGTCACCGAGCCCGAGGCCCCCTGCGGCTGCATGGTGGTCTTGGCGGGCGTCAACGTGTCGGAGAGCGCCCAGGAAATCACCCATGCCCTCAAGGCATTGCGCCAGGAGGGTCGGGATTACTTGCAGCAACGACTCGATCGCGCGGTACGAGATGGGCAGCTGCCACCTCAGATTGACACCCGCATCCTGGCCGCCGCGTTGAATACCTTGCTGGAGGGCATGTCGTTGCAAGCCCACGATGGGCTGAGCCGGCAAACCCTGGAAGGCATCGCCGCCACCGCCGTTGGCATGCTGCCCGCACCCGCCAGCCGATAAGCCAGGAAAGCCCCCCTCGCGCTCCCGCTCGGCGATTAGTCACCGCTCGACCGGTTCCCGGCACCCTGCCTCCCTCTAGAAACGCCCTCAACGGGCCCCGCACCTAGCGGCGGCCTCGATGGCGCTCACCCTCTCTGCCCCTTATCCGCTGTCGTGCCGGTGGCTCATCTGTGTGCGGCTGCCCCTGGGCGAGCAAACGCCTTGACACGATATGTATCGATCACTATAGAATGCGCAACATTCATAGCGACCACTACATATATCGAAAGGCTGATCGACGCGAGCCTGCAATCGGCTCGCTCCTGTTCAGGCTTCGACCCACACCGAGCCCTCAAGGCACCTATTCAAATCAGGAGAAACACCATGAGCAAACCCACCTACGTGCAGGAATACAAGGCCATCGTTGAGGTGCTGAACCACTACAACGAAGGTGGCAAACAGGCCAACAGCCGCTTGATGAAACCGGCGTTCAGCCAGCAGGCCACCATTTTTGGCGTGGATGCCGACGGCCAGTTGACGGGCGGTCCTATCCAGGGCCTGTTCGACATCATCGACAGCGCCTTCCGCCCCTCCCCAGAAGCCCAGGGCGTGATTGTCAACGTCGACATCGTCGGCACGGCCGCCAGTGCTCGCATCGACACCAACGACATCTCCGGCTTCTGCTTCACCGACTTTTTCAACCTGTTGAAGGTGGACGGCCAGTGGACCGTGGTGAGCAAGATCTACCACACCCACGTTGCCCCTTGACCCCCGACGTTACGCCCGCCGGACGCCGATGGCGTCCAGCGCCGCAAGGACCTAGACGATGAGCAAAAACATCAAAGCCGTACCCACCCAGGAATACACCGCGGTTATCGCTGTCGCCCAGCAATATGCCGACAGCCTGAAGACAGGCAGCGCACAAGGGCTGGCCGAGGCCTTTCATCAGGATGCCGTCATGTACGGTTTCACCAATGGCCAACTTCTGGGCGGCCCGATCACTAACCTGTTCGCCTTCGTCGAGACCCATGGCAAGGCACCGGACATCAGCACCCGCCTCGACGTGCTGGCCATCACCCCCACCACCGCCGTGGTACGGGTGGACATGGAAAATGATGCCATCGGCGCCGACTACAACGATTACCTGACGCTGATCAAAATCGACGGTCGCTGGCAAGTCATCGCCAAGGTCTACCACCAGTTCGAAGGCTGACGGACCTGCACCGGTTCGCTTGCGCGGGCCGGTGTTACAGCGTCGCTCGGCCAGGAGATTTCATGAACAACGTTTTTATCCTCGGCGGTGCGGGCAAAATCGCCCGGCGCCTTGCTCCACAACGGGTGGCCCGCGGTCACCAGCCTCGCTCGCTGTACCGCCATTCGTCACAGGCCCAGGAGCTTGAGGCCCAGGGCGACACTCCGGTTGGTGAGGCAATTCAGCGATTGGCTCGCGATTGAACATCAAAACGAACAAGGAGCGAACCGTGAAATTGCTGTTGATCGGTGCCAGTGGATGGGTTGGGCGCCATGTTCTGGAGCTGGCGCTGGCGGACCCACGGGTCAGCGTTGTGTACGCCCCGACACGCCGGGCATTGGCGCACCATCCGAAACTCATCGCGCCCATCACGGACTTCCAGCGCCTGGATCATCAGGCCCCCTGGTGGCACGTCGATGCGCTGATCTGCACCCTGGGTACGACCTTGAAAGCTGCGGGCTCCAGGCCGGCGTTCAGGCAAGTCGATCATGACTACCCGCTGGCCGTCGCCCAACTGGCACGCCGCCGTGGTACGCCGACCTATGTGCTCAATTCAGCCATCGGCGCCGACGCCCAATCGCGGTTCTTTTACAACCGGGTCAAAGGCGAGCTGGAGCGGGAACTGGCGCAGGTGGGTTTTGACTCCCTGACCTATGTCCGGCCCGGCGTCATCGGTGGCCGGCGTGAAGAAGTCCGGCCTGGCGAGCGCGTGCTGGTGGCCTGCCTGAAGTGGGCCGGCCCCTTGCTACCTCGACGGTGGCGCCTGAATCCGCCCTTGGTCATCGCCCGCGCCTTGCTGGAGGCCGCCATTGCTCAAGCCCCCGGCACTCGGGTGGTGACGTCCGAGCGCCTGGTCCAGAGCGCCTCGTAAACGCCTCGCCCTCCCCTGCATACACCTGAACATCACCCAAGATTGAGGTTTTAAACCATGGCAAACGTTGAGTACTGCGCCCTCATTGAGGCCGACGCCGCTCGTGTCTGGAATGTTCTGAAGCAATTCGGCCAGATCAGCCAATGGCACCCCGCGATCCCCGAAAGCTTCATTGAAGATGGCCAGCCAGACGGCCTGGTCGGCTGCATTCGGCGATTGACCTTGCAAGACGGTGCGATTCTGCGTGAAAAACTGCTGGCCGTTGATGAAACCAATCTGCTGTTCTCCTACCGCTTTGAAGAAGCACCGCTGCCCGTGGACAACTACGTGGCCCGCGTGAAGTTGATTCCACTGACAGGGAAAAACCAGACGCTCATCCAGTGGTCGGCACGTTTCGATACCCGCCACCCCGACCCTCAGGGCGAGCAGGCTGCCGGTATTCAATCGCTGATCGAGGGCGGCCACCAAAGCCTTCAACGCTACCTCAACGACAACCTGGCGGCGTAAGCCCATCGCCCCGGACACAGAGGTGTGACCGGGGCGTTGGACTCAAGGCTGTGACAGAAGACGGCGACTCATTTGCGTCGCGACGTCAAAGGGCTGCGGGGTTCTGCTGAGTTTGACCAGCAGGGAGGCACCTAACCACATCTGGTAAAGCGCCGCGGCCAGGGTGGCTGCATCGGCGGTTGCCGCGATAGACCCGTCCACCTTCCCCTGCTCGACACAACGGGTGATCCGCTGGACGATCAGGGCGGTGCCTTTTTCGAGCACGGCACGCATGTTCTCGGACAGATCACACACTTCGGCCCCTAGCTTGACCACCAGGCATTTCTGGTCAGTGTGATCAAACGCCTGGGTGTCGGCCCAGTAACGCAGGTAGCTCAGCAGCCGCTCCGCACCCGCCCCCTCGCCGACCAGCAGCGAATCGACCCGCGCGATGTAGTCCTGGAAATACTCGTCCAGCAGCGCTTGGCCAAACTCGTCCTTGGAGCGGAAGTAGTGATAGAAGGAGCCCTTGGGCACGCCTGCGGCAGACAGGATTTCGGTCAGCCCGACAGCCGTGTAGCCCTTGTGGGTCATGAGCGACCGGGCAACATCGATGATGTGCTGGCGCATGTCGTTGAGGGGTCTTTTCATAGTGCGCGGCATGCTAGCAAAAAATCGATCCATCGTCTGGCTGCTCCCTCAAGCAGCCCTCGCACACACGGCGTGTCTCGGAGCCCGGCCCGACCGGCGTCATATCCCAGCCCATTACAAAAAAAATAAATATATCCATGCCCAGAACACAATTAATATTTGCCAATGATTAAAGAACTGAAAACATTCATCGCCGTGGCGAGAGAAGGCACCTTTGCGGCTGCCGGCAGCAAGATTGGCCTGACCCAGGCCGCCGTCAGTGCCCAAATGCAGCGCCTTGAGGCGGAGCTTGGGGTCGAACTGTTCGATCGCAAAGGACGTTCCGCCCACCTGAACCGAATGGGCCATCAGGTTCTGCTGCAGGGGCAGGAGCTGGTCCGTCAGTTCAGCAATCTCGGCACTACCACCGTGGGGCTGCCCGCCAGTGTCCTGGTCACCATTGGCGCCATTGCCTCTGTGCAGCGCTCCTTCCTGCCCGACGCCCTCGCGCACTTTCAGCAGCAGTGCCCGGAATGCCGCAGCCGCGTGATCCCTGGGCTCTCCATGGAGTTGGTCAACCAGGTGGATGCCGGC
This sequence comes from Pseudomonas morbosilactucae, assembly GCF_023241715.1. Lineage (GTDB taxonomy): Bacteria > Pseudomonadota > Gammaproteobacteria > Pseudomonadales > Pseudomonadaceae > Aquipseudomonas > Aquipseudomonas morbosilactucae. The sequence goes on from NZ_JALQCW010000075.1 coordinate 20,327, forward strand.
GAGATCGACATGGCGGCAATTATTCGCCCGCCGTTTTCACTGCAAAGCGACCTGCGTTGGACAACCTTGGCGCGTGAGCCCTACCGACTCATTGTGCCGGTCGATATGCCGGGGGATGACTGGTCGGAACTGGTTTCCAGCCAGCCCTTCATCCGCTACGACCGCTCGTCTTTCGGTGGCCGGCAGGTGGATCGCTTCCTGCGCCAAACCCACGTGTCGTTGCGCGAGGTCTGCGAACTCGATGAGCTGGACGCAATCATCAAGCTGGTCGCCAATGGCGTCGGCGTGGCATTGGTCCCTGAAACCGCCACGCATCAGGGATGGCCTCCTGAAGTACGCGTGCTGGACTTGAAGCAACGGACCTTCCACCGCGATATCGGCCTGGTGCATCGCGCACGCAGAAGCCTGACGGAACCGGTGAAGGTGCTGGCCCAGTTGATGACCGAGCAGGTGCAGAAAAAGCAGTAGAACAGCGCTGGGCGCTCATCGAGGGGAACGCGTCGTTATTAGCGGCACCGCGAAAAGCAAAAGAGCCCTCGGCATGGGGCACGCCGAAGACTCTTTTTCAGGGGAGGGTTAAGCCTTGTGTTCCATTGCCTCGACGGATGAAGGTTCGAGGCTGGCCTTCTCCCACTTGGCGATGACCAAGGGGGCAATGGCGTTGCCCAAGACATTCAAGGTGGTGGTTCCGCTATCGATGATTCTGAAGATGCCTGCGATCAATGCGACCCCTTCCAACGGCAGCCCGGCAGAGGCCAGGGTGGCCGACAGAATGATGATGGCAAAGCCCGGAACGCCAGCAGCGCCTTTAGAGGTCAACACCATCGTCACCACCAGCAGTATCTGCTGAGTCAACGACAGATCGATGCCATACAACTGAGCGATAAATATCGTCGCCACACCGAGAAAAATGGAAGCACCGTCCAGGTTGAAGGCGTACCCCACCGGGACCACGAAGCTGACGATCCGTTGAGGAACACCGTAGTTCTCCAACTTCTTCATCAACTGCGGCATGACCGCCGCCGACGCCGCACTGGAGAACGCCAGAATCAGCTCATCGCGGAAGTACTTGATCAACCTGAAGATGTTTTCGCCAATCAGATAGCAAATCCCCCCCAGGAACACCAAGGCAAAGCTGATCAACGCGAGGTACACCACGCCAATCAACTTGAGCAGCGGCAACAACGAGGCGAAGCCAAACGTGGCCACCGTCGCGCCGATCATGCCGAACACGCCGATTGGCGCATAAGCCATGACAAACGAGACCACTTTGAACATCGCATCCGACAAGCCCTGGACCACCGCTATGACCGGTGCGCTTTTCTGTTTGGGCAATGTGTTCAACGCCATTCCCAGAAGCACGGCAAAGAACAGCACCGACAGCAACTTGCCTTCCGACATCGCCACAATCACGTTATCGGGAACAATGTTCTGCAAGATAATCAGGGCGCCTTTCGAAGGCTCCATGTTGACCGTTGATGTGCTGTGGGAGATGCCGGCAATTTCAGTGCCTTGGCCAGGTTCAAAGAAATTAGCAAAACACAGACCTAGGACAATCGCCAAACTGGTAATCGCAAAGAAGTAAGCCAGCGACTTCGCCCCCATGCGACCAAAGGACTTGTTATCACCGCCACCGGCAATACCGAGGATCATGCAGCAAAAAACAATGGGCACTACCACCATCTTCATCATCTTGATAAAGATGTCGCCAAGGGGTTTAAGAATTTCGGTACTGACCCAAACCTGATGTTGCGGATGAGTATTGAAGTACCAACCAACGAGCACGCCAAGCAACAGCCCGGCAACAATTTGCCAAACCAATGGGATACGTTTCATGTCTAGCCTTTTTTTTGGAATGAAAGGACTGCTAGAGGGCAGTAGCTAGATTCATGAGCTTCCAGCTCATTTAGGGATTCCTGGCGCAATGGGCTTGCGCCAGGTTTTTATTATTTTGCGAAGAGCTGACTCATATCCTTGAATGCCTTGAACTCAAGCGCATTACCACAGGGGTCGAACAGGAACATGGTGGCTTGTTCACCCACCTGCCCTTTGAATCGAATGTAGGGTTCGATCACAAACTCAGTACCAAAGGACTTCAAACGCTCGGCCAGGGCTTCCCATTGTGCCCACTGCAAAATGATGCCGAAGTGCGGCACCGGTACATCGTGGCCATCAACCGGGTTGCTGTGCACACTCTCTTGGGACGCCGTCTTTGGGTGTTCGTGAATAACCAATTGGTGACCATAAAAATCAAAGTCGACCCACTGATGACTGGAACGCCCCTCGGAAAGACCGAACACTTCACCGTAAAAGTTACGTGCAGCGGCCAGGTCATAAACAGGAATTGCCAGGTGGAAAGGAGAAAGACTCATCAGGACTCCGATTACAGTTTTTATTGGCTTATGAAGTCGCACAGCACACTGGCTGTCCGACGGCTTTTTTCAAGTTGGATTTATGCTAAAGCTGTAACCACTTTAAAAAAATCAATATATATTTTTCACAAGCACAAATTATTTTTGTATTTTTCAGCGCCGAATCCCCGGCAAGAAATCCTCCGTCAAGGCGTCTACGCAGCGCCTGAAGCCCGGTGTCACAATTCGGGTCAAAAGGGACGGCTGTTGGTTCATATCGATAAAACCGCCGAAAAGTGCCCGGGCAAAGCAAAAAAAAGCCCTCGTCGCGGAGGGCTTTCTATTAGCAGTGTGGCTCAGCGAGGTTGGTCACGAACCTTAGAGTTTCATCCCTACCGCAAGGCGGTTAAAGGCATTCATCAAGGCGGCGGCCAAGGTCAGGTCGGAAATCTCGGCGTCGCTGAAGTGGGCTCGCAACGGCTCGTACAGCTCATCGGGTGCACCCTTTTCGCTGACGTGGGTCAGGGTCTCGGCCCAGGCCAGGGCGGCGCGCTCGCGGTCGTTGAACAGCTCGCTGATGCGCCAGCCGGCGAGGCAATCCAGCTTCTCTTGCGCCACGTCACATTCACGCAGGGTCGCGGAGTGCTTGCCCAGGCAGAAGGCGCAGCCGTTGATCTGCGAGATGCGCAGGTACACCAGCTCCAACAGCGGCAAGCCGAGCGGGCTCGACGCCAGGGCGGTGTTGCAGGCCAGCAGGCCCTGGTAGGCCGCAGGCGACAGGGAAGGAAACGGCAGTCTGAGTTGGCTCATGGTGAAACTCCTGTGTAGAAAAAGGGATCAGGCGCGAACAAGGGGGCTGAACAGCGGCTCCAGTGCCAGTCGCGTGCGGGCCGATTCGAGCGTGGCCGCGACGGCCTCTTCACCGAACACCAAGCCCTGGAGGTAGGAAAAGTGCAGGTCGAACAGCCCTAGGGTGTTCAGCACATGCCGCAGGTAGGACGTCAGAAAATCCGGCTGGCGTGCCGACTCGCCCTGATGAAAGCCGCCGGAACCGACCAGCACATACACCGGGCGTCCCGCAGCAGGCCTGTCTTGCCCTCGGGACCGGAGCTGAAGGTGCGGTGAATGCGCAGCACGTAGTCGATCCAGAGCTTGAGCGCGGCGGGCAACGTGAAGTTGTGCATCGGGGTGGCAATCAACAGGACGTCGGCGCGCTCCAGTTCGCTGATCAGTGCTTCGGAAACGTCGAATACCGGTGCGTCGAACGGCGTGGCCGTGGTCAGGGCCCGAGCGTAGTCGCTGCCCAGTGCCGGCGGGGGCTGGGCCCCCAGGTCACGTTCCACCAGCTCCAGTCGCGGATAGCGCTGGCGCAGTGAGGCCACTAACGCCAGTGCCAACTGGTTGGCATGGGAAACCTGCCCATGGGGGCTGGCGTTGATCAATAGCAGGTTATTCATGCCAGACTCCCGGCGCGAAGGTTTTGGGTGAAGTGCATGCCCCGGGCCAGCAGCCCTTGGCGAAAATAGAAGCGTTGGGCCAAGGGCATATGCAGCCCGGTGTCCAGCACCAGGTGATCGCAGCCACGCTGCAGCGCCTCCTGGCGAACCGCAGTCAACAGCCGACCGCCCAGACCGCCGCGTTGGAGATCGGGGCTGACCACCAGGTCATCGACGTAGATAAAACGACCGTAGAGCAGGTTTTCCAGCCCGCGATAACCGGCCAGGCCGGCTATCCGCTCACCGCTCCAGGCCGCCAGCAAGCGGTAGCCCTGTTCAGCCTGGCGCTGCAGTTGGGCAACATAAGCGGCCCGGTCAGTGACATGGGGGCGCAACACGCGCATCAGCTCGAAACTGGCCGCAAAGGCTTGCGGGCCCTCAAGGTGTTGAAGTGTGTCGGTCATGGGCGTGGTCCGCTGAGAGAGTTCGCTCACCTTAAGGTGCCTATGCCTTATGCTACAGGGCCGAAAAATGCATAAACGACTAGGCCATGATGTTTCCCTTCGAATTCGACCGCAGCCAGTCAGCACCGATCTACCGTCAGTTGTATCAGCGATTTTGTGCCTCGATTGCCGACGGCCGCCTGCGCTCGGGCGATCGGGTGCCGGCCGTTCGCGCCCTGGCCGCCGAGCTGAACCTGGCGCGCGGCACGGTGGAAGCGGCCTACCAACTGCTGATTGGCGAGGGTTACCTGATCACTCGCGGGGCCGCCGGGACCTTTGTCACGCCGTTGTTGCCACCGGTGGCTGCGCCGCCACTGCAGGCGCCAATGGCACAGCCAGCCTCCCCCGCCACTCATTCCGGGACCTTGCCCCTGGCCCTGCAGATGGGCCTGCCGGCGCTGGATGCCTTTCCGCGCAAGCTGTGGACCCGCTTGGCCGGCCGACAGTTACGCCAGGCCGGCGTCGAAGGGCTGGTCTACCCGGACCCAAGAGGTTATGCGCCGTTGCGCTCGGCCATTGCGACTTACCTGGGGATTTCACGGGGGATCACCTGCCGCCCGGAGCAGGTTTTCGTCTGCGCCGGCTATCGCGCCTGCCTGGACCTGATCAGCCACACCCTGATGCAGCGCGGCGATCGTTGCTGGCTGGAAGAGCCCGGCTATTTCATGGCCAGGAGTGCACTTCTAGAGGCCGGGGTCCAGTTGGTGCCGGTCCCGGTGGATGACCATGGGCTGGACGTCGCCCAAGGCATCGCCCGGGCGGTCGATGCGCGCTTTGCGGTGGTCACGCCGACCCACCAGAGCCCCCTGGGGGTGTCGCTGTCATTGCCGCGTCGGCTGGCGTTGCTGGAGTGGGCCAACCGCCAGGGCAGTTGGATCATCGAGGACGATTACGACAGCGAATACCGCTACCAGGGCAAGCCCCTGCCCGCCCTCAAGAGCCTCGACCAACAAGGCCGTGTGCTCTACACCGGGACCTTCAGCAAGGTGCTGTTTCCCGGATTGCGCCTGGCCTACCTGGTGGTGCCGGCGGAACAGAGCGAAGCCTTCGCCCAACAGGCGGATCGCCTGCATAACCACTGCCCGACGCTGCTGCAGGCGACCGTCAACGTATTCCTCAGCGAGGGCCATTTCGCCCGGCATTTGAACAAGATGCGCAACCTCTACGCACGCCGCCGGCAATGGCTGGTGGAGGCGCTGCTGCAACACCTGGGGGAACGCCTGTTGATCAACCCCCAGGCGGGCGGCATGCACCTGGTGGCGGGCCTTCGCGAGGCTGACGATGTCCAGGTCGCCCAGCGCGCCCGGGGCCTGGGCATCGCCATGGAACCGCTGTCGCAGTGGTACCTGGAAGCCGAGCCCAGGCAGGGTCTGGTCATGGGCTTCACCAACATCGCCAGTGCCGAACAAGCGGCGAGCGTGGCACGGCGATTGGCTGACATCATCCCGGGCCCCGCGTAAAGGCGGGGCACGAATAACGGCCCCCCATTACGTCCGGTTTTTCGGCACCGTGAAGCGGAATTCCGTGCCGCAGCCCTCTTCACTCTCGGCCACGATGCGCCCGCCGTGGGCTTCGACAATGCCTTGGGTGATGTAAAGCCCGAGCCCGGTGCCCGTGGGGTTGCCTTCCTTCAAGGTCCAGTAGCGATCAAACACATGGGGCAACTGGTCCTTGGCAATCCCCTCCCCGGTATCACGCACGCTGAACACAATGTCATCGCCAGCCGCCATGGCCACCACGCCGATCTTGCCGCGACGGGGGGTGAACTTGATGGCATTGCCCACCAGGTTGGACAGCACCTGGAACAGCCGCTCGGGGTCGGCGTGAATCGTCAGCGCCGGCTCGGAATGAAAGGAAATCTCGATGTCTTTATCCAGCGCCAGGGGCGAGAGCAGCGCGTTGGCCTCTTCAAACATCTCCGCAACCTCCAGCTGCTGCGCGGTGATGGTGTAGCGCCCGGCGTCGATCTTCGAGGTGTCCAGCAAATCTTCCAGCAGCGTGTTCATACGGCCCGCCGCCTGTTGCATGGTGTCGATGGCCGTGGAGATGCGCCGAGAGGTGTGAGGGCCATCGGAGCTGAAGGCCTTCTGCATCATGCCGCAGAGCATTGAAATCACCGTCATCGGGTTGCGCAGGTCGTGGGATACCACCGCCACCAGTTCATCACGCGCCTGCACCGCACGCTGCTCACGCAGCACCTGTCGCGCCAGGTCACTTTCCAGGGCCGAACGCCGCAGGTCATTGGCGGCAAACAGGTCGCCGGGTGTCCACTGGGTGGAAATACCCGCCATCTCCACCTTCCAGATCTCGAAGGACGTGCGCGGCCGCAGGCGCAACCCCGATTCCGAGTCTTCCATATTGAGGGGTTTGCTCGGGTCGCCGCTCCAGTTGATGCTCTCTTTCACCTCTGGGCGGAACCAGATCACGCCGTTATCCACCGGCTTGGGCAAACTCATCGCCAGCACACCACTGGCGACCCGGGTGAAGGCTTCGGCAGGCGGATAGACCAGCGACAGTTGATGGCTGGAAAACACTTTTTGAGAAGAGGATTGCAGCCACTTGTGCAGCGCGCGGATCTCCTCCGGCTCCGGACAGTTGCCATAGCGGTGCAGTTGTTTGTCTTCAATGATTGCCACGCCACCGGCGTGGGTCAGGGCCATCAGCGAGGCCGGTTGCTGGGCCAGGCCATCGAAGACGTTTTCCGGCGAGTCGATCATTGCTTGATTGAGCAGCGCCAGGGTGTCGACCTTTTCTTCCCGCTGCCGGCTGACTTCCAGCGCTTCCATGGCACTGATCTGCAGGGACAGCACCTGGCCAATGGTCTGGCAGGCACTGCGCAATTCATGGGGCACATGCAATGGCTGACGATGGCCACAGCTGATCAGCCCCCACAGCTTGTCATCCTTGAGCAGGGAAATGCTCATGGACGACAGCACCCCCATGTTTTTCATGTACTGGCAGTGAATGGGCGAGACGCTGCGCAGGCTGGCAAAGCTCAAGTCCAGCGGCTGGCCGGTGTCAGGGCGCAGCTTCGGCACCAGCGGTACCGGCTGGTAATCCGCGTCCGGGATGATCCGCAACCAGTTGGTGCGATACAGCTCCCGGGCCTGCTCGGGGATGTCAGACGCGGGGAAAAACAGCCCCTGGAACACCTCCATGGACGGCGACGAGGCTTCGGCGATCACCTGGCCGTGGCCTTCCTCCTCGAAGCGATAAATCAGGACCCGGTCGTACCCAGTGATCGCCTGGATTTCCTTGACGCTGACGTCATACAAGGCCTCAAGGCTTTTCGCCGCATGCAAGCGCTGGAGCATGCGACCGAGGTTGTTGAGACGACCATCAGCCCCTAGAGACTCGATCGGTTTGGCCTGGACTTCCAGCTCCAACACCAGCACCCCTTGATGCCGGTGCACAAAGCCCTCAAAGACGCCGCCATTGAGGGTGAAATACAGCTCCGGCGCATCCAGCGGATGGTGCTGCTGCGCAGCCAACTGCACCTGCTGCGCGTAATCCTCACCGAGCAACAGGGCCAGCGGCGCACCCAGCACATCGTCCACGGCCTTGCCGAGCAGGGATTGGACGTTGGCACTGACCTGCACCACGTGCATCTCGGGCTCGGACAGGGTCAACAGGACCCCGTGGGGTTGAATGGCGCCAGGCGTGCGAATGGGCTCGTTGGCACAGTTGGCCAACAGCTCCTCAAAGGCTTTCTTTTCAAGCGGATTCATAACAGCACCTCTGAGCGATCAAGCCAGTGTTCAAAACAGGCAAACGTATCCTGGGCCGCGCTGACGGCAGTTTGCCGCTCACCCTCAGTCAGGGATGAAGTGCCCAGGGCCTGGGTAAATTCGCGCCAACGCTGGCCGGTGGCGGCGCCGTAGATATCCAGGAACGCGGCCCCGGTGCTGGCGTCCAGTTCGAGCCGGGTGGCGATTTCACGGCGCAGGATCTGCCCGCCCAGCGTCGCGCCTTCCAGCACGTACAGCACCCCGAGGCACGCCGCAGCGGACGGGGTAGCGGGCAGCGACTCGCACAACGGCAAATCAGCGATGGCTTGCTCCGTCAGCCCCAGGGCCTTGAGGTCGCGGTGCAAGGTGGCGGTCTTGAGGCGCTCGGCCAAGTCAAAGTCCTGGAAAACCACACCGCTTTCCAGCAGGCGTTGTTCCAGGGGCAGATAAAAACCGTAATAGGCTTGAATCAAGCGCAGGTAATGGGGGGTATTCAAGGCAGGCGAGAAAAACGGCAGGCGTTTCTCCAGGGCGGTGTGCAACGAGGCTGTACCTGACCTCAGGTTCTGAAGCAGCAAGGGCACAACGACGCTACGGGCATCTGATTGCATGTAAGTAAGCTCTAGCGGTCGGGCCTCATCACGGCCATGGGTCAAAGAAAAGCAGCCGGAAAGAGTACACAAGATTAGCGGAATCCGTACAACCGATCCGCCAAATGGATACAACAGCCCCAGTCAGTGATTTCGAGTCACCGAGGCCGGAAAAATTCATCTATTTTCCGAGGCGTTTCGCGGGGGCTGAACATCGGCAGCCCGAGCAGGTACCGCCGCTGCAAGGCCGCAAACCCAGCCTGCGAGCACCTTTGATGAAGAAAAACCCTGCCATCATGCATCTGTAGGATAGTGATCGCGCCGCAATCCTCCGATACTTCGAGCCAGGCCCTGCCCACGTCTGCACGACGTTCCGGTCCTTACTGACCCCGTGACGAAACCAATAAAAACAGTCGCACAGAGGTACTCACCAATGAGCCGTCAAGAACACCGTCTCGCCAGCCTTCTTGGGGCGTTCAGCACGATGACTCTGGAGCTTCAGCGCCTGGCGCAGAACAAGGATATCGAGCACTTTCACCAGCCCGCCCTGAGCTGCATCGCTCAGTTGCTGCCCTTCGACAGTGCCTGGTGGGGGCGCGCGGCGATGATTGACGGGTTGCCGGTAGAACACAGTTCCTACCTGTACAACCTGCCCCCGAGCTACCTGGCGGACTGGCAATCGATTCGCCACACCGACGTGACCATCGACCGGGTCTACGAGCAGCCCGGGCAAGCCGTCATTGTGGACATGGGCGACCCGGCCAACGGTCCCGGCCTGACCTGGCTTGGCCAGACCTACGGCATTGGCGAACTGCTCTGCGTGGTGTACGTCGACCCGCGAACCCACCTCAGCGATCACCTCACCCTGTATCGCCAGCCCGGCGCCCCAGGCTTTACCCCCCACGACTGCCTGATCGTGAACAACGCCATGCTGCACCTGGTGGCAGCGGTGTCGGCCAATCATATTCGGACCCTGGTGGCCAAGCGCGAAACCATCACCGCCTCACGCCACCTGGCCCTGGCGGTGAGTGACCCACGCGGCGCCCTGCACTGCGCGGAACGAGGTTTTGTCGACTTGCTGCTCAGCGAGTGGCCGGACTGGACGGGGCCGTTCTTGCCCGTGGCCATGGACGCCCGCGGATATGAGGGCAAGCACTTGCAGATCGAGGCGTCGGCGGTGGGTGACCTGTTCCTGCTGGCCGCCCGCAGCCGCAACGTGTTCGTGCAACTGAGCCCCCGGGAAAACGACGTCGCCCAAGGCTTTGGCGAAGGCAAGACCTACAAGGAAGTCGCCCGGGACCTGGGTATGTCGCCCAACACCGTGCGCCATCACATCCGCGCCATCTACAGCAAGCTGGGGGTCAAGGACAAAGCCCGCATCGCCCACCTGCTGCATAGCACCCCCGACTGACCCCCACCGCTGACCCACGCTGATTTTTGCGCTGTCGTTTTGACGGCCTTAGGCGCCCTTTGCCTTTTTTTTGCCACTGCACTTTTTTGACTGCCCAGCACCGGCGAACCGTTCGCCACACCACCACTCAACGAGAGGCGCTACGCCCATGAACAACACCTTCACCCGAACACTGGCTTTCACCACCGGACTGGCCTTCAGCAACGGACTATTGAGCCTGCCGGCCAGCGCCGCCGACCTCAACGCCCGGGACTTTTTCGGCGCCCCTTCGGGCACCTCCCTGGGCGTGCTGTACCTTCCGGCCACCCGCGCCGATGACTTCCACGGCCCGGCCGACAGCAACGGCAAGGCCGAGCTGAAGGTCAACGCCGTGGCCTATCGCCAAGTGTTTTTCACCGACCTGTGCGGCACCCTGTGCACCCCGCAATTCATCGTGCCATTCGCTGATATCGATGCCCGCTTGCCCGGTTCCAGCCAGCACACCGCAGAGCGTGGCTTCGGCGACCCGCAAGTCGGCGGCACCGTGTTTTTCATCAATGATCCGGCCACACGCACCTACAGCGGGCTGCTGACCCTGGTCACCCTGCCGGTCGGCGAGTACCACGCCACCCGCCCCGACGTGTCCCCCGGGGCCAATCGCTGGGGCACCACCTTCGTTTACAACTACACCCAGGGGGTCGGCGAAAAGTGGGTGCTGGAAGCCAACCTCGAAGCCCAGCTCTACGGCAAAAACGACGACTACTTCGGCAGCGAATTGAAACAGGACCCGCTCTATCGCCTGCAAGCCTTCGCCTCCTATGACTTCACCCCCGCAACCTACGGCGCCCTGCGCCTGATCCACGCCGATGGCGGCGAACTGCGGATCAACGACCAACGCATCGACGACACCCACAAGCGCTACACCCAGGCCGGCTTCGAGGTCGGGCATTGGCTGGATAAACAGAACCAAGTGATGTTCAGCCTCTCGCAAAACCTCGCCACCGATAACGGCTACCACGGCACCGACGCCTTGCTGCGCCTGGTTCACGTGTTCTGAATCGACTTTCCCGGAGCTTGCCCATGAACGCCCAGCCTCAACCCCTGTCCGGCGACGCCCTGTTCAGCGCGTCGCAACGGGCCCTGCTGGCAGCCATCGTGCTGTTCGGCGCAATAACCCCGACCATTCTCATGACCGCCCCGGCGATCGCCGCGCAATTGGCCACGCAATGGCACCTCAGCCCGTCACAGATCGGCGACCTGTTTTCCACCGAGCTGGGCGCCATGAGCCTGGCCACCCTGCCCGCTTTCTGGTGGCTCAAGCGCATCAATTGGCGCCGCGCCGCCGCCCTGGCCGGGGTGATCTTCATCGCCGCCAACCTGCTCTCCATCTGGGCCGAGGATTACAGCACCCTGCTCGCTCTGCGCTTTTGCAGCGCCCTGGCCGGGGGATCACTGATGATCGTCTGCCTGTCCAGCGCAGCGTCCACCGCCAACCCGAGCCGGGTCTACGGTTTGTGGGTCATGGGCCAACTGGTGGTCGGCGCCATTGGTTTGAGCATCCTGCCGCGGCTGTTCGAACACTATGGGTTAGGGGCCTGCTACCTGATCCTGGCCCTGCTGATGGCTCTGTTTCTGCCACTGGCACGCTACTTTCCCCAGGGCGCGCCGGTGGCGGCAAGCAACGCCGAAAAGTCCACCCGGGCCTCTACGTGGAAGGTCAGCCTGGGCATTCTCGGCATCCTGACTTTTTACATCAGCCTGAGTGGCGTCTGGACCTTTATCGGTGCCATCAGCGCCAACGCCGGAATTTCCGCCGAATCCAGCGGCGAGGTCCTCGCCATCGCCACCCTGATGGGGATTGTCGGTGCCGGCTGCGCCTCACTGATCGGCGACCGCCTGCCACGGCCTCTGTTGCTGTTGCTGGGTTACGGCTTGATGGCCGGCTCGGTGCTACTCCTCCTGGATCAGCCACCCCTGGCCCGCCTGGCCCTGGCAGCCCTGGCCTTCAAATTCACCTGGACCTTCATCCTGCCGCTGATCCTCGCCAGCCTGGCAGAGCTCGACCGCTCCGGAAAGCTGATGAACGCCTCCAACCTGGTGATCGGCGGCGGCCTGGCCATCGGCCCCACCGTCGCCGGGCACCTGATCGAAAACACCGGTGGTTACCAGCCGTTACTGATCGGTGCCGCCGCCATCACCCTGCTCTCCCTGGTGCTGATTCTCAGCTGCCGCACAAAAGCTTGAGTGACCCTTTTACCCTCGAAAAATGGAAAAGACATGAGCCGAAAAAGTGCATTTTTCTTCGACGAACTCAGCCTCTGGCACAGCGCCGGCCCCCACGCGCTGATCTTGCCGGTGGGTGGCTGGGTGCAACCTCCAGCCGCCGCCGGGCATGCCGAATCACCGGAAACCAAACGGCGGCTGAAGAGCCTGCTGGACGTCTCCGGCCTGACCCGACAGCTGCACGTACGCAGTGCCGAGACGGCCACAGAGGAAGACCTGCTGCGGGTGCACACGCCTGAGTACCTGCAGCGCTTCAAAGCCATGAGCGATGCCGGCGGCGGCCTGCTGGGCCCCAACGCCCCGATTGGCCCTGGCAGCTACGAGATCGCCACCCTCTCCGCCGGCCTGGCCATGGCCGCGGTCGAGGCCGTGTTGTCCGGCGAAGCCAACAATGCCTACGCCTTGTCCCGTCCGCCAGGCCACCACTGCCTGGCCGACAGCGCCATGGGCTTTTGTTTCCTGGCCAACATCCCGATCGCCATCGAAGCCGCCAAAGCACGTCTGGGCCTCGGCAAGGTCGCGGTGATCGACTGGGACGTACACCACGGCAACGGCACCCAATCGATCTTCGAAGAGCGCGGCGATGTACTGACCATTTCCCTGCACCAAGACGGCTGCTTCCCGGCCGGCTACAGCGGCGACACCGATCGTGGCCGAGGGCCGGGGCTGGGGGCCAACATCAACATCCCCCTGCCCCCGGGCAGCGGTCACGAGGCGTACCTGTATGCCCTGCAGCGCATCGTCATCCCGGCACTGGAGCAATTCGAACCGGAACTGATCATCGTCGCCTGCGGTTACGACGCCAACGCCGTCGATCCCCTGGCACGCATGCTGCTGCACAGCGACTCGTTCCGCGAGATGACCCGCCTGGTGCGCACAGCCGCCGAACGCCTCTGTCACGGAAGGCTGGTTCTGGTGCATGAAGGCGGGTATTCCGAAGCCTACGTGCCGTTCTGCGGGTTGGCGACGATTGAAGAGTTGTCGGGTATCAGGACCGAAGTGATCGACCCGCTGCTGGAATTCATGCAGTTGCAGCAGCCCAAGGAGGTACTCCTGGCGTTCCAGCGACAGTTGATCGATGGCTTGATCGAGCAACGTTAAAACGACGTCCGTCTCATCTCCCTGGGATGAGACGGACGCTGCTGCCGGACAGCCGGAGGGCCAGCTCCCAACATCGATCTAGCCTTTTTTGACCGCACGCTCTTCAACCGCCATGGCCAAGGCGCGCTGAAATTTTTCCACCAGCAGATCAATCTCGTCCGCTTGAATCGTCAAGGGTGGCAAGAACCGTACAACCGCACCGTGGCGCCCGCCCAACTCAAGAATGATGCCTTCGCGCAGGCACTGCTGTTGAATGGCTTTTGCCAGCACGCCATCAGCCGGCGCTACACGAGCGCCTGGGGTTGGCAGCGAAATGACTTCGACCCCGACCATCAAGCCGCGCCCGCGAACCTGGCCGATGCACGGGTAGTCGCGCTGAACATGCCGCAGTTGCGACATCAAGCGTTCACCCATCTCTTCGGCATGGGCCACCAGCCCCTCGGCCTGAATAAACCGCAACGTGGCAGTCCCTGCCGCCATCGCCATCTGGTTGCCACGGAATGTCCCAGCATGCGCGCCGGGTTTCCACAGATCGAGGCTCGATCGGTAAACCATAACCGACAAAGGAAGGCCACCGCCGATGGCTTTAGACAGCACCAAAATATCGGGCTCGATGTCGGCGTGCTCAAACGCAAACATTCGCCCCGTGCGCCCGATTCCGCTCTGGACCTCGTCGATAATCAACGCAACACCGTGCTCCTGGGTCAACTTGCGCAACCCTTGGAGCCAGCGCACCGGCGCCGGAATCACGCCCCCTTCCCCTTGTACAACCTCCACCACAACTGCTGCGGGAAGCAGCACGCCGGACTCAGGATCGGTGAACAATTGCTCGATGTAATTCAGACCGGCATCGATCGCCAATTCGCCACCGATACCAAACGGGCAACGGTAATCATAGGGATATGGCAACACCTGGACATCGGCCATCAACGAACCCGGCAACTGCTTGGGCCCAAGGTTGCCCATCAGGCTCAAGGCGCCTTGGGTCATGCCGTGGTAGCCGCCGGAGAAACAGAAAATGCCTTTGCGACCTGTCGCAATCTTCGCCAGCTTGAGCGCTGCTTCAATCCCGTCGGCACCGGTCGGCCCGCAAAACTGAATACGCGCCTGGGCGGCAAAAGCGGGGGGCAACGCGGCGAACAGCGTCTCGACAAACTCGTCCTTTACCGGCGTGGTCAGGTCCAGGGTGTGCAGCGGCAAGCCCGAATCGAGCGTCGCGCGCATCGCATCGATGGCCTGCGGATGGTTGTGACCCAGGGCCAGCGTCCCAGCGCCCGCCAGACAGTCCATGAACAACTGGCCGCGCGTATCGAGCACGTACAAACCATGGGCCTCTTTCAGGGCCAATGGAATGCGCCGCGGGTAGGAACGGGCGTTGGACTCTCGTTCGGCCTGGCGCTCCAGCAACGCATCAGGGGGGAAGCTGCGCGGGGGTTGTTGACGGAAATACTCAAGGGTAAAGGTCGAACTGGATTCCAGCAGGCACTGAAAACGTTCCATGGAAAGGTCCTTGTCTGGGGGAGCGGTCAGCTCTGGCTGCCGGCTTGGAGGGCCACACGCAGACTCAATGGACGCATGTCCGTCCAGTGTTCCTCGATCCAGGCCAGGCATTGCGCCTTGTCACCCTGCTGGCCAACCGTACGCCACCCCTCGGGCACCGCCTTGTAATCCGGCCAGATCGAATATTGTTCCTCGTGGTTCACCACCACGACAAAACCGCTTTCTGCCTTGTCCCAACTCATTTTTTGTTCCTTGTATGAGAGTGATTGGTTGACGCCTGGCGCTTGAAAAAACGGGAGGAAATGCGCAGCAAGACCAGGAATGCGAATGTTAATAAATACTATTAACACTTGATATTGGTTTCGGATAATATTCTTCGGCGCGAGGAAGCGCACTAAAAAGTGGCACTCTGGCGCTATAAAAATTACAGAAAGGAACAAGTGCATGGGACGAGCAATCGAGCACGGTACAGGTCTGTCCGTGCGCCCACTTTTGGCGCATGAAACCCTGCCGTTACTGGTCGAGAACCTTGAGCGCAGCCAGCCCTGCCTCAATGAACTTCGCGCGTTGGCCGATACTCATTTGCTCGAGACCGGCGCCTTGCTATTGCGCGGCTTTGACGTCCTCGGTGAGCAGGCCTTCCAATCGCTGGTTCGCGGTTTTGGCCACGAGCTTCTCAACTACGAATTCGGCTCGACACCGCGCAAAGCCATCGAAAAGGGGGTCTACACCTCAACCGAATACCCCGCCCATCAAATCATTCCGCTGCATAACGAGCAGTCCTACACCCTGCAGTGGCCAATGAAGATCTGGTTCCACTGCGTGCAGCCCAGCGTCGAGGGCGGCGAAACGCCGATCGCCGACAGCCGGCGCATTTTCAACACGCTCGATCCCGCGCTGCGCAAGCGCTTCAGCGAAAAACGCCTGATGTATGTACGCAACTATGGCAACGGCCTGGACCTGTCCTGGGAGCAGGCCTTCAACACCGAAGACCGCGCAGTCGCCGAAGCCTACTGCCGAGCCAATCGTATTGCCTTCGAATGGAAGGACGACGGTGAACTGCGCACCCGCCAGATCTGCCAGGCCGTGGCCCGCCATCCAAAGACACAGGAGTCGGTGTGGTTTAACCAGGCCCACTTGTTCCACGTTTCCAACCTGCCAGAAGCGGTCCGCGAGAGCCTGATGGACTTGGTCGACGACCCGCTCGATCTGCCGCGCAACGTGTACTACGGCGACGGCAGCGCACTCGAGGAGAGCGCCTTGGCGGAAATACGTGGGGTCCTGGCTGAATGCAGCGTGTACTTCCCCTGGGAACAGGGCGACGTGCTGATGCTCGACAACATGTTGGTCGCGCACGGGCGCGCCAGCTTCAAAGGGCCTCGACAAGTGATCGTCGCCATGGCCGAACCGGCACAGGAATAAGACCAACATGACGAGCGCCCACCCTCTCCATCTGGCCAGCCCCGGACAATACGCGCTGTGGCAGTTTCACCAACTGCACCCGAACAGCCATGCCTACAACATGGTGGCCGCACGCGAGTTGCGCGCCGACCTGGACGCACCCACGCTGTGCAGAGCCTTTACCCGAATCGTCGAACACTGCGACACCTTGCATTGCGGTTATCGCGAGCTGGATGGGCAACTCTGGATGCAGCGTCCCGAACACGTTCGCGTCGACGCCACGTTCCAGCGTAATGATGACCTGGATACGCCAGGGGTCGAGGCGTGGATCCAGCATCAGGCCGACCTGCCCTTTGATCTGGCTTCGGCCAACATCTGTCGTCTGCGCCTGCTGGAAAGCCGCGGCCGCCTCTATCTGTGCATGGCCGCGCACCACATCAGCGGGGACTTTCTCAGCGTCGAGTGGATGCTCAAACTGACCTTCGCCGCCTACCATGCCGAGCTCACGGGCCAGGCACTGGAGTTGCCGGAGCCGGGCTTGTACATCGAATGGTTGCACGACCAACGTGAGCTGCTGGCAAACGGCAAACTCACCGCCTCGTCCAACTACTGGCGCGAGCAACTCAGTGGCGCCCCGTCGGCCTTGGCCCTGACACCCGACCGAGCACGTCCGCGTACAGCTGATTTCGCAGGCAACGAGGTCGAATGGCTGCTCAGTGAAGCCCAGAGCAGCGAGCTGCGAACCCTGGCCGACGCGCACAATGTCAGCCTTTTTGTGCTCTTGGCCGGACTGTTCCAGCTGTTTATGCATCGCTACACCGACCAGGATGACTTCCTGATCGGCACACCGACCATGGACCGGCACAAAGCCAAGTACAAAAACCTGATCGGCTTCACGCTCAACAGCCTGCCACTGCGCGCCCGTTTCGATCACAACCCGACCCTGGCCGACTGCCTGCGCGAGACCGCCCAGCAACTGCGTGAAGGGTTGCGCCATCGCCGCTACCCGGCAGCCCGCATGCAGGAAGACGCCGGCAGCGGCCCGCTGTTCCACTGCATGATGACGTACATGCCCAGCCGTCGGGACGAGCACTTCAGCGAATACAGCTTGCACGAACACCTGTTCACGCAGCGCGGCGCAGCCAACGAGCTGAACCTGCGCTGGCAGGACGACGGCATCCAGTTGTTGGCGCAGTGGCGCTACCGTACCGACTTGTTTGATGAGCCACGGATAGCTCGGCTGGCCGAAGACTTCACCTGGTTCGCCAGTCAGGTTCATGCGATGCCGGGAGCCCGTGCCAGCGACCTGCCCGCCTGCGCACCGCACAGCGCTTCAGCGCAATCAGGGCGCCGCCGCCCGCCAGCCTTCGCTACTGCAGTGGCCGCCTTCGAGCATCAGGTGCGCACCCACGGCCAGCGCACCGCCCTGCGAGACCGCCACGGCGCACTCACCTATGCCGAGCTGGACCAGGCGGCGACCGAACTCGCTCAACAGTTACGCAACACCGGCGCGGGCGCAGGCCAGATCATTGCCCTGGCCTTGCCTCGCGGCCGTGCATTGATGACCGCCATGCTCGCCAGCTGGAAGCTGTCAGCGGCCTACCTGTGCCTGGACCCGAGCCTGCCGCAATCGAGGCAACAGCAATTGCTCGACAACAGCGGCGCCAGCGTACTGATCAACCCCGACCAGACGCTACAGCCCCTGACTCAGAGGGCTGCCGTCGCCAGCCCCACGCTCGACGCGGCCCATCCGCAGCAACTGGCGTACCTCATCTACACCTCGGGCTCGACCGGCACGCCGAAAGCCGTGCGCGTGACCCAAGGCAACCTGATTCACTACGCAGAAGCCGTCATGCGCCCCCTGGCGCTCAGCGAAGAGGCCAGCCTGACGGCGCTGGCCAGTGTCGCGGCCGACCTTGGCTACACCGCCTGGTTCGGCGCGCTGCTCAGCGGGCGAACGCTGCGATTGATAGATGACGAATTGGCCAGCGACCCGGAAGAGCTGGCACAAAGCCTGGCGGCAGAACCGGTCGACTGTCTGAAAATCGTCCCCTCGCACCTCAACGCATTGCTCGCAGTCGCCGACCCGCAACGCCTGCTACCGCGCCAATGCCTGGTACTCGGCGGCGAAGGCCTGGACCTGGCTTTGGTCAAGCGCCTGCAAGACCTGGCGCCAAGCTGCCGGATCATCAACCATTACGGCCCGACAGAAACCACCGTCGGCTGCCTGACCCAGGCAGTGGACAGCGCCGCTGCGAGCCTTTCAGGTTTCGCCCCGATCGGCCGGCCGCTGGACAACGTCGATGTACACGTGCTGGACCGTCATCTCACGCCCCTGCCAAGCGGCAGCGTGGGCGAGTTGTACATTGGCGGCGCGGGAGTCACCGATGGCTATCTGCAACAGCCGGCACTGACCGCAGAGCGGTTCATCCCCAACCCCTTCAGCGGAGACGGCCAACGCCTCTATCGCAGCGGCGACCGCGTGAGGATGCTGCCATCGGGGGCCATCGAGTTCCTAGGGCGTATCGACGATCAAGTCAAGATTCGCGGCTTTCGTATCGAGCCGGGTGAAATCGAAGCCTGCCTGCGGGCCTGCGCGGGAGTACGCGAAGCCGTTGTGGTGGCCCGGACGCTGGGTGACAGCGATGCAGCACGGCTGGTCGCTTATGTGGTGACGCAAACAGGGCTGGATCACGGGCAACTGCACCGCCAACTGGCCACCCAACTGCCCGAGCCCATGCTGCCAAGCCAGTACGTCGAACTGGAGCAATTACCCCGTTTGGGCAATGGCAAAATCGATCGCCACGCCCTGCCCACCCCGGTGCAGGAACACCCCCAGGACAAGCAACAAACGGCACCAAGGGACCCCGTCGAGGCGTTATTGCTGGACCTGTGGTGCAAGGTACTGGGTACCTCGTCACTGTCGATACACGATGACTTCTTTGCCTTGGGAGGCGACTCGATCATCGCCCTGCAATTGATCGCGGCGGCACGCAAGGCGCAGCTCAAGTTCAGCCCCAAGCATTTTTTCGCACACCCAACGATCGCCCAACTGGCCGCCACCCTGGACTCGCCCCTCAAGCAGTTGGAAAACCAGTTATCCGAGCTGTGGCGTGACGTGCTGCAACGCACGGATGTCAATCGCCAGGATGACTTCTTCGCTCTGGGCGGCGACTCCATCATTGCCCTGCAATTAATTGCCAAGGCACGTAAACAAGGGCTGCGCTTCACGCCAAAAGAGTTCTTCGCCCACCCGCGTATCGAGGCCTTGGCCACCCTGCTCAGTGGTCGCGAAGCCGCGCCTGTAGTGCCGGTAATACAAACTCCGCCACCTCTGCCGCCGACAGTCACACTGAACCACGCCGAACGCACGTCGCTGCAAGCCCTGGCGGGCTGCGAACTGGAAGACGCCTATCCACTTTCCCCCCTGCAAAAAGGCCTGCTGTTTCACAGCCTGCTGGAAGGCGGCAACGGGGTTTACGTCAACCAGTTACAAGCCGAATTGCAAGGTCCACTGCAACCTGAACGGTACCTGGCGGCGTGGCATGAAACCTTCGCCGCACATCCCTTGATGCGCACCGCCGTTCTCTGGCAAGGGCTCGACGAACCGATGCAGGGGATCTGCCGTGACCTGCAACTGCCGGTACAACGCCTCGACTGGAGCACACTCGACGAGCCGCAACGCCAACAGGCGCTGGCCGACTACTGCCAGGCCGACCGCGCACAGGGCTTCGACCCACAACGCCCACCGCTGCAACGGGTGGCACTGATCTACCTCGATCAGCAACGCACCTGGCTGATCTGGAGCCGCCATCACTTGATCGCCGATGGCTGGAGTTCGGTGATGCTGATGGAGGAAATTCTCGCCCGCTACAACAGCCTTCCGGTTGCACCTCGGCCGCCCTATCGCGCCTATATCGATTGGCTCGCCTTGCAGCCGCAAGCCCAGAGCCACGCTTATTGGCAGCAGCGCCTGGAGCGCTTCGAAGGCGCGGGCACGCTGCCCTGCCTGAGCCCGGCAGACAGCCAGGCGGCCCCTGTTTACTACACCCGCAGCCTGCAGCTGAGCGAAGCCCACACCGCCCAACTGAACCAACTCGGCAAAACCTGCCGAGTCACCCTCAATACCCTGGTGCAGGCCGCCTGGGGTTTATTGCTGGCACGCTGCAACAATCAGACTGACGTGATGTTTGGTGTCACCAGCAGCGGGCGCCCCGGCGATCTGCCGGATGCCGGGCAAATGCTCGGTGTGTTTATCAATACCCTGCCACTGCGCTTGCAAGCATCACCCGACCTGACCTTGGCCGACTACCTGCATCAGGTGCAATCCATCAGCGTCGGCATGCGCGAACATGAACAAACGCCACTGGCCGAGATTCTCCAGCAACACCCACGCGGCGCGGAGCTGTTCGACACCCTGCTGGTGTTCCAGAACCTGCCGGCACTCAGTGAGCGACAACTGCAATCCGGTGAGCTGACCCTTAAGGTCATCGACAACCTGGAGCAAACGAGCTACGGCCTCACGGTCGAAGTGCTGCCCGGTCGCTGCCTGCAGGTGCTGTTCAGCGCTGACGCCCAACGCTTGCCAGTGCCGTCGCTGCAGGCACTGATCGATCAACTGCACAGCCTCTTGCGGGCCATGAACACGGCTCCGGAGACACGCCTGGAGGCGTTGTCGATCCTCAGCGCACCGGAGCGCCAGCGCTTGCTGGACTGGGGTACCCACACCGCAACCTACAGCTTGGACGACAGTTGGGAGCAGCGCGTGGCCGCGCAAGTGGCGGCGCACCCACAACGGGTCGTCGCCCGTTGTGCCGGGCAGTCGCTGACGTACGCAGACATGTGGCAACGCTCGAACGCCATGGCTCGCGGGCTCCAGGCACTGGGAGCTCGACCCGACCAGCCGATCGTGCTGCTTGCAGACCGGGGAATCGAGTGGTTCTGCCTGATGATTGCGACCTTGCGGGCCAACGCTGCCTGGCTGCCGCTGGAGCCGTCGCAGCCTCCCGCTCGCTGGAAACAGGTGCTGGATCGCCTTGACCAGCCACTGGTGATCTGCAGCGCCGAGCACAGCGAACGCCTGGCCTCGGTCTACCAGGGGCATTGCGCCCTACCCGCCGACCTTGAAGCACTGAGTTCGGCCGGACGCTTGCCTGCGCAACCGGCACGCAACGACCAACTGGCCTACGTGCTCTTCACCTCCGGCTCGACCGGCCAGCCCAAAGGCGTGATGGTCACGCGTGCCGGCATGCTCAACAATATGCTGGCCAAGCTTGAGCCATTGGGGTTGAACCAGGACGATGTGATCGCCCAGACCGCACCGGCCTGCTTTGATATTTCAGTCTGGCAGACACTGACCGCACCGCTGTTCGGGGCCTGCGTGGAGATCATCGGCGACAGCCTGGTAAAAGATCCCCAGGCACTGCTCCAGGTCATCCAGGCGCGCCGGGTCAGCCTACTAGAGCCGGTGCCAGCGCTGCTGCAAGCCATGCTGGAAAGCCAGTCCGAGCAACCCACCGCCTTGCCGCACCTGCGCTGGGTCTTGCCCACCGGGGAAGCCTTGCCGGTGGCCACAGCCCAGGAATGGTTCCGCCATTACCCACACATTCCGTTGATGAACGCCTATGGACCGGCCGAGTGCTCTGACGACGTAGCGTTCCAACCGCTCCACGAAGCGCCGGCACAAGGCAGCAGCGTGGCGATCGGCCGGCCCACTGCGAATGCCGAGTTGTACGTCCTGGGTCACGACCTACAACCGTTGCCTGCGGGCATCGCGGGTGAGCTGGCAATCGGTGGCATCGGTGTCAGCCGCGGCTATCTGGCTGACCCATCGCGCACCGCCGCCAGCTTTGTTCCCAACCCGTTCGGCGCCGCTGGCAGTCGCCTGTACCTGAGTGGCGATCTGGCACGCTGGGGCGAAGATGGCGTGCTGCAGTACCTGGGCCGCAAGGACTTCCAGCTCAAGCTGCGGGGTTTCCGCATCGAGCCGGGCGAAATCGAAGCCCATCTGGAACAACACCCGGATGTACTGCGGGCGCTGGTCAACCTCCAGCACCTGGGCAGCAGCGACCTGTTGGTGGGCTATTGGCAGGGCCGTAGCGGGCATGCACTGAACGACAGCGTGCTGGCGCAATTCGTGCGCGACAGCTTGCCGGCGTACATGGTGCCAGCTCTCTGGGTACAGATGGACCACTGGCCGCACAATGCCAACGGCAAAGTCGACCGCAAAGCGCTGCCGGTGCCCACCCTGGACAGCATCGTTGTCGAGCCACTGGCGAGCGCCAACGAACACCTACTTGGCGAACTCTGGGCAACCCTGTTGCCACCGCAGCCGCTAGGGCGCAATAGCCACTTCTTCGAAGCCGGCGGCCATTCGCTGCTGGCCACAAGATTGATTGCCCGTATTCGCCAACGCTGCGCCCTGGAACTGCCGCTGCGCAGCGTGTTCGATGCACCGCTGCTGTGGCAACTCGCCGAACGCCTGGATGCCTTGGCGGCACAACCCGCCAGTCTTGCCCAGACAAGCCTGCTCCAGCCTGTCGAACGCCGTGCGCAGATGCCGCTGTCGCTGAGCCAGCAGCGTTTGTGGATGATCGATCGCCTCAACGGTCCATCGGCCGCCTATAACATGGCGGCCACCCTCAGCCTGCAGGGCGACCTGGACCTGAATGCGCTGCGCGCCACCTTCAACGCGTTGCTCGAGCGCCATGAAGTGCTGCGCACGGCCTATTCCGACATCGATGGCGAGCCGGTTTCGCTGATCGCACCGCACCTGGAAATGAACCTCACCCTGAGCGACGCCTCGCACCTGAGCGGCGAGCAACGGCAGGCCATGGCCGAGCAGCAAAGCCTGGACAACTTGAGGCTGCCCTTCGACCTGACAGAAGCGCCCTTGATCCGGGCCAGTGTGCTCAAGCTCGATGAGCACCAGCACCTGCTCTTCCTGGCCTTGCACCACCTGGTGGCTGACGGTTGGTCGGTGGGGGTGCTGATCAACGAGTTCAGCCAGTTATATGCGGCGCTGCGCGATGGCAAGGACGCACTCCTGGCGCCATTGCCGGTGCAGTACGCGGACTACGCGGTCTGGCAGCGCGAGTGCCTGCAGGGTGTGTCACTGGACCGCGAATTGGCGTTCTGGCAAACCCACCTCCAGGGCGCGCCACAGGTCTTGCAATTGCCCACGGACTGGCCACGTCCGGCACAGGCGGACGCCCGCGGTGCGGCCAGAACGCTGGAAATACCTGCACCGCTGCTGTCTCGTCTCGACGCCCTGGCCCTGGCTGAAGGGGTGAGCCTGTACATGTTGCTGCTCAGCACCTTCGAACTGCTGATGCACCAGCTGACAGGCACCGACGAGTTGTTGCTGGGCACCGATGTGGCAGGTCGCGACGAGGCCAGCCTGGAAGGGCTGATCGGTTTCTTCGTCAATGTCCTGCCCTTGCGTTCACGCCGGCTTGCCGGGGATCGCTTCAAGGACTTCCTGGGTCGCACCCGCGACACTTGCCTGGAAGTGTTCGAGCACCCGGCATTGCCTTTTGACCGGATCGTCGACGCCCTGCAAGTGCCGCGCGAGCGCAGTCGTAACCCACTGGTGCAGGCGTTGTTTGTCCTGCAAAACACCCCACACAGTGATTTCTCGATCCCGGGCCTGGAGGTGCAGATGCAGCCTCCCGCCGAGCGCACCAGTAAATTCGACATGGCCCTGTTTCTTGAGCGCCAGGGCGATGTCATGCGCGGCGACTGGGTCTACGCCCGCACCTTGTTCAAGGGCGAGCGCATCGACGCCTTGATCCGCGCCTGGCTGAGCCTGTTGCAGCAGGTAGTCGATCAACCCGACGCCCCCCTTACCCTGTTCTCCGTCACGCTGCCTTCTGTGGAGTCACCGGCCTTGGCACACCCAACCCCATCGTCCAGCAAGCTCGACAAATTGAAAAAGATCCCGGCCCGCGCTTCCGCGCCCAAGCCGCTTATTCGAACGTCCGCCCTGCTACCCGGTCGCGAGTTTCCACTGCTGATTGAACCCGGCGCACCCGACCTGGATCCGGTGGGCTGGGCCCAAAGCTCGCGAGACCTGATCGATACCCTGCTATGCCGGCATGCCGGCCTGCTGTTTCGCGGGTTCGCCCTCGACGATGCCAAGGCTTTCGAAGCCTTTGCCGAGGCCATTCATCCTGGGCTGTTCGGGGGCTACGGCGACCTGCCGAAAAAAGAAGGGGGGCGCAACATCTACCGTTCTACGCCTTACCCCGAGCGGGAAATGATCCTGTTTCACAACGAGAGTTCGCACCTGCCCCGCTCGCCTCGCAAGCAATGGTTTTTTTGCGAACAGCCCTCCCCGGTTGGCGGCGCCACGCCCATCGTCGATTGCCGCGAGCTGTACCGTCGCTTGCCCACGGCACTCGCCGAGCGCTTCGAACGTAAAGGCTTGCTCTATGTGCGCACCTTCACCGAGCGCCTTGACGTCAACTGGCGGGAGTTTTTCAAGACCGACAGCCGTGCCGAGGTCGAGGCCCTGTGCCAGGCCAGTGGTACCGAGTGGCGTTGGCTGGCCAATGATGAATTGCAAACCCGCACCCACTGCCCCGCGGTGATCCGTCATCCGGTGAGTGGCGAGCGCAGCTTCTTCAATCAGATCCAGTTGCACCACACCTTCAGCCTTGAAGCCCAGGTGCGCGAAGACCTGCTGCGAATGGTTGGTCAGGAGCGCATGCCGCGCCAGGTGTACTTCGGTGACGGCAGTCCCATCGACAACGAAACCATGTCCTTGATCGGTCGCCTCTATGAAGAGTGCGCCGTGCGTTTCGATTGGCAACGTGGCGATGTGGTGATGCTCGACAACCTGCTCGCCGCCCACGCTCGGGACCCGTTTGAGGGAGCACGAAAAATCGTCGTGGCCATGGGCGACATGCATGAGCCCGCTCGGCTTGCGAGCCACAACAACGCCATGGAACTGCAGGATTGAGCCTCACAATGAATGACAATGCGCAAATCAGTCATGGCCTGCCGCTCAGCGCAGAGCAGGTCCTCGCCGTGCAGAACAACCGTCTGCCCTTGCGCCTGGGGATGAACCTGGTCGGTGCGGTGCACCCTGGCCAGTTACATGAAGCGTTGCTGCAAGTGGTCGAACGCCACACCAGCCTGCGTGTCGCACTGCGACCGTCGAGCCTGTACCGAAGCCTGCGCCAACATGTCGTTGAGACGAGCGTGGAGTGGCATGTCCTGGACGCCTCTATGTCCAGCGCCGAACAGCAACAACAGTCTGAAAACCTGGCGGCCACCCCACTGGCCGTCGACAGTGGCTGCCTGGTTCGCGGCATCCTGCGCCCACTGGCCGCCAGCGAATGGCACCTCGACCTGCAAGTAGCGGCCTGCGCAAGCGATCGCCTCAGCCTGCACAATCTGTTCACCGAACTGACGCAGCTTTACGCCCATCCCGCTTCGACACTGGAAGAGGCCTTCCAGTATTCGCAGTACGTCGAGTGGCGTAATGATTTGGATGCCGATGAAGAGGCCCCCATAGGCCGCGCCTACTGGGCGGGGCTGGGGCTTGATGAGGCGCTGCCAATGCACCTTGGCGCCCGGCGTGAGCCCTTGGCCCAGACGGCTGCCACACAGGCCGAGCAGGCGCTGCCGGCGGAGCTGTACCGAGCCCTTGAACAACTCGCCGATCAACAACAGCAACCTCTGGGCACGCTGCTGCAAGCGGCCTGGTGGCTGCTGTTGGCACGCATCAGCGGGCGTGGGAATTTCGCCGCCGGCTGGCAACAGGATTGCCGTATCGACTACGAGACCTTGGCCGACGGCATCGGGGTTTATGAGAAGGTTCTGCCACTGGTACTCAAGCTCGACTTGAGCAGCACATTCGACCAGTGGATGCACAGCCTGGCGAGTCAACTCGAAGCACACACCCAGCAGCAGGAATATTGGAACGTCGCCACCTGCGCCGCGACCCAGCATCGCCAAGTAGGCTTCCACCTCGTCAATCACTGCCCAGCAATCAGCAGCGGCAGCCTGCACTGGACCGTGGATGCGTTACCCGGTGTCGACGCAGATTTCGAACTGGCGCTGCAAGCCAGCCTGAATGAGCAGCACCCAGGCCTGCACCTGAGTCTGCAATCGCCAAGCGGGCATTACGCCGAGAACGACCTTCAATGCCTGCTGGAGCAATATGCTTGCCTGCTCCAGGCACTGCCCCAACAGCATGACAGCCACGCCCTGGGCGAGTTGCCACTGAGTAGCACCCTGCACCGTGAACGCCAACTGCAATTGAATGGTCCCACCCGTGACTTCGGCTCCCGCGCGCTGATCCAGCGTTTGGCAGACTGGGCCGAACAAACACCGGATGCGCCTGCTTTGCAGGAAGCCAACCAAACCCTGAGCTACCGGCAACTGCACGATCAGGTCGAACACTTGGCCGGTGCCTTGCGCACGCGGGGCATCGGTCGCGAATCGACTGTTGCCCTGTTGCTGCCGCGCTCGACAGACTTGCTCCTGGGCGTATTGGCGGTGCTGCGTTCCGGCGCCGCCTACGTCCCTCTCGATCCAGCCTGGCCAGCCGCCCGCTTGGAAAAAATCCTCGCCGATGCCCAACCACACTTACTCATCGGTACGACCCAAGGCACTCGTATGGCCGAGTTGCAAGACTCGCCGCCCGCGGCTGCGGTTGCCGTCGACAGCATCGCCCTCGGCGATGCTGCGTATCTGCTCTACACCTCCGGCACCAGCGGCGAACCCAAGGGCGTAATCATCGAGCACGCCAACCTGCTCAACTACACCGCCGCGATCAGCGAAGCCCTGGACCTGGCGCAGTGCAAACGCTTCGCCCTGATCTCCTCGGTTGCCGCAGACCTGGGCAACACCACCTTGTATGGCGCGTTGTGGAATGGCGGGTGCCTGGTCATCGCCAGCGATGAGGCCTGCCGTGATGCCTCCGCGTTCGCCCGCTACATCCGCGAGCAACAGATCGACTGCCTGAAAATCGTCCCATCCCATCTGGCTGCGCTGCTGGAAGACCAGGCCAGCGTTCTGCCGAAGGTGGTAATACTCGGGGGCGAACCCTGCCCTGCCGTCTTGCGCCAGCGCATCCAGCAATTGGCACCGGAAAGCCGAGTGCACAACCACTACGGCCCGACCGAAACCACGGTTGGCGTGCTGTACAGCCACGGCCAGGCGTTCGACCATCACGCGCCATTGCATCTGGAACGGGCTCTGGCCAACACCGTTGCCCGGGTGCTCGAAGCCACCCGCGCCGGCCTGCAGCCGGCGCCCCTGGGTGCCTTGGGCGAGATCTACATTGGCGGCGCACAAGTCAGCCGCGGCTACCTGAACCGCCCTTCGGATGCCTTTATCGACGACCCTCTGCAACCGGGTCGACGCCTGTACCGCACGGGGGACTTGGCACGGCTGGCGGCGGATGGCAGCTTGCACCTGGCGGGGCGCAGCGACCAGCAAATCAAGATTCGAGGTTTTCGCGTCGAACCGGGAGAGCTCGAAGCCGCGCTCCTGGCGCTGAACGGCGTCAGCCAGGCGGTGGTGCATTTCAGCGCCGGCCAGTTGCTGGCTTATGCCGTCAGCCCCCGGCAAAGCGCCGAATTGCTCGACCAATTGCGCCCACAGCTTCCCGACTACCTGATGCCCACCCAATTGCTGTGTGTGCAGGCACTGCCTCGATTGGCCAATGGCAAGATCGACTACGCCGCACTCCCCGCCCCTGAGAGCCTGACCAGCCAACGCGTCGAGCTGCCGCCACGCGATGCGCTCGATGGGCTGCTGCTGGACCTTTACAAAGACCTGCTTGAACGCGACACCCTGAGTATCAGCGACAGCCTGTTCGACCTGGGCGGCCATTCGTTGATTGTCATCAAGCTCTGTACCCGCCTGCGCAGCTTGCTGCACCTGGAAGTGCCGCCGGCAACGGTCTTCGACCACCCGAGTATCGAGACCCTGGCGGACGCCCTACGCGCGCAGGAAAGCCAGCCTGGACGGCTGCTGAAGATCGCCGAGCTGCGACGGGTGCTGGCCGCAATGCCCGCCGAGGAACGCGCCGCCTTGCAGGCCCGCGCACAGAACAACGCAAACCCTGATGCCCCAAGGATGTGACGCCATGGAACTCAATGCACAGCACCTTGCCGAGCGCATCGCCAGGCTCACCCCGAACAAACGCGAGGCGTTCGCCGCCGCGCTCGCGGCGCAAGGGATAAAGCTCAGCCGCCTGCCGATTGTGCCGGCGGCCGACGAAGGCCCACGCCCGCTATCGTGGGCACAGCAACGCCTGTGGTTTCTCTATCGCCTCGACCCGGCCAGCAGCGCCTACAACATGCCTGCGGCATTGCGCCTGCGCGGCACGCTCGATCTGACTGCGCTGCAACGCAGCTTCGATCAACTGCGGCAACGGCATGCCATCTTGCGCAGCACCTTTGACGAGACCGACGGCCAGGCGCGGCAGATCGTCCATGAGCAATTGCCCATGGTGCTGACGCACGTGGATCTCTCTGAAGCCGATTGCACGGATCAGCCGCTGCGCCTGCAACAGCTGATCGATGCCGAGACCAACCGCACCTTCGACTTGCAGCAGGCTCCACTGCGCGGCCTCGTCGCCAAACTCAGTGATCGCGAGCATGTGCTGATCCTGACCGCACAACACATAGTCGCGGACGGTTGGTCCCTGGGGATTCTGGTCAAGGAGCTGGCCGCATTCTACAGCGCGGCCCTGGAAGGCCAGGAGGCACAGTTGCCGCCCTTGCCGATCCAGTATCACGACTACGCGCTCTGGCAGCAGACCAGCCTCAGTGACAGTGCACTCGCCCCTGAGCTGAACTATTGGCGCGAACACCTGGCCGGCGACCAGCCATTGCTTGAGCTCCCCACCGACCACCCTCGGCAGAAGCACTCAAGCGGCCGCGGCGCCCGCCATTACCTCACCCTTGAGGCCCCGCTGTGCCAAGCCTTGCGAGCGATGGCAAAAACCCGTGGCACGACCTTGTTCACCGTACTGCTCAGTGCGTTCAATGTGCTGTTGTACCGCCTCAGCGGCCAGACTGACTTGCGCGTCGGCGTGCCGGTGGCCAACCGCACGCGGGTGGAAACCGAAGACTTGATCGGCTGTTTCATCAACACCCTGGTCATGCGTTGCGAACTCCATGGCGGGCAAAGCTTCAACGAGCTACTCGCCAACGTCAACGATACCCGGCGCAAAGCGCTCGAGCATCAGCAACTGCCCTTCGAACGCCTGGTGCAAGCACTCGAACCAGAGCGCCAGTTGTCGCACTCACCGCTGTTCCAGGTGATGTTCAACCTGCTCGACGAGCACACCCCGCGTCGCCTGCAATTGCCGGGGCTGGAGATCGAAGAGATCGAGCGCGAGCAGATGACTGCGCAATTCGACCTGGTGCTCAATGTCGTGGAGCGCAGTGACCGGCTTGAAGTGTGCTTCACCTACAACAGCGACCTGTTCGAGCACGCCAGCATCGTCGGCCATGCCCACAGCTATGGCGTCCTGCTTCAGGGGCTGGTGCAGGCGCCGGAGCAAAGAATCAGCCAGGTACCGATTCGCGATGCCGACGACGAACAGCGCCTGCTCACCCAATGCCAAGCCTCCCTGACACTTTCGCCGCTGCCCGAACTGGTCCACGTTCGATTGGCTGCGCAAATGGCAAAAGCCCCCGATAGCGTGGCGTTGATCCATGACAACCAGTGCTGGAGCTACGCCGAACTGCAGCATCGGGCAGAGCAGGTCAGCCGTCATTTGCTGGCACTGGACCTGCCTGCGGAGTCACGCATCGGCCTGTGCCTGCCCCGTGGGCTGGATATCGTTGCCGCCGTGTTCGGCGTCCTCAAGGCCGGGCTGGCCTTCGTGCCGCTGGACCCGCAATTTCCAGCGGAACGCTTGGCCCACATGATGGAGGATGCGGACATCCGCCTGGTGTTGGTCGCGCCCTCCACCGAACCAGTCATGGCGCCCTACCAACGGCCGTGCCTGGATCTGACAACCCTGGACAGCACCTCAGCCGCGTTGGCCTCCACGCCAAGCGAACGCACGGTGCACCGCGAGCAGCTGGCCTACGTCATCTACACCTCGGGCTCCACCGGCAAGCCCAAGGGCGTGGCAGTCACCCACCGCTCGCTGGCCGGTTATGCTGAAGTCGCCCGGGCCTATTACGGCGTCAGCGCCACGGATCGCGTGCTGCAGTTCTCGACGTTCAACTTCGATGGCTTCGTCGACCAGCTGTTCCCGCCCCTGGTCTGCGGCGCCAGCCTGGTGGTGCGCGGCCCCGAACTCTGGGACAGCCGCGAATTCCATGCCCGGCTCTATCGCCACGGCATCACGGTGGCAGCCTGCCTGACCACCGCGTATTGGTTCCAACTGGCCCAGGACTTCGCCCTTGAACCGGCCGAGGCGTATGGCGCCCTGCGCCTGGTCAGCGTCGGGGGCGAAGCGATGCCACCCGAGGGCCTCAACGCCTGGCGCAAGGCGGGCCTGTCCCATGTCCGCCTGCTGAATATCTATGGCCCCACGGAAATCACTGTGGTGTCGAGCATCCAGGACTGCACCGAGCTGCTGGCCAACCCAAGCCTGCCGGTGCAAATGCCCATCGGCGCACCCCTGCCCGGGCGCGCCTATTACTTGCTCGACCGCGATGACAACCTGGCACCGGAGGGTGTACCAGGAGAACTGTGCATCGGTGGCGACCTGTTGTCCCGTGGTTACCACGACGTTCCCGGACTGACCGCCGAGCGTTTTTGCCCCGACCCTTTCGGTGCGCCGGGCAGCCGCCTGTACCGCACCGGTGATCGGGTACGACGCTTGCCCAACGGCACATACGAGTACCTTGGGCGCATCGACCAACAGGTCAAGCTGCGCGGCTTCCGCATTGAACTGGGGGAAATCGAATCACGCCTGCAGAGCCATCCGCAAATACGCCAGGCCGTGGTCATCGTCCGTGAGGACCGCCCTGGCGATCATCGCCTGGCCGCCTATGTGGTTTATCACGCAGCGCCCATGGACCTCGTGGCACTGCGCGAGCACGTCTGCGAGCACTTGCCTGAATACATGGTGCCGTCGGCCTTTGTAGCGCTGCAGCAATTGCCGCTGACGCCGGGTGGCAAGCTCAATCGAGCCGCCCTGCCGGCCCCCGACTATGCCGTGCAGAACACTCAGGTACGCGAGCCGCAGAGCGAGGCTGAACGTCAGTTGCTGGTGCTTTGGCAGGACGTGCTGGGGCTTGAGTCGATCGATACCCAGGACAACTTCTTCGCGCTGGGCGGGCACTCGCTGCTGGCCGCTCAGTTGGTCACGCGAATCCGCTTGAAGCTGCACGTCGAAATGCCGCTGCGCGCACTGTTCGAAGCACCGACGATCGCCCAACTCGCCGCGCTCTTATCCAAGGCCACTGCGAGCAGTGAAGCGCCGATCACCCCGGCACCGGTCCCCGCCCATGGCCGTCGCGTGCTGTCCCACGCGCAACAAGGGATGTGGCTGGTGCAAGCCATGCAACCTGAAAGCTCGGCGTATCACATTCCCAGCGCCGCACGCTTGCACGGCCGGGTGGACATCACCGCCTTGCATCAGGCCTTCCAGGCCCTGGTAGAGCGCCATGAAGCCTTGCGCAGCAGCTTTCATGAACTCGACGGGGAGTTGTTTCTACGGGTCCAGGACAGCGTTGAGCTGCCATTGCCCCTGCACGACCTCAGCGCACTGGCAGACGATGAGCGCGAACCTGGCGCCAAGCGACTGCTGATCGACCTGGCCACTCGCAGCATTGATTTGCGCCAGGCACCGCTGATTCGCCTGCATTTGATCAAGCTCAAGAGCGACGAACACATCCTGCTGCTGGTGCTGCACCATATTGTTTCAGACGGTTGGTCCATGGGCGTGCTGATACAAGAACTCAGCCAGCTCTATGGCTCTGCCCTGACCGGGACCACACTGGCACTCGCGCCCCTGCCCATCCAATACTCCGACTACGCCGCGTGGCAGCAGCGTTTCCTTGATGAGCCAATGCTTGAGCGTCAACTCGGCTACTGGAAACAGGCACTGGGTGAGCCGCAACCGCCTCTGGAGCTGTTCACTTATCGACCGCGCCCCGCCGCCATGAGCGGACAAGGCGCACGAGTGCAATTTCGCATCCCCGAGGCCGGTTCCCAGGCCCTGAAACAGCTGTGCCTGGCAAATGGGGCAACGCTGTTCATGGGTTTGCTGGGGGTCTTGCAGTTGTGCCTGTATGCACAAAGCGAACGCCCGCACCCGGTGATCGGCACGGACGTCGCCAATCGCAACCATGCTGAAACCGAAGGGCTCGTTGGCTTTTTCATCAACCAGTTGGCCCTACGCGGCGACCTGACCGCAGACCCGACGTTCAGTGCGCTCCTGCAACGCTTGCGCACTCAGGTACTGGACGCCTTCAAACATCAGCAATTGCCCTTCAACAAACTGATCGAGGCGCTCAACCCGCCCCGCAGCCTGGCCTACAACCCGTTGTTCCAGGTCAAGCTGGTGCTGCAAAACCAGCCGACAAGCCTGCTGCAGATGCCGGGGATCGAGTTTGTACCCGAGCGCATCGAACACGGCCAATCCCAATTGGACCTGCACCTGACGGTCGAAGAAGACCAGGGTGAACTGGCCTGTACCTTGAAGTACAGCACCGACCTGTTCGATGCCACCGGCGCCGAGGCATTCGCCAACGCCTTCAGTGAGCTGCTCGAACAAGTGGTGGCCGATGCCGAACAGTCGGTGCAGGCCCTGACCCAACCACTGAAACAGCGCCTTCATGAGCAACACTTGAAACAGCTGAGCGTACGTAACGAGCAGAGCCTGGCACGCTTGGGCAGCGCACGTCGCCGTACTCGATTCACCCCTGACACGATGGAGGGATAAGACATGAACGGTCCCGCGACACTCAAGCTGGGCGGCATGCGCCGCAAACCGATTCGCCTGGACGAAGACACACTGGTCACCTTCAGGCCGCTCAACGACGGCCAGGACTACACCGCGGTGTGTGAACCTGCCGGCCGGCGTTAGCCTCATCGCCTGGGCGCAGGCCCATCGAGAGTTGATCGAACGCAAGCTGCTGGAACACGGCGCGCTGCTGTTTCGCAATTTTCAGGTGGACAGTGCCGAAGCCTTCGACCGTTGCATCAGCTCACTCTCGGGCGGTGCACTGGAGTACAAGTTCCGGGCTTCTCCGAGAACCCAGGTTGACCCGCGCCTGAACATCTACACCTCCACGGATTACCCGCAAGATCAGCGTATTTTCCCCCACAACGAACACTCTTACTCCCCCATATTTCCGTTGAAAATCTTCTTGTGGTGCGATGTCGCGCCGCTGTGGCGCGGTGAAACCCCGATCGGCGATACCCGCGCCATCAGCCGCGGCATCGATCCGGAAATCCGTGAGCGTTTTGCCCGCTTGGGCATTATGTATGTACGCAATTATGGCGACGGCTTCGGCCTACCCTGGCAGAACGTTTTCCAAACCGAGGACCGTGCCCAGGTCGATGCCTACTGCGCCAGCGTCGGTATCCAGACCGAGTGGAAAGAGCACAATCGACTGCGCACGCGACAGGTCGGCCCGGCCCTGGTCCGGCACCCACGCACGGATGAAATCCTGTGGTTCAACCACGCGACGTTTTTCCATGTGAGCACCTTGCCCGCCACCGTGCGTGATGCCCTGCAGGCCGACTTTGCCGACGATGACTTGCCGCAGAACACCTTCTATGGCGATGGCAGCCCCATCGAGCCCGAAGTCCTTGAGCACCTGCGCTCGGTGTACCTGCAGAACATGATTGAGTTCACCTGGCAACACGGGGATGTGTTGTTGCTGGACAACATGCTCTCAGTGCATGCGCGCAACGAATACGACAGCCCGAGGCGCATTCTGGTCTCAATGGCCGAAGCCCTGAACAGCACTGATGTGGCGCTCAAATCCTGACGCGCCCCCAGCTTTCCAGATCGTTGCAACTGACCGTTGTCACTGACTTTGCCCCCATCATCAAGGCACCCATATCATGTCCAGCATCGCCCTCGAGGGCTTTCGCCCTGCCCTGCAACAAACCGCCCAATGGTCGCGTGCCGAGGAGCGCAACGCAGTCCTGTACCTGACGCTTGCCCTGCCGGAGGGGATCGATCGCACCGCCTTGCGTACCGCACTGGCAGAGGTTCTGGAGCGTAACGAAATCCTGCGCACCCGGCTGGTCACCAGCCCGGGCATGGATCTGCCGGTGCAAGTCATCGCCGATCAGGTGCTGATCGACTGGCGTGAGGCTGACGCCGCCGAGCCTGACGCCGCGCTGAAGTCCTCGCTGCGTGAAGCGCTGGATCAACCCCAGCCACCCGCGCTGGCCGTGGCCCTGCTGCCATCGACGCCCGCCACGCTGCTGCTGGCAGTGCCCGCCGCCACTGCCGACATCACCACCCTCGAACAACTGTTGCAGGAGTGGCAGGCGCTGTATCAGGGCTCTGAGCTGCCGGAGCCGTCTGTACAGTTCGCCGACTTCGCCGAATGGCAGTTCGAACACCTGAGCAGCAGCGACAGCGATGCGGGCCGTGCATTCTGGCAACGCCAGCAGGCTCCGGACTTGCTGGTGGCCATGCACCCGTTCCAGCGCAGCCAAGCAAATGCGGCACGGCAAATGGCCTGTGTCGAGCACAAGCCTGATCTGGAGCTTCAGGACCGGCTCAACAGCGCCCTTGCGGGCCTCGACACCCCGGCACCGACGTTGTTCGGCCTGTGCTGGGCGGTGCTGCTGCAGCGCCATCTAGGCCAGTCTCAGGTGCTTCTGGGCTGGGAACATCAGGGCCGCAACAGCGCCACCGCAGGCGCCCTGGGCCCGTATGCCAAGCGTCTGCCCCTGCTGCCGGCCCTGGACGACCATCAGTCGTTGAGCAATGCGCTGGCTGGGTTTTCGTCGTTATTGAAGGAGGCTCAAGCCTGGCAGGAAGAGTGGCCGGTGCAGTCGCAAAGCACCCCGTTTGGCTTTCGCATGCGCCAACCGCTGTCCTCTGCCTGGCCGGTGCTGGCCCTGGAAGGGGAACCTTGCCCCCACGCCTTGCTGCTGGACGTCACCAAGCATGCAGGCGGTTTTGATTTTCGCCTGCACTATGACGCCGCCACACTGGACGCCAGCGGGGCACAGATGCTGCTCGATCAGTTCATGACGCTGACCCTGCAAGCCAGCGCCAGCAGCTCGCAAGCGCTGCGCGACGCCAATGGTATCAGCACGGTTCACCAGCACTGGTTGGCCGCGTTGAACCAGACCCGCAACGACCTGCCCGCCCCGGCACTGTTGCAGCAGCTGTTCGAAGCACAGGTCGAGCTGCAACCCGATGCCATCGCCATCACCCATGGCGACCTGCACCTGAGTTATCGAGCCCTGGAGCGCCAGGCCAATCAGGTGGCCCACCAACTGCGCAAGGCAGGCCTGGCAGCCGGGCAACCTGTAGGCCTGTTCATGGGGCGCTGCACCGAGGCCATCGTGGGCATCCTGGGCATCCTCAAGGCCGGGGGCGCGTACCTGCCGCTGGACCCCAGCTACCCGGCCGAGCGCCTGAGCGACATGCTGGAGCAGACTCGTGCCCCGCTGCTGCTGAGCCTGAGCGGCCTGCAAGCACGCCTGCCCAAGGGCGACTATGCAACCCTGTGGCTCGACCAGATGGACGCTGACAGCGACCACGAGCAACGGCCGGAGCCCATCACCGATGCCGACAGCCTGGCCTATCTGATCTTCACGTCGGGTTCCACCGGACGCCCCAAAGGCGTGATGGTTTCGCACCGCAATGCCGTGCATTCGACCTCGGCGCGTTTTCTCGTCTACCAAGAGCCACTTGAAGCCTTCCTGCTGGTCTCGGGGCTCTCGTTCGACAGTTCGGTAGCCGGGCTTTTCTGGACCTTGGGTCGCGGCGCTCGCCTGTGCCTGCCCCATGACGACCTGGTGCAGGATGCCCTGGCCCTGGGCCGCTTGATCGCCACACAGCGCATCAGCCACACACTGATGCTGCCATCGCTGTATGCCCAGGTTTTGGAGCAGGCCGCGGACCAGATGGGCAGCTTGCGCTGTGCCATCGTCGCCGGTGAAGCCTGCCCGGCCAGCCTCGCCAGGCAACACCGTGAACGCTGCAGCCACGCGCAGTTGTATAACGAGTACGGCCCGACCGAAGGCACCGTATGGTGCACTTGCTACCCTGCCCGCGGCGATGAACAAGGCGTGCTGCCCATCGGCAAGGCCATCCCGAACATGCAGGTGTATGTGCTTGACGAGCACCTGCAACCAGTCGCGGCCGGCGTGACCGGAGAGATCTACCTGAGTGGCGCCGGTATCAGCCAAGGCTACCTGGGACGGCCTGACCTGAGCGCCGAACGGTTTCTGAACAACCCGCTGGATCCGGCAGGCACCGCCCTGTACCGCAGCGGTGACCTGGGCCGGCTCAACCCCCAGGGCGATATCGAATTTCTCGGGCGCGTGGACGACCAGGTCAAGATTCGCGGGTTCCGCATTGAGCTGGGTGAAATCGAAGCACGCTTGCTGACCCATCCCGGGGTTCGTGAAGCAGCCGTGGTGGCGCGCCCGAACGATCTCGGAGACACCGAGCTGGTCGCCTACCTGGTGGCCCGCGACGTCTGCCCCGGGGCCATCGCCTTGCAGGCCTACCTGAGCACCCAGGTTCCCGAACACATGTTGCCCAGCGCCTACGTGATGCTGCCGGCCTTCCCCTTGACGCCCAACGGCAAGCTGGACCGCAAAGCCCTCCCCGCCCCGGCCCGTGAACGCCAGGCCAGCTACCGCGCCCCGCGCAACGAACGCGAGACACTGCTCGCGGAGCTGTGGAGCCAAGTGCTCGGTGTGGAGCGCGTCGGCCTCGATGACAACTTCTTCGAACTGGGCGGCCACTCCCTGACCGCTACCCGGCTGGTGTCGCGCCTGCGCAGCAGCCTGGGGCTTGAAGTGCCGGTGCGGGCACTGTTTCAACATCCAACGCTGGGGGCATTCGTCGAACAGGCGCTCCCCAAGGCGCAGGTGTCGACTCTGCCAAAGATCACCGCCCAGCCTCGCAATCACTCGATCCCGATGTCCTATGCTCAGGAACGACTCTGGCTGTTCGATCGACTGCACCCGGGCAGCACCACGTACAACGTGCCCGAATCGGTGCGCCTGCACGGCGACCTGGACCTGTCGGCGCTGGAGCGCAGCTTCACCGCGCTGCTGCAGCGTCATGAGGGGCTGCGCACCACCTTCACCCTGGAACATGCACAGCCCGTGCAGCGCATCAGCCCGGCGCAGCACTTCACCCTGTCGCTGATTGACCTGAGCCTGCTTAGCGACGGCGAGCGTCAGCAACGCCTGCTCAGCGAGCTGCAGGCCCAGGCAGCGCACCGTTTCGACCTGGAGCATGGGCCATTGATCCGCGCCGGCGTGGTTCGCCTCTCGGCCCAGGAGCACGTGCTGTGGCTGACCTTGCACCACATCGTCTTCGACGGTTGGTCGATGCGCGTGTTCACCCGTGAACTGACCCAGCTCTATTCGGCATTCAGCAAGGGCCAGCCCTCTCCGCTGAGCGAGCCACAACTGCATTACCCGGATTTTGCGCAATGGCAACGTCGCGAACTCAACCACAGCGTCCTCAAGCCGCAACTGGACTTCTGGCTGCAGCACCTGGGCGCCGATCGAACCCTGTTGCAGTTGCCCTGCATGTTGCCGCGCCCGGCGCTGCCCAGCCATCGGGGCGGCGAGCACAGCTTTGAGCTGGGTCAGGACATGACGCACGCCCTGCACACCTACAGCCGGGAACAGGGTGCGACCCTGTTCATGACCCTGCTGGCGGCGTTCAACGTATTGCTGGCCGGTCATAGCGCCCAGCAGGCCGTACGCATTGGTATTCCTATCGCCAACCGGCATCACCAGGAACTGGAGGGGCTGATTGGCTTCTTCGTCAACACCCTGGCCTTGCGCACAGACATGACAGGGAACCCAGGGTTCAAGCAGGTGCTGGAGCAGGTCCGCACTCACTTGCTGAACGCCCATGCCAATCAAGACCTGCCGTTCGAACAGCTGTTGCAGGCGCTACCCAACTCACAACAACACAGCGCACCGCTGGTCCAGGTGATGTTCGACCTGCATCGGGAACGCAGCCTGACCTCTTCCGAGTTCGGTGAGCTGACGATTGCACCGATGAACGAAGACACAGGCAAACGCAGCACGCTGTTTGATCTGATGCTAGACGTCAGTGAGCGTGAACAAGGGCTGATCGCCACCTTCACCTACAGCACCGACGTGTTCGAACACGCCAGTATCGTGGCCTTGGGCGAGGACTTGCGTGCCCTGCTCGACACGGTCTTGAACCAGACAGCACCGTCTTTCGACACCCTGGTGCAACAGCTCACGCCAATGAGCCGGCCGCGCCTCGACACGCGCCCGGACAGCCGAGCACAGGTGATGCAGGCCCTGCAAGAAGTACTGGGGCAGACGGTGCTCGACGATCAGGCCAACTTCTTCGAAGCCGGTGGCAGCTCACTCAAGGCAGTCCTACTGTGCGCACACCTCCAGGCGTTGTGGGGCACAAAAATCCCCGCTCACCTGGTGTTCCTCAACCCGTTGCTGGCCGACCTGACAAGCGTCTTGAGTCGCTACAGCAACGCCACGCAGGCGTAAGGCAAAGGCCCCGGGGCACTACCCGGGGCCTTAACGCCTGAACATCAAACCTAACCTGTGCAGCCAGGTCGCACGCCAGCACAGCAGCAACGCCACGCTAGCGCCGCAGGGCACTAGCGCCAGGCACCAGAACACGGTGCCCATCGCCAAACCCTGGCCGGCCTGGCTCACCAATAGCGCCAATATCAACACCAGCACTGCGCTTCCGCGTAACCCCCGCACACCAGGGAACGCCACCGAGCCCATCACCCGGCGCCAATGGCTGGCCTGGCTCAACGCCAAAGTGCTCAGCCCCATCCCCAGCAAGCCAAGCACCAGTAGATTCAGCAGCGCATCAGCCATCGTTGAGCGCCCTCTGCACCCTGTGCACCCGCAAACGCCAGCCCCACAAGCCGGCAAGCAGCGCGCACAGCATCAACACCAGATCGACCCCCGCCACCGCCCACAGACCCTGGTTCATCGCCTGCCAAGGATGTTCGCCCGTACTCCAGGCATTGGAGAGCACCGCCAGCAGGGCCAAGGCGCTGATCAGCAACAAGTGCGTTGCCCAGGGCGCCCGCGATTGCCCCGAGCGCCAGATAGCCAATAGGGCATGTACGGCCGCCAGTAACCAGGCCCCGTAAAATGCCCTGACCTCCCACTGGGCTCGGTCAATCAAGTCGACCGGCAACCATCGATTGACCACCAGCATGGCCAGGGTGGCCAATGGCATTCCAGTGATCAGCACGCTGCTGAATAGCGTCATCGACGCCACACCCCATTCCCCCGCAGCGTGCTGCAGGCGGCGCTTCTCCAGCCAGTACAACAGGCCACTGCCGAGCATCACGCAACCGCTCAAGCCAGCAAAGAAGTACAAGGCGCGCAACCACGGCTGCTGAAAATGCGTCACGTGCAACCCCGCCAGAAACTTGAAAGTCGCGGCAGCGGCAGGCAATCGGGATTCATGCAACATCCGGGCGCTGGCGCCATCGAAGTACAGGGTTTGCCCATCCTGGCTTATGCGATCAGCCAAAGAGCGACTGATCTCAACGTAAGCGTTGGCATCCCCAGGGTGCCAGACCCGGACAAACGCCGGCTCGCCACTGCCCCAGTGCAATCGGGCTTGCGCCATCATCTGGTCCAGCGAGGCCAATGACCCAGGGGTGCCCGACGCCGGGCGACGGAAGGCCGCATCCGCCTCCTGGCCGAACTGACCGGCCCGGTCCTGATACACCGCCAGGATGCCGGCAGGCAGGTACAGCGGAAACAGGATCAGCAGCCCGGACAACAAAATGACCACGTGAAAAGGCAGGGCAAACACGCCGGTCAGGTTGTGCATGTCCAGCAGGCGCCTGGGCGACTTATCGGCCCGCAGCGTGAAAAGGTCCTGAAACAGACGCGCATGGATGCACACGCCGGCAATCAACGCGATGACTCCCAGCATGGCGGCAAAACCAAGCAGGCGCGCACCGATGTTCCAGAAATTGATATTGAGGGTGTAATGCAATCGGTAGAAAAAATCGCCACCGCGGCTTCCGGCTTCGGGTAACACGCGGTCTTCTCCTGGTGCCAGAAAACCACTGAAACCCTGACGATCCTGGGTCCAGGCTTGGAATCGCAGCACGGGACGGCGCTCATCGGGCAGTTCCACGTACCACTGCATCAGCGGTTTGCCCTCGGTCAAGCGGGCAACATGAGGAACCACTCGCTGATCCAGTGACAGGGGTGTATCAACCGGTACCAGGCGAATGTGCGGCAGCATCCAACTGTCCAGCTCACGGTCATAAACCGCCAGGCTACCCATGAAAAATGCAATCAGCAGCAGCCCGGAAAAACCGATGCCGATAGATCGGTGCATCCACAGAAGCGCTTGCCGAACACTGGTGAACATCAGGCGTCTCCCGCCAGGAAACGAGTGCTTGCCCACATCAGCAGCGATGCGCTAGCCACCAGCAAGCCGTTGCGCGTTGTACGGGCAGCGCTGAACAGCCACAACACCAGCCATGGAAAAAGCACAAAACTGGCGATCGAACTGGTCAGCACCGCTTCACTGGGCTGCACGCGCCAGTGCACCAGGCACAACGCCAGAAAGCCGTTAAGCCCCCAACAAGCCAGGTAACTGAGCACTAGCACCAGCACCAGCCACGCGCTGCGTCGCGGGCCCAGGTTTCTCCCTGTCTGTTTTGACGCCGCTTGTCTCACCTCGCCTCCCTGATCGCTGGCCTTGTGGCCGACTCAAAAAAAACCGGCATACCAAAGTATGCGGGTGAGTGACAGGCTATCGCAATTAGAACTTGGCACGCAGTGTCATGGACACAGCACGGGGGTCACCGAAGATATTCCCATCCTGGAAGGTGTTGATGCGCTGGAAGTACTTCTTGTCGGCCAAGTTGGTACCGATCAGGTCAGCAGAGAGGTTTTGCGTGATCTGATAGCCAATGCCCGCATCGTACAAGGCATACCCGCCCTGACGAAGTTTGGTGCCGTTCATGCCGATGCCGGGAACATCCAGTTTGTTGTAGGTCTCGCTGACGATGCTGACGCCACCCTGGACGCTCCACTTCTCCAGCTCGCCGGGCAGTTTGTACAGGCTCCACACCCGCAACATGTTTTTCGGCAGGTAGGTCTGCAACTGCTCGTTGGCGCTGTCATAGCGTTTGTAGGTATGGGTGAAGTTCGCGGTGAGGAACCAATCGGGCGTCATCTGCCCACTCAGCTCAGCTTCGAACCCGCGGGTGCGAGCCTTGCCGCTGGCAACCACGGCACGAGAGCTCGGATCGTTCATATCCGGAATCGCGCGGTTCTCTTCTTCGATCTGGAACGCGGCCAGCGAGGCGTTCAACGCACCGTCGAGGAATTCGCCCTTGATCCCCAGCTCGTGCTGCTTGCCTTCCAGGGGTTTGATGATGTTGTTGTTGATGTCCAGGTTGCTGACGGCCTGCGGCTGGAAGACCCCGGAATAGTTGGCGTACAGCGAGTAGTTATCGTTGAGGTCGTAGATCAGCCCGTAAAACGGAGTGAATTTCTGCGACACGCTATCGCCATTCTTTTCCGACGGCGAGCCGGCCTCAGGCTGATGCTGGCTGCGGTGCATCTCAAGCCAGGTCACTCGCCCGCCAAGGACCAGCGTCAGCGGGTCGGCAAGGCTCAAGCGCACGTTGCTGTAAACCGCTTTTGCGCGGGTGTTGGCAACGCTGGTCGGCAACTTGTCCGAAT
This sequence comes from Pseudomonas morbosilactucae, assembly GCF_023241715.1. Lineage (GTDB taxonomy): Bacteria > Pseudomonadota > Gammaproteobacteria > Pseudomonadales > Pseudomonadaceae > Aquipseudomonas > Aquipseudomonas morbosilactucae. The sequence continues at coordinate 62,446 of NZ_JALQCW010000075.1, forward strand.
CCGGGAAGGCCGGGTAGGCAAAGTCAGGCTGCGGGTCGTTGAGGTCGACATCCCCCAGGAAACTGGAGAAATAACCGCCGTTCGACGCGAACTCGGAACGTGAATAGTTGGCGCCCACCAACACCTTGTGTTCACGCCCAAGGAAGTTGAACGGGCCGTCGACGTACAGGTCGGCCTCGTCCTGTTTCTCCCGGTAATCAAACATGATCGAGTTCATCGACACCAGGTTATCTGCAGGGTCGATGCCCCCGCCGTTGCGCGCGTATGCCTGGGTCAAGTCGTAGTTGTTGTCAGCGTGTCTTAGGGACAACTTGGTTTTCCAGCCATCCCCCAACTGGTGCTCGATCTCGGTGAAAACAGCGGTGCTCCAGAAATAATCACGGTTCCAGTCTTCACCGTAAAAATTCTTGCGCGATGCATTCGGCAGCGACATCGCGGCCTCACCGGCTGCGTTGGTGTAGCGATAAGCCGGCAGGGAGCGCTGAGCGCCACGGATGTCGGTGTTCTGGTTGCTCGCACCAATCGTCCACACCGTATCGGGGGTCAGGTCGATATCGACGACGCCATAGACCTGATTCGATTCGCGCTTGCCGCCACCGTCGTAGTAGAAGCCCTTGTCGTGCTCACTGAGCACCAGGCGACCCCGCACGTTGCCGCTCTCGGTCAACGGGCCGGTGACATCGATCATGCCGCGGTAGTCGTCCCAGGAGCCGGCGCTGATTTCCGCGGACACTGCCGCCTCGGCCAACGGCCGCTTGCGCACCAGGTTGATACTGCCACCAGGACCACCGGCGCCGGTCAGGCTCCCAGACGGGCCCTTGAGCACTTCGACACGGTCGTACATGGTCAGGTCCGGAGAAAGAAAAATCCGGTTATCCATGGTGGTCGGCGTGCCGTCCAACTGCAGCGACGTGATTTCAAAACCACGGGAAAAGAAACTCAAGCGGCTGGCGTCAATCCGTTGCACCGTGACCCCACCGACCTTGCCCAGGGCATCTTCGAGGGTGTACAGGTTCTGCTTTTGAATGCGTTCCTGGCCAATGACATTGATCGTCTGTGGCACTTCGCGAAGGCGCAACGGTACTTTGGTCCCCACCGATACCGTAGGCGCTTCGGTCTGCATGCCCACAATCGACTGCTCGGGCAGTTCGAGCGTCTTGGGAGCTTCAGTGGTTTGCGTCGTCGACTGTTCCACGCTGTCCTGCGCCCATGCCACCGGCGTGAGCAACATCCCTCCGCTCACAATAGGTACCAGCAGCAAATTCCCCATTTTGGCCGTTTGCCGACCTTTTCCAGCTTGATGCATACCGCTCGCTCCTGTGGATGGTCCCCTGCGGGCCATCGTTTTTTTAATTGTTGTGCTACAAAAATCGCTTGGTTTGTAACCGGGCTGAGTCGCTCGGCTTCAGACTGGCGCGGACAGCTTCTGGACAGTGAATTGACCGGCATCCGCCCCTGCCTGATCAAACGGATAAAGCTGACCGCCATCGCACTTGAGCACGCGATCGGCAATCGAGAAGTAATGATCGTCGTGGCTGATGGCGATGATTGTTTTGCCCTGTGCCTTCAACTCGGGCAACAGCTCGCGGTAGAAAAATGCGCGGAAACCTGGGTCCTGGTCTGCCGCCCACTCATCGAGCAGCAGGATCGGACGCTCTTCCACCAACGCCACCAACAAGGCCAGGCGCTTGCGTTGTCCTTGCGACAAACGAGTGGTGGAAAGACCGCCTTGCTCGTCAATGGTGACCTTGCGCTCCATGCGCAGTCGCTCAAGCCAGGCCTGGGCCAGGTCCATGTCAAAATCGCCTTGCGGGCCTACCAGCCGCTCGAACAGATAGAAACTGGAGAACACCGTGGAAAAATGCGCCCGGTACCATTCGCGTAGCTCGGGGGTGATTTCCACACCTTGCAGACGCAGCGTTCCGCCGCTGGGCTCGTAGAGCCCGGTCAACAATTTAGCCAAGGTCGATTTGCCGCTGCCATTGCCTCCGACGATGAAGAGAATTTCGCCCTTGGCGACACTCAAGTTCACCGGCCCCAGGCGAAAGCCGTACTCATCGGCCAGGTTGGGGTAGTCGTAGCTCAGCGATTGCAGTTCGAGCATCGGCTGCTGTGCATCGGGCTGACCGGTGCTCGCCGAGAATTCAGAGCGGTAGTCGGCAAAGGACAGGGTCTGGATCTTTGCCAGTGACACGTTGCCCGCTACCAGGGTCGCCAGGCTGCCAATCAAGTCGTTCAGGGGCATGCGCAGGAACATCAGCACCAGCACAAAAGCAGCAATCACGCCATTGCCCAGCCCCAGCCAGGCCCCGGCAGCAAACAGACCGCCGGCCAGCGCCAGAATCAGGGTCACGGTCCAGTTCAAGCTCAAGGTCCAGTAGCGATCGGCGTGCACCTCGTTACGCCGTGCATATTCAGCGGCGGGTTGCAGGTCCAGAGAGTAGAACCGCTGCTTGCGATGGGCATTGAGCGCCAACTCGAAACGCCCTTCGATGGCGCCCTGGTAAGCCGCGTACAAACGGTCATCGGTTTCACGGACGCGCTTCATCAACTGGCGCATCTTGGAGAACCAGCCATGGGCCAGCCAGGTCCCCAGGCTCAGGCCGACGATACAAATCAACAGCAACTGCCAGGACAACCAGGCCATGTACAGGCAGCCACCCAGCATCAGTACCGTGTTGTAAAACACAAACGGCAGGCGATTGAAGGCCTGTCCGATACTCTCGATGTCTTTGCTCAAGGTCGCATACAAGCTCGCCTCGCCGATTTTTTCCAGTTGCTCGATGGAGGTGTCCAGCAGGCGCTTGACCATTTGCAGGCGCAATTCGTAAACCACGCGATGGCCCAAGGCGGTCAGCAGCGCCTGGGAGCCAAAACCGCAGCCGAACAACACGAGCAGCAAGACAAAAAACTTGGCGGCCAAGCCCGCGTTCATGATGACCGTGGCTGAAATCAGTCGATTGATCTCATTGAGCAGGCCAATACCGGCCGCCGCGCTGATCAGGCTGGTCAACAAGCCCAGACTCAACAATCCGCGGTGGCGTTTGAGCAGTGATAGGAACAGGGTCATGCAAAATCCTCGGGGCGACTGGCGCAACGGTTCGAAGGGTTCACTCGAAAGCCAGTAATAGCTTTTCAATCTCGGCCAGTTCATCAACCTCGGGCGTACTGCAAGCCTGCTCAACCAACGCAGCCATATCACTGAGCATCGGGTTGGCGAACAGCTGTGCCAGGGCGACCTCACAACCGAACTGATGCCGGATGCGTGCCTGGATCCTGACCAACTGCAGCGATTGAGCGCCCAGGCGGAACAAATCCGCACCGGGGGCAATCGGCCAGACGTTAAGCACGTCCCTCCAGATATCGGCGAGGCTGGTTTGCCACGACCCCACCAACTCACCGCCGGCTTCCTCGTCGACCCACTGCGGCTCTGGCAGCGCCTTGCGGTCGACTTTGCCATTGGCATTCAGTGGTAGATTCGCCAGCACCACAAACGCCCCGGGAACCATGTAACCCGGCAGGCGCCCACGCAGGCGCAGTTGAGTATCGGCCCTGTCGATCTCGGCCCGCTCATGGCACAGATATGCCACCAGCACCTCCTGGCCACCAGGTGCACGCCGTAATACGACGACCACCTGGGTGACACCCGGCAACGCCGCCAATGCCGCCTCAATCTCACCCAGCTCGATGCGGAAACCGCGCAGCTTGACTTGGAAATCGCTGCGCCCCAGAAACTCCAGGCAACCATCGCTGCGATAACGGGCGCGATCCCCTGTGCGGTACAGCCGACTGCCCGCCTGGGCACCCGGTGCCCGAGGCTGGACGAATGGATTGGGAATAAAGGACACCGCGGTGAGGTCCGGTCGATCGGCATAACCACGGGCAACGCCACTGCCACCGATGTACAAATCCCCGGCCACTCCCACAGGCTGGGGCTCGAGGAATTCGTCGAGGACATACAGGCGGTTATTGGCCAACGGGCGGCCAATAGGTATGACGGCGCTGTCAACTTGGTCTACGGCGTGCACCGCCGACCACACCGTGGTTTCCGTTGGCCCGTAGACATTCAGCAGCTTGACTTGCCGCGCCAACAAGCGTTCAGCCAACTCTGCGCCCAAAGCTTCTCCGCCGCAGAGCACTCGCAGCCCCTGCCAGGCGGGCGAGTCGTGTTCAATCAGCATTTGCCAGGTAGCCGGGGTGGCCTGCATCACGCTGATGGCCTGGTGTTGCATCAGTTCAATCAATGCACGCGGGTTCAGGCTATCTTCGCTGCTGGCCAAGACTACGGTGGCGCCCTGTACCAACGGAAGGAACAGCTCGAGCCCGGCGATATCGAAGCCCAGCGTCGTAACCGCCAGGAGCCGATCTGCGGGGGTCAGTTGTACATGTTCCTGAATACCGAGGAGAAAATTGACAAAAGCCTGGCGGTCAATATCGACCCCTTTAGGTCGGCCTGTGGAACCGGATGTGTAGAGGGTATAGGCCAATTGACGAGGATGCGTGGTCAGCCCAAGGTCAGTGACGGGGGACCGCGAAAGCTCATCGCCCAGGGCTTCCAGAGTGACCATCGGCGCCACCTGCCCAACCACCTCGCGCAAGGCTTCTCGCGTGAGTATCAGCCGTGGACGCGCTTGCTCGATGATGTCAGCGTTGCGTGCAGCGGGTTGACCTGGGTCGATGGGCAGATAACCTGCGCCACTTTTCTGAATGGCCAGAAGTGCTACCAGCAGGTCGGCTTCACGCCCCAGGCAGACACCCACACGGACATCACCGCCCACACCTTGCGCCTTGAGCCAATGGGCCAGTCGATTGGCGCGAGCGTTGAGTTCTGCGTAGCTCAACGAATGCGAACCGCTGACCAGCGCACAACGTTCGGGCTCGGCAGCGACTTGCTGTTCAAACAGGGCGAGCATGTCCTGGGCCGGCACTAGCGCTCGCTCGGTGCTGTTCCACCGGTCCAACTGCTGCAAACGCTGAGCGGCGTCGAGCATCGGCAGTTGCCATACCGGCAAGTCAGGCTGTGTCATCAAGCCGTCCAGCAGCAGGCGATAACGGCTGGCAAACCCCTCGACTGTCGCTGGTGTGAACAAGTCCTGGCTGTATTCGATTTCGCAAAACACGCCGTCAGGGCGCACGGCAACGTCAAACGTCAGATCAAACTTTGCGCTGTCCTGGCTGGGCAGTACGCGCTCGGTCTCAAGCCCCGGCAAAGTGAAATTGACTGCGGCCCCACTGCTGAGGTTGAACATCGCCTGGAACACCGGTGTGCGGCTGACATCTCGCTCGACCTCGAGATGCTCCAGCAGCAGCTCGAACGGTAGCTCGGCGTGCTGCAGGGCAGCAAGGGACTCGCGACGCAGGCGGTCGCAGAGTTCGCGACCGGTCAATTGCGCATCGAGCTGCACGCGATAGACCAAGGTATTGACGAAGAACCCCAGCAGTTCGTCGAGTTCTTCACGACTGCGCCCGCCATGGGGCACGCCCACAGCAAATTCGCGCTGGCCACTGCAACGTCCCAGCAACAGTTGCCAGGCCGCCAGCAGGATGACGAAGGGGGTTAACGCCGTACTGCGGCAGGTGTCGTGGATCCTGGAAGATTGTTGATCGTCCAGTTGAAAGCGCAGCCGTTGTCCACGCTGGCTTTGCTGCGCAGGACGAGGGAAATCGGTTGGCAGTTCCAGCACCGGCAGCGATGTACCTAGGTAGTCTTTCCAGTAACCGAGGTCGGGCTGAACGGCATCAGAGCCCAGGTGGCGACGCTGCCAGACGGCAAAGTCCACATACTGCACGGGCAGTTCGGGCAGTTGCACGACTTCGCCGCGTACGGCCTGCCCATAGGCCGTCGCCAAGTCCCTCACCAGAATGGGGTTCGACCACGCGTCGCTGATGATGTGATGCATCTTCAATAGAAGGCCATGGCTGAATTCGTCGTAACGAATCAGCTCGACTTTCAGCAGCGGAGCCAGGGAAAGGTCGAAGGCCGACTGATCTTCAAGCGTCAGCAACGTGCCCAAATGCTCGCGCCTGGCAGCACTATCGATGCCCGGTGCCTCACGCTTGTGAAGCACGAACGCCAAGTCATCCAGCACGGTTTGACGAGGCTCACCCTCCTCCTCGATAAAACGGGTGCGCAACACACCGTGACGCTTGATCAATGCCGTAAACGCGAGGTCCAACGCCGCGACATTCAGCTTGCCCGTGAACAGAAAGGCACGGGTCAGGTTATACGCCGTGGCGCTCGGGTTCATGCGCTGCAAAAACCACAGGCGCTGCTGAGCGAAGGAGAGGATTTGGGGCCCGGTATGTGATTGCGCCTGAAGGCGATCCGGCAGTTGAAGCGCGTCTCCTTGCAACAAGGCAAGCAGAGCATCATCGAGGTCATTCATCGGCGTTACGACGTCCCTATACAACCCGATCGGTTAGTTTGGGAAAGAATACTAAGAGCCAATGATAATTAATGTCAATTGAGATCAAGATACGTTTACACAAAATGTAACGACGGCTTTTTCAGGCACTGAACTTGCCGTCGTTTGGCTAGGGGTCAGGGCGGTTCTTGTTGGGTGCAGTTAAACCTGTGGGCAAGGCTCTATCACAGGCACCGAGGGCAAAAGACATCTCGCTTGAGGCCTGCCCCGGGTCGCTGCTGCCTAGGCGAAACAACTCACCAACGATTGACCGGCTCAACTAAACTGGCGACCAGAACTGCTTCTACCCGTGCCTGGTGAAACGCCATGATTGCCCATACCCCCACGCTGTTTGCCTGTGTTGCTTTAGTGGCGACGATCATGGCGTTCTGTCTAATCCTGGTCGGCCAGTTCAATCAGCGTGACGGTTTGCTCACCATTGGTTTTGGTTTGCTGGCCCATGCCTTGGCCTATGTGGGCTACACCTTTTACGGTCATGCGCCGCTGTGGTTTACCTATGGCGCGGCCAACTCCTTGCTGGCGGTGGCGCTGGCCTTTTATGGCGCCAGCCTGTTTCGGATTATCGAGAGGCCCATGTCCTGGTGGCGGGTGTTCGCGCCGGCGGCATTGATGCTGCTGTTGATGGTCAGCCTGATCGATACCCTGGAGCCACGGATGCTCGCCGCCTCTCTGGTCTTGATGCTGCAGTGCGCCTTGATCATCTACTGGACCCATCGCTACATCCCCGCCCAGGGCCGTGCGCGCATGCTGTTGATCATTGGTTCGAGCATCAGCCTGATCGGCTTGGGCATGCGGGTGGTGGCGGTGCTCGGCGGCGGTGCGGCGGAGATGCGCTATGACGTCAGCAACCTCAAGCAAACCATCTCGGTCAGCATTGGCACGTTCACCGCAATGATGATTTCCCTCGGCCTGGTGCTGCTGGCGAAAGAGCGCAGTGAATCGTTGCTTCAACACATGGCGCTGCGCGACGTGCTGACGGGCATCCTCAACCGGCGCGCCATCCTTGAGCAGTTCTCCACCGAGTTGGAGCGTGCGCGCCGAGACCGTTCCTGCCTGGCGGTGGCCATGGTCGACATCGACCACTTCAAACAGATCAATGACGTGCATGGCCATCTGGCCGGCGACGAAGTGATTTGCCACTGCGTCAACCACCTCACCCAGCGCCTGCGGCACTCCGACAGCATTGGTCGCTACGGGGGCGAGGAGTTCCTGCTGTTGCTGCCGGCCACCAACCCCGATGGCGCCATCGCCGTGCTCGATGAACTGCGCGCCTCCCTGGCCGAAGCACCGGCGCACTACGCTCAGTCGAGCATCGTGCTGCACATCAGCATCGGCGTTTGCTGCGGGGTGCCCGAGGAAAGCGACACCACCGCCAGCCTGCTGGCCAGGGCGGATGCCGCGCTGTACGAGGCCAAGGGCCTGGGGCGCAATACCTTGCGCATGGCGCCATCAGGTTCCCAGCAGAGTGACACGCCGTCCAGTGGCCTGTCACAGGCACTCAACGGCTGACCGAGCGGCGTGCAAGGACGCTCGGAGTCGGCGCCATCACCCAGACTTGAGCCTTACTCGGCCAGCTCGACGTAGCTCGACTCCCCGCCCCCCGTCGCGCCCGACAACCAGCCCCAGACGAAGGCAAGGGTGGTGCGCCCTGCGTGATCAACACCGACCGTGCCACGCGACCAGCCGGCCAGAATCTCCCCGTCCGTCGTGACGCAGTGATAAAGCAGCTCAATGCTGTCGGGCCCCGTGGCCCGCCCCACTTGATGCCCCATGCGGATCCGGCCGCCCTGGTAGGTGCTGGAAATGTCATTTCCCTCGACCTGATAATGAAACACCGTGCGGCGCCGGAGACCCCGTGGCTGTTGCCCGCGACGGTAAATCGGCGATTGTTCAAGCGCTCGCTGATTGCAGAAAAGGGAGTGTCCATAAGTGTCGCGTCCTTGAGTCGAGAGGTTTTACCAGCCGCAACCTTGCCATGATTTCAGCCGTCCGTTGGGGTCTTTTGCATCACCACCGCCTGGAGCTCAACGGGGTTTGAAAGCAGGCATCTCTTGCAGCAGCATCGTCAGCAAACGGTTGGAGCCCACGCTCAATTGGCGCCCGAGACGACTGATCAGGTGAACCCGCGGGCTGGCAAAGATTTCATTATGCAAAGGCAGTGTGCACAGGCGGCCGGCCTGCACCTCTTCATCCACCACAAAGGTCGGTAGCAGCGTCACCCCGCCTTGCATGGCATAGCGCTTGAGCATGGCGATGGTATTGCAGGTCAAGGTGGGGCTGAGCATCAGCCCCAACTGATGCTCGGCCTGGGTCAGTATCTGGCGTATACCAAATGAAACCCCCGGTAACGCCAGGCGATGGGCATCCAGGCCCGCCAGCGGAATCGGGCCAACGCTTTGGGTCAGGGGATGCTGAGGGTTCACCACCACACAGACCGGCTGGGGTTGCGAGGCATGGGAGCGGATTTTCGGGTCGGCGGCCGGGTTGAACACCAGGCCTAAATGCGCCTCATCTTCCACGACCTGGCGTATCACCTCGTTGGTTCCGCACACATTCACCTGAATCTCGATCTTGGGGTACAGCGTGGAAAAGTTGCTGAGCGGGCCCGCCAGCCCATCGATGAACCCCTCCCCCACGGCCAGGACGACAGAGCCGCTCTGCAGCCCTCTCAATGCCTGCAGCGAATCCAGCAGCAGCTCCTGGTGAGTCAGGCGTTGCCGGTAGTAACCGAGCACCCGATCACCGGCCTCCGTAGGCCTTACCCCACGTCGGTGGCGCTCCAGCAGTGGGCTGCCCAGTTCCTGTTCCAACTGCCCTATCTGGCGGCTGACAGCCGATGGCGCGACGTTGAGGACATCAGCGGCCGCTCGCACGCTGCCCAGCCTGACCGCTTCGAAAAAATAAAGAATCCGCCGATCTTGTACTTGGCTCATGGGCTTCCTGTGTTGCGTTAAAAGCAACAAAAGATTGAATTTGCGATTATTGCTGGCTCGCCTGCAGCGTGTCCATACTCGGTCCATCAGTAACAGGAGATGGAAATGAGCCCTCTTTGGCAGCGCCTTCGCGATCAAGCCCAGCAGTTGAGCGAACGCAATCCCGTACTGCACGACTACGCAACCAGCCACCTGCTGGCCTATGCCTCCTTCGAGGCGGCACTCGCCGCAAACCTGGCCCGCCAGCTGCAGGCGCAAGCGAGCAACGTCGCCCTGGAGCCCTGGTTCAAGTCGATCATCGACGCCAACCCGTCCATTGCCGAGGCCGCAGCCGCGGACATCCAGCACCTGGAAATCGTCAACCCGGCCTGCCCTGACCACCTCACGGCCTTTCTGACGTTCCGCGGCATTCAAGCCGTGCAGGCGCACCGCATCGCCCATGCGCTGTGGCGTGAGGGGCACGTGCAAAGCGCAGTGCTGCTGCAGAATTGGGCGGCCAATACCTGGAGCATCGACATCCATCCCGCTGCCCGGCTGGGGCAATCGCTGTTCGTCGACCATGGCATTGGCCTGGTGATTGGTGAAACCGCGGTGGTCGAGGATGAAGTCAGCCTCTGGCACGGCGTCACGCTGGGCAGCACCCTCAGCGAGGCCGGCGACCGACACCCAAAGGTTCGCCGCGGGGCCCTGATTTGCGCAGGCGCCACGGTTCTCGGAAACATCGAAGTGGGTGCCCATGCCATCGTCGCGGCCAACTCCGTGGTGCTCAAACCCGTGGCCGCTGGGACCGTTGTTGCCGGGGCCCCAGCCAAGGTGGTCGGCAACGCCCCGGCCGCGCTTGCCACCTTCACCGCTAAATCCAAAGGTTAACCAGGAGCTACCACCATGACCGCCGTCGCTCAATTTCCGCAGGGTATCGATCACCCCCTGGTCACCGTGCGCCACCACGCCGAGGCTTTGGAGCTGTACCGCAAGATGGGGTTTTCGCCTTCGCCGGTGAGCTATCACCCCTGGGGCAGCGTCACCTCCTTGATGATGTTCCCCAGCAACTTCATCGAGCTGATCGGGGTCGACGACCCTTCCAAGTTCGGTACCCATTCGGTGAACGGCTTCTGTTTCGGGCGCCAGCTCGGGCAGTTCCTTGATCGCGGCGAAGAAGGTGTGTCGTTGGTGGCGCTGCACAGCCAGGATGCCGACGCCGATCATGCGCGGATGGTCGAGGCCGGGCTGGAAAGCCAGGGGCGCATTGATTTTCGCCGCCCGATGACCCTGCCTGATGGGCGCCCCGATGAAGCCGTGGTGTCCCTGGCGTTGTTCATCGACCCGGAGTTACCCGACGCCTCCAACTTTATCTGCCACCAACATCGCCCCGAACTGATCTGGGTTCGCGGCTGGCAGGACCACCCCAACGGGGCAGACGGGATTCTCGCCATCACGTACCTGGCAGACCCCAAGCGCCTTGAACCACGCTGGCGAGCCCTTTACGGCGATGCCGTGAGCTACAACGGGGCGGTCCTGGAAGCCGATACCCGATGCGGCGTCTTGCGCGCCATCGACGCCGCCACCGCGGCCCTGGAGTTCCCGGGTATCGCCCTTCCCAAGCGTGCCGAGGAACGCCCCCATGGGATTTCCATCCGCCTGCACACCCGAAGCCTGAGCACCCTGCGCTCGATCCTCGAACACAATCAGGTTCCTCATCACGAGGTCCCGGGCCGGGTCTTGGTCGAGCCGCAAGCGGCCGGCAACGTCATCCTCGAATTCGTGCAGAACATCTAACTGAGACTGTTGAAATGACCATGAAAGTAGGCGTTATTGGCTTGGGCAATATGGGCGGCGGCATGGCCGCGACCCTCGCCAGCAAAGGCTTTGATGTCAGCGGATTCGACCTGTCCGACGCGGCGCTGGCCCAGGCCAAATGCAAAGGTGTCCAACCCGTCGGCGACCGCCATCAACTGATTCAACAGTCGGATATGTTGATTCTGTCGCTGCCAAAAGCCGAGCACGTGGAAGCCGTCTGCCTGGGCCCAGGCGGCGTCATCGAGTTTGGCCGTGAAGGCTTGATCGTGGTTGACACCACCACCTCCACCCCGGAAGCCAGCCGCAAGGTCGCTGCCGCCCTGGCAAGGATGGGCATCGCCTTTATCGACGCGCCGGTCTCCGGGGGCCCCAAAGGGGCCGCGACCGGCACCATGTCCATGGTCATCGGTGCCGAGGATGGGGACCTGCAACGCGCCATGCCGGTGCTGGAAGGCATGAGCGGCACCCGCGTCCACGTCGGCAAATGTGGCGCCGGCAACGTGGCCAAGATCGCCAACAACATGCTGGCTGCCTGTCACCTGATCAGCACCGCCGAAGCCGTGTCGATGGCCGCGAAAGCAGGCGTGGACCCGGAAAAGCTCCTGCAAGGACTCAACGCCGGCTCGGGCCGCAGCGGCGCCACCCAGATCATGTTCCCCACCTGGGTCCTGAACAAAGCCTATGACTCCGGCTTCACCATGGGGTTGATGCGCAAAGACGTCGGCCTTGCCAGCGACCTGGCCGACAGCCTGGACCTGGATCTGCCCCTGTCACGGATCGTCGCCCAGCTATGGCAAGCCAGCCGCGAATCGCTGCCCGATAACGAAGACTTTTGCGCGATTGTCCAGCGCACCGACGCCCAGCTTTTCGGCCGTGGAGAATAATCAATGAGCACGCAAAACATCCTCGACCTAATGCGCCCCTTCTGGGGTGACCGGAGCGTGATCGGCAGCTTTGTCGGTGGCGAGTTCATCGACGGCCACGGCTCGCCGGTGGACGTTCGCAACGCCCATGACGACAGTCTGCTGCTGAGTTTTCCCGACGCTGATGACGCGCTGATTGCCCACACCGACGCCGTAGCCAAGGCGCACAGGCGCACTGGTGGGCGCTCACGGCACAGGCACGGGGTCGTGCGATGTACCAGGTCGGTGCACTGATTCGCGAACACAGCGACAGCCTGGCCCAGGTTGAATCCCTCACCGCTAACAAACCGATCCGTGACGCCCGGGTCGAGGTGACCAAGGTCGCCGAAATGTTCGAGTACTACGCGGGCTGGGCAGACAAACTGCACGGCGAAGTGATCCCAGTGCCGACCTCACACCTGAACTACGTCACGTACGAGCCCCTGGGCACGGTCCTGCAAATCACCCCGTGGAATGCACCGATCTTTACCTGCGGCTGGCAGATCGCACCGGCGATCGCGGCGGGTAACGCGGTCATTCTCAAGCCCTCCGAGCTGACGGCCTTGTCGTCATTGATGATCGCGGTGTTGATCGAGCGCGCCGGCGTGCCCAAAGGGCTGGTCAACATCATCGCCGGCTTCGGTCACACCATCGGCCAAGGCTTCATCGCCAAGGCAGACATCCGCAAAGTGGTGTTTGTCGGCTCGCCAGCGACAGGACGGCACATCGCCGTCGCCGCCGCGCAACGTTGCATCCCTGCCGTGCTGGAGTTGGGCGGCAAATCGGCAAACATCGTGTTCGAGGACGCTGACCTGGACGTTGCCTTGCGCGGGGCGCAGGCCGCGATCTTCTCCGGGGCCGGCCAGAGTTGTGTATCGGGCTCGCGATTGCTGGTTCAGGCGTCGATTTTTGACACGTTCACCCAGGCCCTGGCGCAAGCGGCCACCCGCTTCAAGGTCGGCGACCCGAGCGACCCTGAGACTCAAATCGGCCCGATCAACAACGCCAAACAGTACAACCACGTAAAAACCATGGTCGAGGGTGCATTGAAAGACGGTGCCAGGCTGGTCGGCGCGAATGCCGACCCCATCCCGGACCGGCCCGGGTATTACATCAACCCAACGGTGTTGGCCGGCACCAACGACCTGTACTGCGCGCAAGAGGAAATCTTCGGGCCGGTGGTTGTGGCCATCCCGTTCACGGACGAAGCCGACGCGATCCGCATTGCCAATGACAGTCGCTTCGGCTTGGCCGGGGGGGTCTGGACCCGCGACGTCGGTCGAGCCCACCGAGTGGCCAGGCAGGTTCGCGCAGGGACCTTCTGGATCAACGGCTACAAGACGATTCACGTCAGTTCGCCCTTCGGTGGCTACGGCGAAAGTGGCTACGGTCGCTCTTCCGGGCTGGATGCGTTGCGCGAATACAGCGAAGTGAAAAGCGTGTGGGTCGAAACCGCCGCCACGCCCGCGGTCAATTTCGGCTACGGCGCGAGCCTGGAGTGAACGCCATGTCGATTTCCAAAGCCTTGATCGACGATGCCATCGGCTGGCGTCGGGACTTTCATGCCTCACCCGAACTCGGCTATGACGAGTTGCAGACCTCCGACCGGGTGGCGCAGCTCCTGGAAAGCTTTGGGATCGAGGTGAATCGCGGGCTCGGCGGCACCGGTGTGGTGGGCACCCTGAGCCATGGACAGGGCCCGGCGATCGGCATTCGAGCCGACATGGACGCCCTGCCCATCCAAGAGTTGGGGCAGTGCTCCCACCAGTCGACGCATCAAGGCTGCATGCACGCCTGCGGTCATGACGGGCACACGGCAATCCTGCTCGCCACGGCTCGCCATTTGAGTGAAACGCGAAACTTCAGCGGCACCGTCCACTTCGTCTTCCAACCGGCCGAGGAAGGTCTCGCGGGGGCGAAAAAAATGATCGAGGATGGCCTGTTCGAGCAGTTCCCCATGGACGCCATCTACGGGCTGCACAACTGGCCAGGCGCCCCGGCCGGTCAGGTGGTGATCAACCCAGGCCCGATGATGGCGTCCCTCGATACATTCGTAATCACCCTGACGGGCAAAGGCTGCCACGCGGCGATGCCCGACAAAGGCGCGGACCCCATCATCGCCGCGGCGGAGCTGATTCTTGCCCTGCAGACCATTCCCTCTCGACGTCTCTCACCCCTCGACAGTGCGGTGATCAGCGTGACCCAGATCAACGCAGGCGAAGCAATCAACGTGATTCCCGAAACGGCGGTGCTCAAGGGAACCGTGCGTTGCTTGCAATCGCACGTCCGCGATCACGTCCAACAGTTGATCGGTCAGTTCGTCGAGCAGTTGCCTGGCGCTTTCGGCATCCGAGGGGAATTGCTCTACCAGGTCGGCTACCCGGTGACGGAAAACCATGCAGAGGCTGCGGCAAAGGTCCGCCGGGCAGCGGTAACGGCGGTGGGAGAGTCGCGCGTGCAGTGGGGTTGCAGCCCTTCCATGGCCTCGGAAGACTTCTCGTTCATGCTCAAAGCCTGCCCAGGTGCCTACCTGTGGATGGGCGCGGATGGAGAGGAACCCTCTGCGGCCTTGCACAACCCCTATTACGACTTCAATGACCAGATCATTGAACCGGCAGTCGCCGTTTGGACCCGCTTGGTCGAGCAATCTCTGCCAGCCGTTTAAGCCACAAAGAGCTGCATATTCCCGGTCAACCCGGCCTCCGGGGGCGACATAACAATAAGAGACAACCTATGCCAAATAATAAAAAGAACCACCGTCCTGGCTGGGTCCCCTGACGACCCACTCTTGTTTCTGCCCTCCAGATTTGCAGTTCAACACAGCGCCGACAATGGGTGCTCAGGCCCCCCTGCGCGTTGATTTGGCACTTAACCGCCACCCACACGAGAGCATCGCCATGAAACAAGAAAGAACGCTGTTGAAAGGGGCTTCGACCTTAGCGTGCCTGACCCTCGGCACACTGTTTACCCTGAGCGCCAACGCCGGCGCCACCCTTGAGAACGTCAAAAGCAAAGGGTTTGTGCAGTGCGGCATCAGCGACGGCCTTCCGGGGTTTTCCTATGCCGACGCCAAAGGTGACTTTCATGGGTTCGACGTCGACGTCTGTCGGGCCGTGGCCGCTGCCGTGTTCGGCGACGCGAAGAAGGTCAAGTACACCCAGTTGACCGCCAAGGAGCGCTTTACTGCCCTGCAATCGGGCGAAGTCGACATGCTGTCCCGAAGCACCACCTGGACCTCGTCCCGCGACGGCGCCATGGGTATCCAGTTCACCAGTGTCGCCTACTACGATGGCCAGGGATTCCTGGTCAATAAAAAGCTCGGGGTGAAAAGCGCCAAGGAGCTGGACGGCGCCACCTTCTGCATCCAGGCCGGCACCGTGACCGAGTTGAACCTGTCGGACTACTTCCGCAGCAACGGCATGAAGTACACCCCCATCACCTTTGACACCTCTGACGAGAGCTTCAAGGCTCTGGAATCAGGACGTTGTGATGTGCTGACCACCGACCAGTCGCAGTTGTACGGCCAGCGCCTGAAACTGGCAACGCCCGATGACTTCGTTGTGCTACCCGAGGTGATTTCGAAGGAGCCATTGACCCCCGCAGTACGCCGTGGCGATGAAGACTGGTTCACCGTGGTGCGCTGGTCCCTCGCCGCCATGCTCAACGCCGAAGAACTGGGCATCACCTCGAAAAACGTCAACGAGCAGCTCAAGTCGTCGAAGAATCCTGACATTGCGCGACTACTCGGAACCGAAGGTGCCCTCGGCAAGGACCTGAATCTGCCCAATGACTGGGCGGCGAAAATCATTGCCCAGGTCGGTAACTACGGTGAGTCCTTCGACCGCAACCTGGGCAGCGGCAGTGACATGAAGATCAAGCGCGGCCTCAACGCGCTGTGGAGCCAGGGCGGCCTGCAATACGCCCCGCCCGTTCGCTGACAAGGCGTTGCCCGGCAGCTTGCTGCCGGGCACTGACCCTTTTGGCTGTTTCTCTAAGGCGCGTCACGCCGAGTCACATGCTGCCACTGCGCAAACCTCGTATTGCTAAGCCCTGCAAAAAAGCCCCACCCGAGAAAATCCCTCCCCCCTTTTGCCGATCTGAAGCCCCCATTCTTCAATGGCAGGCCCGGGAGCCCCTGTCGCGCTCTGCAAATGGCACGGCCCGGTAACGCGCCGAAAGTGCCTGGAACTCCCTGGTTCGAAGCGCAAATCCTTCGCTGCACGCGGCAGTACTGCTGCAGGCCACCTATCAGCCTGCGTTCGTTAATCGCACGACATCGTATTCAGGACCGCCCTGTCAGGCTCAATGTTTGGCAACCTATGCGCAGCTGCCGACACGCGCTTTATGGGCTGTCGGTCCGTTGCCGGAACCTTCCCTGCGCAGCGGGTATTCAGATTGATCGACCCAATCAACAAAAATAGAGGAGCACGCCTTGATCAATAAAACTTTCGAATCCATTGCTGCCGCACTCGATGGCATTGCCGACGGCTCGGTCATCATGGTCGGAGGCTTCGGCACTGCCGGCATGCCGTCGGCGCTGGTGGATGGCGTCATTGAATCGGGCGCTCGCGACCTGACCATCATCAGCAACAATGCCGGCAACGGTGAAATCGGCCTGGCTGCGCTGCTCAAGGCCGGGCGGGTTGCCAAAGTGATTTGCTCGTTCCCGCGGCAATCCGATTCCTATGTATTCGACGAGCTGTACCTGGCGGGCAAGGTGCAACTGGAAGTGGTGCCCCAAGGCAACCTTGCCGAACGCATCCGCGCCGCGGGCTCGGGCATTGGCGCCTTCTTCTCCCCGACCGGCTACGGCACCTTGTTGGCCGAAGGCAAGGAAACCCGAGTGATCGAAGGGCGCAACTATGTGCTGGAAATGCCGCTGCACGCCGACGTTGCGCTGATCAAGGCCGAACAGGGTGATCGCTGGGGCAACCTGACCTACCGCAAGGCCGCCCGCAACTTTGGGCCGATCATGGCCATGGCCGCGAAGACCACCATCGCGCAGGTCAACCGGATCGTCGAGTTGGGTGATCTGGACCCTGAGCACATCATCACGCCGGGGATTTTCGTCCAGCGCGTGGTTGCTGTGCCTTCTGCCAGTTCCCTGATCGCCAACGTCAATTGAGGCCTGCCATGACCGTCATGAAAAAACTATCGCGCAACGAAATGGCCCAGCGCGTGGCCGACGATATTCTTGAAGGTTCTTATGTGAACCTGGGCATTGGCGTGCCCACCCTGGTGGCGAACTACCTGGGTGACAAGGAAATATTCCTGCACAGCGAAAATGGCGTGCTGGGCATGGGCCCGAGCCCGGCGCCCGGTGAAGAAGACGATGACCTGATCAACGCCGGCAAACAGCACGTGACGCTGCTGGCCGGTGGCGCGTATTTCCATCACGCCGACTCGTTCTCGATGATGCGCGGTGGCCACATCGATATCGCCGTACTGGGGGCCTTCCAGGTCTCGGTCAACGGCGACCTGGCCAACTGGCACACTGGCGCTGAGGGCTCGATTCCGGCAGTGGGCGGTGCGATGGACCTGGCCACCGGCGCGCGCCAGGTGTTCGTGATGATGGATCACCTGACCAAGACCGGCGAAAGCAAACTGGTGCCTAAGTGCACCTACCCGCTTACCGGTATTGGCTGCGTGAGCCGGATTTACACCGACCTGGCGATTCTGGACGTCACTCCAAAAGGCTTGCAGGTGCGCGAGATCCTCGCGGATATCAGCTTTGAGGACTTGCAGACATTGAGTGGCGTGCCGTTGTTGAAGTAACGCGATTCAAGCGGCTTGCTGCGGGGGCTATGGGTCGCGCGGCAAGCTGCAAGCTGCAAGCTGCAAGCTGCAAGCGAAATTGAAGCCCTGCCTCTACCCCCGCATCCCGTTATTCCCGTCCATTGAATCGTCTGTGCAGGTCACTCGCGGTAGCCCCGCGCCTGTACATCGAACAAGTCGGCATAACGTCCGCCCGCCGCCATCAATTGGCCGTGGTTGCCCTCCTCCAGAATCCGCCCCCGGTCCAGCACGATGATGTGGTCGGCGCTGCGCACACTGGAGAAACGGTGGGAAATCAACAGCGTCATGCGGCCCTTGGCATGTTCACGAAAGTGCTCGAACACGGCCGCCTCGGCCCCGGCATCCAGGGCAGCAGTGGGTTCGTCGAGGATCAGCAAATCGGCGTCCTGGCGCATATAGGCCCGCGACAAGGCAACTTTCTGCCATTGGCCGCCGGACAGTTCCTGACCACCCAGCCAGCGCCCCAACGGCGTGGCGTAGCCCTTGCTCAAGCGCTCGATGAACTCAGCGGCAACACCCTGAGTGGCAGCACGGCGCCAGCGCGCCTGATCGTCAAACGCCTCGACGTCACCGACGCCCAGGTTTTCGCCCACGCTCATCTGATAGCGGATGTAATCCTGAAAAATCACCCCGATGCGCTGGTGCAGGGTCTGTTCGTCCCACGCTTGCAGGTCGCTGCCGTCTAGCAGGATGCGACCCTCGTCCGGGGTGTACAAGCGGGTCAGCAGTTTGATCAGGCTGGTCTTGCCCGAACCGTTCTCCCCCACCAATGCAAGGCTGTGCCCCGGCGCCAGGTGCAGGTTGATGTTACTCAGCGCCGGCGATTCGGCACCAGGATAGGTGAACCCCACCTGCTCGCAACGCAACCCGTCACCCGGGCGTGCCCCTTGAGTCAGTGTTCCGCGCCGCGCTGTCACCGGGACTTCCAGGTATTCATAAAGGTCCGAAAGGAACAAACCGTCGTCGTACAGGCCGGCGATGGCGCTGAGGCTGGCGGTGATTGCGCTCTGGCCCTGCTTGAACAGCACGATGTACATGGTCATCTGGCCCAGGGTCGTCTGCCCGCGCACTGTGTCCAGCACCACCCAGGCATAGGCCAGGTAAAACGCCGCGGTGCCCAGCAGCCCCAACGCAAAACCCCAAGTGTCACGGCGCACCGTCAACTGGCAGTCTTCCGTGTAAAGACGTCGAGCGTTGTCCCGGTAGCGCTTGAGCAGCAACGGGGCCAGCCCGAACAGCTTGACCTCCTTGGCATGCGCCTCGTGGGACAGCAGGGATTCCAGGTAATTCTGCTGGCGGGTCTCCGGGGCACGCCGGTGAAACAGGCGAAAGGCATTGCCCGAAAAATGCGTCTCGGCGAAGAACACCGGCAAGGCGCCGACCACCAGGATCAACAGAGCCCACGGAGAAAAGTGCACCAGCAGCACCGCAAAGCTGATCAGCGAAATCAGGTTCTGCACCAGGCCCAAGCCCTTTGTCACCAGGCTCAAGGGCCGGGTAGAAGCCCCCTGACGCACCCGCACAAGCTTGTCGTGGAATTGCGCATCCTCAAATTGCAGCAGCGAGAGGGTCTGGGCCTTTTCCAGGATCATCAGGTTGACCTTCACCCCCAACTGCACCCGCAGCAACGACTGCTGCATCGACAATGCCCGCTGGGCGGCCGCCAGTAACGCCAGCACGCCGGCTTCGGCCAGCACGTACTGCATGACCGGCCACACCGGCGCCTGACTGCCGGCGGCATGAATCTGCATGGCATGGACCACACCATCCACGATGCGCTGGCCGATCCAGGCGGCCAACGCCGGCAGCAGGCCAGCGATCAGCGTCGCCAGCACCAGCCCCAGGAACAGGGGCCGCGAGGTCTCCCACACCAACCCCAGCGCCCTGCCGGCCTGCACGGAAAAAGCACGCAATCGTTTGAACAGCACCATGAAGGCCATGGACTCCTTGCTGGGTGAGATCAGGCTGGACAGCACCCTCCCGAGCCGCTCGCGCAAGACTCCGGCGTGCTTGAAACGGCCACCGGCGCCGAGGTTATCGCGAAACAACCGCTAGCGCGCGGTGAAGTGCTCCCCACGCCCACTTCAAAACCCAACAGGGCAAACCGACGATGGGTGACGGGCGCCCTAAAAGCGTCTTGGCAGCATCCGCGTCAGGGTGTTGTCGTGCACCCAGTAATGATGGAACAGACCCGCACAAGCATGCAGGCCGATCAGCGCGTACCCGGCATTGCCGATCAACTCGTGCCATTCCTTGAGTTGCTTAGCCAACTCGGTATCCACCGCCAGCGGCGACGGCAGCATAAACCCGAAGTACGGCACCGGCTTGCCTGCCGCGCTGAGCATCAGCCAGGCCAGCGCCGGCGTCACAATCATCAACAGATACAGGGCCAGATGGGTCACGCGCGCCAGTACGTTCTGCCAAGCCGGCGGGGTCGGGACAATCGCCGGACGCGGCTTCAAGCGTCCCAGCAAACGCACCCAGACCAAGGCAAAGATGCCCAGGCCGAACAAGGCATGCACGCCGAGCAACGGCACCTTCAAGGCGTGGCCCTTGGGGAGCATCCCCTTGAGTTCGATGCAGGCATAGACGCCGACAAACAACACCAGCATCAACCAGTGCAAGGTCATCGACAGTTTTGTATACCGCTGTGCTGCTGATGCATTCGTCATCACAGGCTCCATCAGGATGAGGGGCGATTGCCGAAACTCGGGCGACCGTGGTTCGGCTTGTCACCGACTCCAAGGGCACCACCCTGCCTGGCCAGTCTTAAGACAGTCTGAAGATGACGCGGGCCAGGGCCTGGCTCGCGACTGGGGAGGCGCTCATGGCACGCGCCAACTGCGGATCATCAAGCCCGGCCGCCACCGCAACATTGCGGGCGCCTTCCTGCACCTTGGCGCTTTGGTAACGCCCGTGCAGGTCTGCTTGATGCAAAACGCCCCGGCTAACCGGGGCGTTTTGCATCAAGGCTCACTCGAGTTTTCTGTCTCGCCCTTCACGCTGCAACTCTCGTTGCAGGTTGAGTTTGGAGGCGCGGATGATCGCTGCCGGATCCTTGGGCAAGTCATGCTCGACGATGTACAGAGGTCTGGCCTCCTCTTGCGCTACCGCGACGATTTCACCCCAAGCCAGCAGGCCCTCGCCCAGGGGCGCGAAGTTGCGTTCATCGTCGCGTACCCCGATACCGGCGTTGTCTTTGGCGTGCAGGGCAAACAGCCGATCCGGGTACGCTTGATCAGCCGGACCGGGTCTTGCCCACCGCGCGACACCCAGGCCGCGTCTATCTCCAGCGCCAGATTATTGGGCCGGGTGGCATCCACCAACCATTCGAGCCCCGTCTTGCCCTGGTATTTTTTCATCTCGAAATCATGGTTGTGATACGCCAGCCGCATACCCTCCTTGCGCAGCCGGGCCCCCAAGGCATTCAGTTCTTCGCCCAGCTTTTGCCAGCCCCTGGCATTGGTGGGCCGATCCGCGGGCTGCAGGTAAGGCACCACCAGCACCTTGTTGCCCACGGCACGGTTGAAGGCGATGGTTTCAGGCAACTGGCGACGCAAGGCCTCCAGTTGTACGTGGGCAGAGGTCACGGTCAGGTTGTATTTTTTCAGCAGCCGGTTGAGTTCATCCCGGCTGACACCCTGGTCACCGACCAACTCGACCGCGGAAAACCCGGCGCTCTGTGTCAGGAAAAACTGCTGCTCCAGGGTGCCGACATTGCGCAGGGTGTACATCTGCAAGGCGATCTGTCGATCGGCCGCGGGGGCCGCCAGCAGCGCTGTGGCATTCAGTACGCAGCCGGCAACGAGGGTGGCCAATGCCATTTTTTTGAGTACGCGCATCGCAATTTCCTTATTTATTGTTATGAATTCGTGGCTGCTCAAGCCTTGGCGGGCGCCAGTTCCACGGCTCGCGCATCGCGGAAGGCAAACAGGAACACCAGCACCACGCCCAAGGAAAAACACGCCGGGAACAACCAGATGCTCTGCCACTGATGGCCCGCAGGAGTGGCGTAGTAGTCAGAGACATGGCCCGCGACCCAGAAGCCGATCAGCATGCCAAAACCGTAGGTGGCCAGGGTGATCAGGCCTTGGGCCGAGCTTCTGAAGCGCTCGGGGGTTTTCGCGTCGGTGTAGATCTGCCCGGAGACAAAGAAAAAGTCGTAGCAGATGCCGTGCAAGGCAATGCCGGTGAACAGCATAAAGGCCAGGTCGGCGTTATTGCCGTAAGCGAACAGCACGTAGCGCAAGGCCCAGGCCAGCATGCCCATGAGTAGCGCGATCTTGATGCCGAAGCGGTGAATGAACAGGGGCAGCAGGAGCATGAACAGGACTTCGGAGACCTGCCCGATGGCCATCTTCGCCGTGGGATTGGTCACGCCGATTTCCGCGAGGAACGGATTGGCATTCTGGTAATAGAACGCCAGCGGGATGCAGATCAGGATCGAGGCAATGAAGAACACCAGGTAGCTGCGGTCTTTCAGCAGGCCCAGGGCATCCAGACCGAGTATCTGCTTGAGGCCGCTGCGGCGGGTCTCGGTCTTCAGCGGTGCGGTACTCGGCAGGGTAAAGCTATACAGGCCCAGCACCAGGGACGCCAGCGCCGCCATCAGGAAGGTGTTGCGCAAGCCGCCGCTGGCAATCGCGTCTTTCGAGTCCCAGGCGAAGACAAAACTGATCACCACACCGGCGACGATCCAGCCCACGGTGCCCCACACCCGAATGCGCGAGAACTCCAGTGCCGGGTCGCGCATCTGCCGAAAGGCCACGGAGTTGACCAATGCCAGGGTCGGCATGTAGATCATCATGTAGGCCAGCACGTAGGGATAGAACGCGCCGAAGTCAGGCGCCCGGTACAGCTGGTAGAGCAACACTGCCCCCACTAGGTGCAGCACCGCCAGGATGCGCTCGGCATTGAAGAAGCGGTCAGCGATCAGCCCGATCACGAACGGGGCGATGATCGCACCCCAGGACTGGGTCGAGAACGCCATGCCAATCTGGCCGCCGCTGGCACCCAACTGGCTGGACAGGAAAGTGCCCAGGGTGACGAACCAGCCACCCCAGATAAAGAACTGCAGAAACATCATGGCGCTCAAGCGCGCAGTCATCCACGTCATAACAGTCACCGTCTTATTGTTATTGAAAGAAACTGGTGAAACTCAGGCGTCAGGCAAGCCCAACAAACGCCTGTTGGAAGCCGCATCGCTGGCCACGCTGACAAAATCGTCAAAGGCCTTTTGGCTCCGAGTAATCATGTGGTCGCGGATGAACCCCGCGCCTTCGGCAGCGCCTTGGGCGGAGTCTTTCAGGCAGCACTCCCACTCCAGCACGGCCCAGCCGGTGAAGCCGTATTGGGTCAGCTTGCTGAAGATCGATTTGAAATCGATCTGGCCGTCACCCAGCGAGCGGAAGCGCCCAGGGCGCTCGACCCAACCCTGGTAACCGCCATAGACACCGGAGCGCGCATCGGGACGGAACTCCGCATCCTTGACGTGGAACATGCGGATGCGCGAGTGATAACGGTCGATAAAGCCCAGGTAGTCCATTTGCTGCAGCAGCAGATGGCTGGGGTCATAAAGGATGGCCGCACGGGGGTGGTGATCGACGGCGTCGAGGAAACGCTCGAATGAGGCACCGTCATGCAGGTCTTCCCCGGGGTGGATTTCGTAGCACAGGTCGACACCGGCCTGATCAAAACAGTCGAGGATCGGCAGCCAGCGTTTGGCCAGTTCGGCAAAACCTTGCTCCACCAAACCGGCGGGGCGCTGCGGCCAGGGATACATGTAGGGCCACAGCAAAGCCCCGGAAAAGGTCGCGTGGGCGGTCAGGCCCAGACGCTGGCTGGCCCGCGCCGCCAGCTTCAATTGCTCGATCGCCCACTCGGTGCGTGCCTGGGGATGGCCACGCAAATGAGCGGGCGCAAAGTCATCGAACAGCGCATCGAAAGCCGGGTGCACGGCCACCAACTGCCCTTGCAGGTGGGTGGACAGTTCGCTGATCTCAACCCCGGCGCTGGCGCACACGGCCTTCAGTTCATCGCAATAGCTCTGGCTTTCGGCGGCGCGTTCAAGGTCGATGTAGCGCGTGCCCAGGGTCGGCAATTGAATGGCTGTGTAGCCCTGGGACGCTGCCCATTGAGCGATATTGGCCAGAGTGTCGAACGGCGCTTCATCGGCGATGAACTGCGCCAGGAATATCCCGGGGCCACGCAGGCCTTGAGGGGCCAGGTCGTTTGGGGTCTCGGCAGGCGTCTGCGGTTTCATCGGCTGCACTCCAGGGGGGTCCACTTGGCATCGCTGCTGTGACTGGCGATGGCCGCTTCGATAAAGGCCATGCCACGCAGACCCACCTCGATCCCCGGCACACCCGGCACGGTGTGGCCTTTGACCTCACCGCGAATGGCCTGGGCAAAATCGCCATACAGATTGGCCATGGCTTCCAGGTAGCCTTCGGGATGGCCGGCGGGCAAGCGCATACGCTGGGTCGCGTCCTCGCACAACCACGGCTGCCCGGTGCCGGAACGCAAGACACGCATGGGTTGGTCCAATGAGCGATGAATCAGGCTGGCGGGTTGTTCCTGGCGCCACTCGAGGCCGCCCTTGTCGCCGTAGACCCGAATGCTCAGCGGGTTCTCTTCCCCTGCGCAGACCTGGCTGGCGATCAGCACGCCACTGGCGCCCTGCTCCATCTTCAGCAGCATGGCGGCGTCGTCATCCAGCTGCCGGCCTTCGATGTGCACGCCCAGGCTGGCGCACAGGTGGGTGACGGCTTGATCGGCCACGAACTCCGCCAGGGAAAAGGCATGGGTGCCGATATCGCCGATGCAGCCGCCCAACCCGGACAACGCCGGCTGCCCCCGCCACTCGGCCTGCTTGTTGCCCTGCCCGGCCACATCCTGGCTGAGCCAGCCTTGGGGATATTCCACCAGCACCTTGCGCACCGCGCCGATCACGCCACTGCGTACCATCTCTCGCGCTTGCCAGACCATGGGGTAGCCGAGGTAAGTGTGGGCCAGGCCATAGAGCCCGGTGCTGCTGTGCAAGCGGGTTTTCAGGGCCTGCAGCTCAGCCAGGTTCAAGGCCGCGGGCTTCTCGCTGAACACATGAAAACCGGCGGTCAACGCTTCGCTGGCCACCGGTGCGTGAAGATGATTGGGGGTGACAATCACCAGCAGTTCCATGCGCTGCTCGGCCGGCAGCGCGCGCTCGGCCTCCAGCATCGATCGCCACGTGCTGTAGCAGCGTGATGGCGCTAGGCCCAGGTAGCTGCCCGTGCGCAGGTTGTTCTGTGCGTCGCGGCTGAACGCGCCGCAGACCAGCTCGAAGCGCCCATCGAGGCCCGCTGCCTGGCGATGCGCCTGGGCGATAAACGAGCCCTCCCCCCCACCGACAAAGCCCATTCTTATTTTGGGTATCACTGTGTTCATCACTGTTTTTCTCTGTTCGGGCCGGCTGAACGACGGGTTGAAGCCGGAATGTAACCGGTTACATTTGAGCGGAAATCTATGCGCTGTGACGCAGGCTGTCAAATACTCGATCGCCCCTCGCAAGGATTTCAGCGCAGACGGACCTGCTGTAAGCTCGCCCGACCCATAGTTTGAAGATGAGGTGGTTTTGTCCAATATTCGTGAAGTCGCCCGGCTCGCCGGCGTCTCGGTGGCCACTGTATCGCGCACCCTGAAATCACCCGAATGCGTGCGCCAGGCCACTCGGGACAAGGTCAATGCCGCCGTCGAGCAAGCCGGTTATCGCCCCAACCTGATGGCGGTGCAGTTCCGCTCTCGGCGCACCGCCAACCTGGTGATCCTGGTTCCGAAAATTGCCAACACCTTTTTTGCCCGCGTGATCAGCGGTGCCCAACAGGCAGCCCAGGCCGCCGGGTACCGACTGCTGCTGTGCGACACCCAAGGCCGCGAAGACATCGAGCGTGAGTTTGCCGAACTGGTCTATGCCCACCAGGCCGATGGCGTGATCCAGTTGCGCGCCTTCGACCCCTTCCCCGCCGACAGCCTTGAGACCCCGCCCATGGTCAACGCCTGCGAAGTGATCAAGGGTGGGCGTCACCCCACCATCAGCCTCGACAACCATGCCGCCGCCCAGGCAATGACTGAACACCTGATCAGCCTGGGCCATCGACGGATCGGCCTGATCAAGGGCCCTCAAAGCAGTCCCCTGACCCAGGATCGGGTCGCGGGTTACCAGACCGCCCTGGATCAGGCCGGCATCCCCAGCGACCCCACGATTATTTGCCACGGCGACTTCAGTTTGCGCGCCGGCTACGACGGCGCCGCCACCCTGCTGACGATGCCGGACCGCCCGACCGCGCTGTTTTGTGAGAACGATGAGATGGCCATTGGTGCGCTCAAGCGCATCAAGGAAGCGGGCCTGCGCGTGCCCGAGGATATTTCGTTGGTGGGGTTCGATGACATTCCGCTGGCGCAGTACTGCGACCCGCCGCTGACCACCATCGCCCAGCCCGCCGAGGGCTTTGGACACAGGGCCGTGGAGATGCTGATCGACTTGATCGAAAAGAAAACCACGCCCCCACAGCCGGTGATACTGCCGTTTGAACTGACGATCCGTAAAAGCTCGGCGCCCCCTTCAGCTCGATAGTCGGGCGCCCAGCCTCGATACCGGCGTGTGTCAGGCGCCCTGATGCTCCAGCGCCAGCGCGCGCTTCCAGCTGTCCAGGGCCGTCAGGCGTTGCAGGTAGGCCGCCAGATGGGGGTATTGCGCCCCCGCCCCCAGTTGCTCGACCACGGTGATGGCGACAAAGGCCAACATGAAATCGGCCCCGGACAAGGTGTTGCCGACGATAAAGGTTTTGTCCGCCAGCACGCTGTCGAGGAAGCCCAGGACCTTCTCAAATTCGGTCTGGGTGTAGCCGTCGAGAAACTTCAGCTGGGTGCCGGCATTGGCTTCGAACTGGGTGAAGACCTTGAGCAGCACCGGCACCATGGCCGAGCTTTCCGCAAAGTGAATCCATTGCAGGTATTGCAGGTATTCCGGCGAGCTGAACGCCGGCTCCAACTGGGGCGCGAAACGCCGAATCAGGTACTCGACGATGGCGCCCGACTCCACCAGCACCTGCCCTTCGAATTCAATGACCGGGGATTTGCCCAGCGGGTGAATGCTTTTCAGGGAATCTGGAGCGAGATGAGTGGCCGCATCACGCTGATAGCGAACCAACGTGTAAGGCTGGCCGATCTCTTCCAGCAGCCACAGGATACGCAGGGAGCGCGACGCGTTGAGGTGGTGAAGTGTGATCATGGTAGGTCTCGGTAATCAGGGAGAGGCTCGGTATACCTGAACCCCAGGCGGGATTCAGGTACGCCTGGCGGTTACTTCAACTGAGCGACCAGGGCCTTGGCCACGCCTTCGGAACTGGCCGGGTTCTGGCCGGTGATCAGCTTGCCATCTTCGATCACAAAGGGAGCCCAATCCGGCCCTTTTTCGTAATGCCCACCCAGGTTCTGGAACTCATCTTCAATCAGGAACGGTACGACATCGGTCAGCTCGACGGCCGCTTCCTCGCCGTTGGTGAACCCCGTGACGCGACGGCCTTTGATCAGCGGCGCGCCGTCAGCGGCCTTCACGTGTCGCAGCGCCCCCGGAGCGTGGCAGACAAAGCCGATGGGCTTGCCGGCACGTTCGAAGGACTCGATCAGGCTGATGGACGTCTTCGACTCGGCCAGGTCCCACAGAGGGCCGTGCCCACCCGGGTAGAACACCGTGTCGAAGTCTTGCTCGCTGACCGTGTCGAGCTTGACGGTGTTGGCCAAGGCCTTCTGAGCCGCCGGGTCGGCGTTGAATCGGTGAGTCATTTCAGTCTGGAAGTCGGCCAGTTCGCTCTTCGGGTCCAGCGGCGGCTGGCCGCCCGCCGGCGAGGCCAGCACCACCTCGGCGCCGGCGTCCTTGAAGACGTAGTAAGGGGCGGCGAATTCTTCAAGCCAGAAGCCGGTTTTCAAGCCGGTGTCACCCAACTGATCGTGAGACGTGAGAACCATCAGAACTTTCATTGCATATTCCTCATTGCCGGATTTTGGCCTTTGGCGACTCGTTCTGCCGTGGGCATGTTCATGGGTTTCAATAGGTGTTACCGGCTGGTTCGACTAGCCGTTGAAGAACGCCTCCAAGGCCGGAGCCTTATCCCCGTAAGGCGCACGCAAACGCAGGTTGGAAGCACCGTCCTGGCTCTGCACCACCACCGGTTTGGCGTGGGTAAAACGCCGGAAACCGTGGATGCCGTGGTAAGCGCCCATGCCCGAAGCGCCGACCCCGCCGAACGGCAAGCTGTCGATCGAGGCGTGGGTCATGACATCGTTGATCACCAGGCCGCCAGAAGTGGTTTGACGCATGAACTGCTGCTGGCGTTCCAGGTGATCGCCGAAGTAGTACGCCGCCAGAGGACGCGGGTGGGCGTTGATGTAGGCGATCGCCTCGTCGGCCGTACGGTAGGTTTTTACCGGAAGCAGCGGCCCGAAGATCTCTTCCTGCATGATGGCCATGTCATCGGTCACATCGAGCACCAGGTGCGGGACAATCTTGCGGGATTTCCCATCAAACGCCGGTTCGCTGCCCGGCGCCAGATTGATCAGCGTCGCGCCCTTCTGCTCGGCATCCGTCAACAGGCCGACCAGCCGATCAAAATGACGTTCACTGATGATCGAGGTGTATTCCGGGTTGCTGATCAGGGTGGGGAAGCTCTGGGCGATGAAGTCCTTGCTGAACGTCGCCAACGACGCCTGCTGCTCTGGCGTCACCATCAGGTAGTCCGGCGACAGGCAGATCTGCCCGGCATTGAAGGTTTTGATGGTGAGGGTGCGCTCGACCGCGGTGCGCAGGTCAAAATCCTCGGCCACCACCACTGGAGACTTGCCACCCAGTTCGAGCGTGACCGGCACCAGGTTCTCGGCCGCCGCCCGCATAACATGGCGACCCACGCTGGTGCTGCCGGTGAACACCAAGTGATCGAAGGGCAACTCGCTAAATGCAGCCCCCACACCGGCATCCCCCAAGACCACGGTCAGCTCGACGGGGTCGAAGTAGCCGGCGATCAGTTCGGCCAGCAGTTCGGAGGTTTTAGGCGTCAGCTCCGACGGCTTGAGCATGGCGGTATTGCCCGCGGCAAACACACCCGCCAACGGCCCGAAGGCCAAATTGATCGGGAAGTTCCAGGGGCTGATAACCCCGACCACACCCAATGGCTGCTGCTCGATCCAGGCCTGCATGCCAGGGCCGGGGCTTTCGACCGACTCAGGCTGCATCCACTGCTCCACGTGCTCGGCGGAGTCCTCCAGCATTTTTACCGTGGTGGCCATGTCGGCAAGCATCGACTGATAAACACTGCGGTTGCCGAAGTCGGCGCTGATGGCGGCACTGATCTTCGACTGGTTTTCGCGGATCAGCCGTGCGGCGCGCAACAGTCGGTCTTTTCGAACGCTCGCAGCGGCGGGCCCGGCGGCCAGGTGCGCACGCTTCATGGTGCGCAAAATAACCTGCAGATCATCGCGGGTGGGCTGGTAACTCATCTCTGTTCTCCTAAGCAACATGGCCTGGGTGAAGGGGGAGGCAGCGCGGGCGGCGCCTCGTTGGGCCACTCACCGCTGCGTTCAAAACGTGCCGCCATCTTAGGGAGCTGGCACCCGAGCGAATAGACAGGGTATTTTGGGGCTCGCATAAATAATTTTATGGGTCACACATGTCACTTGTACGACTGAGAACCTTTGTAGAGGTCTATCGGCAACGCTCGATCAGCGGCGCCGCCCGCACGCTCAACCTCACGCAACCTGCAGTGTCTCAGCATATTTCCGGTCTTGAGGCCGCCATCGGCAGGAGCTTGTTCAACCGCCAGGCCCGGGGCGTTGAGCCCACGGCTGCGGCTAAAGAACTGGCCGCGGACATAGGCGACAAGCTGGATGAAGCGGAAACCGCACTCGCCTCTGCCAGGGCCCGCTCCGTGGAACTGGCCGGGGCCTTGCAGATCATTGGCCACGGCGACTTTCTGGCTGAAGTGGTGTCCAGGCAACTCAAGCCGCTGCTGGAAGAAGGCATCCGCATACGCATGCAAAGTGGCAACCACGATTTGATTTGCCGGCTGTTGATGGATGGCGATTGCGATCTTGGGGTCTCCGCCGCCGCCCCCGACAACCCTCGCCTTCGCAGCGAACTGCTGTACACCGACGACGTCATTGCGGTGGCCGCGCCGGAAGTGGTGGCACGCTTGATTGCGGCCAAGCATTTTGTCAGCGCGCTCGAGGCCGAACCCATCCTGGCCTACAGCCTTGAACTACCGCTGATCGACGCTTGGCTGGCCATCAACCAGATTGAAATGAAAACCTCGATGCCGGCAATGGTCGGGCAAGACCTGCGAACCTTGCGCACGCTGCTGATCGATGGCTGTGGCTGGAGCACCCTCCCCGCCTACCTGTGCCGGCCCTGCATTGCTCGGGGCGAGCTTCAGGAAATCCCTGCGCCGGTGGGCCACTCAAGCCGAGACTATCACTTGATCTGGACCCCAAGCGCCTTGCGCCAACCACGCGTGGCCCATGCCAGGCAGGCACTGCTGTGGCGACTCAGAGGCAGTCGGCGCGAGGCTGGGGCGCCGGAGTCCTAAGCACAGATTCACGCCGCGAGCGATCTTGTCTGCCCGCCTCCAGCGCAGCCTGAAACGGCAGGGTAAAAACTCTGAGGGCGGTGGCGGTCATGCAGACGACGTGGCGAACGACCGGCACTCAGCGCTTCAGTGCGGGCAGCATGCCCTTGAGGATGTCGTCCTTATCGACAACGTGGTGTTTGAGCGCCACCAGCGCATGGCCGCCCACCAAAGCGCCGCAAAACCATGCAGTCCAGGTATGCACCAGCTTGGCAAGATCATAGAGGTCGGGATTGGGCACCACCAATGGCGGTAAAACAAACAGGCCGGCGACCAGAATGGGTTTATCGGCCACCGAACTCCAGTACCAGCCCGACAGCGGCAACGCCATCAGCGCCAGCGCATACAGCAGCACATGCCCCAGCGCTGCCCCGCGCTTCATCAGTGGGCTCATGCTGGCCGGCAAGGCGGGTGGACGCTTTATCAGCCGCCAGAACACCCGCAGCACAATCAGAAACAGCAAGGTACTGGCTGCCGCCTTGTGCAGAAACGTCAGCTCATGATGTGGGTTCAGTTCCTCACGCCAATGGCTGGCCAGAATGCCCACGCACCAACTGCCTATCCAAATCAAGGCCATGCCCCAATGCAACCACTTGGCAGTGCCGGTATAGCCGTCGGTTTTTGCTACCGTCATCGTTTCATCCCTACGTTCGAAATACCTGATGCGTTCCACGAGATACGCGCGCAGCGGGATGCTATAGGGCTTTTCAGCAAGGATAAACGCCGCAAAAATCGCTGCTGTGTAGAGAAAACTTCTACTGTTTTGCCTACAGCACCGGGCGCTGCGCGCGACTTATCGTTAAAGGGGAATGGTCAGCTTGACCCAGTAGGCCTCCCCTTCGGGACGATTCCGCACCTCGCTCTCTTTCTGCCATTTTGCGGTCACGAACCAGCCGGAATCGCTGGCGTACTTGATCGAAGGGCCGATGGCAACTGCACGCCCCTTGTTGTCCTCCACGCGGTCACCGTCTTGACGATCATCGGTGGTCTGGCGGTAAACGTAGCCGCCGACCCCGACCACCCAACCATTGCCCAAGCCCCAGCCCAGGGAATAATCGGCATGCAGCTCCTGGCCAGAACGGTAGTCGGTGGCGTTATTGCGCAGGTTGAAGTCATACATGATCTTGATATCGGCATTCACCCCCGCCGGATCAACATATGAAAACGCCGCCACCGGTTCAAACGCCCAATAATTGCGGCCGATGTTGGCCAAGTCGCCCCGATCGTATCGTCCGGTGGGGGCGAAGATGTCCAGCGCGTAGATGGCGTGGAATTTGTCGCTGTAGTGATAGCCCAGTGACGGGCCAAAGATAATGTCCCCCAGGCCGGTTTTCTTCTGATGCTGGTCGTTGACCTCCACCCGCAAATCCACCAGCGGCACGTTGAGATGAAACGCCAGCGCGCCGTCGAGGATTTTTTGTTCGGTCACCCAGATCAACCGGGGAGCAATCACATCGGCGCTCAGGTGAAAGTCATCGACCGCCCGTTTGCCCTGATTATCGAGAAGACGGTCGGCGCGATAGCTTTGCGCAAACACTTGCGCATAAAAACCGGGCGGCGGCATGGCGCCGGTCATGAAGTTTTCCGCCCCCATGGGGTACGACGACCCACCGCCCTCGGTGGCGTGGACAGCGGGCAGAAACATCGCCAGCGCGCAGCCGGCGGTCAGACCGGAAATATTTCGCAGGGCATTTACAGCGGCAACGGTTTTTTTTATTATTCATTGTGGCAACCATGGGTGCATTGAGAATTCGCAGGCAGCACCGGGCGCGACACCCGGAGTGCCGTGATACAGCGTTAAATATCGGGAACCGGCTCCGCAGAGCCGGCTTTAGTGCCCTGGTGTCAGAACGGGTAAGGCTGGTCGGAAGGCTCGACCGTGACCCACTTCACTTCGGTGAACTCATCGATCACGGCGCTGCCATCGAACCGGCCATAGCCACTGTTCTTCATGCCGCCGTAAGGCGCCTGAGGCTCGTTTTGCACGGTGGCGCCGTTGATGTGCACACAACCGGCATCCAGGCGGCCGGCCAGGTCCAGGGCCAGGCTGACATTGCGGCTGAAGATCGCCGAGGACAGTCCGAACGCCGTGTCGTTAGCCACGTCCAGCGCTTGCTCCGCGCCTTTGACGCGCACCACCGTGGTCACCGGGCCGAAGGTTTCCTCATCGTAGATTTCCATTGCCGATGACACTCGATCCACCAGGGTCGGCGCCATTTGCGCCTGCTCGGCCAGCCCGCCGGCCACAATCGTCGCGCCCTTGCCAATGGCATCGTCGAGCAACTGGTTGATGCGTTGTACCGAGCCTTGGGAAATCATCGGGCCGACCACACTGCCCGGGTTGCTCACCGGGCTACCCTGCTCCAGGCCGCGGATACGCGCTGCAAACTTCGCAACGAATTCGTCTGCCACGGCGTCATCGACCACAAACCGCTCGGTCGACATGCAGATTTGCCCCTGATACAGAAACGCCCCAAAAATCGCCGCATTGACCGCGCCCTCCAGGTCGGCGTCTTCGAGCACGATAAACGGCGCCTTGCCGCCCAGCTCCAGCAGGCAGCGCTTGAGGTACTTCGCACTGGTCTGAGCAATCATCCGGCCCACTTTGGTCGAGCCGGTGAAGTTCACCCGGCGCACGGTGTCGTGGGCAATCAGCGCTTCCGTCACGGCACCGGCATCTTCGGGAGCAGAGATGATGAAGTTCACCACGCCAGGCGGAAAACCGGCCTCGTAAAAGGCCTGCGCGAGCAGTTCGTGGGTGCGCGGGCTGTTCTCCGAGCCTTTGAAAATCACGGTGTTGCCACACGCCAAGGGGTAGGCAATGGCCCGGGTGCCGAGGATCACCGGGCCATTCCACGGCGCGATGCTCAGGACCGTACCGGCAGGCTGACGCAGGGTGACCGATAAGGTGCCGGGCTTGTCGGTGGCCAGGGTCTCGCCCTTGATCTGAGTGGTGAGCGCCGCGGCTTCACGCAGCAGGTTGGCCGACGCCCCCACATTGAACTGCGACCACAGCTGCGACGCGCCGATTTCTTCGGCCATGACACTGCACAGCAGCTCCATTTTGCCTTCCAGTGCATCGGCGGCGGCCAGTAGCAGGCGGCGGCGTTCGGTCGGGCCGACCTTCGACCAGGTCTTGAACGCTTGCTGCGAAGAGGCCGCGACACGCAGGGCATCTTCAACGCTGCAAGCGGCGCCGGTGGTGACCACCTTGCCGCTGACCGGGTCGATACGCTGGTAGGTTTTACCGTCCGAAGCCGCTTGCGGGATATTGTCGATTACGAGCTGAACATTCATCTTGGGGTCCTTTGATGAGCCTGAAAAATCACGCCAGGTCGGCCGCTGCCGGCATGCGCAGAATCGGTTTGATCGTGAGGCCGCTTTCGCTGTCGGCCATTGCTTCGTTGACTTGGTCAAAGGCGTAGAACCGGCACAGCTTGTCAAACGGGAAGCGGCCTTGCAGGTGCAGGTCGACTAGGGTGGGAATGAAAGCGTTGGCCACCACGTCGCCCTGGACAATGCCCATGATTCGCTTGCCGGGAATCATCACGTCGTTGATGTTGAACGCCACCTCGGTGCCCATCTTGGTTGCCCCGACAATCCCGCAGGTCCCCAGGGTCGTGAGCGCGTCGATGGCCTGGCGCAACACTTCGGCACGCCCGGAGCATTCCAGGCTGTAGTTCACGCCACCGCCGGTGATCTCACGAATGCGCTGCACAGGGTCCTCTTCCCGGCTGTTGATCACGTGGGTAGCGCCCACTTCAAGCGCCAGGCTCAAGCGGCTCGGCGTCACGTCGACGGCGATAATGGTGGTAGCCCCGGCCACTTTGGCCGCCATCACCGCCGCCAGGCCTACCGCGCCGGCACCGAACGCCGCGAAACTGGCGCCCGCCTCCACCTGCAACGCCTTGAGTACCGAACCCGCGCCCGTCTGAATGCCGCATCCCAGCGGGCCGAGCAATTCGAGCGGGGCCTTTTTCGACACTTTCACCACGCTGCGCTCGCTGGCGATGACATAGGTCGAAAAAAGACGACTGGCCGAAGAAGTGGTCATGTATCGGCGCCGCGTTGTCGCAGCTGCAGGTCGAGGTGCTGCCATCGAGGCGCCCACCGCCGAAGTTCAGCGGGTGCATATGGGAGCAATGCGCCGGATGCCCGGTTTCACAAGGTAGGCACAAGCCGCAGGACATGTAGGTCATGACCACGTGATCGCCAGGGGCGATGGTGGTGACCGCAGCGCCCACCGACTCGACAACCCCAGCGCCTTCATGACCCAGGACGATCGGCAGTGGCGTGGGAAACAGCTGGTCACGCACCACCATATCGGTGTGGCAAACCCCCGTCGCGACGATGCGCACACGGACTTCATCGGCGCGCGGAACCGCCAGCTCTGCACGCTCGAGCTGGAGCCTGCCACCGGCTTCACGCAATACGGCGACTTTGACTTCGATAGGGGCAAGGGTGCTTTGGGACATGTGTTTATCCTCTTGAATAGTTTCGGGGGGTGCTGCTTCGACTTACGCGGTTTGCAAGGCACGCGGACGATTGCTGCGCTGTTGCGCTTCAGGGTTGGCTGCCGGACGCAGCTGGAAATCAAAGGTCATTTGCGCAAAACGCCCAGGCACCTGATGGGCCGCGGCCAAGGCCTGGTCATCGATGAACTGCACCTCGCCGATCAATCCCTCGCGAGTGGCGTAGGCGAAGTCATCCCAGAGGTACTGGTCGTTGGACAGGTTGATCTGGGTGGTCAAATGCTCGTACCCCGGGGCGGACACGAAGAAGTGGATATGCGCCGGGCGCTGGCCATGCCGGCCCAGGTGATTCAGGCACTCCTGGGTCGGGCCCTGGGGGTCACAACCGTAGCCCGAGGGGACGATGCTCCTGACCCGGTAACGGCCGTCGGCGTCGGTCACGATGCGCCGGCGCAGATTGAATTCGGATTGGCTTTTATCGAAGTGGGAGTAATTGCCCTTACTGTCCGCTTGCCACAAGTCCACCAGGGCCCCGGCAATCGGCTGGCCTTGCAGGTTGAGGATCTGCCCCTGGACAAAAAATGCAGTGGCGACCTCGTCTTCGGCGCCATCATCCATCCGGGCATAACCCTGGCTGAGGGGGGCACCCGCTACATACAACGGCCCTTCAATCGTCCGCGGCGTGCCCCCGGTACGCCCTGCTTCGGCCTCCTTGGCATCGTTGAGCAGATCGAGAAAGTGCTCCACGCCCAAGCCTGCCGCCAGCAACCCGGCCTCGTTGCTTTTGCCGAGGCGGTTGATGTATTCGACACCGGCCCAGAACTCACCGTCACTGATCTCCAGTTCTTCAATGAGCCTGGCGGTCTCTTGCAGAATACGGAATACGATTTGTTTGTTGCGCGGGTTACCCGCCGTGTTCTTCAGCCCTGCTGCGTCCTGGAAAAACTCAAGCATTGGGGCGGTATGGGAAATGCTGACAGCCATTGAGGTTTCACCTGTTTTTTATTGTGGGTGTAGCGCGCCAGCCGCTGGGAATGGGGACTGGCGCATTGCTGGAATGCAGTCAGACCGTCTCTGACCACCCGAGCCGGGTGCGAGCCTCGGCCAGGTCCGAGTGCAGATCGTGGTCCCACAGCCAGTCGAAACGACTGGCCAGGGTGCTCGACAGAAGGGGCTCATGATCTTCGACCTGGCGATCTCGGAACTCATAGAGCTCGCCGGCTTCCCAGGAGGTTCGCTGAACACGGCAAGCGCGGGGGCGGCGGATAGCGTCGTACACCTCCAACACGTTTTGCGCATCACCCTGAAGCACCCGCGGGTCCCCCAGAAGGCGTGCAAGCAGCCAGGCATCTTCCAGGCCCTGCCCCGCCCCGGCACCTTGGTGAGGGAGCATTGCGTGGGCAGCATCACCGATCAGCCCGACACGGCCGTGGGTATAGCCTGCCAGCTCGTCCAACTCGTGAAGTGCCCAGAGGGTGGGCGCGGGAATGCATTCGAGCAGCACGCGAACCGCATCCCCCCAATGCGCGAAAGCGTCCAGCATCTGGGCCTGGCTGGTGCTCTTGACCCATGGCGTGTCTTGCGGCCATACCGGGTTGGGATCGGTGCGATCAGACACAAAGGCGACCACGTTGATCAATCGGCCCTGCTTGACCGGAAAAGTGAGGATGTGGGCGTCGAGCCCCAGGTACATTTGCGGGACGTTGATCAGGTGTTCATCCACACCTGCAGCGCGATAGGCGGCACGTAATTGCTCACTGTCGATCATGCCTCGATAGGCACAGGTGCCACTGAATCGAGGCGCGACCAAAGGCTGGCCGATGCCCTGAAGCACATAGTCACGAATCGAGGATTTGATGCCGTCGGCGGCGATCAGCAGGTCGCACTGATAATCGGAGCCATCGGTGAACTGAACGCTGACCCTGTCCTGTTCCTCGTGGACGCTGACTGCACGCTTGTCGAAGCAGGCGATACCCTCCGGAAGTTGCGTGGCCAGGGCGTCGAGAAAATCGGCGCGGTGGACGGAAGACTGGCCGACGCCCTGGGCGACACTGGCCCCGAGGTAACCGGCATCGACGCCCCGGCGCCATTCAAACCAGATGTCTTGCCAGGGTTGCGGGGTGCGGTCCGCGATGCGCTCGTAGGGCTTGCCGATCCCCAGCCCCTCGATGGCCCGGACGGCGTTCGCCCCAAAGGACACGCCCGCACCGACCTCGCCAAAGGCTGGCGCGGCTTCAAATAATTTCACGTCCAGATGCTGATGACGGCACAGATCCAGTGCCAGGGCGACGCCAGCGATACCGCCGCCGACAATGCCCACTTGCAAGACAGAATGAGGGCTACTCATGGAGAAAACCTTGTGTGTTGTTTTTGGAATGGCCCGATCATGACTATTCACAAAGCATTGATAAATGCCCTAAACCCCATACAAACTATCACCAGCCTGAATACTCATTCAGCCCTAAGAAACTGCCCCCAGCCGAGTGAAGTCGAGATGAACCTGCGAGAACTGGATCTGAATCTGTTGGTGATCTTCCACCAACTGCTTATGGATCGAAGCGTTTCAACTACGGCCGAAAGCCTGGGGCTGACCCAGCCGGCCGTGAGCAACGCGCTCAAGCGTCTGCGCACCACGTTTAACGACGAGTTGTTTGTGCGCACCAATCATGGGATGCAGCCAACGTCCTATGCCGCTCAACTGGCCGAGCCGATTTCTCAGG
Organism: Pseudomonas morbosilactucae; assembly: GCF_023241715.1. Taxonomy (GTDB): domain Bacteria; phylum Pseudomonadota; class Gammaproteobacteria; order Pseudomonadales; family Pseudomonadaceae; genus Aquipseudomonas; species Aquipseudomonas morbosilactucae. The sequence goes on from NZ_JALQCW010000075.1 coordinate 100,144, forward strand.
CGATCAACCTGCTGCACGGTGCGATCAATCGTCATGACGCGTTCGATCCGGCCACCAGCCAGAAGCGCTTTGTCGTGGCGATGACCGACATCGGGGAGATTTACTTTGTGCCACGGTTGATCGACGCCTTGCTCAAACAGGCACCTGGGATATCGGTCAGCACACGGCGCAGCAATGCCGAGCTGTCCGATAACCTGGCCAATGGCGAGGTGGACTTGGCCGTTGGATTGCTGCCGGATCTGCAAGCGGGGTTCTATCAGAGACGCCTGTTCCACCATCGCTATGTGTGCTTGTGCCGCAAGGATCACCCGCTCACCAAACAGCCCATGACACGGGAGGGCTTTTGCGAGTTCGGCCATGTGAGGATCGTCGCCGCCAGCACAGGCCATGGGGAGATCGATACGCACATGCAGCGGGCCGGTCTGCAACGAGACATTCGGCTGGAGGTCCCACACTTTGTTGCGGTCGGGCATATCCTGCAGAACACCGACCTGATCGCCACAGTGCCCGAGCGTTTCGCCAACAGTTGCGTCGGCCCTTTTGGATTGACCAGCCTGCCGTTGCCGTTACCGCTCCCCGAGATCGCCATCAATCTGTTCTGGCACGGTAAATACAACCGGGACCCGGCCAACAAATGGTTCCGGCAACTGATGTTTGATCTGTTCAGCGATTGAGCGGATCAAGGCTGACGATATCGCGGCGCTGATCCAACCGGGTCACTGCCAATGCTTGCAGAGCTTGACCAGTTCATCGACCACGTAGCGCACCTTCGGCCGCAGATGGGAGACCTTTGGCCAGACCGCGTGCACATCGACAGCCTCCGGCTCATAGGCTTGCAGCACCTCCACCAGCCTGCCCGCTTCAATATCGTCCCGGAACAGGCTGCGCGGCATCTGGCATAAACCGGTGCCGGCGACGGCGGCGAGAATCATCGCTTCCCCGTCACCAATCTGATGGGTCGACGGTGGCGCGTAGCGTACGGTTTGCCCCGCCTGGGCGACTCGCCACGACAAGGGTTGGCCGCGTCGATGGCCGACAATGCAACGGTGATGGCTGAGGTCCTCCAGGGTCTGTGGCACCCCATGGCGCGCCAGGTAATCCGGGGCGGCACAAATGGCCCAACGTTGCCGGGCCAGCCGGCGCGCCACCAGGCCGCTGGTGTCTTGCAATTCGCCAAAGCGCACCAACAAATCGATCCCCTCCTCGATGGGGTCCACCAGGTGGTCGGAAAACGTCAGGTTCAGGTGCAAGGCCGGGTACTTGTTGGCGATCTCAAACAGTAACGGAGCCACGACCCGACGCCCGAAGGCCACTGGGATGTCGACTCGCAGGCGCCCGGAAGGCTCACCGCCGCCAGGGCCCAGCCCGCTCTCGGCGGCACCAATTTCTTCAAGGGCTGTCGAGCACGCCACGAAATAGGCCTCGCCATCGGCCGTCAGGGAAATCCGCCGAGTGGTTCGATGAAACAACTGCGTACCCAGGCGTTCCTCGAGACGCGCAATGGCTTTGCCCACTGCGGATTTTGACAGGCCCAGGCGCTCGGCCGCCTGGGTGAAGCTGGTCGAGCGCGCGGCTACGACGAACGTGATAACGCCCTGGAAAGAATCGATAGGAACCATGCCCACTCGCCAATTGTAGATTTTAAGTCTACCCAGATTATAGTTTCAGGCGGTTTATCGCCAGATCACTCAACAGTAGGATGAATTCCAGAAAGACAACGGTGCAGATCGTGACCGCACATCGTGCACCTCTCTCCAGATCAAAGCCCCAAGAGGACACCCACATGCCCGTAGTACGAGTGAGCTGGTTCGAAGGTAAAGAACACGCACAGAAAGCCGCTGTCGCCGCCGACATCACCGACAGCATCGTCAAGCACACCGGCACCGATGCCAGCTATGTCTACGTCATTTTTGAAGACGTGGCGGCGTCGGACTGGGCTGGCGCAGGAAAACTGTTCGGGGAAGCGCCCGAGAAATCCTGACCCCATCAGCACTGACTGCATCGGCTTGGTCAGCGGTGCATCCTCAACAGGCTTTCAAGAGGCCCCTGACGGAAGAACGACCCATGCATCCCCATATTTCCTGCCTGTTCTCCCTCGCGGTAAAACCCGCCGAGTTCGCCGAGTTCAAGGCGCTGATCGCCACCATCGTGGCCGCGACCCGCGCCGAGCCAGGCACCCTGGTTTACGAATACAGCGTCAACGAAGACCAGAGCACGGTTCACATTCTTGAGCGCTATAACGCCGATGCCGTCGTCAGTCACGTCGACACCACCTTTGCACCGTTCGGCAAGCGCTTCCTCGAGCTGTGCACCGTCACCAGCCTGGTGGTCTACGGCACACCGGACGCAGAAGTCCGTAAACGCCTGGACCCGTTTGGCGCGGTGTACATGACCCCCTTCGACGGTTTCAGCCGCTAAGCCCCATGACGGCGCAGGCTTGACGGCACCATCAGGGCTGCGCCCTTTTCCCTTCCCGCACAGAGATCACCATGTCCGGTATTGCTGAAGTTATTAAGTCCCGAATTTCCGCCAACAGCTACGACACTGAACGCCAACTGAGCGATCAACAAATCGCCGAGCTGATCGATCTGGCAACACACGCCCCCTCTGCCTTCAACCTTCAGAACTGGAAGTTCCTGGCCGTGCGCAGCACCGACGCCAAGGCACGCTTGCTGCCATTGGCTTTCGGCCAACAGAAGATCATGGATGCAGCCGTGACCTTTATTGTCTGTGGCACCCTCAAGCCCCATGAAACACTGCCGGCGACCCTGAAACCGACACTCGATGCCGGCATCATTGACCAGGCGATCTACGACATGTGGGTGGGCGCGGCTCAAGGCATGTACCAGGAAAACCCGCAGTTGCAACGCGACGAAGCGATCCGCTCAGGCTCACTCGCCGCCATGACCTTGATGCTGGCAGCCAAGGGCCAGGGCTTGGTTTCCACCCCCATGATCGGCTTCGATCAGGCGGCCGTGGCCAAAGAGTTTGCGCTCTCGGACGTGGAAATTCCGGTCATGTTGGTCACCGTTGGCTATCCAGGCTCGGCCAACTGGCCGCAAAAGCCCCGTAAAGCCGTCAACGACGTGCTGCTGTTCGTATAACCCCATGGCACGAACGCTGGCGAAGCCTGGCTTCGTCAGTGGCGGCTGCTCGCTTCACAACCATGACCTACCAAGGGCATTGAAAGACCACCGTTATGTCCAACTCATCCTCTTCGTTACGCGCCATCCTGATCGCTGTCTGCCTGGGGTTTCTGGTCGTTCAACTGGATGTCAGCGTAGTGAACGTCGGCCTGGGTGCCCTCAAGAGCGCGTTCGGTAGCGACCTCACAGGCTTGCAATGGGTCATCAACAGCTACGCCCTGCCCTTTTCTGCCTTGCTGATCCTTGGCGGCGCCTGGGGCGACAAGTGGGGGGCAAAATCGGTCTTCGCAGCGGGCTTCGCTGTCTTCACCCTGGCCTCCGTGGGCTGTGGCCTCGCCGACAGCATGACCCAGCTGATCACTCTGCGTGTGGTACAGGGCATCGGCGCGGCGTTGCTTATACCGACCTCACTGACCCTGATCCGCGTGTCATTTCATGACCCCAGCGCCCGTCGTTCAGCCGTGGCGCTTTGGGGCGCCTGCGGCGGTATCGCACTGGCTGCCGGGCCCGTCATCGGCGGCCTGATGATCGAGTATTTCGGCTGGCGCAGCGTATTCCTGCTTAACATTCCGATCGGCCTGCTGGCCATCGGGCTGATCCTGCGTTACGCCCCCGCGCCCCCTCGGGTTGATAAGCAGGTCGATATTCCCGGACAAATCAGTATTGCCATTTGCCTGGCCTCGCTGACCTATGGCTTGACCGAATCCAGTGCCAAGGGTTGGGTCGGTGAAACACTGGCAGCCATGGCAATCGCTGTCATCTGTGCGCTGGCCTTTAGGGTGATTGAGCGTCGGGTAAAACATCCGATGCTGCCCACTCGCCTGGCGACCAACAAAGTGCTGGGGAGCATGGCGCTGGCAGGCGCGGCGATCAACCTGACCTTTTATGGAACGGTCTTCGTGTTCAGCATTTACTTTCAAACATTCCTGCACTACGACGCGTTCGAGACCGGCTTGTCGTTTATCCCGCTGACGGCGGTGCTGACACTCTCAACCATGCTCTCGGCAAGGTTCGCCAAGCGGTTCAGCGCCACGCGTATCATCACGACAGGTTTCACGGTTCAGATCATCGGGTTCATCGCCCTGTCGCAAACCACTCCACACACCTCGCTGTGGCAGCTCAACGGCGCGCTCATGCTCGTGGGTATTGGCAGCGCGATGTCTGTCCCGTCCATTACCAACTCGATGCTCTCGTCCGTCACCCAGCACGATGCAGGTATCGCCTCGGGCTTGATGGCCTCTGCCAGGCAACTGGGCGGCGTGATCGGTGTTGCCGTTTTCGGCACCCTGATCGCCCACTCTGACGAGGCATCGTTCTCCTACGGGATGTCGAAGGCCATGCTGTTCTCGGCGTTGACTTTGCTCATCTGCATCGGCGTGAACCTGTACGTTTCCCGCCAAACCCGGGTGCCGGCGCCACAGTAACAATCAGCTGGCGCTGAAGCGTGAGTATTGGCTATCTATCACCTCATCAGCCGTACGACTCCAACAGATGCAGCGATAACGGCAACCAACGCATTCAACATCATGAGAAAACCCTGAAGATCACGCACTTCCAGTCGTCAAAAAGAAACCCGATGAAGAAAGATTTCTCATCGGGTTCTTCGCGAACGTTTGACGGCTGACTACGCGATAACAACGGCTAGAACATCAGTCATCGCGCACCCCTTTCGGCAGGTGTCACTCAGACGATATCGTCGACCACCCCGCCATCTACCCGGAGCGCCGCCCCGGTGGTGGCGGATGCCTGCGTCGAGCAAACGTAAACGATCATGTTCGCGACTTCTTCGACCGTGGAAGCGCGCTGGATGATCGAACTGGGTCGATGCTGCATGACGAATGCTGAGGCCACCGACTCGAGTGATTCTCCGGTGCGCTCCACTTCTGCGCTCAGCATTTCAGCAACGCCATCGGACAGCGTCGGTCCGGGGAGTACACTATTCACGGTTACGCCACTTCCCGCGACGCGCTTGGCTAAACCACGCGCCAAGGCCAATTGCGCTGTTTTCGACACGCCGTAATGGATCATGTCCGCAGGGATGTTGCGTGCCGATTCAGACGCGACAAACACCACGCGCCCCCAACCACTCTCAACCATTGCTGGCAGCAAGGCTCGGCTTAAACGCACACCTGACATCACGTTGGTTTGCCAGTAGTTGTTCCAGACCTCATCGTCCGCTTCAAAGAAATCCTGGGACCCATAGATGCCCGCATTGTTCACCAGGATGTCGATACCACTGAGGCCAGCCAGCAGCGCCTCGACCCCTTCCGAGGTGCTCAGGTCCGCAGCGACACCCGTAACAACGGCTTCAGGCACCGCAGCCATCAGACGAGCCACCGCATCGTTTACAGAATGTTGACTCCTACCGTTGATGACGACGGCTGCGCCGGCTTGCGCGAGCCCTTTGGCCACCGCAAAACCGATACCACCGGTGGATGCGGTCACTAAGGCACGTTTCGTGTTCAGTTGGATATTCATCGTTACTCCGTCAAGAATGAGCGGGCATGTCTGCCCTTCAGTAGCCCCTACAGCGACGTAGAAAACCAAGGGGACACTCTATTGACTGATCGCACGGTGATAAATATCCATTGCGGATGGTGATTTACAACAGCCTGTTTCAAAAGGCCTCCGGCACCACCGCATCCACGCCAAAGGTCTGCGTCGCAAAGTCGAGAAAGCGACGGACTTTAGGTGTCAACCTGCGATCAGGTGCGAAGAGCACATGCAAGGGCCGACTGGGCGGCGGGTAGTCGGGCAGCAACGCGACCAGTTCACCTTGCTGCAGCGACTTGCGCACAAGCTCCACGGGTTGCAGCAATATGCCCAATCCGGCCAGCGCGGCGCACAGAAGTGGTTCGCCGTGATCAGCCATCAACCGGCTGCCCACCGGAACAATGACCTTGCCTTCAGGCCCGTCAAACGTCCAATGGGTGCGCAGCTCTGTGTGTGAAAACCCCAGGCATTCATGGGCCTGAAGGTCCCACGGTGTTTCAATCGCGGGCTTGCCTTTCAAGTAGGACGGCGCTGCACACAGAATGAGCCTGTAGGGCGCCAACGGCCTTGCAACCAGGCCGCTGTCCGAAAGCTGTCCAACCCTGAACACCACATCAAAGCCTTCGTCTATCAGATCGACGGCACGGTTGGCCAAGGTCAGTTCGACGCTGACCAACGGGTTGGCCTGCATGAACTCAGGCAGCCTGGGCGCAAGCGACTGCATACCGAAACTCACGGGCGCATTGATCCTCAGCTTACCGCTGGGCGAGGCCTGTGTTTCGGCCGCCATATTTTCAGCCGTTTCCACTTCCGCCAGGATGAATTTGCAGCGTTCATAAAATTCGCGCCCGAAGTCCGTGAGACTCTGGCGCCGGGTGGTGCGGTTTAACAAACGCACGCCCAGGTGCTGCTCCAAATGATGAACGTGCTTGCCAATCAATTGCGCCGACATTTGCAGCGCATTGCCCGCGGCACTGAACGACCCCATCTCCACGGCTTTGACAAACGCCGCCATGCTACTCAGACGATCCATTACCAATGATCCGTTTCGAATGTTCACGCATTCTGGGTATTTATCTGACGACTGTCCAAGCTCTATTGTCCGCTCGCAGCACAATCGTGGTGCCAAGTGCGGAAGCCTGAGTGAAGTCATCAACCGCAGGTTAACGACTCGGCATTTCGAGGTAGTGATTGGTGTATTCGGCGCGCTGAGGCCAGGCCTCAATAAGGCTCAAGACTTGACTTGATTGCCTAGCGCCTTTTTTTAACTGCATGGAATTGGACTGTGGAATACCCGCTGAAAAAACAATCGCTCTGCGCCCTGCTCGGCGAAGACGTTTACTTTCCCCATGAAATCATGGGCCAGGCGTTCCGCGTTTCGGACTTCGAAGGCCTGACACTCAGCAGCTTCGTCACCAGCGACCAGGTCAACCTGGGGTACTGGGAAGCCGGTTCGGGCAGGCCCCTGGTCTTCATCCCGGGCTGGTCTGCAAACGGCGCGATGTATTTCCACGTCATGCATATCCTGAGCAAGCATTACCACGTGTACGTGCTGGACGTTCGCAACCAGGGCCTCTCCGAAAGGACCGTGCTCGGCAACCGGATTTCACGCTATGCCATGGATGTGAAAGAGTTTGCAGAGCACCTGGGCCTGACCGAGGCCGACTACTGCGGCTGGTCAATGGGCGCCTCCGTGATGTGGGCCTACATCGACCTGTTCGGCACACAAGGCATTCGGACGCTGAGTATCATCGACCAGGCCCCCTCGATCTATTGCCACGCCGACTGGACAGAACAGCAGCGACTGGAAGCAGGGGCTTTCACCACCTCGCCTGAACGCATGATCGCGTCCTACGTCAACATGACGCCCACCAACCAATTGATTTCGGGAAGCCGAGTGGTCGAGCGGGCCATGGCCCTGGACTCACCCTACTTTCACAACGTCATAAGCCTGGCGCAGGCGGTTGTGAGCGACGACATGGCGTTCACAGGGCTCGTACTTTTCGATCACGCCACCAACGATTGGCGAGACGTCATTCAATTCAAGATTGATGTTCCAACGGCGATTTTCACAGGGGAATACAGCGACTGGCTGGACAGTCAGCGATGGATGAGCTCGGTCATCGATGACGCGGTGCTGCATGTGTACAGCAAAGCCGAACAAGGCGACCACTTTCTGGCATTCAAGAATCCGGAAAAATTCGCTGCCGATCTGCAAGCCTTCCTGGACACCCCTTGACTCAAGCCCCACCCCCTCTCTCTACAAGCAGCGCGCTCGCCCGATAAGTCCGCGACAACGCCTTGTACGCCCAGAATGCGACGCTCCATTTGCCCGGCTGAAGGCTCCCCTTTGTCAGCCGGGATTTTTTTTGCGCCACACCGCCTCTACCGCTCCCACTGGGGGTGGCTAAACCGCTCAGCCAGGAAATTGATCAGCGCCCGAACCTTGCTCGCCAAGTGCTTGCGACTGGGATAAACCACGTAGATGCCCAACTCGACGGATCGGTACTCAGGCAAGACCTCCACCAAGGTGCCGTCCCGCAAGTCCTGCCCCACCATGAAGCTGGGTTGCAGGGCGATGCCGCCACCCGACAGGGCAATACTGCGGCAGGTATCGCCATTGTTGCAGCGCACGGTCGAGCGTGTGCGCACGCTTTCACTGCCGTCAGGGCCCTCGAACTGCCACTCATTGCCGCTGGCGAAGTGGGTGTAGGCAATCACGCCGTGCTCGCTCAAGTCGGTCAGGACGCGCAGCGGAGGATGGCTGGCCAGGTACTCGGGCGAGGCGCACAGGCACATGCGCGTACCCGCCAGGCGGCGTCCCACCAGAGAAGAGTTTTCCATGCGCGCAATGCGCACCGCGGCATCAAAGCCCTCCTCCACCAGATCCACCAGGCGGTCGTTCAAACTGATGTCCAATTCGACGTTGGGGTAGGCCCTCATGAAGTCGGCCCACAACGGCGCCAGATGCAGCACGCCAAAACTCACCGGCGCATTCACCCGCAGTACGCCGCTGGGCTCAGGCGCTGACGATGAAACGGCCTCTTCTGCCTGATCCATCAACGCCAGGACCTCCCGAGCCTGGTGATAAAACTGCCGTCCCTCCTCCGTCAATGACAGGCTGCGCGTGGTGCGATGCAGCAGCCTCACCCCGAGCCGCTCTTCAAGGCTGCTCACATAACGCGAGATCGCTGCCTTGGACATCTCCAGAGGCTCGGCTGCCCCCACGAAGGTGCCCTTGTCGACCACCGTGCAGAAGACCTGCATCTCCAGCGCTCTGTCCATTATTATCTCGATTAGTGGAACTATTAATCATATTTGAGCTTATTTATCTCAAATTCACAACCTATAAACTGAGCCCATCGAAACGCAAACCAACGCAAATGAGGTCGTTATGAAAATCACCGTAATCGGTACCGGTAACATGGGCTCGGCGTTCGCCAAACAGTTGTCCAGTGCCGGGCACAGCGTTCGCATCACTGGCCGTGACATTGAAAAGGCCCACGTGCTGGCCGCCCAGTTTGCAAATGTCAGCGCCTTTCCGGCCGCTGAAGCCCTGGGTGACAGCGATGTCGTGGTCCTGGCCACGGCCTACACAGACGCCGCCGCAGCCCTGCAAAGCCTGGGTGACCTGACCGGCAAAGTGGTCATCGACATTACCAACCCACTGAGCGCCGACTACATGTCGCTGACCATCGGTCACGTGACCAGCGCCAGCGAGGAAATCGCCAAAGCCGTGCCTCAAGCCCACGTGGTCAAGGCATTCAATACCCTGTTCGCTCAAGTGCTCGCCGACGGCGACCTTCTCGGATGACCAGCGTGGCAGCGTGTTCGTCGCCAGTGACAGTGAGCGCGCCAAGCAGACCGCAACAGCCCTGGCACAGAGCCTGGGTTGGAACACGGTGAACGCCGGCGGCCTGATCAACGCCCGTTACCTGGAGCCGCTGGCAGGCCTGAACATCTACCTCGGCTATGGCGCCGGCCTGGGCACGTCCATCGCCCCTGCCTGGCTTAACAAGTAATCACTTCGGAGCGCTTCACCATGAACACTTCGTTTCCCCTGCTGTTTGTGTCTCATGGTGCTCCAATGTTTGCCATCGAGCCCGGTCTGGCTGGTCAACGGCTGGCCGAGCTCGGTCGCGAACTGCCGCGACCCGACGCCATCGTCATCCTCTCGCCGCACTGGATGACCCGTGGTGAAGTCAACGTCACGGCGAGCACCGCCCCTGAAACCATTCACGATTTTGGTGGGTTTCCCGATGCGCTCTACCAGTTGAACTACCCGGCACCGGGTGCTCCAGCACTGGCCGCCCACATTGTGGACCTGCTGCAAAGCGCGGGCTGGAAGTCCCGGCTCGACCCCCATCGCGGCCTGGATCACGGCGCCTGGGTGCCCCTGCTGTACCTGGCGCCCGAGGCAGACATCCCGATCGTTCAGGTCTCGATGCCCGCCAGGCTCGACACACACCAAGCCTGGAAACTGGGACAAGCGCTCAAGCCCCTGCGGGACATGAATGTACTGATCGTCGCGTCTGGCAGCCTGACCCATAACTTGTACGAGTTTCGGGGAGCGACCCGTGAGGGTGCCGGGTACGTGAAGGAGTTCGCGGCCTGGACCGCCCGGACCTTGCAGGCGGGCCATACCGATCAACTGCTGGATTACAAGGCGCACGCCCCCTCAGCCGAGCGAGCCCATCCAACCGATGAGCATTTCCTGCCGCTACTCATCGCCTTGGGCGCGGCCGGTGAAGACTATGAAACCCGAGTGCTGGAAGGCGGCGTGACCTACGGGGTGCTGGCGATGGACAGCTACCTGTTTTCCTCGAACAACCGTGATGGATCGAAATCCATTCAACTCAGTCAAGGCATTACCGACCATGCGTGATACGACTTTTTCTGAAGCGGCCCGCGAGCCGCAATCGGGCCTCTTTTTCCGCAAAGGCTGCAGCACCTCTGCCCCCAAGGGCCGCCTGCTGCTGCTACACGGCGTCGGCTCGAATGAAGCCAACCTCGGGGCCCTGGCCGAATCGCTGCCAGAGGAACTGGAAGTGATCCTGCTGCGTGCTCCGTTGCAGGTCGGCCCACAAGGTTTCGCCTGGTACCAGGTGAACTTCACCAGCAACGGCCCGTCGTTCAACAAGGAACAGGCAGAGTCCAGTCGGCAACTTTTGCAGAACTTCATCAAGGCACTGCCTGAGCTTCCGACTGTCATCGCCGGCTTCAGCCAGGGCGGCATCATGAGCGCGAGCCTGGCCCTCACCGAGCCTGAACTGGTCGCCGGCTTTGCCATTCTTAGCGGCCGCATGCTGCGCGAGATTGCCCCGAAAATCGCCTCAACCGAGCGCCTTGAATCGCTTCAAGCCTTCATCGCCCATGGGCACCAGGACGGCGTCCTGCCTGTGGATTGGGCGAAAGAAGCCGACGCCTGGCTGGACCGAATCGGCGTGGCCCACGAAACCCATTTCTACAACATGGCCCACGAGATTATTGGTGAAGAACTGACCGACCTTTCTCAATGGCTGACCCAAACGCTGTCTCTAACCCCATAAACAAAGGAACCCCACCATGATTGACGCTCGTACCGCTCCCTACGCTGCTTTTGTGATGCGCCTGGCACTGGGCATCATGTTCATTGCCCACGGCCTGACCAAGGTATTCGTATTCACCCCGGCAGGCACGGCAGGCTTTTTTGAATCCATCGGCTTTCCTGGCTTCCTGGCCTACCCGGTCATGGCCTTTGAGGTCATCGGCGGCTTGATGCTGGTGCTGGGCATCTATGCACGTTGGGTCGCCGCGCTGGCCGTGGTTCAGCTGTTCGTCGCCGCGACCGTCCACTTCGGCAATGGCTGGAGCTTCACCAACGCCAATGGCGGCTGGGAATACCCTATCTACCTGTCCGTAACAGCACTGGTCGTAGCCTTGCTGGGTGACGGTGCCTTTGCGGCAAAGTCGTCCAGCAAAGCGTAAGTCACTGCCGCCACAAACACGGCCGACGCCTGGGGAACACCCGTGCATCGGCCGTTGCATTGGTCGACGGGTACAAAACAGGCAACAGCCATTTTCTGAAGCGAAACGAAACAAGGATTCAACACCTCAACACGGCCCTTAAAGACGTCCTGGAAAACCAGACGCTCAAGGGCTGATCGCGGCATCGGCTCACAGCCCTTTTGCCATCGCCGGCCGATTAGAAACAAATCGACCGGAGTCCTCAAACAAAACGGGCGTGTTTGTTTGCCGAGTGTGCGCCTAAGCTTGATGCGCTTTGGGCGGCGCTTGGGCAGGGAACAGAGTGCGAGCCCGTGTTGCAGCCAATCGCGGCCCAAGCGGTGCAGCGAATGGCTTGATGGCGGCGTTCTTGACAGCCATTTCAGGGAAGAACTCTCGAATTCAATAGACACGCTCGAGGCATGGCGCTCATTGATCGATGACGGGGTTTGTGGGTGCGTACAGCCCTTGAGCCTCCCCTTCAAACCATCTCGATTCACGCGTCCGCCTCGGTCAAGCAAGCATCCTCACCTGGAGAAAGACCTTATGAAATCTCGTGCTGCCGTTGCCTTTGAAGCCGGCAAACCACTTCAAATCGTCGAGATCGATGTGGCGCCACCCCGCGCTGGCGAAGTGCTGATCAAAATCACTGACACCGGCGTCTGCCATACCGACGCCTTCACATTGTCCGGTGATGACCCCGAGGGCCTGTTCCCGGTGGTGTTGGGCCACGAAGGTGCCGGCGTGGTGGTTGAAGTCGGTGAAGGCGTGACCAGCCTGAAACCGGGTGACCACGTCATTCCCCTCTACACCGCCGAATGCGGTGAATGCGTGTTTTGCAAATCCGGCAAGACCAACCTATGCGTCGCGGTGCGTGAGACGCAGGGCAAGGGCGTGATGCCGGATGGCACCACTCGTTTCTCCTACAACGGCCAGCCTCTGTACCACTACATGGGCTGCTCCACGTTCAGCGAGTACACGGTTGTCGCTGAAGTCTCGGTCGCGAAAATCAACCCTCAAGCCAACCATGAGCACGTGTGCCTGCTCGGCTGCGGCGTAACCACAGGGATTGGCGCAGTGCATAACACCGCCAAGGTGCAACCCGGGGACACCGTCGCAGTGTTCGGGCTGGGTGGTATCGGCCTGGCGGTGATTCAGGGTGCGCGCCAGGCCAAGGCCGGACGCATCATTGCCGTGGACACCAACCCAGGCAAATTTGAACTGGCCAAGTCGTTTGGCGCCACGGATTGCATCAACCCAAAAGACCACGAAAAGCCGATTCAGCAGGTCATCATCGAGGCCACCGGTTGGGGCGTTGACCATTCGTTCGAGTGCATCGGCAACGTGCACGTCATGCGCGCCGCACTGGAAAGCGCCCACCGTGGCTGGGGCCAGTCGATCGTCATCGGCGTCGCCGGCGCGGGCCAGGAAATCTCCACCCGCCCCTTCCAACTGGTGACCGGCCGCACCTGGAAAGGCTCTGCCTTCGGCGGCGTCAAAGGCCGCACCCAACTGCCAAAAATGGTGGAGGACGCGATGCAGGGCGAGATTGAACTGGCGCCGTTTGTGACACACACCATGCCATTGGAACGCATCAATGAAGCGTTCGACCTGATGCATGAAGGCAAGTCGATCCGTACTGTCATCAAGTACTGAAGTGTGGGCCAGGGGCCCACGGCACCTGGCGTCCCCCCTGGTTCCCTAACGATCTGGAGATTCACAGTGAGCGACATAACACTTCATCCAACACTGGATAACGGTCTATCCCCTGCTGCCTCGAACTTTACCGGCGGAACACTGCAGTGCCTGTGCACAGCCAATAAGGTCGAGGTCAAGGTTGACGCCCAGACGCTGCACAACCACGCCTGTGGCTGTAGCAAATGCTGGAAACCGGCAGGTGCGACATTCGCAGTGATCGCGGTCGTCCCACGGGAAAAAGTCAGCGTCACCGCACACGCGGAAAAACTCGCCATTGTGGACAAGAACGCGGTCATTCAGCGCCATGCTTGCACCGAGTGCCATGCACATTTGTACGGGCGTATCGAAAACAAGGATCACGCGTTCTACGGTCTGGACTTTGTGCACACTGAACTCTCACCCCAGGCCGGATGGTCGGCTCCCGGGTTCGCGGCATTTGTGTCTTCGATTATCGAAACGGGGACGCCGCCCGAAGAGATGCAAAAGATCCGCACACGCTTGCGCTCGATCGGCCTGGAACCTTATGACTGCCTGTCACCGGACTTGATGGATGTGCTGGCGACTCAGGTCGCAACGCTAAACGGCATTGCCCGATCGAAATAACCCTTGAGAACCCGACGTTTCGGCAAACTTGCCGATTACGCCGGGCTCAGCACCGGGCATACACCACCGCCGCAGGTGCTGAGGCGCTGATCTAACTGCCCCGAAAACACTCGGGGTTGACCCAGCGCTGTGCCGGGCACTGCGGCCTCAGGAAGAAAAAACTTCGGGCCGCTGTGCCGTTGCCTTCTTGTGCCTGAAGGTCTGCTGCCAATCAAGCTGCGCCTGGACTTTAGCCACGGCCTCCAGGACTTTCTGCGCCCACAGTTCATCTTGCGGATTCACCACAACCACGCGGAAACCGTGGTCATGACCTTCAATCTGCACGCCTTCGGAATCATCGACATGCAAGTCGATGTCGAAGGCTGGGGGAAATTTCGAGGGGGCGTTCGACAGCCCACGGGCGGTCAAGGCCTGGTTGTGCCGAACACTGTTGACCACACCGTCGACGTGGATGCCGTAGAGCATCAGCCAACGCCGGATGTAGGACGGCGTGCGACCGGACGAGGTGTAGACCCAGATACTGCAGCCCTGGCGACGTAGCTCGCGGGTCAGGGAGCGTGTTCCGATGCGCAATGGCTCTCCCAGCCAACGATGAATCCAGGCCGGCAGCCTGCTGGGCTCCACTGCGCAGTGGTCGAGTTGGCAGGCCAGCGTGTCATCGATATCGAAGGAAATCCGTATGCGCGGGCGCCTGAAGGCGAGCATCGGGAGAGCGCATTGCATGACTTGCCAGATTCGACTACCGGCAACCCGGCATTTTTCAAGCGTTGGAAACCCGCTCATCAATGACCTCCCTTGTAGAGAGGCAAGGGCTGGTCTTGGAGAAAAAACTTCATGGGATCGGGGGCCTGTTCTTCCAGAAAAGCGGCATATTTTTTCTTGATTTTGGGAAATTCGTACAACGCCTTGACGCCATGCTTGGCTGAATTGCGGATGACGGATGATGGGTTGAAGTAGCCCTCGGCGTTCTCCAGCGTCAGTACAAACGGAGGCAAACCGGCGCGCATCAGCAAATAGCTGACGATCAGCGAGCCACTGCGGTTGTTGCCTTCAATGAACAATTGCGGCTTGCTGAGAATCCGTACATAGACGCCCGCCGCACGCTTCCAGACCGACTCGCTGCGGTAGGCGCAGTACCAATTGAACAAGTCCTTGATGCCGCCTTCAACGTTGTTGAAGAAGTGTTCCTCGGTCGCCTTCAGGTGCTGGGCATACTCCAGTCGGCGCGCCGGGTCGCGACCGCAGAGCACGGTGGCATTGATCTCCAGCATCAGGTTCAGTTGCTGAAGATTAAACAGGTCGACACCCCGGGCGACATACTCGTCAATCAGCGCATAGCCTTCAACCACATTGCTCAGCACTTCATCAGTCAAGGGATCTCGCGGCTCGGTAAAGTCCCGGCTGAGGGCGGCAAAGCGCCTCTGCACTTCACGCAGTGCACGTTCAATCGCTGGCAGATCAAGACGACGCGTTGCAGACATTGGCATTCCTGGGAAACGGCAGATAAGAAGGTAAATAGCCGGATGCCCGCCCAAGCCCAAGGGCCTCTGGGGGCATCCGGCCTTGACCGGAGGTTGTGGCTTAGCTGAACTTGCCGCTGATGTAGTCCTCGGTCATTTGTTCCCGCGGGTTGTCAAAAATCTGGGTCGTCGGGCCCATCTCCACCAGGTAGCCGGTGCGCGTGCCCTGGGAAATGTCCACCGAGAAAAACGCCGTGGTGTCGGCCACGCGTATGGCCTGCTGCATGTTGTGGGTCACCAGGGCGATGGTGTAGTCCTTCTTCAACTCGACCATCAACTCCTCGACCCGGCGCGTGGCGATCGGATCGAGCGCCGAGCAGGGCTCATCCAGCAACAGCACTTCCGGCTCGGTGGCGATGGCGCGGGCGATACACAAGCGTTGCTGCTGACCACCGGACAGGGACAGGCCGCTGACCTTGAGCTTGTCCTTGACCTCATCCCAAAGGGCCGCGCCCTGCAAGGCGTGCTTGACCCGATCACCCAGGTCGCCCTTGTAGCGGTTGAGGCGCAGGCCGAAGGCGACGTTGTCGAAAATGCTCATCGAGAACGGGTTCGGTTGCTGGAAGACCATGCCGATGTAACGGCGCACGACCACCGGGTCAACGCCCTTGCCGTAGACGTCCTGCCCGAGGAAGTGCACGTGGCCTTCAAAACGGAAACCTTTGACCAGGTCGTTCATGCGGTTGAGGCTACGCAGCACGGTACTTTTGCCGCAGCCGGAAGGACCGATAAAACCGGTGATCTTGTTTTTTTCGATCGGCACATGGCTGTCACGGACCGCCATGAAGTTGCCGTAAAAAATCTTGTCCAGCTTACAGTCCATGACCACAGGTGCCTGGGTGACTGACGGAGCGGCGAGTTGTGCAGTGGATACGTTCAAAATTCAGGTGCTCCCGATCTCAATACTTGGGCTTGCCGAAAATACGGCTGACAACATTCACGACCAGCACAATCATCACCAGCACCAACGAGGCCGCCCATGCGAGCTCGAGCTGGTTGTCGAAAGGCATGCCGGAGAAGTTGTAAATCAGCACCGCCAGCGAGGCCGTGGGATTCATGACGGCCAGGCCGCCGTCGTGGTAGATCCAGTAGTTGCTGAACAACGCGGTAAACAACAAGGGCGCGGTTTCGCCTGCGGCGCGTGCCACGGCCAGCATGACGCCCGTCAGGATCGCCGGCAGGCCGGTGGGCAAGACGATTTTCCAGATAACCTGGGAGCGGGTGCAGCCCATGCCGTAGGCGGCGTCCTTCATGATTTTGGGCACCATGCGCATCGACTCTTCCGCCGTGAGCACGACGATCGGCAGCATCAGCACCGCCAGGGCCACGCCACCCGCAGGTGCCGAGTAGGTACCGGTGGTCATCACCACCAGGGCATAGGCAAAAACCCCGGCCAGAATCGACGGCAGCCCCGTGAGCATCTTGGCGGCAAAGCGTGCGGCATTGGCCAGTTTGCTGTCGGGCCCCAGCTCAGCCAGGAAGATGGCCGCCATGATGCCGACCGGAACCGCGATGGCCGCCGCGATACCGACCATGACAAAAGTGCCGGCCATCGCGTTGCCGAAGCCACCGCCGGTTTCGAAACCGGTGGGTGGCAGCTCGGTGAACACCTCAAGGCTCAAGCGAGCCCCACCGCGCATGATCAGCATGTAGAGCACGGAAATCAGCGGCACGCTGGCCAGCAGCGCCCCACCCCAGACCAGGGTGGTCAACACCAGGCTGCGCAGGGCGCGGCCTTCGAACTTGCGTTGCAGGCTGGGCATCGCGCCGGCCGGCGACGTCAGGTCTGTTGCAACAGTGAGGTCAGTCATCACTTATTACCCCGTTGGGCATACATCATGATCATGGAGCCGAAGATGTTGACGATCAGCGTGATCAACATCAGCACCAGGGCGGCGTACATCAACACCTCGATCTCGTTCGGCCCGGCCTCGGGGAAGTTCAGCGCCAGCAGGGCCGCCAGCGTATTGGCCGGTGCAAACAGAGACAGGGAAATGTTGTTCGCGTTGCCCACCAGCATGGCCAACGCCATGGTTTCACCCAGCGCACGGCCCAGGCCCAGGACCAGGGAACCGAAGATGCCGGTGGCGGCGGATGGCACCATCACCTTGAGAATCGCTTCCCAGTGGGTGGTGCCCATGCCATAGGCGGCCTGTTTGGTTTTCATCGGCACGCCGGTGAGGGCGTCCTGGGACACAGCGGCAATGGTCGGCAGAATCATGATCGCCAGTACCAGCGCCGCCGGCAGCAAGCCCGGCCCGCTCAAGGACGTGCTGAAAAAAGGTATCCAGCCCAGCTCAGTGTTCAACCAGGCGGTCAGTGGCCGAATCGCCGGGATCACCACATAGATCCCCCACAGGCCGTAGACCACGCTGGGGATGGCGGCGAGCAATTCGACGATGGTGCGAAAAACGGCGGCAAGCTTGGCGGGCAGAAAATCCTGAGTCAGGAAAATCGCCATGCTGACGCCAAAAAAGCCCGCGATCACCAGGGCGATCAAGGCGCTGTAGAGCGTGCCCCAAATGGCCGGCAGAATGCCGTACTTGCCCTGATTCACGTCCCAGACGGTGCCGAAGATGACGTCCAGGCCATGCTTTTCCATGCCAGGCAGCGCCTTGCGCCCCACCTCGAAGACCAGCGCGAAGACCAGCGCCAGAACGAGCACCACGCCGATGCGAGAGAGCGCACGGAAGGTGCGATCCACCATGAAGTCTTTCGCAGACGGCGGTTGGCAGGCAGAGTCCGGGTTAACCGGTACGACGAAAGGTTTGTTCATTGGCTAATTCCGGAACAAGGGGGAAACTCTCCCGGCAGGCCTGACAGCCGCCGAGAGAGGCCTCACGAGCATTACTGGATGTTGGCGGACGCTTTGCGAACCTGGTCGATGACCGATTGCGGCAGGGGGATATAGCCCATCGAGTCGGCGATTTTCTGCCCCTCGGTCAGGCTGTACTCGACCATTTCACGCATGGCCTTGGCTTTGGCCGGGTTCTCGTTCTGCTTGCGGAAGATCATCCAGGTGTAGGACGTGATCGGGTAGGACTTGGCACCGTCCGGGTCCGGCAGCCAGGCCACCAGGCTTTCCGGCATCTTCACTGCGGCCAGGGCCTCGGCACCGCTTTCAGCGTTCGGCACTACGTACTGGCCGGCCTTGTTCTGCAACTGGGCGAAGTCAACCTTGGCCAGCTTGGCGAAGCCGTATTCGATGTAGCCAATCGCGCCCGGAGTCTGGCGGACGGTGGCGGTCACGCCATCGTTCTTCGGCGATTTGATGAATTTGTCGCTGGCCGGCCAGTTGACGGTGTTGCCTTCACCCAGCGCTTGTTTGAAGTCTGGATTGATGGCCGCCAAGTGCTTGGTGAATACCGCGGTGGTGCCGCTGGAATCAGCACGCACGACAACGGTGATCGGCGTGTCGGACAGTTTCAGGTCCGGGTTGGCCGCAACGATCTGGGGGTCGTTCCAGCGCGTGATCTTGCCCAGGAAGATGTTGGAATAGACGTCGCGTGGCAGCTTGAGGCCCTTGGGGTTGCCCGGCAGGTTATAGGCCAGCACGATTTCACCGGCGGTCATTGGCAGCAACTGCACGCCTTCGGCGACCTTGGCGATGTCTTCGTCTTTCATTGCCGAGTCACTGGCGGCGAAGTCGACGGTTTTATTCAGGAAGTCCTGTACACCCGCGCCACTGCCCTTGGATTGGTAATCCACAGTGACACCTTCGGTTTTCTTGCTGAAATCCTTGAACCAGGTGAGGTAGATCGGGGCCGGGAAGCTGGCACCGGAACCAGTCAGGCGTACGCTCTCAGCGGCAAAGGCCCCCGAGGTGGCACAAAGAGAGACCGTGATAGCGAGCGCAACAGACTTCATCAAACATTTCATTAAAAGAACTCCTTGTGGTGACGGGCTCCCGAACTCTGCCGCAGCTTTGTTACGATTTTATGAATGTGGAATGGCAAACCGCGCTTTCGCCCCCCCTTCCCCCCGCAGAAACGCCCCTTGATGTCATCGCCTCGTCACAAATTGCGACTAACACTCTGCCCTCCTCCACCACGCGAGCGGGTCCCATGTACTCGACAGAAGACGCCTTGATACAGCGCATACACCGTGAGCTGCTTGATCACAGTGACGAAGAGCTGGAACTGGAATTATCCGAAGACGGGCATGACCTGAATGCGCTGTTTGATGAGCACGTCGAGGACGGTAGCGAGAAGAACGCGCGCCGGATTTACTTCAGCGAACTGTTCCGCCTGCAGGGCGAATTGGTGAAGCTGCAAAGCTGGGTGGTCAAAACCGGCCATAAAGTCGTGATCCTGTTCGAAGGCCGTGATGCCGCCGGCAAGGGCGGCGTCATCAAGCGCATTACCCAACGCCTCAACCCTCGGGTCTGCCGGGTTGCCGCCCTGCCAGCCCCCAATGACCGCGAACGCACCCAATGGTATTTCCAGCGCTACGTCTCGCATTTGCCGGCCGCGGGTGAAATCGTGCTGTTCGACCGCAGTTGGTACAACCGCGCCGGCGTCGAACAAGTCATGGGCTTTTGCAACGACGACCAGTACGAAGAGTTCTTCCGCACGGTGCCGGAGTTCGAACGCATGCTCGCCCGCTCCGGCATCCAACTCATCAAGTACTGGTTCTCCATCTCCGATCAGGAACAGCACCTGCGCTTTCTCAGTCGCATTCACGACCCGCTCAAACAATGGAAACTCAGCCCCATGGACCTGGAGTCCCGTCGGCGCTGGGAGGCCTACACCAAGGCCAAGGAAATCATGCTGGAACGCACCCACATCGCCGAAGCCCCCTGGTGGGTGGTGCAAGCCGATGACAAGAAGAAAGCCCGGCTCAACTGCATCCATCACCTTCTCGGGCAGATGCCCTATGAAGAAGTGGAACTACCGGTGATCGAGCTGCCGCAGCGTGTGCGCCAGGAAGATTACTCCCGCAGCCCGACGCCGCCGGAACTGATCGTGCCTCAGGTTTATTGAGCGAGGCCGAATTGGGGGCTGGGCTGCCCCCGCGGTCCAATGGCAAGAGGTGAACCCGTTGCAATGCGGGCGGGAGTGCAAAGCACTCTGCTGGGCAAATCGCAGGCGAAAAAGAGCCACTCGATTGAGTGGCTTTTTCTGTATGTTGGGTGCGGGAAACGAGGCTCACGCCTGGCGCGGCGCGCCGTTGAAATCCAAGGGATTTCTTTTATGTCTGATTTCTTTTATGTCTATTGTTAATCACGAACTCAATACGCCATCGCTCTGGGTTGCAACCTCAGGTTCTTTGATAAAAACCGTGTACTTACCGCCTTCCATCGCTTCGAAAGCGATCAGCTTTTCCACCAGCGCCGTACTCAAGACCTTGCCCGCATTCAGCAGCAGCATGCCGTTATCGGCATTCAGGTTGCGAGCCAGGACCATCCCGGCAACCAGTTCCCGGGTGCCCAGGTCCTTGACGGTCGGATCGGCCAAGGTCACGTCACTGAGGAACGTCGCGCAAACGTTGATGAAGTCTTCCACCAAACCTGGGTCGTACAATTTGCCGGCGTATTTGCGGATGAACAGCAGCGCTTCGTCGCTGTTCATTTGCCGCTCCAGGATCAACCCGCGCTGCAACTCAATAAAGTCCACAGCCAACTTCAGCCAACGTGCCCCCAAAGGAATGGCCGTGCCCTTGAGGTGATCGGGAAAACCGCTACCGTCCCAACGCTCCTGGTGATGCAGGATGATGCGTGCCGCATCTTTCATCGGCTCCAGGGTCATCAACAGCGACTCGCTTTGTTTCGGATAGGCCCGGTACAGCTCTCGTTCGGTGTGATACAGCTGATCGGCCGGGGCCGTCATCATGCTGTCGGTCCAGCTCAACTTGCCGATATTGTAAAGCGCAGCGGCCATGGTCATGTCCCGACTTTCGGCTTCATCAAGGCCATGACTGACGCAGTAGACGCGAATCAATTCGATGATTTGGCGGTTGGTCTGCTTGGCCTTGGGCAGGCGCAGGTTGGCCAGAAGTGAAAAGACCTCGGTTCCGGTCACGTAGCTGCGCTTGAGCTCTTCATAGGCAAGATCGAGCATATCGGCGGTCTGTTGCAATTCGGCGGTGCGCGCCGCCACGTGTTTTTCCAGGGTCAGATTGAGGCTGCGCAGTTGTTCGTTCTGCTGCCGGGTCAACGCTTCCAGACGCTGGCGTTCGCTTTCGGAGTGCTGATAAACCAGGGCCTGACGCAAGGTCACCAACATATCCTCGTCGTTCCATGGCTTGCTGATGTAGCGATGGATCTGCCCTTCGTTGATGGCCTTGGCGATCATCGTCATGTCGGCGTACCCGGTGAGCAGGATACGCAGCGTTGAGGGGTATAGCCGATGAATATGCGCCAGTAGCGTCGCACCGTCCATGCTCGGCATACGGGCATCGCTCATGACCACATCCACCGGCCGCTGCTCAAGGATTTCCAGGGCCCTGGCGCCGCTATCCGCCAGCAAGATCTCGTAGGGCTGGCTCCGCAGCAAGCGGCGCAGGCTGTTGAGAATCGACTCCTCGTCGTCGACCAACAGAATCGTCGGCCTGTTCTGAGTCACATTATTTTCAGGCTCTTCCATGCTTCGCCCCTTCCGTTTGACGCCAATCCGGCCCATCTTGCGCAGGAGCTTAGATGAGTTGCGCGAGCAGCGTCTGTATTTGATAGCGGGCGTTAGCGATTAATGGGAAGCCGGACTATGCTCACGCCCTGGATGGAACCACCCTCCGGCGTTCAGGAAAGGAAGCCCGATGAACCTATACCCAAGGTCACTGTGTCGGGCAGGAGCCCGGCAATGACAGCGTCTACGGATCACCGCAACCGGCGAATCCTGATCGTTGACGACACCGCTGCGATCCATCAGGACTTTCGCAAGATCCTCTGCCCTGACGATGACGGTCCTCTAAGCAGCACCGAAGCCCTGCTGTTCGGCACCACACACATCCCCCAGTCGCACTTCCAGCTCGATTCCGCCTACCAGGGCGAAGAAGGCCTGGAACGGGTCAAGCAGGCCCTGGCCGAAGGCAGGCCCTACGCCCTGGCCTTTATCGATATGCGCATGCCTCCAGGCTGGGATGGCTTGCAAACAATCGAACAATTATGGAAAGCCGACCCCCATCTGCAGATCGCCTTATGCACTGCGTTCTCTGACTACTCCTGGGAGGCCATGGCCGAACGCATCGAATTCGGCGATCAGTTGCTGATCCTGAAAAAACCGTTCGACAGCCTGGAAATCCGCCAGATGGCCAGTGCTCTGACCTGGAAATGGCAACTGGCACAAGACGCCGCGATCAAGATGCGCGACCTGGAACATACCATTGAGCAACGGGTCCAGGAACTGCTGAACGTGTCCCGCCTCCTGCACTACGACCCGCTCACCGAGCTGCCCAACAGTACGCTGCTGGGCGATCGCCTGACCCAGTACCTGACCCAGTCCCGGCGCCATGACCGGCAGATCGCCGTGATGTTTATCGGTCTGGACCGCTTCAAACGGATCAACAATGCCCTCGGTCATCCCGCCGGGGACGAAATGCTCAAGCACGTCGCCCAGAGCCTGGCGAAGGCGCTGCGCGAGTCCGACTCGGTGTTCCGCTACGGTTCGGACGAGTTCGTGGTGATCCTGGGTGACATCGTGCACCCGCAGCAGACCCGGGGAGTGGCCGAAAAACTGCTGGCGGCCGTCAACACTCCACACTGGGTGGCCGGGCACGACCTGGCGGTTACTGCCAGCCTGGGCATCAGCATTTATCCCGACGATGGTTTGGATGCCGTGTCTCTGATCAAAAAAGCCGAGACCGCCATGCGCAACATCAAGGACTGCGGCCCCAATGGCTTCAGTTTTTTCATCGAAGACATGAACCTCCACGCCCAGCACCGGCAAACCCTGGAAACCGGACTGCGCCTGGCCTTGCAGCGCCAGGAGCTGGTCCTGCACTACCAGCCCAAAATGAATCTGGCCAGCGGCGCCGTGGTCGGTGCCGAAGCCCTGGTGCGCTGGGCACGGCCCGGCCATGGCCTGGTCAGTCCCTCGGTGTTCATTCCAGTGGCCGAAGACTGCGGGCTGATCGTCGCCCTCAGCAAGTGGGTGCTGCGCAGCGCCTGCCTCCAGTCGCGGGCCTGGCAGGCCCAAGGTCTGTCACCCATCTGCATGTCGGTGAACGTGTCAGCCATCGATTTCCGACAACCCGACTTTGTCGAACGCTTGACCCAGACACTGGCCGAGACCGGGCTCGATCCATCACACCTGGAGCTGGAGATCACCGAAAGCGTGCTGATGCAGAACGTCGAGGCCACCATCACCACGCTGCATGCGATCAAGAGGCTTGGGGTAAGGCTAGCTGTAGACGACTTCGGGACCGGCTACTCCAGCCTGAGCTACTTACAGAAATTCCCAGTCGATGTGCTGAAAATCGACCAATCCTTCGTACGCGACCTGAGTATCGACAGCAACGACGCCAAATTGGTGAGCAGCATCATTGACCTGGGGAAAAGCCTCAACCTGAGTATCATCGCCGAAGGTATCGAGAACGCCGAACAGCTGGACTTTCTCAAGCGCCACCAGTGCGAGGAAGGCCAGGGTTTCTACTTCAGCAAAGCAGTGGAACCCGAAGCGTTCGCCATTTTCCTGAGCGCCCCGCGGCAGCTCCTTCTAAGCCGTTCATGAACATTCGCGGGCTAAGGATACCGACCATGTTTTCACTCCCATTGCTGCTCTCAGCCGGCTTGCTGTTCGCTGTTGGCGCCGATGCCGCGCCACTGGAGGGGCCACTCAAGCCCTTACCGCCGCTGCCGGCCCTGGATGGCAAGCGCGTCGAACTGGGACGCCAGCTATTCAACGACCCACGCCTTTCGGTGAATAACAGCTTGTCCTGCGCCAGCTGCCATCGACTGGAGCATGGCGGCGCCGATAACAAACCACTGTCAGTGGGGTTTGACGGCAAACCCGTGGCGGTCAATACGCCGAGCGTGTTCAACGCCAGCTTGAACTTCCGTCAGTTCTGGGACGGCCGCGCCGAAACCTTGGAAGAACAAGTACACGTCGTAGTCCAGAGCCCCTCCGAGATGGGCAGTGACTGGGCCACCGTGGTCCAGCGCATCGGCGCCGACCCGGGCTATGGCAGCGCGTTCGCCGAGGCCTACCCGGACGCCGTGACACAGGCCAATATCCGCAGCGCCCTGGCCGACTATGAACGGACCCTGCTCAGCAGCAACTCGCGCTTCGACCAGTACCTGGCGGGCAATACTGAAATCCTGACCTTGGAAGAAAAATACGGCTACCAACGTTTCCAGGACTACGGCTGCATTGCTTGCCATCAGGGTGTGAACATCGGCGGCAACATGTTCCAGAAATTCGGCGTACTCGGCGACTACTTCAAGGCCCGGGGCAACCCGACCGTGGCGGACCTGGGGCGGTTCAATGTCACCGGCGAGGAGGATGATCGTAATGTATTCAAGGTGCCGAGCCTGCGTAACGTTGCAGTCACTGCGCCCTACTTTCATGACGGTTCGGAGCCGACCCTGGAGGGCGCCGTGGCGATCAT
Organism: Pseudomonas morbosilactucae; assembly: GCF_023241715.1. GTDB lineage: Bacteria > Pseudomonadota > Gammaproteobacteria > Pseudomonadales > Pseudomonadaceae > Aquipseudomonas > Aquipseudomonas morbosilactucae. The sequence continues at coordinate 125,132 of NZ_JALQCW010000075.1, forward strand.
GTTCAAGTACCAACTGGGACGCATTCCATCCGAGGAAGACAAGACCCTGATCGTCAAATTCCTCAAGACCCTGACCGGTGAATGGGAAGGCAAACCACTATGAAGGTGTCCCGTCGCACCAGCCTCCTCCTGCTGGCCGGGGTCGCCGTCGTGCTCGCGTCGATCCTGCTGTTTCTGTACATCAATTCGAAATCGGACCAGACCGCTGCCTACACCGAATCCCGGGACCTCATCCGCCAGATCATGCAGCAGAACGCCCAATGGGAAAACGAGATCCTCAAGGCCCGGGTCGCCATCAGTCACAACTACGACCCGCTGGTCTCGCCCTTGAGCAAAATGACCCAGCTGTGGCAAAGCTTTGACTCCATGGCCTCCCATGACCGGCGCAACCAGGCGCCTGACTGGCGCGCCACCCAGGACGCCTACCTAAACGCGATGAAGGAAAAAACCCGGCTGGTGGAGCAATTCAAGTCGCACAATGCCGTGCTGCGTAACTCTCTAGCCTTCCTGCCGACAGCCGAAGATGACATCCAAGCCCAACTGGCTCGACTGACCGATGCCGACAAACAGCAATTACAGAATATCGCCACCGACACCTATGACCTGTTGCTCAGCAGCCTGGAGTTTGCCCAGGTCACTTCCGCCGAGCACGCTGCCGATATTTTGGTGGGCCTGAACAAACTGCAAGTGAACAAGGAGCGGCTGCCACAGGACTTCCATGATTCCATCGACGTGCTCAGTAACCATATTTCGCTGATCCTGCGTGAGCAGCCCCTGGTCAACGGCCTGCTTGAACAGATCGAAATGGTTCCGGTCTCCGAGCGCCTGGACGACATCACCAACATGCTCAACCGTGACCAGCAGGAAGCCGAAATCATTGACCAGCGCTACCATTTTTACCTGCTGCTGTTTTCTGCGCTGCTGGTGTTGCTCCTGATCTGGCTGACGGTCCGCCTGATCCGCAGCTTTGCCGAAATCCACCAGATAAACCGAGCGCTGGTGGCGGTCAACGACGAGCTCGAACAGCGGGTCGAGGAACGCACTCGCCAGCTCAAGGACACCCAGAGCGAACTGCTCGACAGCGCGCGCCAGGCCGGCATGGCAGAAATTGCCACCAACGTCTTGCACAACGTCGGCAACGTGCTCAACAGCGTGAACATCTCTGCCGACTTGGTGACCCGCAAACTGCGTAACAGCAAGGCTCAGGGCCTGGGCAGGGCGATGCAGTTGATCAACCAGCACTCGGAAGACCTGGGGCGTTTTCTCAGCGAGGACGAAAAAGGCAAATTGCTCCCCGGCTACCTGAACCAGTTGGTGGAAGCCATCGACCTTGAGCAGCAAGGCATGGCCGAGGAACTGACCCAACTGAGCAAGAGCGTCGATCACATCAAGGACATCGTTTCCACCCAGCAATCCTACGCCGGAGCCAGTAGTGTGCTGGAGCCGCTGTCGATCGGTGAGCTGCTCGAAGACGCGCTGCGCATGAATTCCGGCGCCCTCACCCGGCACCATGTGAAGGTGCTCAAGGAGTACGCCGATATTCCGCGCATCATGGGCGACAAGCACCGGCTGCTGCTGATCCTGATCAACCTGATCAGCAATGCCAAATACGCCATGTCCGACGTTTCCAATCACGAGCGCAACATGACCCTGGCAACCAGCATCGTAGAAGGCCAGACCCTGCAGATCAGTGTCCGCGACGAGGGCGAAGGCATCACCCCGGAAAACATGACGCGTATTTTTGTCCACGGCTTCACCACGCGCAAAGAAGGCCACGGCTTTGGCCTGCACAGCTGTGCGCTGGCAGCCATCGAGATGAACGGCCGCTTGAATGCCTACAGTGACGGTCCAGGCACCGGTGCGATGTTCGTCCTGCAAATCCCCCTGAAAATCGCCGAAGGTGAGTCATGAGCAACCCCATCAACCGGCGCATCCTGCTGATCGACGATACTCCGGCGATCCACGTCGACTTCCGCAAGATCCTCACGCCCCAGACCGGTGACAGCGCCGAACTGGACGCCATGGAAAACGCACTGTTCGGCAGCGCACCGAAGACCGCTGCCACCGTGTTCGAACTGGATTCGGCCTACGGTGGCCAGGAAGGACTGGCCAAGCTGCTGGATGCCGCGAACCGGGAGCGGCCCTACGCACTGGCCTTTGTCGACATGCGTATGCCCGATGGCTGGGACGGCGCACAAACCATTGAGGCGCTTTGGCAACACGACCCGCGGCTGCAAGTGGTGGTGTGCACCGCCTACTCCGATTACTCCTGGGACGAGTTGCTCGATCGCCTGGACGGCCATGACCGCCTGTTGATCCTGAAAAAGCCGTTCGACAATATTGAAGTCCAGCAAATGGCCAACACCCTCACCACCAAGTGGGAAATGACCACCCGCGCCAACTTGCAGATGAGCCAGCTGGAAGCGCTGGTTGAACAACGCACCCTGGCCTTCAAACAGACCAGCGCCGAACTGCAAAAGGAGATCGACGAACGCAAGTTGCTGGAAAGCCAGTTGGTGCAGTCAGAAAAACTTGCGTCCCTGGGTCAACTGGCCGCCGGGGTGGCTCATGAAATCAACAACCCCATTGGCTTCATTTCCTCCAACCTCGGCACCCTGGACAACTACTTCCGGCGCTTGCAGGAGATGCTCAATGCCTATGGCCATGCGGAGCAGGCCATCGCCCAGGAGCCGGCACGCGACTCCCTGGTGCAACTGCGCACGGCGATCGAGCTGGACTTCCTCCTGGAAGACATTCCGTTGCTGATCAAGGAGTCCAAGGAGGGCATTGGCCGGGTCAGCCAGATCGTCAAGGACCTCAAGGACTTCTCACGAGTCGACTCAAGCCAGGAATGGCAATGGGCAGACTTGCAACAGGGCCTGGATTCGACCTTGAACATCGTCGCCGCCGAGATCAAGTACAAGGCCGACGTGGTCAAGTACTACACCCCGCTGCCGGAGGTCGAGTGCCTGCCGTCGCAGATCAACCAGGTGCTGATGAACCTGATCGTCAACGCCGCCCAGGCCATGGGCCCGGAACGAGGCTCCATCACCCTGAGCAACGGCGTGGAAGGAGAACGGGTGTGGATCGAAGTCAGCGATACCGGCTCGGGGATTGCGCCAGACAGCCTGCAGAAAATCTTCGACCCCTTCTACACCACCAAACCGGTGGGCCAGGGCACGGGCCTGGGTTTATCCCTGTCCTACGGCATCATCAAGAAGCACCGTGGCGAGATCAGCGTGCGCAGCGAACTGGGGATTGGCACCACCTTTCGCGTCGAGCTGCCGATCAGACAAGCACAGCAGTATCAGTAGCGCCGCGCCGCGGGAGCGGAACAGTCGGCGAGTGCATCCCCCCTGCCCGGCCGCCCAGAAGCCGCTCAGGGTGAACCCCTGTAGCAACTGGCGCTGCGACTCCTCGGAGTACTTGCTGCGTGCCAGCAGCAGCCCGGCACCAGTCCATCAATTGCGGAGCGATGGGCAGATTGGCGATGCTTATCGTGAACCGCTGCGCAAGCCCATAACAACCATCCCCACCTGGCGAGGGCGGGGATGGGGGTCATCTCGTTGAGGTTACGTTCGAGGCGACAAGTGGATCCCCGCGATCATGCAGCGCACAGAGCCTCCGGCCATTTCAATGGTCGGAACGTCCAACGGCACCAACCGGGCCGACCGCTCGATACGTTGACGCTGCTCTGCCGAGAGGCTGTCGAAGGCTCGACGTGAGAGGGCCAGGATTCGACCGTCTCGCCCAGAGAGCTCGATTGCGTTGCCGGCAAACTCGTTGATCTGCTGGTTGGTCAGATCGATCACGTCTCGACCTGACTCCATCAAACGCATGCGAACCTCTTCCGCACGAGCCTGTTTCGTGAAAGTGCCGAACCCCACCAGGGCGAATTCAGTCGCCACACACATCAAGACGTTGGTGTGATAGATCGGCACGCCTTTCTCGTCCGTCGTGTCGAACACCATGGGCTCGAAGTTGAAGTGGGTGCTGAACCGCTCCAGGGCAATCGGGTCAGCCCGGTTCGAGCGAGCCGTGTACGCCACACGGGACATGTGATCGAACACCATGGCTCCGGTGCCCTCAAGGAACAGCTCATCCTGCTCCAGGCCCGAGTAGTCGATCACGTCCTGAACCCGGTACTCCTGCTTGAGCATCTCGATGACATCGGCGCGCCTCTCCCGACGGCGGTTCGGCGAGTACATCGAGTAGATCGCGACGTGACCACCTGGGTGTGTCGAGAACCAGTTATTCGGGAAGACCGAGTCCGGGGTGTTTTTCTCGCCGAAGTCATCAAACAGATGAACCCGAACACCCTCTGCCTCTAGCCGCTCGGCGGCCTGAGTGACCTCATCGCGCGCAACCTCAGAAAGGGCGTGCGCTGCGATAGAGGCATTTGAGCGCTGGAAGGCGTTGTCAGCAGCCGTTTCTGGGTTGGGGGTGAAGGCGTGTGGCCTGACCATCACCACGGCAGCAGGCGCTTGAATCGAACGCGTTGGAAATGCCATCAAGAATTACCGATGTAGGGGGCTGATCTTAGAGTTATGCAACGCGTCGGATGCGTTTTTTCGCCGAGCGACCACGGGTGTGGCTGAACAGGTCTTTCGGATCGTCCTCGACCCACGGAACGAGATCGATCTTCGTACCCACACCACGTTTTTCAGCCTGCTGAAGCACGTAGCGCAGCACCGAATAGTCTTCGAGAGCGAAGCCCACGGAGTCGAACACGGTGATCTGCTCTGTGCTCTGGCGACCTTCCTGATCACCCGTGAGCACACGCCACAGGTCGATGACGGGCGAGTCGGCTTCAAGCTGCTGGATATCGCCTTCGATGCGGGTCTGCGGCTCGTACTCCACAAAGACCCTGGATTGGCGCAGGACCTCGGCATGGAGTTCGGTTTTACCCGGGCAGTCACCGCCGACGGCGTTCAGGTGCATTCCCGGCTCAAGCATCTCGGGGGTGATGATGGTCGCGTAGGCCTTGTCTGCGGTGACGGTGGTGATGATGTCCACCCCTCGTACGGCTTCGGCAACACTCTGCGCACGGGTGATTTTGAGCTCGGGGTATTCCTGGAGATTCCTGATCAGCTTCGACGTCGCGAGAGGATCGGTGTCGTACGCAACGATCTCCTGAATGCCCAGGTGCTTATGGAAGGCCAGGGCCTGGAACTCACTTTGCGCACCGTTACCGATCAATGCCATTTTTCGAGCGTCTGGACGGGCCAGTGCTTTGGCGGCCATCAGCGAGGTGGCGGCGGTACGCAAGGCCGTTGCAATCGTCAGCTCAGAAAGCAGCACGGGGTAGCCCGTGTTGACATCAGCAAGCACCCCGAATGCCATCACGGTATGAAGGTCTTTGAAGGTGTTGGAGGGATGGCCGTTTACATACTTGAACGCATACTGGTTGTGATCCGCCACGGGCATCAACTCAATCACCCCGACCTCTGAGTGGCTTGCCACGCGGGCAGACTTGTCGAACTCCGGCCAGCGCTTGAAGTCTTCGCGAATAACCTCGGAAAGTTCCCCCAAGAACTGCACTACGCCAATGTCATGAACCAGGTCAGACATCGTGGGTACGTCGATGAAATGCGTCATTGCTAAGCACCTGAATAAGGGCGCCCGCCTTGAAGTAGTGCTGAGCGGGCGCCAAGTAAGAGTTCTTGCCACCTGCAAAATTCTGATGAAAGACTGATACAAAATGAAGCGTACAGGTTGCCAGATTTGGCAGTTTTATAGACACTTTGCTCACTAAAAATAGCAATCTGGATAGCGTGCGCATCATGGACAACATTGATCGGGAACTCATCGCTCTACTGCGGGACAACGCCCGCACCCCTGTTATGACATTGGCCAAGAAGCTCAAGGTCGCCCGGGCCACTGTGCAGAATCGCCTCACCAAGCTCGAAGAGAGCGGCATCATCATGGGCTACACGATCCGCCTTCAGTCCGATGCCATAGAGCGAGGGGTCAGGGCAATCACCAGCATTGCTATCAGTGGCCACCATGCCGCCGAGGTCAAACACGCGCTACGCGGGCATCCCAGCGTAGTCGCCATCCATACCACCAACGGCCGATGGGACCTGATGGCGGAGCTTCGGGCCGAAACACTGGAGGCCTTTGACAAGGCGCTCAACACCATTCGCTCCATTCAGTACATCGACAACACTGAAACCAGCATCCTGCTGTCGACCTTCAAGATGTAGTCCGAATTGGGCCGCCCGTACCTTGCTTTGCGCGACCTATCAAAATGCAACACAGACTATGCAAAGTGATAAGACAGGCCTTCGCGCATAACATTTTGTAGCGTTCCGGTTGGCAACTAGGGCTGGCAAAATGAGCACTTCTAGTCGACCGGGGCAGGATCCAACAACGGCAACACGCACACCGCGTCTCTAGAGTTCAATCACCTGACAGTTTGGTCAGGCCCTTGCGCTGGAATTTGCTTTCTCGTCTGCGTATTAACCAAACCCTCCGTTTTATGAGGTGCAACATTACTTATGCCCACATAAATCACCTTTCATCAGGAAGGAGGGAGAGGTTTTCTCAGAAAAAAAATAAGAGGTCAGTTATGCATCAAACCTGCAACTCGCAAGACGCGACTCACGGCGACGGACGAACACTTAAAAGACTGCTGGAAAATCGTCACATTCAGCTGATTGCGATCAGCGGCGCCATCGGCACGGGTCTCTTCATGGGGTCAGGGAAGATGATTGCGCTCTCCGGATCCTCAATCATCCTGGTCTACGCGATTATTGGGTTCTTCGTCTTTTGCATCATGCGGGCGATGGGAGAGATGCTCCTCGCCAACCTTGAAATGGGCTCGTTCGCCGAGCTTGTGCACCATTACCTCGGGCCACGCGCAGGATTCATACTGGCCTGGTCGTACTGGCTCAGTTGGGTAGTAGTCGCCGTCGGTGACGTGGTGGTGGTCGCAGGGTTCCTTCAATACTGGTATCCACACCTCCCCACATGGATTCCAGCCTTCAGCACCATGTTCCTGCTCCTGGCACTCAACATGCTGGCCGTGAAGGCTTTCGGTGAGGTGGAGTTCTGGTTCGGCCTGATCAAAATCATCGCCATCGTCGCCCTGATCGTCACCGGGCTGGTGATGGTGGCCACGTCCTACACGTCCCCTGCCGGGGTAACCGCGTCCTTCAGCCACCTGGTAGCGCCCGGCGTCATGATGCCCCATGGCATCTTGGGTTTCCTTGCCGGCTTCCAGATCGCCATCTTCTCGTTCGTTGGCACCGAGCTTCTGGGCACCGCCGCAGCTGAAGCCCACAACCCGGAGAAAACGCTGCCCAAGGCCATCAACACCATCCCACTGCGCATCCTGCTGTTCTACGTCACGGCGCTTGCCTGCATCATCAGCGTGATCTCCTGGGCCAACGTGCCTGCAAACCGCAGCCCCTTCGTCGAGCTGTTCCTGCTGGGCGGCCTGCCGGCAGCCGCGGGGATGATCAACTTCGTGGTGATGACGTCGGCAGCCTCCTCGGCCAACAGCGGCGTGTACTCGGGCTCCCGCATGCTCTACGGCCTGTCTCACAACAAACAGGCACCGCAGGCTTTCGGGCGCCTGTCGGGCTCCGGCACACCGGTCCGCGCACTGGTGTTCTCGGGCCTTTGCATGGCGATTGCGCTGACCCTGCTGTTCGCCATCCCGGACATCATGGTGATCTTCACCCTGGTGTCGACGATTTCGGCTGTCATGGTTATCGTCACCTGGTCGTTGATCCTGCTGTCGTACTTCGCCTACCGCCGCAGCAACCACGAAGCTCACCTGCGCTCGACCTTCAAGCTCCCCGGTGGCAGGTTCACGGCAGGTATTTCCCTGGCGTTCCTGATGTTCGTCCTGTGCCTTCTCGCACTGGAGCCGGACACCCGCACCGCCCTGTACGTGATGCCCATCTGGTACATCGGCTTGCTGCTTGCCTATCGCCACAATGCGAAAGCGACGGCCTACCCGGCCGCCACCACAGCCTCTTGAGATGTTGAGAAAGGAAGATGCGAGTGAGCTCATCGACGTCAGGCATCAAGCTCGACCCTTCAACCAGAAAGAGGATCAAGCAGGCCGCTGCCTCTCTGGATCGAACACCGCATTGGTTCATGAAGAAGGCCGTGCTGTATTGGCTACACCGGGTCGAACACGGCTCAAGCGCATCAGAGCTGCTGAACGAGGGGGAGATCGACGCCGATAACCGCCCCCTCAATCGGCAGAAGCTGTAGATTTCTCGAGCGAGTCATTTACCCCCCAAGCACTGCATGCAGTGCTGGATTACAGGGGTTTGCACAGAAACGAAAAAAGGACCCGAAGGTCCTTTTTTTGATCGCTGCCAGGTTCAGTAAAATCCTGCTGCCCCAGGTCTGGATGGGCGACCGCGCCCCCAAGACATGAGTCAGATCCGAAAGCTGCCCACCCATTGCTGCAAACGCACCGTCTGGCGTTCCAAATCAGCACAGGCATTGTTCACCGTCTTGCTGTTGAGGGTCTCGATGTTGGTACTGTCATGTTCATGGCCGTCTTTGAGGGAGGGAAAGCAAGGGCGGTTATGCTCCCCTTGCTCTAACAGCAGACCCGGTTTTTATCAGGCTCGGTCACGACTCAGACAGGTAAAAATCTGCACACGACAGCTGAATTCACAGCCGATGTAGGCAAGAACAGACACAAGCGCCAGAGCGGCCTTG
>NZ_JALQCW010000076.1 GCF_023241715.1 Pseudomonas morbosilactucae
GCAAGCCTCAGCTTCAAGCCACAAGATACAAAAAGAGGGGGGTGGGTGGGTTATGAAATGTCGGTCCATGGTGTAAGCTCTTGCGCTCTTTGGATTCGACCCACTGCGAGCCCTATGCCGTCGCTTTTCAAACGCTCTCTGTTGCCCAAACTGCGCAGCTTTCCCCTGGCTGCCGACGCCTTGTCCATCCTCTCCGGTGCCGCCGAGTTCCGCCGCTGCCTGCTGGAGAAGATCCCCCAGGCCACGCAGCGCATCTATATTGTCGCCCTGTACCTGCAGCAGGATGAAGCCGGCCAGGAAATCCTCGATGCCCTGCACGCCGCCAAGGCCGCACGCCCCGAGTTGGACATTGTGGTGGTGGTGGACTGGCTGCGGGCCCAGCGGGGCTTGATTGGCGCCGGCAAGCAGCCGGGCAACTCGGCCTGGTACCAGGAGATGACCCGCACCCACGCAAGCGAAGTGCCGGTGTACGGCGTGCCGGTGCAGACCCGGGAGCTGTTCGGGGTATTGCACCTCAAGGGCTTTGTGATCGATGACTGTGTGATCTACAGCGGCGCCAGCCTGAACAACGTGTACCTGCACAAGTTCGATAAGTACCGGTATGACCGCTATCACCTGCTGCACAACCGGGCCCTGGCCGACTCCATGCAGCATCTGATTCAGCACGGCCTGGTGGAGTCCCGGGCGGTGCATCGCCTGGACCTGCCGAACCTGCCCAGCACCCGCAGCCTGCGCAACGACATCGGTGACTTGCGCAGCCGCTTGAAGCACGCGGCCTATGACACCAGCGCCGGTGGCGTGCTCAAGGGCGAGCTGTCGGTCAGCCCGTTGCTTGGCGTGGGCAAGAACAACCCCCTGAGTCGGGTGATCTGCGAGCTGATTGCCAGCGCCCAGCAGCAACTGACCATCTGCACCCCGTACTTCAACCTGCCGCTGCCGGTGACCCGTGAGGTCAACCGTGCCCTGGCCCGTGGGGTGAAGATCGACATCATCGTCGGCGACAAGACCGCCAACGACTTCTACATTCCGCCCAGCGAGCCGTTCAAGGTGATCGCTGCGCTGCCTTACCTGTACGAGATCAGCCTGCGGCGCTTTGCCAAGCGTCATCAGCGGATGATCGACAGCGGCCAGTTGAACCTGCACCTGTGGCGCGACGGCGACAACACCTACCACCTCAAGGGCATGTGGGTCGATCAGCGCTACACCTTGCTCACCGGCAACAACCTCAACCCGCGGGCGTTCCGCCTGGACCTGGAAAACGCTTTGCTGCTCGACGACCCCAAGGGCGAGTTGCTGGAGCCGCGCCAGCGTGAGCTGACGGAGATCTTCGAGCACACCCGGCGCATCGAGCACTTCCAGAACCTGGAGACCCTGGTGGACTACCCGGAGGCCGTGGGCAAGTTCCTGCGGCGGGTCAGTCGGGTGCGCATCGAGCGTTTGCTCTACCGCATTCTCTGAAACAAAAAACGCGCCTCAGGGCGCCGTTTTTTTTGGCATCAGGTCATCCGTTGACCTTTGGCTGGGGGATGTCCTGAGGGATTGGCCAGGCCGCCACCAGCAACAGCAGCACGGCGGCGATCAGGTAGGGCAGGCGCGGTTCGATGGCGTAGATCAGGGTCCCGGCCAGCGGGCCGATCACCGTGCCCAGGCCTTGGGCGGCGCCGATGGAGCCGGCGGTCGCCCCTTGCTCCGAGGCTTCCACGGCGTTGGCCGCCAGGGCCGAGAAGGACGGGAAGATACCGCCCATGCCCGCCGCGGAGACAAAGAACGCCAGCCACAGGCCCCAGGCCTGGTCCGCGAGGATGCTCCCGGCATAACCGCTGGCGGCCACCAGGGCGCCGACGCGGATCATGCGCAGCGGCGGCCATTCCAGCTTGCGCACCACCAGTTGTGCGCAAATCAGTGCCACACCGACCATGGTCAGGGCGATGCCTGCGGTTTGCGCGGCTTCGGCGGGGCCCATGCCCAGGCGGTCCAGGGCATAGAAGCTGACGGTGATCTGGGCGATGGACACGCACAGCATGGCCACAAAGGCCACGGTCATCGGCCGGCGCAGGCGCGGATCGCCCAGGCGCACCGCTTGCGGCGGTTGCCTCAGGTGCAACTCTTGCTGGGGCAGCTTGAACCACAACACAACAAAGGCCAGCAACGGCAGGATGGCCATGGCGTAGAAGGGCAGGCTCAGGCTGTAGCGCGCCAGCAGCGCGGCGATCGCCGGCCCCAGGACCAGGCCGCAGGCGTTGGCGGCGCCCAGGGTGGCCATGGCCCGGGCCCGGTGTTGCGGTTCGACGTTGTCGGCAATCAGGGCAAAACCGCCCACTGGTACTGCCGCATAGAACACGCCTACCAGGCCGCGCCCGAGCATGATGCCGATAAAGGACAGCGCCACACTGGGCAGCCATTGCAGGGACACATCGATAAACACACAGAGTGCCCAGTAGGCCAGGGTGAAGCCGGCGGTGCCGGCCAGCAGCACTCGGCGTCGACCGAGGCGGTCACTGGCCCGGCCCCAGGGGCGGGCCAGCAGGACCCAGATCATCCCCGACACGGTGACCGCTGCGCCGGCCTGCCAGGTCGAGAGGCCGAGCACCCGGGAAATCGGGCCGATCATCGAGACGAAGGCCATCAGGGCCATGGTGCAGGCCATGTAGGCGGCCATCAGCGGGTAGAGTTTGAAGGGCGAGGCGGTCAGCGGCTGAGTGGTGGTGGCCGTTGAGCTGGGCATATGGATCTTCCATGACAGGCGGGATATCCCGACGTTATAGAGGGAACGAAGGGTGGCCCAGGTTTATTAGCGTCGGTGATAGTAGCTCAGTCGGATGAACTCGGGGCGCAGGGAGTGTGAAGGGGTGTATGAGGGCTTGTGTGAGGCGAGCCGGGGCTCGATAGCGGCCCTGCAGCTCCAGCACAACGCGGTCGTTGGGTCAGGAGCTGCGGGGCCGCTAGCCAGGTGTTGCGCGGCGGGTCAGTTCAGGCCGAGCTTGCCGCGCAGTGTGGAGAGGTCTTCAGCCAGGGTGTTGACTGGGCCCACCAGGGCTTTGCGATCGTTGTCCTTGACCTTGTCGTAGGTCTGGAAGCCGCCGTCGGCGGTCTTGTACTTGGCCAGGATGGTGTTCACCGTGGCGAAGTTCTTGTCCACCTTGGCGACAAAGGCTTTGTCCTGCTTCTCGATCTGCGGACGGAACAGGTCGACGATTTTCTTCGCCCCGTCGATGTTGCCCTGGAAGTCATACAGGTCGGTGTGGCTGTAGCGGTCTTCTTCACCGGAGATCTTGGTGGCGGCGACTTCTTCCAGCAGGGCTGCGGCGCCGCCCACGACTTTTTCCGGCGGGAAGGTCAGGCCGGCCACGCGGGCCTGCAGGTCCTTGACGTCCTTGTCCAGGCCATCGGCCAGGGCGCCCAGGCCTTGGGTGGTGTTTTCCGAGAACAGCGAGTACTCAATGCGGTGGAAGCCGGTGAAATCTTCGGCCTTGACGCCTTTTTCATGGTCGTCGACCCGGGAGTCGATGGAGGCGTCGAGGTCACTGAACAGTTCGGCGATCGGCTCGATCGACTCGTAGTAGACCCGGGTCGGCGCGTAGAGCTTCTTGGCGGTGGCCAGGTCGCCTTTCTTCACTGCGTCGGTGAACTGTTGGGTGTGGCTGGCCAGCTCATCGAGCTGCTCGGTCACGTAGATCTTGTAGTCCGAGATCGGCCCCACCAGCTCCAGGGGGGCGGTGGCGGCGAAGGCCGAAAGGGGAGCCTGGAGCAGGCCAAGGGTCAGCAACACAGCGAGAGGCGACTTTTTCATGGGGCTTTTCCGTGGGGGTTATGGTGTCAGGCAGTGGTTCTGGGGTGTGTGGCATCGAGCAGCGAACGGCCAATGAAATCCTGGCCACCGGTGACCCCCGGCAAGGTAAAGAAGTAACCGCCGCCCACCGGCTTGAGGTATTCCTCCAGCGGCTCACCGTTGAGGCGGGTCTGCACGGTGATAAAGCCTTTTTCCAGGTCGGCCTGGTAGCAGATAAACAGCAGGCCCATGTCCAGTTGGCCGTTCTTGTTGACCCCGTTGGAGTAGTTGAACGGCCGACGCAGGATCAGGTTGGCCTGGGTCGCGGCAGTGCGCGGGTTGGCCAGGCGGATGTGGGCGTCGAGCTTGGTCAGCTTGCCGTGGGGGTCCTTGGCGTAGTCCGGCACCTGGTGTTCCTGGCGGCCGTCCATGGGCGCGCCGGTGGTCTTGACCCGGCCGATGATGCTTTCCTGTTCCTGCAGCGGCGTGCGGTCCCAGCGTTCGACGAAGTTGCGGATGATCCGCACCGCCTGGTAGCTGCCATGGGCGGCCCAGGCCGGCTCGTCGCTGCCGGGCTGGACCCAGACGATCTGCTCCATGGCCTGGCGGTCGTTGGAGTCGGGGTTGGCCGAGCCATCGCGAAAGCCCAGGAAGTTGCGTGCGCTCTGGGCCGGTTGCCCGGGTTGGGTCGGCGCCTGGGGCGGTACGCTGCCTTCCTGCTTCCAGCGCACCAGCAGCAGGTCCGGAAGGTTTTTTACGATGTCGCGCAGGGCGTGGATGTTGCTGTCGGCGGTGTTGGCGCAGAACTGCAGGCTCAGGTCGCCGTGGCAGCAATCGGCTTCAAGGGCGTCATTGGGGAACCCCACCATGCGCGTCAGGCGCTTGGGTTTGGCGGATGCCAGGCCGAAGCGCTCGTCGAACAGCGACTCGCCCACTGACACGGTGATGGTCAGGTTGTCCGGGGTCACCACCGGGCCGAGGATGCCCGAATCCACGGGCGGCAGCTTGGGGTCGACCTGAGGCACCGGGCCGCCGGTCATGAGGAAGGCGATGCGCTCGTTGAGGGTGCGGAACAGGCGCTCCAGGTCGTCGCGGTCGCTGGCCAGCACATCGAAGGACACCAGCATGCCCGAGGCCGGGCGCGGGGTGACGATGCCGCTTTGGTGCTGGCCGTGGAAGTCATTGCGTTCCTGGGTCTTGTCGCTGCTGGGTGCCTCCGTGACCTGGGCCTGGGGGGCGGCCAGGGCCGGGCCGCTCAGGGCTGATCCGGCCAGGGCGACGCCGGCGGCGCCCATGCCCAGCAGCACGCGACGACGTTGTGGATTGAAGCTCGGTGAGGATTGATCTGAGTCGTTCATTTAACGTGGGTCTTCTGCTTAAAGGCCGGACAGGCCAAGGGCGGGATCGATTCCATCCAGTGCATCGGCCAGGGCCTTGGCCTGTTGGGCAATCTGTTGGCGCTGCGGGCTGCTGACGCGGTCGTACGACAGGTAGCCATTGGCATCGCGCAGGCTCTGTAGTTGGGTATCCAGGGCGCCGATGGCGGCGTCGACCTGGGGCAAAAGCTCGGCAGCGGACTTGGCCAGCAATGGGCGCAACAGGTCGATGACCTTGCGCGTGGTGTCCAGGTTGGCGGCAAAGCCGTTGAGGTCGATGTGGCTGTAACGCTCTTCTTCACCGCTCCCGGCACGTACCTCGACGATGCTGCGCAGGCTGCGGGACACCACATTGACCAACTGCTCGGGCGGCAACGACTGGGCCAGCAACTGGGTCTTGAGGGTGGTGACATCCGTCAGCAGGCGCTGGGCCAGCGGCGTCAGGCCGTTCAGGTCGCGTTGCTGGAACAGGGCGTACTCCAGGCGATGGAAACCGCTGAAGGCCGGGTCCTGTTCGCGCTGCTCGAAATAGTCGGCGCGGGCGTTGATGGCGTTGTCCAGCTCGGCCAGGCGCTGGGCAGCAGGCGCCACGTGCTGGTAGGCGACGCGAGCCGGCAGGTAAAGCGCCTGGGCCTGCTGCAGGTCGCCGGCCGCGATGGCCTGTTGCAGGGCGGCCACGGCCTTGATCAGGGCGGTGCTCTGGCTGCTCAGGTAAACCCGGAACTCCGACAGCGGGCCGATAAAGGCCACCATCGACGGCCGCGCCTTGGCTTGGGCGTCGGACTCGGCAGTGGGCGTGACTTTCAAGGTGCCTCGCGGGTTGCTCAACAGGCCGCAGGTGATGGCGTAGTCGCCGGGTTGCAGGTTGGCGTTGATCACCTGGCTCAGCCCGGGGGCGATGTTTTCCCGCTCCTCGACCACCAGCACGCCGTCGAGAATTTCCCACTCCACCGCACGCTGGGAACGGTTGACGATGCGGAAGCTGGCGTGGCCAGCGGGTACGGTCAGGGCATTCGGTTCGCAGCTGTGGGGGTGGATGGTCACGGTGATTTCACCGGTGTGGGCCTGGCGTTTGCTGGCGGCCAGTTGCGAGGCGTAATAGAACAGCCCGCCGGCGGCGATCATCACGATCACCGAACCGGCTAGCGCCCAGCGCAGAGCGCGGGGTGGCGAGGCCTGGGGTGAGGCTTGCTGGGTCATGGGGAGCCTTACTGACTGGAAACGGAAGACGATGGGCCGGAGGCCTGGGCGGCGGGCCGGCTGGGCAGGAAGAACAGCACCAGGGTCACTGCCAGGTACAGCACATAGGCACCGAGGGTGCTGACGGTGGGCGCGTCCTGGTAACCGAACATGCCGGCCAGGACCGAGCCCAGCGGGCCGTCCATGGGCAGGCTGGCGCTGAAGTCGAAAAGCACGGTCTGCAAGTGGTTCCACACCCCTGCTTCATGCAGGGCTTGCACCGAGTTGGCAAGGATGCCGGCGGCCACCACCAGGATGAACAGCCCGGTCCAGCGGAAAAAGGCCCCCAGGTTGAGGCGCATGCTGCCGCTGTAGATCAGGAAACCGACAACGATGGCCAGCACCAAGCCGAGGAGGGCGCCGATGGGGGCGGCCGGGCCTTCGCTCTGCTGGAACACCGCCAGCAGGAAGAACACGGTTTCCAGGCCTTCCCGGGCGACGGCGAAGAACACCATGGCGATCAGCGCCGTGACCTGGTGTTTCGAACCGGTCAGGGCCTGGTCGAGGGACGCCTGCAGGGAGTGCTTGATGGAGCGCGCCACCTTGCGCATCCAGAACACCATGGAGCTGAGAATCGTCACCGCCACCAGACCCACCAGGCCTTCGAACAATTCCTGCTGCTTCTGCGGGAACTCCGCGCTCATCAGCTCCAGGCCGCCCCCCACCAGCAGCGCCAGGGCTGCTGCGAGAAATACACCGATCCACACCGCCGGCATCCATTGGCCGCGGCCGGTCTGTTGCAGGTAACTGGCGATGATGCCAACGATAAGCGCGGCTTCAATGCCCTCGCGCAGCATGATCAGAAAGGGAACGAGCATTCAGCACCGCTAGGCAGATAGATAGGGTGCTAAGTTGTAACATAATGATACTCATTGCCAAATGGATATTATTGACATTCGCTGAACGAAAGCTGAACGGGTTTTATTTACCCCAACACCCACCGCAAACCCGTAGGAGCCGGCTTGCCGGCGATGGGCTTCGAGCCTTGTGCTGGGCTTGAGGACGCGATCGCTGGCAAGCCAGCTCCTACAGGTGATGCGGGGTATGTTTTTTTGTAGGAGCCGGCTTGCCGGCGATTTGGGCTTCGAGTCTTGTGCTGGGTTTGAGGACGCCATCGCTGGCAAGCCAGCTCCTACAGGTGATGCGGGGCATGTTTTTTTGTAGGAGCCGGCTTGCCGGCGATGGGGTTTCGAGTCTTGTGCTGGGTTTGAGGGCGCCATCGCTGGCAAGCCAGCTCCTACAGGAGGGTTAGACGCGGTTTTGTTCCGTGAGGCGCTGGACGGCCAGGCGACGGTAGTGGGAGGGGGTCATGCCTTTGAGTTGCTGGAAGCGGCGATTGAAGTTGGAAATGTTGTTGAAGCCCGACTCGAAGCACACATCCGTCACCGGCTTGTCGCCGTCGGCCAGCAGTTCGCAGGATTTGCTGATTCGCAGGCGATTGACGAATTCGATAAAACAACGCCCCGTGGCCTGCTTGAACACCCGGGAAAAGTAGGTGGGTTTCATGCCCAGGTAATCGGCCACTTCTTCCAGGGGCAGTTCCCGGGCGTAGTGGGCAAAGATGTAGTCCACCGCGCGGTTGGTGCGGTCGACGTTGTGGTCGTCGGACAGTTGCGCGGTGGTCGCCCCGGACAGCAACTGGTAGTCATCGCAGCTCGCCAACAACTCCAGCAGGATGAAAAAGTGCCCAAGGCGGGTCACGCCGCTGGATTCGGCAATGCGCTGCATCAGCGGCATGGCCTGGGCGATGGTGCGCGGGCAGCGGAACTCGATGCCGTATTGGGCGCGTTCCAGCAGCGGCACGAGGTTCTTCAGTTCGGCAAAGACTTGCGCACCGCTGTCGAACAGCTCGTCGGTGAAGTTCACCAGCATGTCGCGCTTGGGCACCACTTCATCCTCGGCCACCTGGCTGATCCAGTTGTGGGGCAGGTTGGGGCCGGTGAGGAACAGGGTCTGGGGGTAGAAGTTGCCGATGTAGTCGCCAATAAACACCTTGCCCGAGCTGGCGACGATCAGGTGCAGTTCGTATTCCTTATGGAAGTGCCAGCGCACCAACGGGCAGGGAAAGCCATGCTGGCGATAGATGATCGACAGGCCGTTGTGGTCGTCCATCAACTCATAGGAAGGGTCGGTGATTTTCGCGGATCGGCTCATGGCGCGGGTCTGTTCTTGTTGTTGGCCCCGCTGATAATGCCTCGTGCCCCGCCCATGCACCAGTAGGAGCTGGCTTGCCAGCGAAGGCGTCTTCGAGGGCGATGCAAGGCTTGTGGGCCTCTTCGCCGGCAAGCCGGTTCCTACATGGCGTTTGCGTGTCTCGCCCCGTAGGAGCGGGGGTTATGGGGCGGGGCGGTTTTTCGCTTCGATCCATTGCGCCATGTATTGGGTGCTCTTGTGATGGTGGTGTCGCAGCATGGCGCCGGTGAAGTTGTCCCGGCGCAACTGCTCCAGGTGCTGGCGGCAGTCTTGCAGGCGCTGGATCAGCGCCGGGCCGTGGACTTGCTGGCGGTAGCGCGCCTCAAGCAACCGCCGGCCATCTGTCTGGGCCTGTTCCCACACCTGTTGGTCCTGATACAGGCGCACTGCCGCGGCCGCCAGGTCGCCGGCCGACTCGGCCACCGCGCCCGGCCAGGGCAGCCCATCCTGGGACATGGATTCACTGCCGATCGGCGTGGTGACGCTGGGGGTGCCGCAGAGCATGGCGTCCAGCAGCTTGCCCTTGATCCCCGCGCCAAAGCGCAGCGGTGCCAGGCAGATGCGCGCTGCAGACATCACCTGCAGGGCGTCTTCGGCCCAGTTCATGATGTGAAAGCCCTGGGCCGGGTTGTGCAGCGCCGCGGCCTTGGGCGGTGTGTAGGCGCCATAGAGATGCAGTTGTGCCCCGGGCAGTTGCTGGCGGATCAGCGGCCACACACTGTTCTTCATCCACAGCACCGCGTCCCAGTTCGGCGCATGGCGGAAATTGCCGATACTCAGGAAGTGGGCGCGTTCGGCAAAAGGGGTAAAGGTCTGTGGCAGCGGGTCCAGCATCAGCGGGCACCAGTGCAGCAAGGCCGCGGGCAACTTGAACTGTTGCTCCAGCAGCTGGATTTCGAACTCGGAGATCATCAGGTTCAGGTCGCAGCGGTAAATCGCCGCTATTTCCCGTTTGGCCAGGTCGGTGTCGGCCATCTGCTGGAATTCATCCGCCAGCGCCGGGGCAAACAGCTCGCTGAAATCGTCGCTGTCGTCGCTGGCCTTCAAACGGTCCTTGAGGCGCTGATGGCGGGCGTGCCGCAAGCATTGCAGGTCCGACGTCTCCAGCACTCGCAGGGCCGTGGGGCAATGCTGCTCGACGCGCCAGCCGAACTGCTCCTCCATCATGAACTGGTCGAACAGCACGATATCCGGGGCCAGTTCGGCGACAAAGTGGTCGAAGCTGCTGTTGTTGAGTTCGATGGGCTGTTCGTCGATGCCCAGGGCCGCGAGGTCCGCCTTGTGCTCGCCCTCATTGGCCGGGCTGCTGAACGTCAGGTCCCAGCCTTGGGCGAGAAAGGTTTCGAGAATTTGCATCATGTGCCCGCCGGCGGCGGAAGAGCGGGGTTCGGGCCAGACGTAACCAATGATCAGGACTTTGGTTGCGGCGGTCGGGCTCATGGCAGGCATTCCTGGAAACGGGCGGAGGGCTGAAAAAAAGGGGCGCCATTAAACCACAGCACCGCGACCTCGGCGCCAGTGGTGTGCCCCTGGATCAATCCCTAGCCGAGGATGCCTCGCACCTTGTCCCGCAGTTGATCGATAGAGAAGGGTTTGCCGATCACCGCCATGCCCGCCGGCACTTCGATGCTTTCGGCGTAGCCGCTGGCGAACAGCACTGGCAGTTGCGGGCGCAGCTCTCGGGCACGCAGGGCCAGTTCCTGGCCATTCATGCCGGGCAGGCCGACGTCGGTCATCAGCAGGTCGATGGTGTTTCCGGGGTTTTCCAGCTGCGCCAGGGCGGCCTCGCTGCCGTCGGCTTCCAGCACCGCGAAGCCCAGCTCTTCGAGCACATCGACAATCAACATACGCACGATGGCGTCGTCTTCGACGACAAGAATGGTGGACGGGCTGGCGGACATAGGAAAGCTCTCGAAAAAAGATGAAATCAATGGGCTGCGCTTGAGCGTAGGACCTTTTGCATGAGTAAGCCGCGGCCCATGACAAGTTCCCGAAGCTGTACAAAAAAACCGCCTTGTACAAGTGGCGGCAAGAATAACCGCTTCCTTGGGCTCGCGGCAGGGTGAAACATCAGGTTGCGCGAGTTTTGTTATAAAAAATGGCCGAACCTGTCGATTGTGGGGCAAACTTCGCTTCTTTTTGACTCCGCGCCAAGGCCTTCAAATGATCCGTCCGTCTTCGGTTGATGAACAGAGTTTCCGCAAGCTGCTGAGCCGCAACATCGGCCTGCCCCTTGGCGTGGGCGTGCTCAGTGCGGTGTTTTTCGTCTCGCTGATCACCTACCTGCTTTCGGTGATCCAGTGGGTGCAACACACTGACCGAGTGATCAACAACCTCAACGAGTCGGCGCGCCTGACCATCGACCTGGAAACCGGCATGCGCGGTTTCCTGATCACTGGCGACGAGCACTTCCTCGACCCCTATGAAGTGGCCAAGCCGCGAATCCTCAACGACTTGCGCGGCTTGCAGGAGCTGGTGGAGGACAACCCGCAACAGGTTGACCGCCTCCGGCGCCTGGAGGCCTTGCAGGTGGAGTGGAATAACTACGCCCAGGAAATGATTGAGCTGCGGCGGCAGAACGGCGACTACCGAGGGGCGATCCAGGCCGGGCGCGGCAAGCGCCTGACCGATGAAATCCGCAAGGAGTACGACGCTGCGGTGGCCATGGAGCAGCAGTTGCGCATCGACCGCAACCAAGGGGTCAGCCGCACCACGGTGTTCAGCGTGAGCCTGTACCTGATCTTTGTGATCGGCCTCAGTGCCTTGCTGGCCTACATCGGGCGGCGCGACCTGCTGGCCCTGTCCACCAGTTACAGCGACACCCTCGACACCCAGCAAAAGAGCGCCCGGCGCCTGGAACAACAGGCCTGGTTGCGCAATGGCCAGACTGAATTGGCCGAGCAGGTGCTGGGGCAGCTGTCGCTGAACCTGTTGGGGCGCAACATCTTGAAGTTCTGCGCCCAATACCTTGGCTCGCCCGTGGCGGCGCTGTACGTCCGCGAAGAGCATGGCGGTCTGCGCCGGGTAGCCGCGTATGGTTTCTCCCGAGAGCAGGAGCAACAGGACCAGACGATTTACAACGGCGAAGGCATTGTCGGCCAGTCGGCCCAGGAGCAACGGCTGATCCGCCTGGATGAGGTGCCGGGGGATTATTTCAAGGTCAGCTCGGGCCTCGGCGATGGTTCGCCTCGCAGCGTGTTGGTGGTGCCCACCACCGATGACGATCGGGTCAATGGGGTGATCGAACTGGGCTTCCTGCGGGCCCTGGACGACCGGGACGTGGAATTGCTGGAGCTGATTGCCGGCAACATCGGCACTTCCATCGAGGCCGCGCGCTATCGGCAGCGCCTGCAAGAGGTGTTGGCGGAAACCCAGCAACTCAACGAAGAGCTGCAAGTGCAGCAGGAAGAACTTAAAACCGCCAACGAAGAGCTGGAAGAGCAATCGCGGATTCTCAAGGAGTCCCAGGCGCACTTGGAAACCCAGCAGGCCGAGTTGGAGCAGACCAACGAACAACTGGCGGAACAGGCCGATGCCTTGGCCGAGCAACGTGACGCCCTGGACACCAAGAACCGCGAGCTCAGCGACGCCCAGGGCCTGCTTGAGGAGCGCGCCGCGGAGCTGCAGCGTTCGAGCAAGTACAAGTCGGAATTCCTCGCCAACATGTCCCACGAGCTGCGCACCCCCCTCAACAGCTCGTTGATCCTGGCCAAGTTGCTGGCCGAGAACCCCCACGACAACCTCAGCGCCGAGCAGGTCAAGTTTGCCGAGTCGATCTACAGCGCCGGCAATGACCTGCTGAACCTGATCAACGACATCCTCGATATTTCCAAGGTCGAGGCCGGCAAGCTGGAAGTGCGCCCGGAAAACACCAGCGTGCCACGCCTGGTGGAGGGCCTGCGGGGGCTGTTCCAGCCGCTGACCAGCAATAAGGGCCTGGGTTTTCAGGTGGAATTGCAGCCGGGGTCGCCGGCCACTTTGTTCACCGACCGCCAGCGCGTCGAGCAGATCCTCAAGAACCTGCTGTCCAACGCGGTGAAGTTCACCGAGCACGGCCAGGTCAGCCTGACCGTGGCGCGCAACCCCGGTGCCGGCATTGCCTTTGTGGTTCGCGACTCTGGCATCGGCATCGCCGCGGACCAGCAGCAGAGCATCTTCGAGGCCTTCCGTCAGGCCGATGGCACCACCAACCGGCGTTACGGCGGCACCGGCCTGGGCCTGTCGATTTCCCGTGACCTGGCGGCCTTATTGGGCGGTTCCATCAGCGTCAGCAGCGAGCCGGGGCAGGGCAGTGTGTTCACCCTGGTGCTGCCGGAGCAGTACAGCGAAGCCGCCGAGCCGCAATCCCAGGCCGCAGCGCCGGTGGCATTGGTGGCACCGGTCGCCGTCAGTGTTGCACCCGCGCCAGTGGACGCCGCGCCGGTGGAGATTCCGCGTTTTGCCGATGACCGCGACAAGGCACCCTTCAGCGGCCGCTGCATCCTGGTGGTGGAAGACGAGCCGAATTTCGCCCATATCCTCTTCGACCTGGCCCATGAACTGGGCTACCACTGCCTGGTGGCCCATGGCGCCGACGAGGGCTACAGCCTGGCCGAACGCTTTGTGCCGGATGCGATCCTGTTGGACATGCGCCTGCCGGACCATTCCGGGCTGACGGTGCTGCAACGCCTCAAGGAACACGCCGGCACCCGGCACATCCCGGTGCACGTGATTTCCGTGGAAGACCGGGTCGAGGCCGCCATGCACATGGGCGCCGTGGGTTATGCGGTCAAGCCCACCACCCGCGAAGAACTCAAGGACGTGTTCGCCCGCCTGGAAGCCAAGCTGACGCAGAAGGTCAAGCGCGTGCTGCTGGTGGAAGACGACGACCTGCAACGCGACAGCATCGCCCGGTTGATCGGCGACGATGACATCGAGATCACCGCCGTCGGCCTGGCCCAGGACGCTCTGGACCTGCTGCGCGAGAACATCTACGACTGCATGGTCATCGACCTCAAGTTGCCGGACATGCTCGGCAACGATCTGCTCAAGCGCATGTCCACCGAAGACATCTGCTCCTTCCCGCCGGTGATCGTCTATACCGGGCGCAACCTGACCCGGGACGAAGAGGCTGAGCTGCGCAAGTACTCGCGCTCGATCATCATCAAGGGCGCGCGCTCGCCGGAGCGGCTGCTGGATGAGGTGACGTTATTTCTGCACAAAGTCGAATCCAAGCTGTCCCATGAACGGCAGAAGATGCTCAAGACCGCTCGCAGCCGCGACAAGGTGTTCGAGGGGCGCAAGATCCTTCTGGTGGATGACGACGTGCGCAACATCTTTGCCCTCACCAGCGCTCTGGAGCACAAGGGCGCGGTGGTGATCATCGGTCGCAACGGGCACGAAGCGATTGCCAAACTCAATGAGGTCGAAGACATCGACCTGGTGCTGATGGACGTGATGATGCCGGAGATGGACGGCTACGAGGCCACGATCGAAATCCGCAAAGACCCGCGCTGGCGCAAGCTGCCGATCATTGCGGTGACGGCCAAGGCCATGAAGGACGATCAGGAGCGCTGCCTGCAGGCCGGCTCCAACGATTACCTGGCCAAGCCGATCGACCTTGACCGCCTGTTTTCCCTTATCCGCGTCTGGTTGCCGAAGATGGAAAGAATCTAGTGGAACGCAATACCGAGATCGAACTGCGGTTGCTGATTGAAGCGATCTACCTCAAGTACAGCTACGATTTTCGTGATTACTCCGGCGCGTCGATCAAGCGCCGGGTCAACCACGCGTTGCGCCAGTTCGAGTGCAAGACCATCTCCGCGTTGCAGGAGCGGGTGCTGCACGACCCGGCGGCGTTCATGCAGTTGCTGCAATTCCTGACCATTCCGGTGAGCGAGATGTTTCGCGACCCCTCGCACTTCCTGGCCATCCGCCAGGAGGTGGTGCCGCTGCTCAAGACCTACCCTTCGATCAAGATCTGGATCGCCGGCTGCAGCACCGGGGAAGAGGTGTACTCCATGGCCATCCTGTTGCGTGAGGAAGGCTTGCTGGAACGCACCATCATCTACGCCACGGACATCAACCCTCACTCCCTGGACAAGGCCAAGCAGGGCATCTTTTCCCTGGAAAACATCCGCGCCTACACCCGCAATTACCAGCAGGCCGGCGGCAAGGCGTCCTTCGCCGACTACTACACGGCGGCCTACGATTACGCGATCTTCGACAAGAGCCTGCGGGACAACGTGACCTTTGCCGACCACAGCCTGGCGACGGACAGTGTCTTCTCAGAAACTCAGTTAATTTCGTGTCGTAACGTATTGATTTATTTCAATAAAAAATTGCAGGATCGAGCCTTTGGCCTGTTCCATGAGTCACTCTGCCACCGGGGTTTCCTGGTGCTGGGCAGCAAGGAAACCCTGGATTTTTCCGCCTACGGCAAGCAGTTCGAGCCCTTGGTCAAACAAGAACGGATCTACCGCAAGTCATGAGCCAGGGCAGCGTCGGGCCCAGTGCCCTGCCTCGAATCGAGGCCATTGTCGTCGGAGCCTCGGCCGGTGGGGTCGAGGCCTTGTTGCGGGTGTTCAGCGAGTTTGCCGCGGGCTTTTGCCTGCCGGTGATCGTGGTCCTGCACTTGCCTGACGAGCGCCGCAGCCAGTTGGCCGAGGTCTTTGCCAGGCGCGTGGCGCTTCCGGTCAAAGAGGCCGAGGACAAGCAAACCATTGTTCCGGGCACCCTGTACTTTGCCGCCCCGGGTTATCACCTGTCGGTCGAGCAGGACCGCAGCCTGTCCCTGAGCCTGGAGGCGCGGGTGCACCATTCGCGCCCAGCCATCGACTACCTGTTCGAGTCCGCTGCCGATGCCTATGGTCCGGGGCTGGCCGCAGTGCTGCTGACCGGGGCCAATCAGGATGGAGCCGCAGGCCTGGCCCAGGTCAAGCGCCTGGGCGGCCTGACCATTGTCCAGGACCCTAAGGAGGCCCAGGTGTCGACCATGCCGCAAGCCGCCCTGGCGCTGCACCGTCCGGACTACATTCTCCCTTTGCACGGCATCAGCCGTCTGCTTGTCGAGCTGGAACGAATCGCATGTTAAGTCACATCCAAGCCAAGCTGCTGATCGTCGACGATCTGCCGGAAAACCTGCTGGCCCTCGAGGCGCTGATCAAGCGCGAGGACCGCCAGGTCTACAAGGCGCTGTCGGCCGACGAAGCGCTGTCGCTGTTGCTGCAACACGAATTCGCCCTGGCGATCCTCGACGTGCAGATGCCGGGCATGAACGGTTTCGAGCTGGCCGAACTGATGCGCGGCACCGAGAAGACCAAGAACATCCCCATCGTCTTTGTCAGCGCCGCCGGGCGCGAGCTGAACTACGCCTTCAAGGGCTATGAAAGCGGCGCCGTGGACTTTCTCTACAAGCCCCTGGATATCCACGCGGTCAAGAGCAAGGTCAATGTGTTCGTCGAGCTCTACCGCCAGAGCAAGGCCATGAAGCAGCAGGTCGAGGCCCTGGAGCGCAGTCGTCGTGAACAGGAGGCGTTGCTCCAGCAGTTGCAGGCCGCCCAGGACGACCTGCAGCAGGCGGTGCGCATGCGCGATGACTTCATGTCCATCGTCGCCCATGAGGTGCGCACGCCCCTCAATGGCCTGATCCTGGAGACCCAGTTGCGCAAGATGCACCTGGCCCGGGAGAACGCCGCCGCGTTTTCCCTGGACAAGATGCACGCCATGGTCGATCGCGACGAGCGTCAGATCAAAAGCCTGATCCGCCTGATCGAGGACATGCTCGACATCTCGCGGATCCGCACCGGCAAGCTGTCGATCCGGCCTTCACATTTCGACCTGACCCAACTGGTACGCGGCTTGCTCGACAACTTCGCGCCCCAGGTCGAGGCCGCCAACTCGTCCCTGAGCTTTCAGGGTGAGCAGCCTGTACACGGGCACTGGGACGAGTTCCGCATTGAACAGGTGATCTCCAACCTGCTGACCAACGCCCTGCGTTATGGCGCCAAGAGTCCGATCGAAGTACGTGTCTACAGCCAGGATGGCCAGGCGCGGGTGGAGGTTCGCGACCACGGGATCGGCATCAGCGAAGACAACCAGAAGCGTATTTTCCAGCAGTTCGAGCGGGTGTCCGCCAGCCATGTGGCGGCGGGTTTGGGCCTGGGGCTGTTTATTTCCGAGCAGATTGTCGCGGCCCACGGCGCAGCATCAGCGTGGACAGCCGGATAGGCGAGGGCGCGTTGTTTTGCGTGTCGTTGCCGCTGGTACAAAACCCTGAAAAATAACGCAACCTCTGCGTGACCGAATGGTCGTATCAGCAGCTATTGACCGAACAAAGGCTTCCCATGAGCGAAGATGCACAAGACGTCGTATTGATCGTCGAAGATGAACCGGTGATTTTGATGCTTCTGGCCGACTACCTGTCAGGCCTGGGCTATCGCGTGTTGCAGGCCGAAAACGGCGAACAGGCCTTCGAGATTCTGGCCAGCAAGCCGCACCTGGACGTGATGATTACCGACTATCGACTGCCTGGCGGCATTACCGGAGTGATGATTGCCGAGCCCGCGGTAAAACTGCGCCCGGACCTCAAGGTGATTTTCATCAGCGGCTACCCCACTGAGATTGTCGAGTGCGGCAGCCCCATCACCCGCACCGCGCCGATCCTGGCCAAGCCCTTCGACCTCAACACCTTGCAGGAACAGATCCAGGAACTGCTGGCCTGAGGCGACGCCGCCTCAGGCCTTGATCATCTCCCTGACCGTATTGGTCAGCAGGTCAAAGGTGAAGGGTTTGGTGATCAACTGCATGCCCGGATCGAGGAACCCGCCGCGCGCCGCTGCGTGCTCTGCGTAGCCGGTGATAAACAACACTTTCAACTCCGGGCGGATCTGCCGCCCGATTTCCGCCAGTTGCCGGCCGTTCATGCCCGGCAGCCCTACATCGCTGATCAACAGGTCGATGCGTTGCGGGGAGTCGAGGATCGGCATCGCGCTGCGCGCATCGCCGGCTTCGAGAAAGGCATAGCCCAGTTCGCTGAGCACTTCGCTGACCAACACCCGCACCGCCGGATCGTCCTCGACAATCAGCACGGTTTCGCCATTGCGCGCCACCGCCTGTTGTTGTGGGTCGCCGGGGTGTTCCGCTTGCATGTCGCCGGCAAAACGCGGCAGGTACAGGCTGACTTCGGTGCCGCGGCCCAGCTCGCTGTCCAGGGTTACGTGGCCGTGGGACTGCTTGGTGAAGCCGTAGATCATCGACAGGCCGAGTCCGGTGCCCTGGCCGATGGGTTTGGTGGTGAAGAAGGGGTCGAAGACCCGGCTGAGGATGGCTTCTGGCATGCCGCAACCGTTATCGCTGACCCGCAGCACCACATAGTCGCCGGGCTCCAGGTTGTCGTGGGCCTGGGTAAAGGCCCGGTCGAGCTGACGGTTGAAGGTTTCCACCCGCAGCCGCCCGCCGTGGGGCATGGCGTCGCGGGCATTGAGCACCAGGTTGAGCAGGGCGCTTTCCAGTTGGTTGGGGTCGGCCTCGGCCACCCACAGCTGGTCGCTGAGCTGCATCTCCAACTGGATGCTTTCACTCAGGCTGCGTTGCAGCAGCTCACCCATGGAGGTGACCAGAGTGTTCATCGCCACGGGCTTGGAGTCCAGGGATTGCCGGCGCGAAAAAGCCAGTAGGCGGTGGGTCAGGCCCGCAGCGCGGTTGGCCGAGGTCACGCCCAGGTCGATCAGGCTGTCCAGGTCCTCGGTGCGGCCACGGGCCAGGCGTCGGCGCAGCAGCTCCAGGCTGCCGATGATGCCGGTGAGCATGTTGTTGAAGTCGTGGGCGATACCGCCGGTGAGTTGGCCGACGGCTTCCATTTTCTGCGACTGGCGCAAGGCTTCTTCGTTGTGACGCAGTTGCGCCGTGCGCTCCTCGACTTGCTGCTCAAGGGTTTCCAGGGTGCGCTGCAGGCGCAGTTCGCTCTGGCTCAGGTCGATCAGCCGGTCCCGGGCATCGTACTGACGTCGTCGGCCGCGCAAGGCGGTGCTGACCAGGCTGATCAGGGTGGCGGGGTGGAAGGGCCGCTCCAGGAAGGTCACGTTGCCCAACGGTGCACCCAGGGCCGAGGAGGGGTTCTGTTCCGGTCCGCCGTGGTGGGTCAGCAGCACGATGGGCAAGTCGGACCAGGTGGGCTGTTGCTCCAGGTACGCCAGCAGTGGCGCCAGGTCGGCCCCGCGCAGCGCCTCGGCGGCAATGATCAGCAACCCGGCACCGCGTTCCAGCTCGTCACACAGGGCCGGCAGGTTCGGGGTAATTACCCCTGGAAGCCGGCTTCCTTGAGCATCATCTGCGCCAGTTGGCTGTCCCGGCCCAGGGGCGTGAGCACCAGGGCCCGTTCGGAGAGCGGTTCGCCGCGGCTCACGGGTGTTTGTCCTCAAGCCGCTTGTCTTCAAGCAACGGCTTGCTTTCGCCGAGGTACGTAGGCACGCCGCGCAACACGCCCTGGAAGGCTTCCAGGGGTTCGCCGATGGTGATGCCGCGGTTGCTTATGCGGTATTCGCGGATGGTCGATTCGTGGCTGCCGGTGCGTTTCTTGATGATGGAAATGGCCCGGCGCACCTTGCCCAGGGCTTCGAAGTAGCGGAGCAGGATCACCGTGTCGGCCAGGTAAGTGATGTCCACCGGCGCCTGCATGTCCCCCACCAGGCCATGCTGGGCCACGGTCATGAAGGTCGCCGCGCCTTTGCGGTTGAGGTACAGCAGCAGCTCGTGCATGTGCAGCACTAGGGCGTTTTCCTCGGGCATCGCTGCCTGATAGCCGTTGATGCTGTCGATGACCACGGTCTTGATCTGGTCTTTGTCGACGCAGCGGCGCACTCGGTGGGACAACTCGCCGGGGGACAGCTCGGCGGCGTCCACCTGTTCGATCATCAGGTTGCCGGTGGCCTTCAAGGCCTCCAGATCGATGCCCATGTTTTTCATGCGCTCGATCAGCAGGCCCAGTTCTTCGTCGAAGATAAACAGCGCGGCTTTCTCGCCACGGGCCACGGCTGCCGCCGCGAAGATCATGGAGATCAGGGATTTGCCGGTACCGGCCGGGCCGAGGATCAGGGTGCTGGAGCCGGTCTCGATACCACCGCCCAGCAGGGCGTCCATCTCGCGGATGCCGCTGGTCAATTGCAGGCGCTCGTAGCGGCCGCGGTGTTCGGCGGCCACCAGGCGTGGGAAGACGTGGATGCCGTCGCCCATGATGGTGAAGTCATGGAAGCCGCCGCGGTATTTCTGCCCGCGGTACTTCACCACCCGGACCCGTCGCCGTTCGGCGCCGTAGTTGGGGGTCAGCTCTTCCAGGCGGATCACGCCGTGGGCCACGCTGTGCACGGTCTTGTCCAGGGATTCGGTGGTCAGGTCGTCCAGCAGCAGGACCGTGGCGTCGTAGCGCACAAAGTAGTGTTTGATGGCGAGGATTTGCCGGCGGTAGCGCAGCGAGCTTTGGGCCAGCAGGCGGATCTCCGACAGGCTGTCGAGCACCACTCGGGTTGGCTTGACCCGTTCGACCACTTCGAAGATCTGCCGGGTGGCTTCACCCAGCTCCAGGTCCGAGGAATACAGCAGGCTTTGCTGGTGCTCGGCGTTAAGCAGGCTTTCCGGCGGGGTCAGTTCGAAAATATGGATGTTGTCGTCCAGTTCCCACCCGTGGGACTGGGCGCCCTGGCGCAATTCGTGCTCGGTCTCCGACAGGGTGATGTACAGCGAACGCTCGCCGGCCTGGGCGCCGGCTCGCAGAAAGTGCAGCGCGATCGTGGTCTTGCCGGTGCCGGGTTCGCCTTCCACCAGGAACACGTGGCTGCGGGAAAGACCGCCGGACAGAATGTCATCCAGACCTTCGATGCCGGTGGCGGCTTTGGCGCTGATCAACTCATTGGCGTTAGACAAAAAATGCCCTCACGTGGCTAGGGTAAGTCGACAGTGCTGGCCTCTGGCCTTGAAACACTGCCTGATCACTTGACCTTGGCGACACACCGACGGTTCCACGGTGGTGAGGGATTTGTCTGTTGCCCGGTTGGCTGAACCGCCTCAGAGGCCTTGTTGCAAGGCCGGGTCATCGGGGTTTTGCTGCTCCAACTGGGCCAGCAGCACTTGGACGTTCTGCAATTGGCCGCTTTCCTTCCAGTAGTTGATCAACAGCACCCGGGCTTTGCGATTGGCTGGCTGGCGCTGGACGATTTCCTCCAGCTGTTTCTGCGCGGCCTGCAACTCTTCCTGGCTGTGCAGGGTGGTGGCCAGGTCATAGCGGTAATCGGCCTGGTTGGGTTCCAGTTCCACGGCGCGGGACAAGCCCAAGAGGGCGAATTCACCCTGGCCATGGTGCAGCAACCACATGCCCAGGGCGTGTTGCAGGTAGGCCGAGTCCTGCTGTGCCTGCAACTGCTTGGCCAGCAGGGCACGGGCGGCTTCGCTCTGGCCCTGTTTATCGAGCACTTCGATTTGCAGCACCACGGCCTGCAGGTTGTCCGGTTGCAGGGCCAGGGCCCGCTCCAGGGTTTGCTGGGCCTTGATCAGGTTGGCGTTGTGCAGGTAGAGGCGCGCCAGTTGGTACTGCGCCTCGACGTCGTCGGCCTGGTCCTTGAGCACCTGGGTGTATTCGTCGATCACCTGTTGCAGCGGGCCGAAGTACAGGCCCTGGTCGTCCGGCGACAGCCCGAGCAGTGCGTTGACCGCGGCAAAGCGCACGCTTTGTTCGCTGTCGCTCAGCAGAGGCCCCAGCAGCAGGCTGCGCTGGCCACTGGGCACCAGGCCGAGCACCGCCTGGATGGCCGCTTCGCGCACTTCTGGTGAGGGGTGCTGCAAATCGTTGTCCGCCAGTTTCAGGGCCTGGGGGCTGGGGTAGTTGGGCAGTTCGGCGAGCAGGCGGATACGCCGGGTGTCGGTCAAGTCCGGCCGCGCCAACTGCTGGTACAGCACCCGAGCCGCCCCCGGCATCCCGTTGCGCGCTTGCTCCAGGGCCTTGTTGTAACCGTGCTTGATGGCCTCGGGCACGACCGGCGGGCTGCTGCGCAAGCTGGCCCAGGCGAGGCCCAGGGCCGCGACGATGAGCAGGCTGAGCAGCAGGTAGCGGCGAGGTTTAGTCATGCGGGCATCCGGGAACTGGCGACTTTTTGGAGGCGCAAGCTTCGGTCAGGAACCGTGCCGAGTCAAACCCGCACTCAGTTGAGTACGTACTCCACCGGTTCGAGAGGCGGTGGCAGGTCGCTGTGCCCCAGCGCTGCGAGGATTTCGCGTTCCAGGGTGCGCAGCAGAGCGTTGCACGGCAGGTCGTTCTCGTCGAAGCCGAAGGGGTCCTCCAGGTCGTCGCCGATCTCGTCGAGGCCGAAAAAGGTGTAGCTGACGATGGCGGTGAACAGGGGCGTCATCCAGCCCAGGGGCTCGGCCATGGCAAACGGCAAGAGGATGCAGAACAGGTAAATGGTGCGGTGCAGCAGCAAGGTGTAAGGGAAGGGCAGCGGCGTGCTCTTGATCCGCTCGCAGGCCGCCTGCACCTGGCTCAGGCTGACCAGGCGGGTTTCCAGCTGGGTGTAGCGCCAGTCGCTGATCAGGCCCTGGGTGGCCAAGGCCGAACAGCGCCCGCCGATGCGTTGCAGCAAGGCGTCGCTGGGGTTGGGGTGTCGAGGGTCGATGGGGTCGGCGGTCCAGGGTTGTTGCGCGCGGCTTTCGTCTTCTTGCCGCAGGCGGGCGATCAGGCTGTGGGCGAAGCCGCAGAGTTCGCGCAGCAGGGCGCTGCGTTCAGCGCCGGCACCGATGACCAGGGTTTCGCGGATCAGTGAGCGCACCTCGATCACCAACTGCCCCAACTGTTTGCGGCCTTCCCACCAGCGGTCGTAGCAGGCGTTGTTGCGAAAACTCATGAAAATCGACAGCGACAGCCCGAGCAAGGTGAAGGGCGTGGCATTGACCTTGGAGAAATACGCCGGGTGCCAGGTTTCCACCAGCACGATCACCGAGGCCAGCAGCGTCACCAGCAGACTGCGCAGGGCAATGCGCCGGGCGATGGAGCCTTTCAGGGAAAACAGAATGCCGATCAGGTTGGGTTTGGGGCGGACAATCATCGGGGAGGGCCAAGGCGAATACGCGGCGAGTGGAGAGTAGGAGTGCGGTGGCAGGCTGTCCAATCGCAATCGTCGACCGCCCCATCGACCGGCTTTATCACCCAGTTCCCCTCGTTCCCACGGCCCCCGTGGGCATGCCTCCTGGAACGCTCCGCGTCCCGCCTTGTGCGCGCAGTGACGCGGAGCGTCATAGGCTGCGTTACCACGCGGAGCGTGGGAGCGATCGGTCGGAGGCGGCAAAAAAAAGCCCCGCGACCGAATGGGGCGCGGGGCAAAAAATTGGTTGGTTGCGGCCAACCAAAGGAGCACGTTGAAGCTTAGTTGCTGGCTACGGTTTGTGGTTGCCAGCCGCCACCCAGGGCTTTGTAAATGGCGACGATGCCGCGGTACAGGTCGACCTCGGCCAGGGCCTGGGCGTCCTCTGCCGCCAGGCGCTCGCGCTGGGCGTCCAGCAGCACCAGGAAGTCCACAGTGCCTTCGCGGTAGCGAATCTGCGCCAAATCTGCCGCTGCGCGGCTCGACTCGCTCTGACGGATCAGCGCGATCAGCCGTTGCTGGCGCTTGCCGTAGTCGCTGAAGGCGTTCTCCGATTCTTCCAGGGCCAGCAGCACTTGCTGTTCATAGTTGGCCAGGGCGCCATCGGCCTGGGCGTCGGCACCCCGCAGACGGGCACGGACGCTGCCCAGGTCGAAGGCCGCCCACGTGATGCTCGGGCCCAGGGCCCAGGCGTTGGCCGCCGACGAGCCGATCTGCGAGCCGCGCCCGGCGGTAAAGCCGAGGAAACCGCTGAGGCTGACCCGAGGGAACAGGTCGGCCTTGGCCACGCCAATGCGCGCGGTAGCCGCCGCCAGTTGCCGTTCGGCGCTGAGAATGTCCGGGCGCCGTTGCAGCAGCTCACCCGGGTCGCCGATCGGCAGGGCCTTGGCAATTGCTGGCAGTTGCGCCGGCGATAGGTCGACGCTGAGGGCGTCCGGGCGCTCACCCAACAAGGTGGCAATGCGATTGCGCTGGCGTACCTGTTCAGCCTGCAACTGCGGCACGCTGGCTTCGACCGAGGCCAGACGCGCGTCGGCGCGGACCACGTCGAGCTGGTCGCCGACCCCGGCATCGCGCAGGCTTTCGGTGATTTTGCGCGACTCCTGCTGGTTGTTCAGGTTGGCCAGGGCGATCTTTTCCCGCAGTTGCGCACCGCGCAGCTGTCCGTAGGCGTCCACCAACTCGGCAATCATCGTCACCTGCAACTGATAAAGATCGGCTTCGGCCGCTTGCTGGTCGGCGTCGGTGGCTTCCAGATTGCGCTGGATGCGGCCGAACAGGTCCAGCTCCCAGGCCATGTCCAGGCCCAGGTCGTAGCGCTCGCTGCTGACCCGGCGGGTGGTCTGGCCAGGGATCTGACCCTTGGCCAGGTCACTGCTGGCGCGGCTGGTGATGGTCGGCATCACATCGTTGCTGGCGTCATCGCGGATCGCTCGGGCAGCCCGCAGGCGGGCAAAGGCCACCCGCAGCTCACGGTTGCCCTGCAACGAACGGCTGACCAACTGGTTCAGGGTCGGATCGTCGAACTGCTGCCACCAGATGCCTTCGAAACGTGCGCGGTCGAAGTTCTTCTGGCCCGCGGCGCCATCGGTGGCGGCCGCGATATGGGCCGCCTCGGTGTTCGGGGCCTGGTAGTCAGGGCCCACGGCGCAGGCGCTGAGGGCCAGCACCAGCAGGCTCGGAAGGAAGACTTTCAGGCTCATGGTTGCGCCTCCAGTTGCAGGGCACGGGCGGCTTTGCGGGCTTCGCTGCGTTCCACATAGTTACGGATCAGGACGTAGAACACTGGCGTCAGCAGCAGGCCGAAGAAGGTGACCCCGAGCATCCCGGAGAACACCGCCACACCCATGGCGTGACGCATTTCCGCACCGGCACCGCTGGAGAACACCAAGGGCACCACACCCATGATGAAGGCGAACGAGGTCATCAGGATCGGCCGCAGACGCAGGCGGCAGGCTTCCAGTACCGCGGCGAGCGGGTCCAGGCCTTCCTCTTGCTTGTCCTTGGCGAACTCGACGATCAGGATCGCGTTCTTACAGGCCAGGCCCACCAGCACGATGAGTCCGATCTGGGTGAAGATGTTGTTGTCGCCGCCAGAGAGAATCACCCCGGTAATGGCCGACAGCAGGGTCATCGGCACGATCAGGATCACCGCCAGTGGCAGGCTCCAGCTTTCGTACTGGGCAGCCAGCACCAGGAACGCCAGCAATACGCAGAGCGGGAACACGAACAGCGCGGTGTTGCCCGAGAGGATCTGCTGGTAGGTCAGGTCGGTCCACTCGTAGGTCATGCCGTTGGGCAGTTCTTCCTTGAGCAGTTTCTCGATGGCTTTCTCGGCCTGGCCGGAACTGTAGCCAGGGGCGGCAGCGCCGTTGATCTCAGCCGTGATAAAGCCGTTGTAGTGCATCACGCGGTCCGGGCCCGAGGTGTCGCTGACCTTGATAAAGGTCGCCAGGGGGATCATCTCGCCTTTGTTGTTGCGCACTTTCAGCTGGCCGATCTGTTCGGCTTCGAGGCGGAACTGTTGCTCGGCCTGGACGTTGACCTGGTAGGTGCGACCAAAGCGGTTGAAGTCGTTGGCATACAGCGAACCCAGGTAGATCTGCAGGGTGTCGAAGATGTCGCTGACGGCCACGCCGTGGGTCTTGGCTTTTTCCCGGTCGATGGCGGCATCGACCTGGGGCACGTTCACGGTGTAGCTGGTGAACAACCCGGCCAGTTCCGGCACGTTGTGGCTTTTATTGATGATGTTCATGGTTTCTTTGTACAGCTCGTCGTAGCCCAGGTTGCCCCGGTCTTCGATCTGCAGGCGGAAACCACCGATGGTGCCCAGGCCTTGTACCGGCGGCGGCGGGAAGATCGCCATGTAGGCTTCCTGGATTCCGGCGAATTGGCCGTTCAGGGCCCCGGCAATGGCGCCGGCGGATTGGCTAGGGTCCTTGCGCTGGTCAAACGGCTTGAGGGTGACAAACACGATGCCGGCGTTCGGGCTGTTGGTGAAACCGTTGATCGACAGGCCCGGGAAGGCCACGGCCGCTTCCACGCCCGGCTGTTTCAGCGCCAGGTCGGACATGCGCTTGATCACGTCTTCGGTGCGGTCCAGGCTCGCGGCGTCCGGCAGTTGAGCGAAGGCCACCAGGTATTGCTTGTCCTGGCCGGGTACGAAGCCGGTCGGGGTGTTGGAGAAGCCGAAGAAGGTCAGCACCATCAGGCCGGCGTAGAGCAGCAGGGCGATGCCGCTGCTGCGGATCACTCGGCCTACGGTGCCGACGTAACCATGGCTGGCGCGATCGAAGAACCGGTTGAACGGACGGAACAGCCAGCCGCCGAACAGCTTGTCCAGGACCTTGGAGAAACGGTCCTTGGGCGCGTCATGGCTTTTCAGCAAGACGGCAGCCAGGGCCGGGGACAGGGTCAGGGAGTTGAAGGCCGAGATCACCGTGGAGATGGCAATGGTCAAGGCGAACTGCTTATAGAACTGTCCCGTCAGGCCGGAGATGAACGCCGCCGGGATAAACACCGCGCACAGCACCAGGGCGGTGGCGATGATCGGGCCGGTCACTTCACGCATGGCGCGTTTGGTGGCTTCCACCGGGTTCAGGCCCAGGCCGATGTTCCGCTCGACGTTCTCCACCACCACAATGGCGTCGTCCACTACGATGCCGATGGCCAGCACCAGGCCGAACAGCGACAAGGCATTGAGCGAGAAGCCGAACAGGTGCATGACCGCAAAGGTGCCGATCAGCGACACCGGTACCGCCACCAATGGAATGATCGAGGCGCGCCAGGTCTGCAGGAACAGGATCACCACCAGCACTACCAGGATCAGCGCTTCGAACAGGGTGTGCACCACCGCCTCGATGGAGCCACGCACGAAGATGGTCGGGTCGTAGACGATGCTGAAGTCCATGCCTTGCGGGAAGTTCTTCTTCAGCTCGGCCATCTTCTCGCGCACATCATTGGAGATCTGGATGGCGTTGGAGCCGGGGCGCTGGAAGATCGGGATTGCCACCGCCGGCTGATTGTTGAGCAGGGAGCGCAGTGCGTACTGGCTGGAGCCCAATTCGACCCGGGCGATGTCTTTGAGGCGCGTGATTTCACCGTCATCGCCAGCGCGGATGATGATGTTTTCGAACTCTTCCTCGGAGACCAGGCGGCCCTGGGTGTTCACCGACAGCTGGAAGCTGGTGGCGCTGGGCGCAGGTGGGGCGCCCAGGGCACCGGCAGCGACCTGGCGGTTCTGTTCACGAATGGCGGTGACCACATCGGTGGCGGTCAGGTTGCGCGACGCGGTCTTGTTCGGATCGAGCCAGACCCGCAGCGAGTAGTCGCCCATACCGAACAGTTGCACGTCACCGACACCGCCCAGGCGCGCCAGCTCATCCTTGATGTTGAGCAGGGCGTAGTTGGACAGGTAGAGCATGTCGTAGCGTTTGTCCGGCGAGGTCAAGTGCACAACCATGGTCAGGTCGGGCGAGGCCTTGTCGACGGTGATGCCGATACGCGTCACTTCTTCGGGCAGCTTGGGTTCGGTACGGGTCACGCGGTTCTGCACCTGCACCTGGGCGTTGTCCAGGTCGGTGCCCAGGGCGAAGGTGATGGTCAGGGTGATCTTGCCGTCAGCGGTGGATTGCGAGGACATGTAGAGCATGTTCTCGACCCCGGTGATTGCCTGTTCCAGGGGCGCAGCGACGGTTTCGCCGATGACCTTGGGGTTGGCCCCCGGGAAGTTGGCGCGCACCACCACGGTCGGCGGTACCACTTCCGGGTATTCGCTGATGGGCAGTTGGAACAGTGAGATGGCCCCGGCGATCAGAATCAGCAGCGAAAGCACCGCTGCGAAGATCGGCCGGGAAATGAAGAACTGGGAGAAATTCATCGGATTAGTCGTCCCTTAACCGCGTGGAGTCGCAGCGCTGGCGAGCTTCACTGCCGGGGCGGGCGCGCTTTTCGCGGGCGCCACTTGCGGCAGGTTGCTGGCTTCCAGTGCTTGTCGTTGTTGCGCCAGAGCGGCGAGGGTTTCCTGGCTGGCCATGGGCACCACTTCCGGGCTGACCGGCGAGCCCGGGCGAACCCGCTGCAGGCCCTTGACGATGATGGTGTCGTCTTTGTTCAGGCCGCTGCGGACAATGCGCAGGCCTTCGATCTTCGGCCCCAGTTCGACGGAGCGGTAGGCTGTCTTGTTGTCAGCGTCCATCACCAGTACGAACTTCTTGCCCAGGTCGGTGCCCACGGCTTCATCGGTGATCAGCACCGCGGAATAGGTGCCGCTGCCCACCAGTTTCAGGCGTGCATAAAGGCCCGGGGTGTAGCTGCCATCGCGGTTGTCGAACACCGCGCGGCCACGGATGGTGCCGGTTTTCGGGTTGACTTGGTTGTCGACGAAGTCCATCTGGCCCAGGTGCGGGTGGCCATCTTCATTGGACAGGCCGAGGTAGACCGGGGTGGTTTGGCCGCGTTGGCCCTGGCGCGCCAGCTGGGTGTACTTGAGGTACACACGCTCGTCGGCGTCGAAGTAGGCGTACACCTTGCCGGTGGACACCAGGCTGGTGAGCGGGGTGACATCGGCGGTCACCAGGTTGCCGGCGGTGATCTGGGCACGGCTGACGCGACCGCTGATGGGCGCGACCACCCGGGTGAAGCTCAGGTTGAGTTTGGCCAGGTCCAGCTGGGCCTGGATCGCGTCCACGCCGGCACGGGCTTCCTGGGCTGCGCTGGTACGGGTGTCGGCCAGCTCGGCGGAGATCGCATTGCTGGTCAACAGGCGCTGGCCGCGCTGGGCTTCGTTGGCGCTGCGGGTGGCGGTCGCGCGGGCTTGTTGCAGTTGGGCTTCGAGGCGACGAACTTCAGCCTGGAATGGGCGCGGGTCGATCTGGAACAGCAAGTCGCCTTTTTTCACCAGAGCGCCTTCGGTGAAGGCCACCTGATCGATCTGACCGGACACCCGTGGGCGGATTTCCACGGTTTCCGGGGCTTCCAGGCGACCGGTGAATTCATCCCACTCGTTGACGGGCTGCTCCAGCACTTTGGCCACGCTGACGCTGGCAGCAGCAGGGGCGGCGGCGTTTTCGGGGGCTTTGCCGCAGGCGCTCATCACGATCACGGCCAGGGCCGCAAGTGGGAAACGCAAGAGTTTGAGTGACTGGTCCATGGTTCATCCGCCAAGGTAATTTGAGATGGTGCGGATGATGAGCGGCGAGGGGGTATGTCACGAATCGAATGAAGCAAAGGTAACTATCATCGCGAATGATATAAGCCCCCCGCGAGCCCTCTGGAACGGGGGTTTCGTTAGGGGGCTATCGATGTAGGGGCAGCTGTAAGTTGTCAGCTTGAAGCTTGAAGCTTGGAGCTTGGAGCTTGGAGCTTGGAGCTTGGAACTTCAAGCTTCGCTCCTTCTCCCTCAAAATGTCTGCCCCATGGAGAATTGGAACACTTGGGTGTCGGCGTCTTCGGGCTTTTTGATGGGGTAGGCGAGGTTGAAGCTCAAGGGGCCCATGGGGCTGTACCAGGTGACGCCAACGCCCACGGAGCTGGCCATCTGGTTGAGATCGACGCCGTCGCAACCCTGGGTGGTGCTCAGGTAGCACTTGTTCGAATAAACACTGCCCACGTCCCAGAACACCGAGGTGCGCAGGGATTTGCTGTCTTTGACAAAGGGCAGCGGGAACAGGTACTCGACGCCGCCGGTGATCAGGATATTGCCCCCCAGGGCATCGGTGTCGCGGTCGGAGTAGTAGGCCTGGCCGGCGCTGGCGTAGGTGCCCGTGGCCGGGGTGTTGCGTGGGCCCAGGGTGCCGCTTTCGAAGCCGCGCACCGAGCCTTCGCCGCCGGCGGTGTAGTTCTCATAGAAAGGCAAACCGTCGGTAGAGCCGTAGCTGTTGCCGTAGCCGAGCTTGGTGTGGAAGCGCAGGGAGGTGGCGTCGCTGACCGGCAGGAAGGTCTGCCCGGAGTAGTCGAGCTTGTAGAAGCTCAAGTCGCTGCCGGGCACGGTGACCATCAGATTGAGGCTCTGGGAGTGCCCGCGGGTCGCCAGTACCCCGCGATTGAGGGTCGATTCCGACCAGCCGAGGTTGGCCTTGAGGTTGTTGAATTCCTTGCCTTCACGCTCGACGAAGTCATAGATCTCGTCGGCGCTGTAGGTGCCGGGCTCGATGCTGTCGTGCTGCACCGTAAGGCCCAGGCTCAGGCGCGAGGTTTCATTGATCGGGTAGCCGAAGGTGGTGCCGGCGCCGTAGCTGTTGATGGCGTAGTAGGACACGCCGTCATCGTAGTAATCGCTGTAGTCGGTGGTGCTGTAGAACAGGTTGTAGCCCAGGCTGACCCCGTCCGGGGTGAAGTAGGGATTGGTGTAGCCCAGGTTGTACTTGCTCTGGTACTCCGAGCGGGTCAGGCCCAGGCTGGCGTAGTTGCCGGTGCCGAGGAAGTTGTTCTGGGTGATCGACCCGCCGAGGATCAGCCCGGCGCTCTGTGCAAAGCCAACGCTGGCAGTGATCGAGCCCGAGGCCTGTTCTTCCACCGCGTAGTTGACGTCGACCTGGTCGTCGATCCCGGCCACCGCCGGGGTCTCCACGTTGACCTCCTTGAAGAAGCCCAGGCGTTCGAGGCGCACCTTGGACTGGTCGATCAGGTAGGTCGAGGCCCAGCCGCCTTCCATCTGGCGCATTTCCCGGCGCAGCACCTGGTCTTCGGTCTTGGTGTTGCCACGAAAGTTGATGCGGTTGACGTAGGCCCGCTTGCCCGGGTCCACCACAAAGGTGATATCCACCGTGTGTTGCTCATCGTTGGGCGTGGGTACGCCGCTGACGTTGGCGAAGGTGTAACCCTCGTTGCCCAGGCGCCGAGTGATCAGGTCCGAGGTGCTGGTCATCAGCTTGCGTGAGAACACCTGGCCCTTCTGCACCAGCAGCAGGGACTTGACCTGCTCCTCGGGAACTTTCAACTCGCCGCTGAGCTTGACCTCACGCACCTGGTACTTTTGCCCTTCGTGGATGTTGACGGTGATGTAGACGTGTTTCTTGTCCGGGGTGATGGACACCTGGGTCGAGACGATGTCCATGTTGATGTAGCCACGGTCCAGGTAATAGGAACGCAAGCGCTCCAGGTCGCCGGAGAGCTTTTCCCGGGCGTACTTGTCGTCGTTCTTGAAGAACGACAGCCAGTTACTGGTCTTCAGGGTGAATGACTCTTGCAGCTCGCTGTCGCTGAACACCGTGTTGCCCACCACGTTGATGTGCTGGATCGCTGCCACGCTGCCTTCATCGATCTTGATCTTCAGGCCCACGCGGTTGCGCGGCTGGGCCACCACTTCGGTGTCCACCGAGGCCGAGTAGCGACCCTGGGCAACGTATTGGCGTTGCAGTTCATTGCGTACGCCTTCGAGGGTGGCGCGCTGGAAAATCTCGCCCTCGGTGAGGCCGGACTGCTTCATGCCTTTCATCAGGTCGTCGGTGCTGATGGCCTTGTTGCCTTCGAACTCGATGCTGGCCACCGAAGGTCGTTCCACCACATTGATGACCAGCACATCGCCGTCACGGCCCAATTGGATGTCCTGGAAAAAACCGGTCTTGAACAGGGCGCGGGTGGACTCCACCAGACGCCGGTCATCGGCTTCGTCGCCGACGTTCAGCGGCAGGGCGGCGAACACGCTGCCGGCGGACACCCGCTGCAGGCCGTTGATCCGAATATCGGTGATTTTGAAGCCTTGGGCGTGGGCCAGGGTGGTATTGAGCAACAGCGCAACCGAGCAGAGCAGGCGCGAAAAATTCATCAAGATCTTTTCCAGGACACATCGACAAGCAGCGCAGGCGCGCTCAGGCAACTCGCCGCAGGCGGTCTTCGCCAGCGGCCAGACAGGTGGACAGCCAGCTTAAGAGTGCGCGGCGTTTGGTGCGGTTAACCCAATGTCAAGTTAGGTAAAGGTTGGCCTGAAGCGATGACGCTGCCCGGTGCGGCGGCGATAATGGCCGCCTGCCCATTCAAGAGTCCGCCATGATCTCCGTATTGCTCGTCGACGATGACCAGGAACTGACCGAAATGCTCAGCCAGTACCTGCAGCGCGAAGGTTTTGCGGCCACTGCGGTGCACACCGGCGAGGAGGGCGAGACCCATGCGCTGTCGGGGCGCTACAGCATTGTGGTGCTCGACGTGATGCTGCCGCGCCTCTCGGGGATCGAGGTGCTGCGGCGTATCCGCGCCAGCAGCCAGGTGCCGGTGGTGCTGCTGACCGCCCGGGGCGACAACATCGACAAGATCACCGGCCTGGAACTGGGGGCCGATGACTATGTGCCCAAGCCCAGTTCGCCGGGTGAATTGGTGGCGCGGTTGCGGGCCATCATGCGGCGGGTGCAGCCAGTGGAACCGCGCACCTCGGAAGTGATCAGGACCGGCCCCCTGGAACTCTGGCCCGGCAAGCGCCAGGCCCTCTGGCAGGGCCGCGAACTGGGGGTGACCAGCACCGAATTCAGCCTGCTCGAAGAACTGGCCCGCTCGGCCGGGCAGGTGGTGAGTAAAAAGGACCTGTCCCTCAACGCCCTGGGCTGCCCCTTGACCCGTTACGACCGGCGCATCGACGTGCACATCAGCAGCATCCGCCAGAAACTCGGGCCGCGCCCCGATGCCAAGGCCTGGATCCAGAGCGTGCGCGGCCTCGGCTACCTGTTGATCGTCGAATGATGAAACCCAGCCGGCTGTTCTGGAAACTGTTCCTGGCCTTTTGGCTGGCCACCAGCCTGACCTTTCTGGTGGGCCTGTGCATTTTGCTGCTGGGCAGCATGCGCCCCGGCGACCCGCACCTGGAGGCGATCCTGGCCAGCGAAGAACAGTTGCTGCGCCAGTTCGGGGTCGAGTCGGGGCGCCAGTTACTGGCGGTGTGGGAGCACCCGCCGGACCAGGCCCTGGGCGTGTATGACGCAACCGGGCAACTGCTGGCTGGCTCGCCCGTGCCCCATCCCGTTTATGAGCGCACGGTACTCAGCCATGAGGGCTTGAGCCTGTCGCTGCGTTCCACCCATCCCGCAGACGATGGCCATGAGGGCGGGCCAGGGCGCCTGGTGCCGTTGATCATCGGCACGGTGATGAGCGCCCTGTTCAGCGGCTACCTGGCTTATTACCTGGCGTGGCCCCTGGCCTATTTGCGCCGGGCCATGAGCGACGTTGCCCAGGGCCGCTTCGGCACCC
Source organism: Pseudomonas morbosilactucae (assembly GCF_023241715.1). Taxonomy (GTDB): domain Bacteria; phylum Pseudomonadota; class Gammaproteobacteria; order Pseudomonadales; family Pseudomonadaceae; genus Aquipseudomonas; species Aquipseudomonas morbosilactucae. Next base: position 32,859 of record NZ_JALQCW010000076.1, read on the forward strand.
GGGTCAAGCCGATGATGGGCGGGCGCCGGGATGAAATCGTCGACCTGGCCGAGGACTGCGACCGCATGGCCAACCAGCTGCGGCTGCTGGTGGAGGCTCAGCAGCACCTGCTGCACGACATCTCCCACGAGTTGCGCTCGCCCTTGACCCGCATGCAGGCGGCCATTGGCCTGTTGCGGCAGGACGAGGCACGCCTGGACATGCTCGAACGCATCGAGCGTGAATCCGAGCGCATGGACACCCTGATCGAAGCGCTACTGACCCTGGCCCGCCTGCAAGGCGACCCGAGAGCATCGAGCGCGAGTCACTGGACATCATCGAGTGGCTGGCGGTGATCGTCGAAGACGCACAGTTCGAGGCGCAGATGAAAGGCTGTCGGGTCAGCCTGGAGGCGGGCGCGCCCTTTGTCGCCCAGGTCAACGGTGAACTGCTGTACCGCTGCTTCGAGAACGTGATTCGCAACGCCGTGCGCTACAGCCCGGTCGGCGCCACGGTGCAGGTCAGCGCCGAAATCGATGGCGACAGCCTGACCGTACATATCAGCGACCAGGGGCCGGGGGTGGAAGCGCCACGCTTGCAGAGCATTTTCCAGCCCTTCGAGCGGGGCCTGGGCGATGCCAGCGTGGGCTTTGGCCTGGGCTTGGCGATCGCCTCCCGGGCCGTGGAAATGCATGGCGGCAGCATCCTTGCGCGCAACCGTCAGGGCGGCGGATTGAGCGTGGACATCCGCCTGCCGCGCAGCGGATCTTTACACGATATTACATAGCCTTGACGGCCCTGTACGCCGCCGCTCTTTAGACTTTCCACTCATGCTTGCGCAGCGGTTGCGCGTGTTTTCGGCAGGCCATTGAGTGGAGGTGGCGATGTTTCAGGTGCATAAAAAAGGATTCGTTTCCGGCAGGAAAATGGTCGACGGGCTGGTGCCCTATGACTTCTTTTGCGAAGACAGCCCGGCGATCAACCTGTTCGTGTTTACCGGTTCGGCCGCCCGTGGCCAGGCGGTGGAGGAGCAGACCCTGTGGGGCTTCACCCGGCTGGAACGGTTTGAAGCCATGAACGGCGCGCTGGTGGCCAACCGAAAAAACGCCGGCTGGCTGCAGAGCGTCAACGTGCTCACCGGCCCCAACCAGAACGGCACCCAAAGCGTGAAATTCCAGCGGGTCACCAAGATCATCAAGCACGCCCAGGCCGCGGACCGTGCCGCCAGCAAGGTGGAATACGAGATCCAGACGGACGAAGGCGACACCTACTTCACCCGGCCGACGGCCACAGCCAACAGTGCACAAACTGTGATCTATACGGCGGAGCTACCGGGTTGAGCTATAGGGTTGAGCTAGACGGTAGCGCCAGGCACCTAGCACAGATCCTGGATGAGCGGTCGAGCCCGGCGTTTGAAAAGATTGTAATGGGAACAATTCGCGTTTAAGGTGCGCGCGTCTGCCAGGCTCCTGCCTGGCGTTTTCGTGTTTGTCTGCCTGAGGCGCTCCATGTCGCTCCCTGAAACGGATTCGATCGTTTCCCTCGATGTCTTGTACGGCACCCAGCGTGGCTGGTTGCAGGGCTGGCTATGGCGCTCGTTGGGGTGCTCGCAGCAGGCAGCGGACCTGGTCCAGGACACCTTTGTGCGGTTGCTGGTGCGCGGCCAACCGATCAGCGCCCGTGCTCCGCGGGCACTGCTGGTGCGGATTGCCCGTGGTCTGGTGATCGACCACTGGCGTCGCGACGCCCTGGAGCGCGCCTACCTGGAGGCCTTGGCCCAGTTGCCGGAGGCCAGCCATCCGTCACCCGAGGTGCGGCATGAAGCGCTGCAATGCCTGGAGCGCATCGCTCAATTGCTCGATGGCCTCAAGCCGGCCGTGCGTGAGGCTTTCCTGCTGTACCAGCTCGGTGACTTGAGCCACGCACAGGTGGCTCAGGAACTGGGCCTGTCCAGCCGGACCGTGGAGCGGCATGTGGCAAGCGCGCTGTTGCACTGCTACCGGGTGTGCTTCGAGACGCCCGCGTGAGCGCGGCTGCCGAGCGCCTGCCGGAGGACATCGTGCGCACCGCCATCGAGTGGCAGATGCGCTTGCGCGCCAACGCCCAGAACAGCGAGCTGCACAAACAACTGCACGACTGGCGCCGTCACGACGTACGCCATGAACTGGCGTGGCAACGGTTGCAGCAGATGGGTGGGCTGTTCCAGGCCAGCCATCTGCCCGATGCTGCGCGCACCATTCCGCTGTTGTGCCGTGCCGAAGCCGACCTGAGCCGCCGTCGCACCTTGAAGCTGCTGGGCCTTGGTTTGGCCGCCGGCAGCGCCACGCTGCTGGTTGGCACCGCGTCACCGGCCTGGCGCAGCGACTTTGCCACGGCCACCGGCGAGCGCCGTCGGGTCGACTTGGGGGCGGGGGCTGAGTTGCTGCTCAACACCGGCAGTGCCGTGGATGTGCAGGGGCGCGAGTTGTTGCTGCGTTCGGGCGAACTGCTGGTGGACGGCGCCGACTGGCGGGTGCGCTGCCGTTTTGCCGAGTGCGAGGGCCGGCAGGCCAGGGCGGTGCTGCGCGAGCGTGAGGGCTACAGCGAAATCCATGTCGAGCGCGGCGAGGTGCTGATCTCCACCCCGTTCGGCCAGCGTCGCCTGCTGGCCGGTCAGGGGCTGGGGGTTCACGCCACCCAGATGACCGCGCTGGGCCCGGGGCCGCTGGACCCGTTTGCCTGGGCCCGCGGCCTGTTGCTGGTCAACGACATGCGCCTGGGGGACTTCCTGGCCGAGGCCGGACGTTATCGCCAGGGCTGGCTGGGCTGCGACAACAGCGTGGCGGACCTACGCCTGTCTGGGGTGTTCCGCCTGGATGAACCCGCGGCCATGCTGAGCAACATCACCTACCTGCTGCCAGTCCGCATCGTCGAGCGCACCCGTTGGTGGGTACGCGTCATGCCGCTGGTGTAAATAATTTGTCGGACTTTCGCGGTTCATCCGGTTAGGGATGATCACTCCCTGAATGGAAACCGTCATGTTGCTTGCCAGACTGCCTCTGCGCGCCGTTGTGCCGCTCCCATCCCGTACCTTGCCAGGCGCTGTGTGCCTGGCGCTGGCCTTGCTCGGAGGCACGGCGAGCCTGCCCCTCCAAGCGGTCGCGGCGACCAGTGGGCAAACGGCGCCAAGCATTCCGGCCGGGCCTTTGCCACAGGCCCTGAGCACCTTTGCCGAGCGCGCCGGGATTACCTTGTCCTATTCCCCGGAAGCCGTGCGTGGCCTAAGCAGCCCGGGGCTGGCCGGCGGCGGTTCGCTGGACGACGGCCTGGCAACGTTGCTGGGCGGCAGTGGCCTGGTGGCGCAAAAGACCTCGTCCGGCTACGTGGTGTTGCCGGCCAAGAGCGAGGCCAGCGTCCAGCTGGAAGCCACCAACATCAATGCCAGCGCATCGCAGAGCGCCTTCGCTCCGGTGGAAGGCTACTTCGCCAGTAACGCCAGCAGTGCCACCAAGACCGACAAGCCGATCCTGGAAACCGCCCAGAGCGTCAGCGTGGTGACGGCCGAGCAGATCGCCGACCGCAAGGTCGACCGCATCGAAGATGCCGTGGCCTACAGCGCCGGTGTGCGGGTGGGCAGTTCCGGGTTGGACCCGCGTTTCGACATGATCAGCGTGCGCGGTTTCGAGACCACCATCGCTGCCGACTTTCTCGATGGCTTGCGCCAGCCGGGCAGTGGCTGGCTGTCCCTGTACTCCACCGAGGCCTACAACATGGAGCGCGTCGAAGTGCTCAAGGGGCCGGCCTCGGTGCTCTATGGCCAGGTCAACCCCGGCGGCATGGTCAACCGGGTGAGCAAGCGCCCGAGCCTGCTGGCGAAAAACGAAGTGCAAGTGCAATCCGGCAATTACAACCACCAACAGGCGCAGTTCGACGTCGGCGGCCGCCTGGATGAAGAGGGGGATGTGCTGTTCCGCGCCGTGGGCGTGTACCGCGATGCGGAGAACTACATCCCCCAGTTGAACAACGACACCCGCCTGCTGGCGCCTTCGTTGAGCTGGCAGATCGACCCCGACACCCGCCTGACGGTGCTGGCGCAGTATCAGGAGCGTGAGACCGGGGCTTCGCCGATGCTCTATCAGGAGGGCGACCACCTGACCCACTTCTGGCAGGGCGACGAGTATTTCGACAAGCTCGAACAACGCCAGTGGACCCTCGGCTATGAGTTCGAGCACGCGTTCAACGACACCTTCAGCCTGCAACAGAACCTGCGTTACGGCCAAGTCGACACCACCAATCAGTACCTGCAACCCACCGGCTCCAGCGACGGCCACACCCTGGACCGCACGGCGGTCGGGGTCTATGAGGACATGTCGTCGCTGTCCACCGACACCCGCCTGATCAGCCGTTTCGCCACCGGGCCTCTGCAACACACCTTGATCACCGGCGTGGATTACGCGTGGGTCGACACCTCGTTGCTGTACGCCACCGGCCCCGGCCCCTCCATCGACCGCTATGCACCGAACTATCACCAGCCGGTGAATCGTCCCACCACGGCGCTGGCTGACGAGGACGGCCTGGAGCATCGCAGCGGCCTGTACTTGCAGGACCAGATCGATCTTGGCCAGTGGCGCCTGTCGGCCGGGTTGCGCCGTGATTCGGTCAAGGTGCGTCGCTCCGACCACCTGTTCGGCGCCGACACCCGCACTCGGGATGCGGCCACCACCGGCCAGCTCGGCGTGCTCTACCTGTTCGACAATGGCCTGGCGCCCTATGCCAGCTACGCCACGTCCTTCCTGCCGGAGAGCGGCACCGACGCCAATCACCAACCCTACAAGCCGACCAAGGGCGAGCAGTACGAGGTGGGCCTCAAGTACCAGCCACCGGGTAGCAGCACCCTGTTGACCGCGTCCCTCTACCAACTGACGCAAACCAACGTACGCACCCGGGACCCGATCAATACCCTCTACAGCACCCAGACCGGTGAGCAATCCTCCCGCGGCCTGGAATTGGAGGCAGTGTCCGACCTGAGCGACCGCCTGCGCATGACCGCCAGCTACAGCTTCAACGATGCCGAGGTCACCCGCAGCACGGAAGGCAACGAAGGCAAGGACCCGATCAATGTGCCGCGGCACCTGGCCTCGCTGTGGCTGGACTACCGCCTGCCCATGGGCCTGGGCCTGTCGGCCGGCGCGCGCTACACCGGCAGCAACTACGGGGACAAGGCCAACACCGTGAAGAACGAGGGTTACACCCTGGTCGACAGCGGCGTGCACTACGACTTCGGTGGCGGACTGGACGGCGTACGCCTGGCGTTGAACGCGCGCAACCTGTTCGACAAGCGCTACATCAATTGTCAGGAAGGTTATTGCTACCGGGGTGAAGCGCGCAGCGTCGTCACCAGCCTGAGCTATCGCTGGTGAGGAGGGGGACGATGATGCGCCATTTATTGATGGGCCTGGGCGCCATGCTCCTGGGCAGTTTTGCCGCCGCCCAGGCAGAACCTGTGACCCTGGACGGTACCGAACAGTGGACGATGCACAGCGCCGAGGGCCGCGAGTATCGGATCATGATCAGCCTGCCGGAGGGGGAGGTGCCTTACACCGGCGGCTATCCGGTGATCTATTTGCTGGATGGCAACGCCTACTTCCCGGCCTTCCACGCCGCCAAGCGCGCCCAGGACCGACTGCGTGCCTCAATCATCGTGGCCATCGGTTACCCGAGCGACACGCCGCTGGACTTTGTGCGTCGTGCCTTCGACCTGTCACCGCCGGTGCCCCAGGAACGCAATGAGCCGCCGCAAGGGGGGCAGGACCTGTTTCTTGAGTTCATCGAAAAGCGCCTGATGCCGAAAGTCAGCGAGCGCTTCAAGGTCGATCAGGATCAGCGCAGTCTGGTGGGGCATTCCTTTGGCGGCATGTTCGGGGTCTATGCGCTGTTCACCCGGCCGGCACTGTTCCAGCATGTGGTGGCGGTCAGCCCGAGCCTGTGGTGGCGCGATCGCTACCTGATGGAGCCCGAGCGTGCCTTCAGCCAACGGGCCCGTGCCGGGCAAGTGGACCTGACCCACCGCAGCCTGACCCTGTTGATGGGTGAGCGGGACATGGTCCAGGAAATCCAGGATGCCCGAGCCTTGCAACTCCGCTTGCAGGACCTGTCGCAGTACGGTTTGCGCAGCGACTTCCAGGTCGAGCCGGGGGAGGATCACATGTCGGTGCCGTTTCGGGTGCCGACCCGGGTGCTGGATGAGTTGATCAGCACCCGGCGCTTCTGAATCTGCCCCGGCCTTAGCGCAGGCTCCACGAGACCCCGAGGTACATCGCCAAGCCCTCGCCTGGCGTGGAGCGTGCCGCGTCCAGGCCTTTGTCGTCGTAACCCGGCGTCACCGTGGCGGCGTAGTGCTGGTTGGTCAGGTTGCGCAGGTCGAGCCAGGTCTGCCAGTCGTTCTTCGGCGCGTTGTAACCCAGGGTGGCACCGAACAGCGCGTAAGGATCGGCTTCGTAACTGTTGGCGTAATCCACCGCGACCTTGGACACCAGTTGGGTGTTGAGCGCAGCGAAGAAGCCCAGGGGCCAGTCGTAGCGCAGTTCGCCCTGGTAGTAGTGCATCGGCAGGCCCGGCAGGCGGTTGCCGCCGAAGCGCGGGTCGTCACGGTAATGGAAGTCGCTGAAGGTGTAGGCCTGGCGCAGGCTCAACTGGCCGCCCTGGTCCGGCGCCCACAGGGTGCTCTGCAGGCTGGCCTCCACACCCTGGTGCACGGTGGGGCTGGCGTTCAGTTCGTAGGGCGTGGTGGCGTTGGCGTCCGGTAACACCGAGAGCAGTTCATGACGCACCTGGGCGTAGTACCAGGCCAGGCTCCATTGGCCCAGGGCGCTGTCGCCACGGCCGCCCAGCTCCAGGGTGGTCGCGGTCTGGTTGCGCAGCTCGATCGGGTCACGCTGGGCGCCGGTGGCAACGCCGCTCTGAAAACGCTGGTTGGCACTGTAGATCAGCGACCAGGGGTGGGGCGCTTCCACCGAGCGGCTGAGGTTGCTGAACAGCTGCACCTGGGGCGTCAGCTGGTAACGCAGGCCCACACGCGGGGCGTAGTCCCAGTCGCCGAGGCTGGTCTTGCCGCCGCCTTCGGGGTAGGTCACGGCGCTTTCACGGCGGGTGTAGATGGCCGCCAGGCCGGTGGTCAGCCACAGGTCATCAGCAATCTCCAGGTCATTGCCCAGATGCAGCACGCTGTCGGAACCTTGGTAGGTGAAGTCGCGAATCCGCGTGCCCGGCGCGTAGCCGGTGGTGTTGCCTGTGGGGATGCGCACAAACTCGCTGGCGCCGGCATTGGGCAGGTGCTTGGTCACGCGCAGGCCCAGGTTGCTGCGGCTTTCCAGGCCCCAAAGGGTGTCGCGGCGCTTGTAGTCGAAGGTGCCGCTGACATCGCTGTACGCCACCCTCAGGCGGTTGGGGCCTTCGCGCAGGTCCATGGGGTAATCGTGGTAGACCAGGCCGGTCTGGATGCTTGAATCGTCATCGATGTAATAGGTGGTCTTGTTGCCGATAAAGGTGCTGCCCGGCTGGTCGCGGTTGTAATCCCGCGCCTGGTAGACCGGGTTGGCCGCCCGCGCATCGTGCTCGATGGAACGCTTGGTCACACGGCCGGCCAGCTCGTTGTCGGCCTCGCGGTGACGCAGGTAGAAGCGGGTTTCCAGGTTGGGGTTGAAGCGATAGCCGAAGTTGGCGATTACCCCCTGGCTGGCGCTGGCGGTGTGGTCCTGGTAGCCGTCGGAGCGGGCGTCGGTCACGGCCAGGTAATAGTCGAAATCCCCCAGCACCTGCCCGGAGCTGACCTGGCGCTGGCGGTAGCCGTGGCTGCCGGTGGCATAGCGCACCTGCAATAGCGGCGCGTCGTAACCGGTGTGGCTCACGTAGTCGATGGCGCCGCCCAGGGCCAGCCCCCCTCGATCGAAGCCGTTGGCGCCGCGCAACACCTCCACGTGGTCGAGCCACAGCGGCTCCAGCAATTCATAGGGCGTGCCGCCAGGGCCGGTCAGCGGCAGGCCGTCGAGCATTGCGTACAGCCCCGAGGCATGGGCGCCGGGCGCTCGGTTGATGCCCGAACCGCGGATCGAGATCTTCACCCCTTCGTTGCCTGCGGACTGGGCATAGACCCCCGGTTGATATGCCAGCACATCCTGGTTACTGGCTACGCGCCCCTGCAGCGGCCGGCGCAAATCGACCACATTGGTCCCGCCAGGGACCTGGGCCAAGCGGGCCTTGGCGTCCTCGACTGCCTGATCTTCGCCACCCTGCGCCGGGGCCTCAATCAGCACCTGCCCCAGTTCCATGTTCTGAGCCTCGGCCAGGGTCGGGCAGGCAAGGGCCAGCCCCAGCAGCGCAGTGGGCAGGGATTTGGGCGAAGGCATCGAGAAAACTCCAGGCATAGAGAAAAGAACAGTGAAGAGTGCGACGTAAGAAAGAACGAAGGGAACACATGGCCGATTTTGCTTTTTTTGCCGCAATCACGCCCCCAAAAAACGCTGCCCGACGGCGCTGTAGGAGCCTGGCTTGCCAGCGATGGCGGTCTTCAGGGCGATGCAGGACTTGAGGGCCGATCGCCGGCAAGGCCGGCTCCTAACGA
>NZ_JALQCW010000077.1 GCF_023241715.1 Pseudomonas morbosilactucae
TTGCCGGTCCGACCCTGGCGGGCAACATCATCGGCGGCAGTTGCATCTTTGCCTTGATCAGCCATGCCCAGGTGCGCAGTGAAAGTGGCCAGCCCAACAAGGCGGCGGATCGGGAGCCGGCTCCGATCGCGGCAGATCAAAAAATGATCAGTGGGCGTCGGCCTTGGCAGCTTCTACCGGTGCGTCGTGAGTCACGTGGCGCACCAGTCGGCCGATGCTCAATCCCTGCAAGAGGATCGACGACAGCACCACGATGTAGGTGATGCTCAGCACCAGGTCGCGTTCCGGGCCCAGCGGCAACGCCAGGGCCAGGGCCACCGACACGCCGCCGCGCAGACCACCCCAGGTCAGCACCCGGATGGTGCCGCGGGGCACCGTGCGCCAGCGGCGCAGCAACAGGATGGCCGGGGCCACCGTGAGCAGGCGCGAGAGCACGATGGCGACTGCCAGCAGGCTGGCGGCCAGCAAGTGCAGCCAGTTGAACGGCAGCAGCAACAGTTCCATGCCGATCAGGGCGAAGAGCAGGGCGTTGAGCATGTCGTCCAGCAGTTCCCAGAAACCGTCCAGGTAGCGCCGGGTCATGTCGTTCATCGCCAGGTTGCGACCCAGGTTACCGATGATCAGACCCGCCACCACCATCGCAATCGGCGCCGAAACGTGCAGTTCGGAGGCCATTGCCGAGCCGCCGATCACCAAGGCCAGGGTCAGCATCACCTCGATCTGGTGCTGCTCGATGCTCTTGATCATCAGGTACACCAGGTAGCCTATCAGCCCGCCAAAGGCCACGCCGCCCACGGCTTCGTGAACGAACAGCATGGCGGTGGCGCCGAGGGTCGGCGTCTCACCCAGTTGGGCGATACCCAGCAGCACGGTGAACACCACCACCGCGGTGCCATCGTTGAACAGCGACTCGCCGACGATGGTGGTTTTCAGTGGCTTGGAGGCGTTGGCGGTCCGTAGCACACCGAGCACGGCGATCGGGTCGGTGGGGGAGATCAGCGCGCCGAACAGCAGGCAATAGAGGAAACTCACCTGCCAGCCGAAGAGGCCGAAAATCCAGTAGGCCAGGCTGCCGATGACAAAGGTGGCGATCAGTACGCCCACTGTGGCCAACAGGCCGATGGGCCAGCGGTAACTGCGCAGGTCGGCGAGGTTGACGTGCAGCGCGCCGGCAAACAGCAGGAACGACAGCATCCAGTTCATCAGCAAGTCGCCGAAGTCGATCTGGCCGATCAGTTGTTGCACGTGTTCTTCAAGGCCGGGGTAGCCGATAAAGCTCAGGCCTTGCAGCAGAAGGGAGAACAGCAGGGCGGTGACCATCACACCGATGGTGGGTGGCAGGCCGATAAAACGGAAGTTCACATAGGTGAGCAGTGTGGTCAGGCAGATAAAAGCAGCAACAAGTTCAAGCATCCGAAGTCCTTTGGATATACAGCAGCGGAAAAAACAGCGACAAGCCTCAGGCTTCAGGCGCCAAGTTTCAAGTTTGAGATGATCGGCATGCGCCTGGCGGCAGAGTCGTTATCAGTATTAAGTAGCGGCTGACCTATTCCGAATCGAACATCGTCACTGCAATAAGGAGCACGGAGTGCTGGCAACCGTTCTGGTATTGATGGCTGCGTTGTTGCATGCGGCGTGGAACACCCTGATCAAGTTCAGTGGGCAGCGGCTGTTGGTGGTGGCCTGCATGGACGCGGTGGCCCTGTTGCTGGTAGTGCCGCTGATGGGTTTCGTCGATTGGCCTCCAGCGCAGATCTGGCCGTGGATCCTGGCCTCGGCGGCATTTGAGTTGCTCTATCGCTATTTGTTGATCCAGGCGTACCGGGTGGGTGACCTGGGGTTGGTCTATCCGCTGATGCGCGGTTTGTCGCCCTTGGTGGTGCTGGCGCTGACCCTGATCTTTGCCGGCGAAGTGCTGAGTACGCAGCAAGTGATCGGCATTCTGTTGATCCCCTTCGGCATGCTGTGCCTGTTGTGGCAGGGCGGCGGTGGTGCCCGGTTGCCCTGGTCGATGCTGCCGGTGGTGGCGCTGATCGGCCTGTGCATCGGCAGCTACACCTTTATCGATGGCCAGGCCCTGCGGCGTTGGCCGCACCCTTTGCATTACCTGGCCTGGGTCACGTTGCTCAGTGCCTGGCCCTTTCCCTTGCTGGCCCTGGTGTGCAAGCGCCCGGCGTTTGCGTTGTTCTGGCGTGAGCAGTGGCGCCTGGGATTGAGTGTCGGATGTTGCGTGTTGTTCAGCTACGCTTTGGTGCTTTGGGCCATGCAACTGGGATCGATTGCCGAAGTGGCGGCGCTGCGGGAAATCAGCGTGATCCTGGTGGTGTTGTTTGGCATGCGTTACCTGAAAGAACCTTTCGGCCGCCCGCGGCTCTTAGCCTGTGGGCTGGTGCTGATCGGCATACTGGTGATGAAATTCTGATCGGCCCCACACACAACTCTAAAAAGGATTCCGTTATGACCGTCGCCTTCTGGTGTGTATTGATCGCCATCTTCCTGCCGTACCTGTGCACCGGTGTGGCCAAGTTCAGCGGTGGCAAGTTCGGAGCGCGGCAGAACCATGACCCGCGGGCTTTTCTGGAAACCCTGGATGGTTTTGCCAAGCGCGCCCATTCGGCTCAGCTCAACAGTTTTGAAGTGACCCCGGCGTTTGCCGCAGCGGTGCTCATTGCCCATGTGGCAGGCAACGCCGAATTGGTGACCATCAACGTCCTGGCGGTGCTGTTTATCACCAGTCGCCTGCTTTACATCATTTGCTACCTGGCGGACTGGGCGATCCTGCGCTCGTTGGTGTGGGCGGTCGGTATGGCACTGATTGCCAGCTTCTTTTTCGTCTCGATTTGACGCCTGCCCTGGTTAGGGCCGGCTTCCAAGCGAAGGCGGTCTTGCGAGCGCTATCGCCGGCGAGCCGGCTCCTGCGGGGTCAGGGTTTATCGGTGACTTCCGGAACCTTGGGCAGCGCGGCACCCTTGGGCCAGAGCATCCAGATCTGGCCTTGCTGCTTCATGTCACCGGCCAACTGCCCGGCAGCGTCGCCGGTGCCCCAGAACAGGTCTGCCCGCACCTCGCCGGTGATCGCGCCGCCGGTGTCCTGGGCGGCAACCGGACGTACCAGGCTGCTGCCGTCGGGCCGGGTAGTGGACAGCCACAGCAGGCTGCCCAGGGGGATGACCTTGCGATCCACCGCTGCGCTGTAACCAGCGGTCAGCGGTACATTGAGCGAGCCGCGAGGGCCTTCGTTGCTGTCGGGGTTGCGGTTGAAAAAGACGTAGCTCGGGTTGCTGCCCAGCAGTTCGGGAATCCGCTCCGGATGGGCCTTGGCCCAGGCAGCGATGGTGCCCATGGTCACTTCTTCCTTGGTCAGCTCTCCCTGCTCCACCAGCCAGCGGCCGATGGGCCGGTACGGATGGCCGTTCTGGTCGGCATAGCCAATGCGCAGTTGTCGGCCGTCGGCCAGTTGGATCCGCCCCGAGCCCTGGATCTGCAGGAATTGCAGGTCCATGGGGTCGGTCAGCCAGGCAATGACCGGGGCCTTGACCCCGTTGTTCTCGATGGTTGCGGCGTCGTCATAGGGTTTCAGCACGCGGCCTTCCAGGCGCCCGCGCAGGCGCTTGCCCTTGAGCTCCGGATAGAGGCTGTCGAGGGCGACGATGATCATGTCCTCCGGCACGCCATAGACCGGCACATTGGCCACCTTGGTCTGTTTCAGGCTGCCCGGGTAGACCGGCTCGTAGTAGCCGGTGATCAAGCCGTTGCTGTTGCCGTCGGCCGAGCGCAGGCCATAGACCTGCAACTGATCCTTCAGGAACCCGCGCACCGCGTCCGCAGTTTGCGGCACGTTGGCCGCCGCGGCGCAGGTGGCGCCCCAGATCGGGTCGGCTTTCAGCCGAGTGCAGGCGCTGCGCCAGGAACCGAAACCCGCCAGCAGGTCATTGTCGGCAACGCTGGGCAGGCTGTCCCAGGACGCGCTGGTGTAAGTGGCAATGGCGTGGGGCTTGGGCGGTTCGGGTGTTGGCTGGGGTTTGCTGTTGTCCCCGCCATTGCAGCCGGCCAGCAGGGCGACGAAGGGCAAAGTCCAGCCGAGGCGGCGCCAGCTCATGAAACTCAGGTGCATCGAGTTGTTCCTTTGGAGGTGGCCCGGGTGCTTGGCACGCGCAGACTACCCATATTATTGATAGGGCTATTGGTCTTTGCCGGGTAGGCGGGGATACTGGCCGCCGTTTTCCGTGACCTGAAGCCGCCATGACTTTTAAACGATGTGCTGTGGTATTGCTGGCCTGCCTGACGCTGACCGCTTGTGGCGGCGTGGACCCGAACTCGCCCCTGGGGCAACGCAAGGCGATCTTCAAACAAATGCTCAAGACCGGTGAAGACCTGGGCGGCATGTTGCGGGGGCGTATCGCCTTCGATGGCCCTCGTTTCGCCGAGGGTGCGGTCAAGCTCGACAGCTTGTCCCATGAGCCCTGGAAGCATTTTCCCGAGGTCAAGGAAGAAGATCACACCAGTGCCACGGACGATGTCTGGCGCAAGCAGGCGCGTTTCCAGGAATTGGCCCGCAACCTTGAGGCCGCCACCGGCGCGCTGGTTGTCGCCAGCCGAGTACAGCCCCTGAAGGCCGCTGACCTGGGGCCTTCGGTGCAGAAGGTCGAAGACGCGTGCAGTGCCTGCCATAAAGAGTTTCGCGACCACTGATTCACTGTCTGTGGAGCCCATCCCTGGCCGGTGCACGGCCATCGACAGGGCTCCATTGCCAAGGGTTTACTTGTCCAGCTCGTCCAACGCTTGCTGCAGCTCCTTGCGTGACTCGGCGAGCTTGTCCTTGCGCTTGTTGATCTTCTCGGAATCGCCTTTTTTCATGGCCTTTTCCAGATCGGCCTGACGCCGGCTGACCTCGTGCTTGGCGTCGAGCACCTTGTTCTCCCGCTCTTTTTTCAGCGAAGCGTCGGTGCAATGGCTGGTGACTTCGCTCAGGGCTTTTTCCAGGCCCGCCTGTTGTTCGCTGTTGCCATGGGCCTTGGCCTGTTCGATCTGGGTGCTGATGGCCTGGCGCTTGGCGGCGCAGCCGGTCAGCCCGGGAGCTTCCTCGGCGGCCATCAAGGGGGCGGCCATCAGGCTGAAAAGGCTGAGAAGAGCGAGCGGTGCAAGACGTTTCATAAAGGCTCCGAAGGAAAAAGGTCGCTGTCAGCTGTGCCTGCGAATGGGCTTTTTGAACCGATTCGCCGCCTGTGGTTCAACACAGCGTAGATAGAAAGATCACTCAAAACCGTCGATGCCGGCGGCACGTAATTCTGCACTCAAGGCCAGCACCTGCGGGTCACGAAAAAAAGCACTCAATTGGGCGGCTCGTCCGTGGCCGATCCCGGCTTCGGCTTGCCACTGTTCGGTGTTTCTGCTCGCCAGCCTCTGCCAGGGGCCCGCCAGATTGGCGTTGCCGCTAGGCGGCAGGCCGAGGGCCTGTAACCAGCGTTCGAACGGTTGCCGTCTGGCGTTGTGCAGGCTGTTGAGCAGGCGCGCACGGCTGCGTTCACCGAAGCCGGCAATGTTAGCAAGCTCCGTGGCTTCAAGGGTCAGCCAATCGAGCAAGCCTTTGATTCGTCCTGTTTCAACCAGGGTCTGCCAGGTCTGGCGATTGATATTGGGCATGTTCAGGGCCTTGGGGCCACTGAGCCAGGTCAGTCGAGCGAGAAATTGGCTTTGGCAACCGGGCACAGGCTCCCAGCAACTCAATAGATGAAACGCCGCGGGGTCGGGGGCGTTGACGGGCGGTCTAACCTGGGCCTTGAGCACCAGGCGTTCCAGGCGCGGAATGGTCAGGCCGGCCAGGCTGATTGCAACCTGGTCGCCGGGGCGGATATCCAGCGCCTGCCAGCGCTTCAGCGAACCGAGGCTGACCCGGCGCACTTGGCGATCATCGAGGGTGACCGGTTCCAGTTCCAGCATGGGGGTGATGCGCCCGGTGCGCCCAATCTTGAAGTGCACGTCGCGCACATGGGCCAGGGCCTGGGTGAAGGGGTATTTCCAGGCAACGATCCAGTGCGGCGCCTTGGCTTGCCAGTGTTGGGCTTCCGGGCGCCGACTCTGGCGCAGGATGATGCCGTCGGTGGCGAAGGGCAGGGGCGAGCGATACCAATGGTCGCGCCAGTGCTGGGCATCGGCGAAGCGGGCGACTGGCCGACTGTAGTCGCGGCCTTCGGCAAACCCCAGGGCCTGTAGCCCGGCCAGGCGTTCGGGCAGTGTGTTCGGGCCCTGAGGCCAGTCCCAGACAAACAGACCAATCCGCGCGGCGTCCGCGGCCGGCAGGTGCTTGCGCGCCATCAGTCCGGCCACCTGGCTGCGGGCATTCAGGCTGCCGGCCTTGGCCTGGACGTGATCCTGCAAGCGCCAATACAACTCGCCCTGGAGCAGCAGGTCGACGGGTTGTGGCAGTTGTTTGGGGATGGCGTCGATGTGTCGGGCCGCGGCGGTCCAGTCATGGCCGTGCAGGCCGTCGCCACGGCTCAGTGCTTGGTGAAAGCGCCTTGGCGATAGACCAGGGTCACCGCGACGCCGTCGATCTTCGGTTGTGCCCAGACCTCCTGGCGGCTGCTCAGCCAGCGTTGCACGGTGTGGGCGTCGTGGAGTTTTTCCACTCCGGTGTGGGCGATCGGGTGAGCGATGCTGCCGGCAGCGCTGCGCAGTGGCTGGTCCTCTGGTGTCGGTGACTGGGCAGCGCAGGCGCGCAACGCCGCCAGCCGTGCGCGTGCCTGGTCGTAGAGTTCATCGGCGACGTCCGAGCGGCCCAGGCGATGGTAGCTGTCGTCCCAGTGCTCAAGTTGTTGTTGCAGGGGCGGGATTTCATCAACGGCCTGGGTGGCGGACCCGACCGGGCAATGTGCCTGGGCGGATAGGCAGATAAGGCTCAGGGTCAGGAGCACAAAGGCTGGGATTCTTGGCAGCATGGGGAGCGTCCTTGCTCGGGTGGGTCATGCTTTAAAGGGTAGGCAGGGGACCGGGCGTGGAGGCCGTCGCTTGTTTGCAGGGTGTTGCCCGGGCTGGTCGCGGCCCCTTCTGTGTTGGCGTCGGGGCGTGGATTCGGGGTGCAGGGGGCTGGAGAGTGAAACCTTCGGCCACAAAAAAGCCCCGCCGGACCAGCCGGGCGGGGCTTTGGGTGTTGCCGGGTGTTGCTTAGAAACCGGCAGCGGCGCGCAGGGCGTCGGCGCGATCGGTTTTTTCCCAAGTGAAGGTGGTGAAGGTGTCGTCACCCACAGTCTTGGTTTGTGGCGCGCGGCCGAAGTGACCGTAGGCGGCGGTTTCCTGATACATCGGGTGCAGCAGGTCGAGCATGGTGGTGATTGCGTAAGGGCGCAGGTCGAAGTGCTCGCGAACCAGCTTGACGATCTTGTCGTCGCTGATTTTGCCGGTGCCGAAGGTGTTCAGGGAGATCGATGTAGGCTGGGCCACGCCGATGGCGTAGGACACCTGGATCTCGCAACGCTCGGCCAGGCCGGCGGCAACAATGTTCTTGGCCACGTAACGACCGGCGTAGGCGGCGGAACGGTCGACCTTGGATGGATCCTTGCCGGAGAACGCGCCACCGCCGTGACGGGCCATGCCGCCGTAGCTGTCGACGATGATCTTGCGGCCGGTCAGGCCGCAGTCGCCCACTGGGCCGCCGATGATGAACTGGCCGGTCGGGTTGATGTGGAACTGGGTGTCTTTGTGCAGCAGTTCAGCCGGCAGCACGTGCTTGACGATCAGCTCCATCACGCCTTCGCGCAGGTCGTTGTAGGACACTTCCGGGTTGTGCTGGGTCGACAGCACCACCGCGTCGATGCCGACCACGATGCCGTTTTCATAGCGGCAGGTGACCTGGGATTTGGCGTCCGGACGCAGCCAAGGCAGCAGGCCCGATTTGCGGGCTTCGGCCTGGCGATGCACCAGTTGGTGCGAGAACGCGATCGGTGCTGGCATCAGTTCTGCGGTTTCGTTGCTGGCGTAGCCGAACATCAGGCCCTGGTCGCCGGCGCCCTGATCTTCAGGTTTGGCACGGTCGACACCCTGGTTGATGTCAGGGGACTGCTTGCCAATGATGTTCATCACGCCGCAGGTCGCGCCGTCGAAGCCGACGTCGGAGCTGGTGTAGCCGATGTCGCAGATCACGTCGCGAACGATCTGTTCCAGGTCGACCCAGGCGCTGGTGGTGACTTCGCCGGCAACGATGGCAACGCCGGTCTTGACCAGGGTTTCAACCGCTACGCGAGCGTGTTTGTCCTGGGCAATGATGGCGTCCAGCACGGCATCAGAAATCTGGTCAGCGATTTTGTCCGGATGCCCTTCAGACACGGACTCGGAGGTGAAAAGGGAGTATTCGCTCATCTCGACGGTTTCCTAAATTTACCGATGGTGAGTGTCGCCAGTCGGTCGCTGAAAGTGGCGGACCTGGATCTGGAAACCATTACGTAAGCCCACATAGAGGCTTTCCCCGGGAGTCAGTCCCGCAGCGGCGGCCCAGCGGGCCAAATCATCCTGTTCAAACCCCAGCCAGAGATCACCACAGGCCTCTTTGGCCCAGCTCTGGTTATGGCTGCACAGGTCTGTCACTAACAGGCTTCCGCCTGGTTGCAGCAAATCTGCCATGTGCCTGAGGGCGTCGGCGGGTGCAGCGAAATGGTGCAGGACCATATTCAGTACCACGCAGTCGGCCCGGTGTGGCGTGCCGTTCAATGCATCGGCCAGTTGCAGGCGGACATTAGTCAGCGCCTCGCGCTCGCACAACTGACTGGCCAGCTCCAGCATCGCCGGGCTGTTGTCCAGCGCCGTGACCTGGCTGAAGCGGCGGGCCAGGTCCGGCAGGAAGGCACCATCGCCGGGGCCGACTTCAATGGCCGTGGCCTCGTCACTGAAACTCAGCTTATCCAGCAGCGCGAGCACACTGTCGCGGTACTGGGGCAGTCCTGCGATCAGGTCCTGCTGGGCACGAAATTTCTCCGCCACCCGTGAAAAAAAGTCCTGGCTGGCTGCGGCCCGTTGCCGGTGCACCAAGCCGATACGCCCCTGTACGTCACTGGGCAAGGCCAACTGATCGACCTCTTCGAGCAGCGCCGCATGCAGGCGGCCACCCAAGTGCTCGGTGTGGGGCAGGGCGCGGCGGTAAAAGATCGCGTTGCCTTCCCGGCGGGTCGCCACCAGGCCGGCCTGGGCCAGGACCTTGAGGTGATGACTCATGCCCGACTGGCCAATGGCAAAAATCTGCGCCAGTTCCAGTACGCCGAACGAATCATTGGTCAGCGCCCGCAGCACATTGAGTCGCAACGGGTCGCCGCCGGCCTTGCACAAGGTCGCCAGTTCGTCGCAGTCGTCGTGGCCGATGGACGGCAGGCTCAGGTTCATAGGGGCAGCAGTCTAGTGACGCGTCCAAAACCCCGCAAGACCAATATCAAAAAGTTTTGATATTGGGAGATAAATGGCACTTGCCCAGGGACCTGGTCTCTAACAGACGAACCGCGGAAAGGTTTCACCAGGCGATTGCCCCCTTATCCATAGGAAAAACACGTCTGAGTGACTATCTGTCATTGCCCCCGGCCTATCGCTGAGGGAAAATGCACGCCTTTTTTCCGTTTCGTTTTATTCAATCCCCCAGGAGATCAGCGATGCCCAGCCGTCGTGAGCGTGCCAACGCCATTCGTGCCCTCAGCATGGATGCCGTGCAAAAAGCCAACAGCGGCCATCCCGGTGCCCCTATGGGTATGGCGGATATCGCCGAAGTACTTTGGCGTGACTACCTGAAGCACAACCCGACCAATCCATCCTTCGCCGACCGTGACCGCTTCGTGCTGTCCAACGGTCACGGCTCGATGTTGATTTACTCGTTGCTGCACCTGACCGGCTATGACCTGTCGATCGATGACCTGAAAAGCTTCCGCCAACTGCACAGCCGCACCCCGGGCCACCCGGAGTTCGGCTACACCCCAGGTGTTGAAACCACCACTGGCCCACTGGGTCAGGGCCTGGCGAATGCCGTGGGCTTCGCCCTGGCGGAAAAAGTCCTGGCGGCCCAGTTCAACCGCCCTGGCCACGACATCGTCGACCACCACACCTACGTGTTCCTGGGTGATGGCTGCATGATGGAAGGCATTTCCCACGAAGTGGCGTCCCTGGCCGGCACTTTGGGCCTGGGCAAACTGATCGCGTTCTACGATGACAACGGCATTTCCATCGACGGCGAAGTCGAAGGCTGGTTCACCGATGACACGCCGAAGCGTTTCGAAGCCTACAACTGGCAAGTGATCCGCAACGTCGACGGTCACGACCCGGAAGAGATCAAGACCGCGATCGACACCGCGCGCAAAAGCCCGCTGCCGACCCTGATCTGCTGCAAGACCACCATCGGCTTCGGTTCGCCGAACAAGCAAGGCAAGGAAGACTGCCACGGCGCGCCACTGGGTGCCGAGGAAATCGCCCTGACCCGCGCTGCGCTGAAGTGGGAGCACGGTCCTTTTGAAATCCCGGCCGACATTTATGCCGAGTGGGACGCCAAGGAAGCCGGTCGCGCCGCAGAAGCCGAATGGGACCAGCGTTTTGCGGTCTATTCCGCAGCCTTCCCAAGCGAAGCCAACGAACTGGTACGTCGCCTGAGCGGTGATCTGCCAGCGGACTTCGCCGAAAAGGCCAACGCCTACATCGCTGAAGTCGCGGCCAAGGGCGAAACCATCGCCAGCCGTAAAGCCAGCCAGAACACCCTGAACGCCTTCGGTCCATTGCTGCCTGAGTTCCTCGGCGGTTCGGCTGACCTGGCCGGTTCCAACCTGACCCTGTGGAAAGGTTGCAAGGGCGTCAGCGCTGAAGACGCCAGCGGCAACTACATGTACTACGGCGTGCGCGAGTTCGGCATGACCGCCATCATGAACGGCGTGGCCCTGCACGGTGGCCTGGTACCTTACGGCGCGACCTTCCTGATGTTCATGGAATACGCCCGCAATGCGGTGCGCATGTCGGCCCTGATGAAGCAACGGGTGATCCACGTCTACACCCACGACTCCATCGGCCTGGGCGAAGACGGCCCGACTCACCAGCCGATCGAGCAGATCGCCAGCCTGCGCTGCACCCCGAACCTCGACACCTGGCGCCCAGCCGATGCCGTTGAGTCGGCCGTGAGCTGGAAATACGCCCTGGAACGCAAGGACGGCCCATCGGCGCTGATCTTCTCCCGTCAGAACCTGCAGCACCAAACCCGTGATGCCGGGCAAATCGCCGACATCAGCCGTGGTGGTTACGTGCTCAAGGACTGCGCAGGCGAGCCTGAGCTGATCCTGATTGCCACCGGTTCGGAAGTGGGCCTGGCGGTGCAAGCCTTCGACAAGCTGACCGAGCAAGGCCGCAAGGTGCGCGTGGTTTCCATGCCGTGCACCAGCGTGTTCGACGCTCAGGACGCCGGCTACAAGCAATCGGTCCTGCCGTTGCAGGTCAGCGCCCGTATCGCCATCGAAGCCGCTCATGCCGACTACTGGTACAAATACGTGGGCCTGGAAGGCCGCGTGATTGGCATGACCACCTACGGTGAGTCGGCCCCGGCGCCGGCGTTGTTCGAAGAGTTCGGTTTCACCCTGGACAACATCCTGGGTCAGGCCGAAGAGCTGCTGGAAGACTAAAAAGCACGCGGTGGCCAACAACACCGCGATCCCCTGTAGGAGCTGGCTTGCCAGCGATTCGCGGTACGCCTGACGCACCGCTGATCGCTGGCAAGCCAGCTTCTACAAATTGGGGGTGCATATAACAAGTTCGTCTGCCTGTGCCTGATCGAGAACCCCATGCCTCAACCGCGTCCCTACAAAGTTGCACTCAACGGCTACGGCCGGATTGGTCGTTGCGTCTTGCGTGCTCTGTTCGAGCGGGGGGCTGCGGCCGGGTTCGAGATTGTCGCCATCAACGATCTGGCTGACCTGGCCAGCATCGAGTACCTGACACGCTTCGACTCCACTCACGGGCGGTTTCCCGGTGAGGTGAAGGTCGATGGCGATTGTCTGCATATCAATGGCAACTGCGTGAAGGTCCTGCGCAGTGCCACCCCCGAAGGCATCGATTGGGCGTCCCTGGGCGTCGATCTGGTGCTGGAATGCTCCGGTGCCTACAACACCCGCGAAGACGGCCAGCGTTTCCTCGACGCCGGCGCGCCGCGCGTGCTGTTCTCCCAGCCGATGGCCAGCGAGGCGGATGTCGACGCCACCATCGTCTACGGGGTGAACCAGGATTGCCTGACCGGCGCCGAGCTGCTGGTGTCCAACGCGTCCTGCACCACCAACTGCGGCGTGCCGTTGTTGCGCCTGCTGGACCAGGCCATTGGCCTGGAATACGTGTCGATCACGACGATTCACTCGGCCATGAACGATCAGCCGGTGATTGACGCCTATCACCACGAAGACCTGCGCCGCACCCGTTCGGCGTTCCAGTCGGTGATTCCGGTGTCCACCGGTCTGGCGCGCGGTATCGAGCGGCTGTTGCCGGAACTTGCCGGGCGAATTCAGGCCAAAGCTGTGCGCGTGCCGACGGTCAACGTGTCGTGCCTCGACATCACGATGCAGACCGTGAGCGATACCGACGCCGGCGAGGTCAACCGGATCCTGCGCGAGGCCGCCACCAGCGGCCCGCTCAAGGGCTTGTTGGCGTACACCGAGTTGCCCCACGCCAGCTGTGATTTCAACCATGACCCACATTCGGCGATCGTCGATGCCAGTCAGACCCGTGTTTCCGGCCCTCGGCTGGTGAACATCCTGGCCTGGTTCGACAACGAATGGGGGTTTGCCAACCGAATGCTGGATGTTGCAGAGCACTATCTGCATGCCGCTGCTCCACTCCCAGTCTCTAAAATTCAGTAACCCAGGAATTGCGACCCATGACCGTGTTGAAGATGACCGACCTCGATCTGCAAGGTAAGCGCGTACTGATCCGCGAAGACCTCAACGTCCCAGTCAAGGACGGTGTTGTCACCAGCGATGCGCGAATCCTGGCTTCGCTGCCGACCATCAAGCTGGCCCTGGAAAAAGGTGCGGCCGTGATGGTCTGCTCGCACCTTGGCCGTCCGACCGAAGGCGAGTTCTCGGCCGAGAACAGCCTGGCGCCTGTCGCCGCTTACCTGAGCAAGGCCCTGGGCCGCGACGTGCCGCTGGTGTCCGATTACCTGGGCGGCGTTGACATCAAGGCCGGCGACATCGTGCTGTTCGAAAACGTGCGCTTCAACAAGGGCGAGAAAAAGAACGCCGACGAACTGGCCCAGCAATACGCTGCGCTGTGCGACGTGTTCGTGATGGACGCCTTCGGTACCGCCCACCGTGCCGAGGGTTCGACCCACGGCGTGGCCAAGTTCGCCAAGGTCGCGGCGGCCGGCCCATTGCTGGCTGCTGAACTGGACGCACTGGGCAAGGCCCTCGGCGCTCCGGCCCAGCCAATGGCGGCAATCGTCGCCGGTTCCAAGGTGTCCACCAAGCTCGACGTACTCAACAGCCTGAGCCAGATCTGCGACCAACTGATCGTCGGCGGCGGTATTGCCAACACCTTCCTGGCCGCTGCCGGCCACCCGGTGGGCAAGTCGCTGTACGAGCCGGACCTGCTGGACACCGCCCGCGCCATCGCTGCCAAGGTCAGCGTGCCGCTGCCGGTGGACGTGGTCGTGGCCAAGGAATTCGCTGAAAGCGCCGAAGCCACCGTCAAGCTGATCGCTGACGTCGCGGCTGACGACATGATCCTGGACATCGGCCCGCAGACCGCCGCGCACTTCGCTGAACTGCTGAAGACCTCCAAGACCATTCTCTGGAACGGCCCGGTCGGCGTGTTTGAATTCGACCAGTTCGGCAACGGCACCAAGGTCCTGGCCCAGGCTATTGCTGACAGCGCGGCGTTCTCCATCGCTGGCGGCGGCGACACCCTGGCAGCCATCGACAAATATGGCGTTGCCCAGCAGATCTCCTACATTTCCACCGGTGGTGGCGCGTTCCTGGAATTCGTCGAAGGCAAGGTGCTGCCGGCGGTTGAAGTTCTGGAAGCGCGGGCCAAGGCCTGACGGACCCGTTGGCCAGGCAAAGGAGTGTTCATATGGTCAAGACGACATTGCCGTTGCTGATCGTTGCGGCGCTATTGACGGGGTGCAGCAGTGACCCGCAGGTTGGCCCGGACGCCGAGGCAAAGCCGCCGGAGGAGGGCTGCTACCAGGCTGATTGGCAGGCCGAGACCGCTCCGGTGATCAACAAGCGTCTGGGCCCCGATGGCTTGGACAAATACGAGACACCGTCAAAGGCTCGGGAACAGGGTTGCCCTTGACGGGTCAGATTCGATAACGCGCAGTGTCGACGGCCGCGTGCCGTCGACCGAGGAACACCGATGAAAGGCTTGATCGCCCTGGCGATGCTGGGTTTGCTTGCAGGTTGCGCCAACCTGAACCTGTTCCAGTCGTCACCGACCGACCCTTGGACCACCTGGGTGTGCGATAGCCAGGCACAAGTGGTGTGGCGCTACACCGATAGCCGTCGCGAAGAAGTCGAGGTGCGTCTGGGTGGTGCCGATCAGGTGCGTCGCTTGAAGCTGGAGCCGGGTGCATCGGGTTCGTTGTACAGCGATGACATGCTGGCGTTTCACATAAAGGGTGATGAAGGCCTGGTTTACTGGGTCGCCACCAACGATTTGATCGGCCGCGGCTGCAAAGCCCCGTAGGAACTGGTTGGCCAGTGAAAGCGGCTTCATGGACCTGTAGAGGCCCAGTGGTCCTTTCGCCGGCAAGTCGGCTGCTACAAGGCTGTATGGAATGAGCTTTACCGAATCAAACGGAGCGGGCTGACCCCCGATCCGCAATCACTTGAATAGCAGCCGCCGCTCCGGCAGGCTTGCACGATTAACGACCCTCGACCGGGAGAGACACACACAATGGCACTCATCAGCATGCGCCAGATGTTGGACCACGCAGCCGAATTCGGCTACGGCGTTCCAGCTTTCAACGTCAACAACCTTGAGCAGATGCGCGCCATCATGGAAGCGGCTGACAAGACTGACTCCCCGGTGATCGTCCAGGCTTCCGCCGGTGCTCGCAAATACGCCGGTGCCCCGTTCCTGCGTCACCTGATCCTGGCCGCCATCGAAGAATTCCCGCATATCCCGGTGTGCATGCACCAGGACCACGGCACCAGCCCTGACGTTTGCCAGCGCTCGATCCAGCTGGGCTTCTCCTCGGTCATGATGGACGGCTCCCTGGGCGAAGACGGCAAGACCCCAACCGATTACGAATACAACGTGCGCGTCACCCAACAGACCGTAGCCATGGCTCACGCCTGCGGCGTGTCGGTTGAAGGCGAGCTGGGCTGCCTGGGTTCCCTGGAAACCGGCATGGCCGGTGAAGAAGACGGCATTGGCGCTGAAGGCGTGCTCGACCACAGCCAGATGCTGACCGACCCGGAAGAAGCTGCGGACTTCGTCAAGAAGACCCAGGTCGACGCCCTGGCTATCGCCATCGGTACCAGCCACGGTGCTTACAAGTTCACTAAGCCGCCTACCGGCGACGTGCTGGCCATCGACCGCATCAAGGAAATCCACAAGCGCATCCCTAACACTCACCTGGTGATGCACGGCTCTTCGTCGGTTCCACAAGAGTGGCTGGCGATCATCAACCAGTACGGCGGCGACATCAAAGAAACCTACGGCGTGCCGGTTGAAGAAATCGTTGAAGGCATCAAGTACGGCGTGCGTAAAGTCAACATCGACACCGACCTGCGCCTGGCGTCCACCGGTGCCATGCGCCGCCTGATGGCCACCAATCCGAGCGAGTTCGACCCGCGCAAGTTCTTCGGTGCCACCGTGACGGCCATGCGTGACGTGTGCATCGCCCGTTACGAAGCCTTCGGTACCGCAGGCAACGCTTCGAAGATCAAACCGATCTCCCTGGAAGCGATGTTCCAGCGTTACCTCAAGGGTGAGCTGAACGCCAAGGTCAACTAAGCCCTAGCGTTGAATGAAAAAGCCCGCAGCGATGCGGGCTTTTTTGTGCCTGTGGATTGTGTGTCGGGGGAGGGCGATTTGCCGGCAAGCCGGCTCCTACAAGAGACGTCAGGTTTTGTTGTGGTCGATGTCCAGCTTGCTGAAGGTCACTTGGCCGCCTTCGCTGGTCTTGCCCTCGTTGTCCTGGACATACACGCCGGCCTTGAAATACAGCGGCTTGTTACGCCAGGTGGCGCTGATCTTGGTGTCCCACTGATTGCCAGCGGCGCTGACGCTCAAGGCGCCGCCGGGGCTCAGGTGGATCAGGTAGGAGAAATCCCGATCCAGTTTCACGTTCTCGGCGATGGTGATCACCCGGCCCTCGGCATCGTCCGGGCGCAGGCGCACCTTTACTACGATGTTGCCGGCGGCTTTGCTGGTTTTGTACTGGTACTCCACCTTCACCAGCGGCTTGGTGCTGTTGTAGGCATGAATCTGGCCGATGACGATCTTGCCCGATGACGGCACCTTGTTGACCGCGAGGGTGGCGTACAGCAGGTTGTCGGCTTCGGGGTAGGTCCAGTTGCGCAGGGTGCCGTTGGAGTAGGTTTCCCGCAATTCGGTGCGCGGATAGATGGCGTTCTCGGTTTTTGAGCCGGTGACCGGTGACCAAAAGAACAGAGTGCCGGTGTTGGAATGGAAATATTGGTTTTTGAAACCGCTGACCAGTTTTGGGGTGTCGATGGTGGCCGGCGGGGAGCCGACGGGAACGCTGAGGTTCCAGGTTGCCAGGTCGATCATAGTTACAGCTTCCACAATTACGGGTCGGCG
Source organism: Pseudomonas morbosilactucae (assembly GCF_023241715.1). GTDB lineage: Bacteria > Pseudomonadota > Gammaproteobacteria > Pseudomonadales > Pseudomonadaceae > Aquipseudomonas > Aquipseudomonas morbosilactucae. The sequence goes on from NZ_JALQCW010000077.1 coordinate 16,765, forward strand.
AAGGCTCTAGTCTGAGCATTTGGAGGCGCCTTTATAACGTAGATGCAAGCCTTGGCGAGCGCCGTACGGCGGACGCTTGACGTCAAGCAAATGTCAAAAAGCCACCTTCGCTGTATTTGTTGGGCTTGCGGACTGACCGTTAGTCGGGAGCCATGGACTTTGGCTAAATGATGGCTTCATGACAGCTTCTGCTTTTCTGGATCCGGGTCTAGAGTGAAGACTCAGTTTTCGTGCGGTTATCCCCACAAGAGCCCTCATACAGACAAGAGAAGCAGCATGGAATGCGTGCAACCGACTCCCAATGACGGCAGCTCAGTTCTTTTGATCGTCGACGATTACCCGGAAAACCTCATCAGCATGCGTGCCCTGTTGCAGCGTCAGGACTGGCAAGTCATGACGGCTGTGTCGGGTATCGAGGCCCTGGAGTTATTGCTGCGCCATGAAGTCGACCTGGTCCTGCTGGATGTGCAGATGCCCGGCATGGATGGCTTTGAAGTCGCGCGTCTGATGCGTGGCAGCCAGCGTACGCGCCTGACTCCGATCATTTTCCTCACCGCCAACGAACAGTCCCAGGACGCCGTGATCAAGGGCTACGCCAGCGGTGCCGTGGATTACCTGTTCAAGCCTTTCGACCCGCAGATCCTCAAGCCCAAGGTCCAGGCCTTGCTGGAACATCAGCGCAATCGCCGGGCCCTGCAGCGCCTGAGCCATGACCTGGAAGCGGCCCGGGCGTTCAACGCTTCGGTCCTGAACAACGCCGCCGAGGGCATCCTGGTGGTGGACGAAGAAGGGTTGATCCGCTTCGCCAATCCGGCGGTCTCGCGCTTGCTCAATGCCCAGGCCAAGGAGCTGCAAGGCGCGCCCTTCCTGGATTTCCTGCAAAAGCCCCACCTGCCGAACTGGGCCGATTCCGAGTTGTACGCCAGCTACCGCAAGGGCGAGACCTATCGCCTGCACGACGCCCTGTTGCGTACCGCGCCGGGGCAGCAGGTCGCGGTGGCGTTGTCTTGTGCCGCGTTGCCCAAGGAGCAGCAGGCGATGGTGGTTACCCTGCTGGACATGTCCGAGGTGCGGCACCTGCACCAGCAGTTGGAGTACCAGGCGGTCACCGATCCCTTGACCGGCTTGCTCAACCGCCGGGGCTTCTACCAGACGGTGGAAAGCATCCTGTTGCGCAGCGAGCGTTCGGAAAAGTCCCTGGTGCTGCTCTACCTCGACCTCGACGGTTTCAAGCGGATCAACGATTGCCTGGGGCACGATGCTGGCGATCGGGTGCTGCGCTGGGTCTCGGAGCAGTTGAAGGATTGCCTGCATTCATTCGATGTTCTGGCGCGTATGGGCGGGGATGAGTTCACCGCCTTGCTGGAGCTGGAGTTCCCCGAGCAGGCGGCGAAGGTGGCCGAACGCCTGATCGAACGGGTCTCGATCTGCCAGCAGCTGGATGGCCTGGAAGTGACCATGGGCATGAGCATCGGCATCGCCATCTACCCGGATTGCGGCTCCAACCTTGAGGGCCTGATGCGCGCGGCGGATATCGCCATGTACGAAGCCAAGCGCGCCGGTCGCCAGCAGTACCGCTATTACGACCAGGAAATGAACGGCCGCGCGCGCTCGCGGTTGATGCTTGAAGAGAGTGTGCGCAGCGCGGTGAGGCGCAAGGAATTCAACTTGGTCTACCAGCCCCAGGTGGCCGTTGCCGACGGTCGTCTGCGGGGCTTCGAGGCGTTGCTGCGCTGGCGTCACCCGAGTGTGGGCGATGTGCCGCCGGGGCTGTTCCTGCCGTTGCTGGAAGAGGCGCGACTGATCAGCCGCCTGGGTAGCTGGATCTATCAGCAGGGCGCTGCCCAGCGCCAGGCCTGGGAGTCGGTGTTCAGCAGCGATCTGGTGCTTGGGGTCAGCCTCAGTGCCACCCAGTTCGCCATGCCGAACCTGGTCGCGGAATTGAGGCAGGTCCTGGAGCAGCACGGGTTGCGGCCCCAGCAGTTGGAAGTCGAGGTCACCGAAGAGGCCTTGACCCAAAACCTCGACGACACCCGCAAGCAACTGCGCTTGCTGCGTGAGCTGGGGGTGCGGGTGGCCCTGGACGACTTCGGTTCGGGCAACTGTTCCCTGGCGCATCTGCGGGATTTGGAGCTCGACACTCTCAAGCTCGACCGGCACCTGATCGCCCGTCTGCTGGATTCGCCACGGGACGCGGCGGTGGCCCGCAGCGTCATCGAACTGAGTAAAGAGTTCGGCCTGCTGGTGATTGCCGAGGGGGTGGAAACCATTGAGCAGTACCAATGGCTGCAGGCCCACGGTTGTGAGTATGTACAGGGCTTCCTGGTGGCCCGCCCCCTGATCGCCAGCGATGCCAGTGGCTTTGCCCAGCCCTTTGACTGGAGCGCGCTGCAGGCTTGAATTCGCTACACTGGCGCACTTTCGTGATTGCGTTACCGCCCCCATGACCGCGCTGAAATACCTCCAGGCCTACCCGGCCGCCTTGCAAGAGCAAGTTCAACAGCTGATTGCCCAGGGGCGCTTGGGCGATTACCTGAACCAGCGTTACCCCGAACGGCATTCGGTGCAGAGCGACAAGGCGCTGTACGGCTACGCCCTGGAGCTGAAGCAGGAATACCTGCGCAACGCGCCGCCCATCGACAAGGTGCTGTTCGACAACCGCCTGGACCTGACCCACCGCGCCTTGGGGTTGCACACCACGGTGTCGCGGGTTCAGGGGGGCAAGCTCAAGTCCAAGAAAGAGATCCGCATTGCGTCGTTGTTCAAGGAGGCGGCGCCGGAATTCTTGCGCATGATCGTGGTGCACGAATTGGCCCACTTCAAGGAAAGCGACCACAACAAAGCGTTCTACAAGCTCTGCGAGCACATGCTGCCGGGCTACCACCAGCTGGAATTCGACCTGCGGGTTTATCTGACCTGGCGTGACCTGCAAAGCAAGGAGTAGGCGATGGATGTCAGCAAGACCAAGAGCAGTTTTTACCGCCGCTTGTACGTGGCCTATTTGATCGACAGCGGCCTGGCCAGCAACGTGCCGGCCTTGACCGAAGTCACCGGCATGCCCCGGCGCACGGCCCAGGACACCATCGCGGCCCTGGCCGATCTGGACATCCTCTGCGAGTTCGAGCAGCAGGACGGCGGGCGCAATCATGCTGGGCGCTACCGTATCCACAGTTGGGGGGCGATCGACAAAGGCTGGATCGAGCCCAATCTGCGGCAGATCAAGAGTGTGCTCGGCTACCCCTGATTCGCCGCTGGCCGGAACCGGGCCTCAGGTCCGACGCATGCCGATATGGGGAATGCCATCTTCGAGGTAGGGTTCGCTGGCCACGGTGAAACCGTAGCGCCCGTAATAGCCTTGCAAATGTGCCTGCGCCGAAAGGTAGATCGGCGTCTGCGGCCAATGCTTTTCCGCCTGCTTCAGGGCCTGCTCCATCAGTTCATGCCCAAGGCCTTGGCCCCGCGCCTCGGCCGCGATCACCACGCGGCCGATGACCACGTCGCCCCCTTGGGAGGTCGGGTCCAGCAGGCGCAGATAAGCCAGCAGCCGGTCGTCCTGCCACGCCATCAGGTGACAGGTGTCGCCTTCCAGATCCTGGCCGTCGACTTCCTGGTAGGGGCATTTCTGTTCGACCACAAAGACCTCCGTACGCAGCTGCAGCACTGCGTAGAGCTGTTCTTTGCCCAAGTCGGTGTGATGTTTGCAGACCCATTCGATTGTCATGTGTATGTCCCTTGAAAAAGCTGCACGAATACTAAGCGTCTGACCTGCGGATGTCTTGCCGGAGCCGAGCAATCCGTGAGTTAGGTCAAAATGCCATTACTTTCCCTCGCTGGGCTTTGGGTTCTTTGTGTAATCTGCATCCAGGCCCAGTGAGGTGGTGTTGGTGAGCTAAGGTTAACGCCTGGCTGTTGCTGGATTGGGCCATGGGCCCGTGTCGTGTGGGCTGGAACGCGCCGGGCTCTGCGCCCGCTAAGGATCTTTAAGCATGCTGCGACGGTATCGAGCTTTGGCTTTGATCGGATTGCTGTTGCTGGGCCCGCAAGCTCATGGAGAAAAACTGCGTCTGGTGGCGGATGCCTGGCCACCGTTCACCGATGCGACCCTGGTCAATGGCGGGTTGGCCACGGACATCGTCAGCACGGCCCTGGCCCGGGCCGGCTATGCCAGCGAGTTCGAACAGGTACCGTGGGCGCGAGCCCTGTTGGGGGTGGGTGAGGGGCGCTACGACGTACTGGTGAATGCCTGGTACAACGAAGCGCGCACCCAGTTGGGGCAGTTTTCCGCGGAGTACCTGCTTAACCGCGTGCGTTTTATCAAGCGCAAGGACACGGCACTTGAATACAACAACCTGCAGCAATTGCACGAATACCCGATTGCGGTGGTGCGCGGTTATGCCTATTCCCCCGAATTCGATGGCGACCCGCAGTTGCAGAAAGTCCCGGTGCACAGCTTTGCCATGGCGGTGCGCATGCTGGCGGCCGACCGGGTCAAGTTGACCGTGGAAGATGAATACGTGGCCCGCTATTACCTGGCCCGGGAGTCATTGCGCGTGCGCAATGCAGTGGAGTTCCTGCCCAAGCCCTTGAGCGAAAACAGCCTGCATATCCTGGTGAGCCTGAAGAATCCCAAGCATGCGCAGATCGTCGCCGGCTTCGACCGCGAGATCGCCGCCATGAAAGCCGACGGCAGCTACGACCGCCTGCTGCGCCAGCACGGGATGTAAGGCGGGGAGTGGCAGGCTTTGAGCGGCAAGCGGCAAGCCAGAGCCGTTCGCGCAGCTCTTGCCGCTTGTAGCGGCCCTCAAGCGGCCTTGATCAAATGCGCCGCCAGGGTCCGCAACGGGCCCAGTTGTCGGCAGATCAGTGCTAGCTGGGTCTGCACCAGGCGCTGGCCTTCGTCGATTTCATCCGGCATCTGCTCCAGCTCGTTGGCCAAGGCCTCCTCGGCATCGCTCTGGATGGCGATCGGGGTCTTGTTGGCCAGGCCCTGGGCGATCTCGTCGATGCTCGCCGCCAGGCTGACCCCGGCGCCATTGATCAGGTGCACCCGGACTTCCCCCGGCAACTGGGTTTCCCGGTGCGCGCCCAATCCCGATAGGTAGCTGAGCAGGGTGTGGGACAGCACCAAGAAGCGGAAACCCACGTCGGCTTCCTTCCGGAAATGCCCCGGCTCCATGAGCATGTTGGCCAGGGTGGTGGACAGCGCCGCGTCGGCGTTGTGTGCGTTGCGGCGTGCCAGGCGGTAAGCCAGGTCGTCGCTCTTGCCCGCGGCGTACTGCTGCATGATTTGCCGCAGGTAGATGCTGTTGCAACTCAGGGTATTGGCCAGCACCTTGTTCAGGCGCCGCCCCTGCCAGTCCGGGAGGAACAGGAACACCGCCAGGCCGGCGATCAGGCTACCGAGCAAGGTATCGAACAGCCGTGGCAGGAACAGCCCGTAACCGTCGCCTACCTGGTTGAAGCAGAACAGCACCATCAAGGTGATCGCGGCGGTGGCCAGGGTGTAGCGCGTGGTGCGGTTGGTAAAGAACACCACGCCGGCGGCGATCGCGAACAGCGACTGCACCAGCGGGCTGGGGAACAGGTCGAACAGAGCCCAGGCGATGGTCAGGCCGATGGCGGTGCCGATGATCCGCTGGCCCAGCTTGCGCCGGGTGGCGCCGTAGTTGGGCTGGCAGACGAACAGCGTGGTGAGGATGATCCAGTAGCCCTGGGACGGGTGGATCAAGTGCACCATGCCATAGCCGATGGTCAGCGCCAGCGGCAGGCGCAAGGCGTGGCGGAACAGCAGCGAGGTCGGCGTCAGCTGGGTGCGCAGGCGGGTCCAGACATCCTTGAAGTTGCGCGGCGAACGGTCCAGCAGGCTGCTGTCGGTGGCGTCGGCCAGCGCATCGGGGTTGCTGGCGTCGCTGAGCAGGCGGTCGAGCGTACCCAGGTTGGCCGCCAGCGCACGCAGGGAGCGCAGCAGTCCGCGCCAGGCCGGGTTGCTCTGGATCCGCAAGTGTTCCAGGGACGCGTGCAGGTCACCCAGGGCTTCGGCAAAGCTGGCGTCATAGACGAACGGCTGGCGCAGTTGGATGGATTCCGCCAGGGCGCGACAGGCCTTGCCCTGCTGGCGCAACAAGCGCTGGCAGCGGAACAGCACGTCGCTGTGGAAGAACGCGTCGGTCAGGGCGTTATAGGGGTAGTGGGATGAACTGGCACGCTCGTGGATGTCCTGGGCAAGGAAGTACAGCTTCAGGTAGCGGCTGACTTTCGACCCCGGCCGGCCATTGCCCACCCGGTGCAGGATGATTTCCTTGGCGGCGTTGAGGGCCGCCACCACCTTGCCGTTTTGCTGGGCCAGCTCCAGGCGCCGGGCTTCCACATCCAGCTGCCGGATCGGTTCGAACAGGGATGACTTGAGCTTGAGGTAGAAACCCAGCTCACGGAACAGCCGGGCCAGGCTCTGCTGCACCGGCTGATTGGAAAACAGTGCCTGCCACAGTACGGAGAGCAGGCCATACCACGCGGCGCCGGCCACCAGCAGCACCGGCTCGTGCCAGAAGTCGATCACCGCGCCGCCGCGCTGGTCCACACCGATCATGGTGTAGACCGAGAGGATCAGGGTTGCCGAGGCGATGGCGCCGTAGCGTTCACCCAGGGCACCGAGCATGGTCAGGCCGAAACTGGCCAGGGCCAGGGCGATGACGAAAATCCACGGGTAGGGGAACAGCAGTTCCACGGACAGGGCGGCGACGCTGAAGCACACCAGGGTCACGGCCAGGGCATTGAGGCGGCCCTGCCAACTGTCGTCGGTCTCGGCCAGGGCGCTGGCGATAATCCCCAGGAACAGCGGGATCAGCAGGGCCATTTCATCCTGGTACCAACACAGGGCCATGCTGCCCGTCAGGGCGATGAAGACCCGCACGCTGTAGCTGAATTTATCCAGCGCCCAGAGGCGGCGCAGAGACTGATGAAAGGAGGTCGATGCCATGGAAGGGAAGAGGCCTGCGGCTAAGCGATTGATCTAAATTGAGGGAGTTATGACGGCGATGCAATGGCGCCGTCACCTTCTCCAGCAAAATTTGTTCCTTGATCGAACCCTTTTACACGTATTGCGCGGCGGCGTAGCCCGAGGCCCAGGCCCATTGGAAATTGAAGCCGCCCAGGTGCCCGGTCACGTCCAGCACTTCGCCGACAAAATACAGCCCCGGGCTTTTCAGGGATTCCATGGTCTTGGACGAAACTTCCCGCGTGTCCACCCCGCCCAGGGTCACTTCGGCGGTGCGGTAGCCCTCGGTGCCCGCAGGGATCAAGGTCCAGCGCCCCAGCTTGTCGGCGATCTCGGCGATTTCGGCGTGGGTGTACTGCTTCATTGGCTTGGAGGCGAACCAGTTGTCCGCCAGCAGGTTGGCCATCTTCTTGGTGAAGATTTCCCCAAGCAGGGTTTTCAGTTCGCTGTTGGGCCGTTCGGCCTGCTGCTGTTGCAGCCAGCCGTGGGCGTCATGGTCGGGCAGCAGGTTGATCTCGATGCTGTCGCCCGGCTGCCAGTAGGAAGAAATCTGCAGGATCGCCGGGCCGCTGAGGCCACGGTGGGTGAACAGGATGTTCTCGCGGAAACTCTGCTCGTTGCAGCTCACCAGGCAGTCCACCGAGGTGCCCGACAGCTCGCCACACAATTCCTTGAGCTGGTCGGTGATGGTGAACGGCACCAGGCCGGCACGGGTCGGCAGCAACTCATGGCCGAACTGCTTGGCCACCTGATAACCGAAGCCGGTGGCGCCCAGGGTCGGGATCGACAGGCCGCCGGTGGCGATCACCAGGGACTGGCACTGCACCTGGCCGAGGGTGGTTTGCAGCAGGTAGCCAGACTCCAGCTTCTCGATCTGCTGGATCGAGGTGTCCAGGTGCAGCTCGACGCCGACCTGGTCGCACTCGTCGAGCAGCATGCCGAGGATGTCGCTGGACTTGTTATCGCAGAACAGTTGGCCGAGCTTCTTCTCGTGGTAAGGCACGCCGTGCTTGGCCACCAGGCCGATGAAGTCCCACTGGGTGTAGCGGGCCAGCGCCGACTTGCAGAAGTGCGAGTTGTGCGAGAGGAAGTTGGCCGGCTCGGTGTACATGTTGGTGAAGTTGCAGCGGCCGCCGCCGGACATGAGGATCTTCTTGCCGGCCTTGTTGGCGTGGTCCAGCAATAGCACCTGGCGTCCTCGGCCGGCCGCGGTCAGCGCGCACATCAAGCCTGCGGCGCCAGCGCCAATGATCACGACTTCGGTAGAACGCAAAACGGTGTCCTCTTGGTGGGGCGCGACAAAACAAACTGTGGGAGCGAGCCGGCTCGCTCCCACAGGGGATCTCCTTTGGATGGAAGATCAGTTACAAAACACGCACGCGCAGCGAACGGCCCTTGATCTTGCCGTTGTTCAAACGCTGCAGCGCCTGCATGACCACGGTGCGTTCAACCGCCACATACGACTGGAAGTCGAAGATCGCAATCTTGCCGACCTGGGCGCCCGGGATGCCTGCATCGCCAGTCAGTGCACCGAGAATATCGCCCGGACGCACTTTGTCCTTGCGCCCGCCAGCGATGCACAGCGTGCTCATCGGTGGCTGCAGCGGGGCGCCGCCCTGGGACTTGAGGTTGTCGACCTGATCCCAGTTCAGCGGGGCTTTCTGCAGCTGTTCGATGGCTTGCGCGCGATGGGCTTCGGACGGTGCGACGAGGCTGACCGCGATACCTTTCTCGCCAGCGCGACCGGTACGGCCAACGCGGTGAATGTGGATTTCCGAATCGCGGGCCAGCTCGACGTTGATCACCATGTCCAGCGCATCGATGTCCAGGCCACGGGCGGCCACGTCTGTGGCGACCAGTACCGAAGTACTGCGGTTGGCGAACATCGCCAGCACTTGGTCGCGGTCACGCTGTTCCAGATCGCCGTGCAGGCCGACGGCGGAAATGCCTTTGGAGGTCAGGTGATCGACGGTTTCCTGTACTTGCTGCTTGGTGAAGCAGAAAGCGACGCAGGAAGCCGGGCGGAAGTGGTGCAGGACTTTGGTCACTGCGCTCATGCGTTCTTCCGGGGAAATCTCGTAGAAACGCTGTTCGATCTGCGTGTCGTCGTGGAACGCTTCGGCTTTTACCGTCTGCGGATCACGCATGAATTTCGACGCCAATTGCTTGATGCCCACTGGGTATGTGGCGGAGAACAGCAGGGTCTGCCGGCGCGATGGGGTCTGCTCGATGATGTCTTCGATAGCGTCGTAGAAACCCATGTCGAGCATGCGGTCGGCTTCGTCGAGGATCAGCGTGTTCAGGCCATCAAGCACCAGCGAACCCTTGCGCAGGTGTTGCTGGATACGCCCCGGGGTGCCGACGATGATGTGCGCGCCGTGCTCCAGGGAAGCGATCTGCGGGCCGAAGGACACGCCGCCGCACAGGGTCAGGACCTTGATGTTGTCTTCAGACCGGGCCAGGCGACGGATTTCCTTGGCCACCTGATCGGCCAGCTCGCGGGTTGGGCAGATCACCAGAGCCTGGCAGCCGAAGTAGCGCGGGTTGATCGGGTTCAGCAGGCCGATGCCGAAGGCGGCGGTTTTGCCACTGCCGGTCTTGGCCTGGGCGATCAGGTCCATGCCCTTGAGAATCACCGGCAAGCTTTGCGCCTGGATCGGCGTCATCTGGGCATAACCGAGTGATTCGAGGTTAGCCAGCATGGCGGCTGACAGGGGCAAAGTATTAAAAGCGGTGGCAATGGTGGTCACGGGACTGGGCCTGCAAAACAAAATGTCGCGCAGTGTATCAGTCCCGCTCCCTCAACCTGCAAATTCTGGACGAGCAGCCACCCGACACCACGCCTATGTCGCACGTAGGAGCTGGCTTGCCAGCGATGGCGGTTTCAACAGCGCTGCAAGCCTCAAGCTCCCAAGCCGGCTCCTACAGTGTGGCTAGTGTTCGATGTGTTCTTCGACTTTGCGGGCTCGGCGACCGTCGGTGGGGGAGAGCTGGAGGAAGATCCCCGCCGCCAGCATGGCCATGATCCCCACGGTGAGGAAGGTCAGTTGAAAGGCCCCCAGCACGGTCTCCACGCCGTCGTTGCCGACCTTGGCGGTAAAGCCGCCGAGCAGCGCACCGGCACACGCCACCCCCAGGCTCAGGGACAGTTGCGCGACCACCGAGAGCAGGCTGTTGCCGCTGCTGGCGGAGGCGTCGTCGAGGTCGATCAGGGTCACGGTGTTCATGGCCGTGAACTGCAGCGAGTTGATCGCCCCCAGTAGTCCGAGCATGGCCAGCAGCAACGGGTAGGGTGTCTGTTCACTCACCAGGCCCATGCAGGCCAGCATCAAACCCAGGGCCAGGGTGTTGCCGGTCAGCACCACGCGATAACCCAGGCGCTCGATCAGTGGCCGCGCCACCGACTTGGCCAGCATTGCCGCCGCCGCCAGGGGCAGCATGCTCATGCCTGCCTGGGACGGCGAATAGCCCAGCGCCACTTGCAGCAGCAGCGGCACCAGGAACGGCAGGGCACCGCTGCCCAAGCGAGCGAACAGGTTGCCGAGAATGCCCACGGCAAAGGTCCGTACCTTGAACAGCGACGGGGCGAACAACGGGTTGTCGATGTGCACCGCCCGCAGCCAGTACGCCGCCAGGCACGCCAGGCCGCCGAACAGCAGCAACATCACCCGCAGATGGGGCAGGTGCAGTTCACCCAGGCCCTCCATGGCGATGGTGATGAGCACCATCGCCGCGCCGAACAGCAAGAAGCCCGGGCCGTCGAAACGCGTGCGTTCACTGCCGCGCAGGTCTGGAATGAAGCGCCACACCGCGTAGCAACCAATAGCGCCCACCGGCAGGTTGATCAGGAAGATCCAGTGCCAGCTCAGGTACTCCACCATCCAGCCGCCCAGGGTCGGGCCCAGCAGCGGCCCGAGCAAGCCGGGGATGGTAATGAAGCCCATGATCCGTACCAGCTCGGAGCGCGGGTAGGCACGCAGCACCACCAATCGCCCCACCGGCAGCATCAGCGCACCGCCCAGGCCCTGAATCACCCGGGCGCCAATCAACAGGCTCAGGGAGTTGGACAGGGCGCAGAGCAGCGAACCGATGCTGAACAGCAAGATCGCGCCAAAGAAGATGCGCTTGGTGCCGAAGCGATCAGCGATCCAGCCCGAGGCTGGAATCAGCAGGGCCACGGTGAGCATGTAGGCAATGATCACGCCCTGCATGCGCAGCGGGTTTTCCGCCAGGTCCCGGGCCATGGCTGGCAGCGCGGTGTTGAGGATGGTGCCGTCCAGGGACTGCATGAAAAAGGCGATTGCCACCACCCACGGCAGCCAGCGGGTGGTGGTGGCGTCAAGAACCGGGCGGTTGGGCATGGGACCTCTTCAGGGCAGTAACCGGTTAGGCAGCGTCAAGCCGCAAGCTCGCTGCTTGCAGCTGATTTCATAAGGTCAAGGTCAGGCGGCTGACCAGGGCGCCCGGCAGTTCCATGGAGCCGGTCTGCCGCTGGCTGTAGGTGCTGGCAGACAGAATCAGATCGCGCTCGCGGGTCAGGGCCTCAAGCTGGGTGCCGAGCAAACTGTAGACGCTGTCATCGAAGCGCATGGTGCTCACCGGTGCCTGGATCTGCCCGTCTTCCACCCAGAAGGTGGCGAAGCGGGTCATGCCGGTCAGGCGCGCCGCTGGCTGGTCCGAATAGTTCAGGTACCACAGGTTGCTGATGTACAGGCCGGTGCCCAGTTGCCGCAAAACCTCTTCCTGCGGTAACTGCCCGGGCGCCATGTTCAGTGCGCTGGGAGACTCGCCGGCGTCGGCGCCGTTGGTGGTCAGGCCGTACTCGGCGGCGCTGCGGGAGTTGATCAGTTGATCCCCGGCGGCACCTTGGGCGATCAGCGCCAGGTCACTGCGCGGATAACCTTCGTCGGAGAACGCCGGGCTCAACGAGCCGCTGACCTGCTCACCGAGGGAGACCAAGGGGCTGAGGCGAGCGTCGCCGGCATAGAGCTTCTGCAGCGGGCTGTGTTTGCTGGCAATGGCCTGGGCCGAGAAGCCGCCCCAGCTGAGCATGCCCATGATTTCTTCCAGGGCCGCCGGCGCCAGGTAGGCCCGGTACTGCCCCGGGGCCAGGGTGCGCAGCGGCCGGCCAAGGAACTCCAGTTGCTGGCGCGCCTGCTCGAAGCGCCGGGCAAAGTCCTCGCTGTTCCAGGCATGCCCGGCGTAGCTGGCTTTCACCGCTTCGCCGTTCGCGTGGAACAGGCTGAAGTCGAAGTTGAAGCTGTTGGCCTGGTGCCAGCCGAAGGCCCCCGAAGAACTGGCGAAACCGCGGCTGATGGGGCCGGCGGCGTAGAAGCCCACCAGGTCCAGCCCAGCGGCGGCACGGCCGATTTCGGCCACCACCTGTTCGCTGCCCGGCAGCGGGTGTTCCTGCACATCGCGGGTCTGCCAGGCGTTGTGATTGAGCAACAGGTACGGGTCCTTGGGCAGCAGGGGCAAGGTGTCCCGCAGTTGTTGCAGGCCTTCGGCGAGGCGCTGCTGATCGACCTCGAGATCGCCGGCCAAGGTGATGTCCAGGTCGGCGTGGCGGCCGTTGTCGATCAGCTTGAAGCCCAGGCTGGCCTGTTGCACCTGGCCGGCCTGACGCACCTGGGCGTGGTTGAAACGGATGAATTCCGAGGCTTCGGCGGCGTAGCTCAGGGTGAACTGTTCCGGCTCGCGCAAGGCATCCTGCAGCCAGGCGACCAAGGCCTTGAAATGCGTAGCCTGATTCTTGGACGGGCTCATCAGGCGTCTCCTCCGAATACATCAATCTTGCTGAACACGCAGGCTGGTGAGGCATGGCCGACGCGGATCACCTGGTTCGGTTCGCCCTTGCCGCAATTCGGCGTGCCCAGGACCTTGAAGGTGCCGGCATCGCCCACGGCGCTGAGGTTGCCCCAGAAACGCGCGGAGATGCCCCGGTAGTTGGGGTTCTTCACCACGCCCTTGAGTTCACCGTTTTCGATCAGTTGGCCCCATTCGCAGCCGAACTGGAATTTGTTGCGTGCGTCGTCGATGGACCAGGAACGGTTGGTGGACATCAGGATGCCGTGCTCGATGTTGCCGATCAGTTGCTCCAGGGGCTGGTCCCCTGGCTCGATATTGAGGTTGGCCATGCGGTCGATGGGTGGGCGGTTCCAGCTGCAGGCGCGGCTGTTGGCCACGCCGTCGAGGCCGGCCCGGTATTGCGAGAGGGCGCCGCCGAGGGGGCGGACCAGCAGGCCTTCGCGGATCAGGAATTGTTTGCTGGCGGCGCTGCCGTCGTCGTCATGGCCGTAGCTGGCGAGCTGTTCGGGGATGTCCGGGTCGAACGTCACGTTGAGCAGGCGGGAGCCGTATTGCAAGTGGCCGAAGTCGCTGGTCTTGACGAAACTGGTGCCGGCGTAATTGCGCTCGTCGCCGAGGATCCGGTCCAGCTCCAGAGGATGGCCGATGGACTCGTGGATCTGCAGCATCATCTGGTCAGGCATCAGCAGCAGGTCCCGTGGGCCCTGGGGCGTGTTGGGCGCCAGCAGCAATTGCAGGGCCTGGTCGGCCACGTGGGGCGCGGCGCCTTGCAGGCCGCAACGGCTGATCACGTCGGCGCCGCCCTGTTGGCCGAAGTTCTCGCGGCCGAGGCTGCGGGTCTGGCTGTCATTGCCGTCGTAGGCCGTCACGTCCAGGCCAGGGTAGACAAAGCGCTGGGCCTGGCGCAGTTCTGCACCGGCGCTGTTGAGGTAAATCTGCTCGACGTGGGTGATGCCAATACTCACTTGCCAGTTCACCAGGCGGTCGTCCCGGGGCACCGAGGCCGATTCTTCCCCCAGCAGTTGGTAGCACTCGCTGAGAGACGGGAAGGGCTGCTCTAGGTTCGGCGAAAAATAATCAGCCCGATCACTGGAAACCGCTTGCTGGCGCAGGTCCAACAGGGCGTGGTCGGCGATTAGCCGGGCTTGCTGTTCGGCGCGCTCCAGGGCGGCCTGGAGCCCGGTCTGGGACAGGTCGTTGGTGGCCGCATAGGCTTCGACACCCTTCACACGCACGGTGAGCATGGCGCCTTCGTCGCGTCTCAGGCTGGGCGGTTCCGCGACGTTCTTGCGCACCGAGAGGTACTGGCCCGACTCGCGCACGTAACGCAGGGAAAAGAATTCGGCGCCCGTGCGCAAGGCAGCGAAGCGCTGCTTGAGCTGGGGGTGAAAGTCGAACATGCGGGGACCTCCTTGTGACACGCGGGGGCTGCCTGGCTTTGATCGCCGGCATGCCGGCTCCTACAGGAGCTTTGGGGAAGGCGACTAGATTAGGCCGCTGAAGGGCGCAGGATCAAGCGGGGGAATGAGGCGGGGGCAACGAGGTGAAACGGCGCCGACCCTTGCGGTCGACGCCGATGTTGCTTACTGCGCGGTCGGGCTCACTTCACGCAGCGGCTTGCCACGTACCGGTGCTTCACCGGCCACGTAGTAGTCGGCAGTGCTGCGTGGCAGCGGCTGGCGACCACGGATCTTGTCGGCGATTTTCTCGGCGATCATGATCGTCGGTGCGTTGAGGTTGCCGGTGGTGATGATCGGCATGATCGAGGCATCCACGACGCGCAGACCTTGCATGCCATGCACGCGACCTTCGCCATCGACCACGGCCATCTCGTCGGTGCCCATCTTGCACGAGCAGGACGGGTGGAACGCGGTTTCGGCGTGCTCGCGGATGAAAGTATCCAGTTGCTCGTCGGTCTGCACTTCGATGCCCGGGCTGATTTCGCGGCCACGGTATGGGTCCAGCGCTGGCTGTTGCATGATTTCCCGGGTCAGGCGGATGCCGTCGCGGAATTCCTGCCAGTCCTGCTCGGTGGCCATGTAGTTGAAGAGGATGCTTGGGTGCTGGCGCGGGTCCTTGGACTTGAGCTGCACGCGGCCACGGCTCGGCGAACGCATGGAGCCCATGTGCGCCTGGAAGCCGTGCTCTTTTACCCCGTTGCTGCCGTTGTAGTTAATCGCCACCGGCAGGAAGTGGTACTGGATGTTCGGCCATTCGAACTCTTCGCGGGTACGGATGAAACCACCGGCTTCGAACTGGTTGCTGGCGCCGATACCGGTACCGTTGAACAGCCACTCGGCACCGATGGCCGGCTGGTTCCACCACAGCAGCGATGGGTACAGCGAGACTGGCTGGGTGCAGGCGTATTGCAGGTACAGCTCCAGGTGGTCCTGCAGGTTTTCACCCACGCCCGGCAGGTCGTGGACCACCGGGATGTCCAGGCTTTCCAGGAGCTTGGCCGGGCCGACGCCGGAGCGTTGCAGCAGTTGTGGCGAGGCGATTGCACCGCTGCACACCAGCACTTCCTTGCGCGCGCGGGCTTCCACGCGTTCTTCGGCGGCGCGACCAGGTAACGCACGCCTACGGCACGCTTGCCTTCAAACAGGACCTTGTCGGTCAGGGCGTGGGTGACGATGGTCAGGGTCGAACGCTGCTTGGCCACGTCGAGGTAACCGCGGGCGGTGCTGGCGCGACGACCTTTAGGGGTGACGGTGCGGTCCATCGGACCGAAGCCTTCCTGCTGGTAGCCGTTCAAGTCTTCGGTGCGCGGGTAACCGGCCTGCACGCCGGCTTCGACCATGGCGTGGAACAGCGGGTTGTTGCCAGCTTTGGGCGTGGTCACACTGACCGGGCCTTCGCCACCGTGGTAGTCGTTGGGACCGATGTCACGGGTTTCCGCTTTTCTGAAGTACGGCAGGCAGTTGAGGTAGTCCCAGTCTTCAAGACCTGGCAGCTTGGCCCAGTTGTCGTAGTCCATGGCGTTGCCGCGGATGTAGCACATGCCGTTGATCAGCGACGAGCCGCCCAGGCCTTTGCCGCGACCGCATTCCATGCGACGACCGTCCATGTGCGGCTCTGGATCGGTTTCGTAGGCCCAGTTGTAGCGACGGCCTTGCAGCGGGAACGCCAGGGCCGCCGGCATCTGGGTGCGGAAGTCGAAACGGTAGTCCGGGCCGCCGGCTTCCAGCAGCAGGACAGTGACGCCGGCGTCTTCAGTCAGACGGGTCGCCAGGGTGTTACCGGCAGAGCCGGCACCCACAATGATGTAGTCGTATTCCATGAAGCATCCTCCGGATGCAGCGACAAGCTTTACGCTTCAAGCTGCAAGAGAAAAACAGTGAGCGATTAGGCTCTCTGAGAGTCGGGTGGTCGCTGCAAGCAAATGCCTTGGCCTTTGCTTGCAGCTTGTCGCTAGTTGCTTGCGGCTGCTCAGAACACCGAGACGTAATCGCCCAGCTCGACCTGTACCGACTTGATGCGGGTGAAATTGTTCAGCGAGCTGATCCCGTTTTCACGGCCCACGCCCGACTGCTTGTAGCCGCCGACTGGCATCTTGGCGTCGGATTCGCCCCAGGCGTTGATCCAGCAGATACCGGCTTCGAGTTGATGAATCACGCGGTGGGCACGGTTCAGGTCTTTGGTGACCAGGCCGGCAGCGAGGCCGAAGTCGGTGTCGTTGGCACGACGGATGACTTCTTCTTCGGTTTCGTAAGTCAGGATCGCCATCACCGGGCCGAAGATTTCTTCGCGGACGATGGTCATCTCGTCGGTGCAGTCGGTGAATACGGTCGGTGCAACAAAGGCGCCTTTGGCGAATTCGCCTTCGGTCAGGCGTTCGCCGCCGCACAGTACGCGGGCGCCTTCTTCCTTGCCCTTGGCGATGTAGCCCAGCACGCTTTCCATGTGGGCGAAGCTCACCAGCGGACCGAAGTTGGTGTTTTCGTCTTCCGGGTTGCCGATGCGGATGCGCGCTACACGTTCAACGATCTTGGCTTCGAACGCGGCTTTCAGGTGGCTCGGTACGAACACACGAGTGCCGTTGGTGCAGACCTGACCCGAGCTGTAGAAGTTGGCCATCATGGCGGTGTCGGCGGCGCGATCCAGGTCGGCGTCGTCGAAAATGATCAGCGGGGACTTGCCGCCCAGTTCCATGGTCACGTCTTTCAGCGAGGAGCTAGAAGCGCTGGCCATGACCTTCTTGCCGGTGTCGGTGCCGCCGGTGAAGGAGATTTTTTCGATGCGCGGGTGCTCGGTCAGCCAGGTGCCGACTTCACGGCCGCTGCCGGTGAGAACGTTGAACACGCCATCCGGAACGCCGGCTTCGGTGTAGATCTCGGCCAGTTTCAGGGTGGTCAGCGAGGTGACTTCGCTGGGCTTGAAGATCATCGCGTTACCGGCAGCCAGGGCTGGCGCGGATTTCCACAGGGCGATCTGGATCGGATAGTTCCAGGCGCCGATACCGGCCACGACGCCCAGAGGCTCGCGACGGGTGTAGACGAAAGAAGTGGTGCGCAGGGGGATCTGCTCGCCTTCGATGGCGGGCACCAGGCCTGCGTAATATTCCAGCACGTCGGCGCCGGTGACGATGTCGACATACTTGGTTTCGGAGAACGCCTTGCCGGTGTCCAGGGTTTCCAGAGCGGCCAGTTCGTCGTTGCGCTCACGCAGGATTTCGACGGCGCGACGCAGGATGCGCGAACGCTCCATGGCGGTCATGGCGGCCCAGATTTTCTGGCCTTTTTCGGCGCTGACCACGGCGCGTTCAACGTCGGCTTGGGTGGCACGTTGCACTTTGGCGAGAACTTCACCGTTAGCCGGGTTGATGGCGTCGAAGGTGGCATCGCTGCCAGCGTCGCTGTAGCCGCCGTCAATGTAGAGTTTTTGCAGTTCGAAACGGGCCATAAAGTCCTCGCAAGTGCATAAGTGGTTGGCGTTGACCGCTGGGGTGAGCCTTAAGGTTCTGGCAACACCGATCAGCAGCAGTTCAGGGGTTGAGCGTTTATGTGGGCTCTAACTCACCTGCTTGGCCAATTGGAAATCCATGTATTCGTAAGCGATTCGCTGCGCCTGCTCCGTGTCGAAAGCGTCTCCCGACAGCGCGCCACGCAACCACAATCCGTCGATCAGGGCGGCCAGGCCCCGGGCTGCGTTGCGTGCATCATTCAGAGGCAGAACGCGGCGGAACTGGCAGCACAGGTTGGAATACAGGCGGTGATCGTTGATCCGCTGCAACCGGTGCAAAGACGGGTGGTGCATGCTGGTGGCCCAGAAGGCCAGCCAGGTTTTCATTGCCGGGCCATTGACCTGGCTGGCGTCGAAGTTGCCTTCGATAATCACCTGCAGATGAGCCCGAGGGCTGTCATCTGTCAGCGCCAGTCGACGCGCGGTGACGTTCTCTATCAGGACATTCATCAGGTACCGCATCGTGGCGGCGATCAGGCCGTTCTTGTCCTGAAAGTAATGACTGATGATGCCGTTCGAGACACCGGCCAAACGGGCGATCAGCGCAATGCTGGCGTCCCCCATTCCGACCTGATCAACCGCCTGTAGCGTGGCTTCGATCAATTGCTGGCGGCGTATGGGTTGCATACCGACCTTGGGCATCTTGCACCTCTCCTTAGGCCCGCCGGCAGACGTAATACAGCTGTCGGCAACTGGGCCAGTCTATTTTGTTTTGATTGAACGTTCAATCAACAAAGAATAAGCTCTGCGACAAATCGTCGCTGCCTGAGGGGTTCACCTGCTCGCAGACGACGGAAAAGCGGCCTCTGAAAAAACCAGAACCGACCAGTGGCATGGCGTTGACCGGCAAGAGAACGGACGTGTTGATGGGGCAGGACGCTCCGGGGGCCAGGCGTTGAACGGTAGGTTCATGCCCAACCTTCGATGCTGGTGCGCAACGCGGTTTCTGCGGTTTCGGGTTTTTTCGGGGTGTCTTTATATCACCCGACGATCGGCTGCCAACTAACCGATTAGTCGGGGACCGTGTTGCCTTGTGTCCTTCTCTCGCACTGCCTGGAGCATCTGTGCAATGAGTTCTGCCTCTCTTATAAAGACCCCGCCGGAAAAGGTGCGGGTCAACGGTTGGGTGTTCTACACCTCTACCGCGCTGATCCTGCTGTTGACCGCCATTCTGATCTACGCCCCGAAAGATGCCGGCAGACTGCTGGGCATCGCCCAGGCCTGGCTGTCCCGCAGCTTCGGCTGGTACTACATGGTGGTGATCGCCGCTTACCTGGTGTTTGTGGTGGGCCTGGCATTTTCCTCTTACGGCAAGCTCAAGCTGGGGACCAAGCAAGACACCCCGGATTTCAGCTATGGCGCCTGGGCCGGCATGCTGTTCTCCTCGGGGATCGGTATTTCGCTCTTGTACTTCGGGGCCTCCGAGCCCTTGGACCACTACTTCAATCCGCCTGAAGGCGTGGCCGGCAGCAACCTGGCGGCGCGCCAGGCGGTGCAGCTGACGTTCCTTCACTGGGGCCTGCACGGCTGGGCGATATATGCCTTGGTGGGGCTGGCGGTGGCGTACTTTGCCTACCGGCACAACCAGCCACTGGCCTTGCGTTCGGCGTTGTACCCGCTGGTGGGGGAGCGCTGGGTCAAAGGCGCCGCCGGCCACGCGGTGGACGGTTTCGGCATGTTCGTGACCCTGCTGGGCCTGGTGACCAACCTGGGCATCGGCGCGTTGCAGGTGTCGTCCGGCCTGGAAAACTTGTTCGGCATCGCCCATAGCAACACCAACCTGCTGATCGTGATCATCGTCATGAGTACTGTGGCGACCATCGCGGCGGTGTCCGGTGTGGAAAACGGCATCCGCCGCCTGTCCAACCTGAACATCGTGCTGTTCAGCGGCCTGTTGATCTTTGTCTTGCTGTGCGGCCCGACCCTGCACCTGCTCAATGGCTTCGTGCAGAACATCGGCGACTACCTCAACGGTGTGGTGCTCAAGACCTTCGACTTGTATGTGTATGCAGGCGACAGCGAAAAGTCTGATCGCTGGCTGGGCCTGTGGACCCTGTTCTACTGGGCTTGGTGGATTTCCTGGGCTCCTTTCGTCGGCATGTTCATTGCGCGTATTTCCCGTGGTCGCACGGTGCGTGAGCTGGTGGCAGGCGTGTTGCTGATTCCCCTGGGCTTCACCCTGGCGTGGCTGTCGATCTTCGGTAACTCGGCCCTGGACCTGGTGATGAACCACGGGGCGGTGGAGCTGGGCAAGACGGCGCTGGAACAGCCGTCCATGGCGATCTACCAGTTGCTGGAGCATTACCCAGCGTCGAAAGTGGTCATCGGCGTGTCGATTTTTGTCGGCTTCGTGCTGTTCCTGACCCCCGCAGACTCGGGAGCGGTGATGATGGCCAACCTTTCGTGCAAAGGCGGCAACGTC
Source organism: Pseudomonas morbosilactucae (assembly GCF_023241715.1). Lineage (GTDB taxonomy): Bacteria > Pseudomonadota > Gammaproteobacteria > Pseudomonadales > Pseudomonadaceae > Aquipseudomonas > Aquipseudomonas morbosilactucae. Next base: position 36,951 of record NZ_JALQCW010000077.1, read on the forward strand.
GATGAAGACGCCCCCCATTGGCTGCGGATTTTCTGGTCGGTGATCATCACCCTGGTGACCATCGGTTTGCTGTTTGCCGGTAATTTCGAAGCCATGCAAACCATGGTGGTGCTGGCCGGCTTGCCGTTCTCGGTGGTGCTGGTGTGCTTTATGTTCGGCTTGCACAAGGCCATGCGCCAGGACACTCAGATCGAGCTGGAGCAGGCGGAACTGGCCGCCCGCGGTCGTCGTGGTTTCAGCGAGCGACTGACCCAGCTGGACCTGCAACCGACCCAGTCGGTGGTGCAGCGTTTTATGGATAAAAAGGTCACCCCGGCCCTTGAAGAGGCGGCGGTGCTGTTGCGGGCCCAAGGCTTGGATGTGCAGACCCTGCTGGGCAAGTCCAAGCGTTGCATGGGCGTGCGAGTCGAGATGGAAGAGGGTAACCCCTTTGTCTACGAGGTGAGCCTGGATGGTTACCTGGCGGCGCCGAGCGAGTCCACCGACGCCGAGGAAGAGCGCACGCGCTACTACCGCGCCGAGGTTTACCTGCACAACGGCAGCCAGGAGTACGACTTGATGGGCTTCACCCCTGAGCAAATCACCCGTGATGTGCTCGATCAGTTTGAAAGCCATCGGCAGCTCCTTAGCCGTGTCTATAGCTGAGTCAAGATAGGCGCTGGCTTGCCAGCGATGGCTGCACCGCGGTCTTGCTGAACACCGCTTCGCCGGCAAGCCGGCTCCTACAAAGGTCATGGCGATCACAGCCGCTAAAACAAAACGCCGCGATTGCTCGCGGCGTTTTTGTGTCTGCCCCTCAGCCTAGGTTCTTGCCGAGTAAGGCGTGGTAGAGCTCGCTGTCACCGAGGATCCCCACCACTTGCTGGTTGTCGTGCAGGACCAGTTTGTTGCCGGTCTGGTAGCGGATCTGCAAGGCGTCGCGCATGCCGATGTTGGAGTCCACCAGGGTCGGGCGGCGATCCAGGCCTTCCACCGACTGGCCCGGAGCCCAGTTCTGCAAGTCCATTTGCGCGCCGTTCTTGCGTGCGCCCTTGATGGTATTGCCGTCGGCTAGGTCCAGCCAGGAATCACCACCCGGGTCCAGGCACACCGAACCGTTGACCCGCTTGCAGTTGTCCAGGGTGCGCATCAGGCTGCGCCCGCAGAGCACGTTCAGTGGGTTGGTGTGGGCGACGAAGGTGCGCACATAGTCGTCCGCCGGGTTGAGGACAATCTCTTCCGGCTTGCTGTACTGGATGATCCGCCCATCTTTCATGATGGCGATACGGCTGCCCAGTTTCAGCGCCTCATCCAGGTCGTGGCTGACGAACACGATGGTCTTGCTCAGCTTGCGTTGCAGCTCCAGCAGCTCGTCCTGCAGGCCCTGGCGGATCAGCGGGTCGAGGGCCGAGAAGGGTTCGTCCATCAGCAGGATATCGGCATCCATGGCCAGGGCGCGGGCCAGGCCCACCCGCTGCTGCATGCCGCCGGACAACTCGTCGGGTTTCTTGTTGCGCCACTGGGTCAGGCCCACCAGCTCCAGCTTTTCGTCCACCAGCTTGCGCCGTTCCTTTTCCGGTCGGCCCTGCATTTCCAGGCCGAAACTGATGTTCTCGCGCACCGTCAGCCAGGGCATCAGGGCGAACTTCTGGAACACCATGGCGATGCGCTGGGTGCGCATCATTTTCAGCTCGGCCGGGGTGCAGGAGGCGATGTCGATCTGCCGCCCTTCATGCTCGACGAACAATTGGCCGCGGCTCACGGTGTTGAGGCCGTTGATACAGCGCAAGAGACTCGACTTGCCGGAACCGGAGAGGCCCATCAGCACGCAGATTTCGCCCTTTTCGATGTCCAGGCTGGCCTTTTCCACGCCCACGATCTGCCCGGTTTTCTTCAGGATTTCGTTGCGGGTCATGCCTTGATCCAGGAGCTTGAGCGCCTCCCGTGGATCCTTGGAGAAGATAACGTCTACGTTATCGAAGCGGATTATGCTCATGCGTCACCCCCTACTTTGGCGTCAGGTTGTTTGCAGATGCGATCGAGCATGATTGCCAGCAATACGATCGCCAGGCCGGCTTCGAAGCCCAGGGCGATGTCGGCGGTGTTCAAGGCGTTGACCACAGGCTTGCCCAGGCCGTCGGCGCCGACCAGGGCGGCGATCACCACCATCGACAGCGACAGCATGATGCACTGGGTAATGCCGGCGGCAATGCTCGGCATGGCGTGGGGCAACTCAATGCGCGACAACAACTGACGGCGCGAGCAGCCAAAGGCCTTGCCGGCGTCCATCAACTCTTGTGGTACATCGCGGATGCCCAGGTAGGTCAGGCGGATCGGCGCAGCGATGGCGAACACCACGGTGGAAATCAGCCCGGGTACGACGCCCAGGCCGAACAGGGTCAGGGTTGGAATCAGGTAGACGAAGGTGGGCACGGTCTGCATCAGGTCGAGCACCGGGCGCATCATGGTGTAGAACAGCGGTTTGTGCGCGGCGACGATACCCAGAGGCACGCCGATCAACACGCAGACCAGGGTGGCGAACAGCACCTGGGCCAGGGTTTCCATGGTCTCTTGCCAGTAACCCAGGTTGAGAATCAGCAGGAACGACAGGACGACAAACGCCGTCAGCCCCCATTTGCGTTGAATCAGGTGCGCGAGCAAGGCAATCAGGCCGATCAACGCCAGCGGATTGAACCAGGTCAGCGCAAAGGTCACACCGTGGATCATCGTTTCCAGGGTCGTGGCAATCGCATCGAATGTACTGGCGCCGTGTTGCGTCAGCCATTCTACGAAGGCAGCGATGTACTGGCCTAGGGGGATTTTCTGATCAATAAGCATGGTATCGAACGTCCGCATGCAAGGAAAAAACAGCCCGGGCGGGCAAACCCGCCCGGCGTAAGCGATTACAACCCGAGTTTGGCTTTCACGGCTTCCAGGCCAGGTTTACCGTCAATGGTGGTGACGCCGGCAAGCCAGGTGTCGAGGACTTGCGGGTTATTTTTCAGCCAGGCCTTGGCGGCCGCATCAGGCTTCATCTTGTCGTCCAGCACATTGCCCATCAGGGTGCTTTCCATGTTCAGGGTGAACGACAGGTTCTTCAGCAACTGACCCACGTTGCTGCACTCCTGGGCGTAGCCTTTGCGGGTGTTGGTGTAGATGGTCGCCTGGCCGAAGTTGGGGCCGAAGTAGTCGTCACCCCCGGTCAGATACTTCATCTTGAAGCGGGTGTTCATCGGGTGCGGTTCCCAGCCCAGGAACACCACCGCGGTGGCGCGCCGCTGGGCGCGATCGACCTGGGACAGCATGCCCGCTTCGCTGGACTCGACCACTTTGAAGCCGGCGTCTTTGAGGCCGAAGGCGTTCTTGTCGATCATGCTCTGGATCAGGCGGTTACCGTCGTTGCCCGGCTCGATGCCGTAGATCTTGCCGTCCAGTTCCTTCTTGAATTTGACGATGTCGGCGAAGTCCTTGAGGCCTTTGTTGTACAGGTCCTCGGGGACCGCCAGGGTGTACTTGGCGTTTTCCAGGTTGGCGCGCAGGGTCTCGACGGTGCCGGCTTCGCGGTAGGCCTTGATGTCGTTTTCCATGGTCGGCATCCAGTTGCCGAGGAACACGTCCATGTTCTTGCCATCGGCCAGGGACTTGTAGGTCACCGGCACGGAAATCATCGTGGTCTTGGTTTTGTAGCCCAAGGCGTCCAGCACCACGCTGGTGGTGGCGGTGGTGACGGTGATGTCGGTCCAGCCGACATCGGAGAAGTTTACGGTGCTGCATTGGGCCGGCTCTGCGGCGTTCGCCAGAAGCGGCAGACTCAGCATGGCAGCCAACAACAACGACGGGGAACCTTTCATAGGGGGAGACTCCTTGGTGTTCTTTTTTGGCGGCGTTGGGACCGCACTTATCAGTGTGGCGGTTGGGGCGTCTGCGACAGCTCTGCCACAGTGCCTTGCAATCGAGTCGAGACGATCATGTACCAGTGAAAATCTGACGCCTACAGGGCGCGTCGTATCCAGTACAGGGAGGGTCGCATCCAGTGTCGATGAGGTCGCTTACAGTGTTTTTTTCGTGGTTTTACGGGCATCTGAGCCGCAAAAACCGCGCAAAAACCACCCTTGTCGCCGAGCGACGTTAGTGGGCATGAGTGGGTCGGTGTGAGACGTCGAACCTCAGCGTAAAAGCCGGATGATGAAGTTCTCTCGACGGATTGCAGCTTGAGCGTAGCAGCTCCGTCACCGGGCGTTTTCGGCGCCTGGACTGTGCTCATCGAGGAGTTTCGCAGGCATGGCAATCAGCGTTTTCGACCTGTTCAAAATTGGCATCGGCCCCTCCAGTTCCCACACCGTTGGCCCGATGCGGGCCGCCGCGTTGTTCGTTCAGGGGTTGCGGGAACAGGGCCTGCTGGAACGTGTACGGCGGGTCGAAGTGCAACTGTTCGGCTCGCTGTCGGCCACCGGCATCGGCCACGGCAGCGACAACGCGGTCATCATGGGGCTGATGGGCGAGTGGCCGGATGCAATCGACCCGTCGCAGATCGGCCCGCGCATCCAGCAACTGCGGGAAACCAACACCCTGATGCTCGATGGTCGCTTGCCGCTGTCCTTTATCTGGTCCCGGGACATGCGCCTGATCGACGAAAATCTGCCGTTCCACCCCAACGCCATGACCCTGGTGGCCGAAGGTGAGGGCGGTGAGTTGTATCGCGATACCTACTATTCGGTGGGCGGCGGTTTTGTCGTCGATCAGGCCCAGGCCAGCAGCGGCGTGGTGGACCTGGATCGCACCGAGTTGCCTTACGATTTTTCCAGTGCAGTGGAGCTGCTCAGTCTGTGCCGCACGCACAACCTGCGGGTGGCCGAACTGATGCTGGCCAACGAGAAGGTCTGGCGTTCGGAAGAGGAGATCCGCAGCGGCCTGATGACCTTGTGGCGGGCCATGCAGGATTGCGTCGAGCAAGGCCTGAAGCACGAAGGCATTCTGCCGGGCGGGCTGAATGTGCGCCGCCGTGCCGCCAAGTTGCACCGCAGCCTGCAGGAGCTGAACAAGCCCAACGTCATCGGCTCGACCTTGAGTGCCATGGAGTGGGTCAACCTGTTTGCCCTGGCGGTCAATGAAGAGAACGCTGCGGGCGGGCGCATGGTCACGGCCCCCACCAATGGCGCGGCGGGAATCATTCCGGCGGTGCTGCACTACTTCATGAAGTTCAGCGAATACGTGACCGAGGCCAACGTCGTGGACTATTTCCTCGGTGCCGCGGCCGTGGGGATCCTGTGCAAGAAGAACGCGTCGATCTCCGGTGCCGAGGTGGGTTGCCAGGGTGAAGTCGGCTCGGCCTGCGCCATGGCGGCGGCCGGCTTGGCGGAGATCCTCGGGGCGAGCCCGGAACAACTGTGCAACGCCGCGGAAATCGGCCTGGAACATAACCTGGGCCTGACCTGTGATCCGGTGGGCGGCCTGGTGCAAGTGCCGTGCATCGAGCGCAACGCGATTGCTGCGGTGAAAGCCATCAACGCGGCGCAGATGGCCTTGCGTGGCGATGGCCAGCATTTCATCTCCCTGGACCGGGTGATTCGTACCATGCGCGACACCGGCGCCGACATGCACGACAAATACAAGGAAACCTCCCGCGGCGGCCTGGCCGTCAGCGCCGTGGAATGCTGACTCCATGGGAGCCGGCTTACCGGCGATAGGCCCTCAAGCCATGCATTGCCCTTAAGGACGCTATCGCTGGCAAGCCAGCGCCTACAGTGGACGGTTGCTCGTGGGGTGCTGCGCGCAAATTGCCCACGCGTGCCGCGATGCGCCACCTTTTGGCGCGTCGCGTTTGGATAAGTCCCGGGTGGCGCGCTCTGCCATTCTATGGACGCGACCACCCGTCGCCTGTGCTTGTGGTGACACTCCTCGCGGACGCCGCGACACGCCGTTCCCACAAGTGCTACCTATTTGCTCACAGCACCCGGGTCAGGGCGCTGATCGGCCTTCGTGACGCTTATAACCCACACTCTGTACGCGGCTTATATAGACGCTCTCCGATGTCGTTTTCAGGAGTTATTGAATACCCATTCAACTTTAGGCATGGCAATTGCTCTGTCATGACAAAGCCCGGCTCCCAAGAGCAATGGCAATAACAAGAGCCTCCGCCTGAGGCCACCACCCGCTTTGTGTGAGGAGATATCGCGATGACGTCGTTCAACTCCGGGGCTCAACCCCAGAACCGTACGCCTCAATCCATCGGCTTTTTGCTGCTGGACAATTTCACGCTGATTTCCCTGGCTTCCGCAGTCGAACCCCTGCGCATGGCCAACCAACTGTCCGGCCGCGAGCTGTATCGCTGGACCACCCTCAGCGTCGATGGCGGTCAGGTCTGGGCCAGCGACGGATTGCAAATCACCCCCGACGCCGCGATGCACAAAGCCCCGAGCCTGGACACCGTGATCGTCTGCGGCGGCATCGGCATCCAGCGCACCGTGACCCGTGAACACGTGTCGTGGCTGCAAAGCCAGGCCCGCCAGTCGCGCCGCCTGGGTGCAGTCTGCACCGGCAGTTGGGCCCTGGCCTGCGCCGGCCTGTTGGACGGCTTCGATTGCAGCGTGCACTGGGAATGCCTGGCCTCGATGCAGGAGGCCTTCCCCCGTGTGGCCATGAGCACCCGCCTGTTCACCCTCGACCGCAACCGCTTCACCAGTTCCGGTGGCACCGCGCCGCTGGACATGATGCTGCACCTGATCAGCCGTGATCATGGCCGTGAACTGTCGGCGGCGATCTCGGAAATGTTTGTCTACGAACGCATCCGCAACGAGCAGGACCACCAGCGCGTGCCGCTCAAGCACATGCTCGGCACCAACCAGCCGAAGTTGCAGGAAATCGTTGCGCTGATGGAAGCCAACCTGGAGGAGCCGATCGACCTCGACGAGCTGGCGGTCTATGTGGCGGTATCGCGACGCCAACTGGAGCGGCTGTTCCAGAAGTACCTGCACTGTTCGCCTTCACGCTATTACCTGAAGCTGCGGCTGATCCGCGCCCGGCAACTGCTCAAGCAGACGCCGATGTCGATCATCGAAGTGGCCTCGGTCTGTGGTTTTGTTTCTACGCCGCACTTCTCCAAGTGCTACCGCGAGTACTTCGGCATTCCGCCGCGTGACGAGCGCGTCGGTTCCAACACCACTCAACAAGTAGCGATGATGCCGCTGCCGCAAGCTCTGGTGCTGGCGCCGTTGTCCGGCCCGCTGTCGGCCTTGAGCCAGGCACGCAACGAGTCGACCTTCGCCAGCGTACGGCTCTGACCCCGCGCGTTGGCTGAATGAAAAAGGGCTCGGTTTCCGTGAAACCGAGCCCTTTTTTCTGGCCTGGATGGCGTGGCCGTATCAGGCGCGTTTGTGTTGCTGATACTCGGCCAGCGCCGGTAGCAACTGGCGATCGATGGCTTGGCGCACTGCCGGCAGAATGGTCGCGTTACCGGTCAGCATCTGTTCCACCATGCCCTTGAGGGCCTTGGCCCGGGCATCGCTCAAACCCCGTACCGCACACTCGCAGGCTTCGTCGGCGCTGGCACGGCCGGCATCTCGAAACCCAGGGCCCGGAGTTGGCCCAGCAGGTCGTCCTGGTCAATCAAATCCGCGTGCATCATGACTCTTATCCTTTTTCAGGGAGCGTGGTCGTGAGCCGATTCTGGTAGCCGTTCCAAGTGGCGGCAAGGGCAAATCGTCGCGATGGCCCGTTTACCTATGAACAGGTCGTTTTCGGCTAACTTGTGGCGTCGCAGACTGTGCACACTGGGCTCAGCTGATACCGGGACGGTTTGGTCACCCTCACGCACAGCTCCTCAACAGCACTCCCTGCCTCGATCTTGTCACGGCTTGATCGGGGCTTTTTTTTGCCGGGAGTTTGCGCCTATTCAGCGTTCCGGCGGCAAGGCCATGACTCGGCCGATGTAGGCCGGTCGCGGTAGCTTGGCGTGTTCGGCGCTGATGGCCTGCAGGCGATTGAGCAGCGCCTCGCTGAAGGGCGTCGAGCGCGGGCCGGCGAGGTCGACATGGAGCAGCATCTGCTCGTTGCCGGCCAGTTCCTGGGGATCACCGACCTTATGCAGGCTGTGGTACAGGTGCAGGCGTTTGCGGTCGTGACCGATGATCTGGGTGTGCACTTCGACGTGGGTGTCGAGCTTCACTTCGTGCAGGTAATTGAGGTGCAGCTCCAGGGTGAACAGTGAGTGACCGCTTGCTTCGCGGTGTTCGCTGTCCAGGCCCAGTTGGTCCATCAGGGCGTCGGTGGCGTAGCTGAAAATCAGCAGGTAAAAGGCATCACGCAGGTGGCCGTTGTAGTCGACCCAATCGCTGATGACGTGGGTGCGGTAAGGGGTAAGCGCAGGCATAAATATCTCCTGGTCTGTAGGCGCCGGCTTGCCGGCGATGGCGTCTACCTGAGCGCTGCAAGGCTTCAGGGCGTCTTCGCTGGCAAGCCAGCTCCTACACGGGGTTAGTCGTGGAAGTTCATGCCGTGCTTGGCTTTGGTGGCTTTCACCGCGTCCAGCACCGCCAGCAGGCAATCATCACGATAGCGCTCCAGGGCCGAGATGCTGTGGTGGCCCAGTTGCTCGGCGGTGCCTTCGACCACGTCATCGATCAGTTTGTCGGTCAGCTGCGGCGCAGGCAGGTAGGTCCAGGGCAGTTGCAGCGCCGGGCCGAACTGGGCCATGAAGTGACGCATGCCGGCGTCGCCCCCGGCCAGGGTATAGGTGAGGAAGGTGCCCATGAACGACCAGCGCAGGCCTGCGCCAAAACGGATCGCGTCGTCGATTTCGCCGGTGGTGGCCACGCCGTCATTGACCAAGTGCAGGGCCTCGCGCCACAGCGCTTCCAAGAGACGGTCTGCGATAAACCCGGGAACCTCCTTGCGCACGTGCAATGGGCGCATGCCCAGGGATTCATAAACCTTGATCGCCGCTTGCACAGCTTCCGGCGCAGTGCGTTTGCCACCGACCACTTCCACCAGCGGCAGCAGGTAAACCGGGTTGAACGGGTGACCCACCACACAGCGTTCCGGGTAAGTCGAGCCTTCGTAGAATTCGCTGGGCAGCAGGCCCGAGGTGCTGGAACCGATCAGGGCGTTGGGCTTGGCCGCTGCGCTGATCTGGCTGTGCAGTTGCAGTTTCAACTCCAGGCGTTCCGGGGCGCTTTCCTGGATGAAGTCGGCGTCTTTCACGCATTCCTCAATGGTGGCGACAAAGCGCAGCCGGTCTTGCGCGGCACCCGGCGCCAGGCCTTGTTGTTCCAGGGCACCCCAGGCATTGGCGACCCGCTTGCGCAGGCCGGCTTCAGCCCCCGGCGCCGGGTCCCAGGCCACCACGTCCAGGCCGTGGGCCAGGGCACGGGCCACCCAACCGCTGCCGATCACGCCGCTGCCCAGGGCGGCGAAGGTTTTGATGTCAGTGATAAAGCTCATCGTGTACTCCAGATAAACAATCCGTAGGGGCTGGCTGGCCAGAGAAACTGTTGGCGACCTTGCGGGCCCCTTCGCCGGCACGCCGGCTCCTACAGAGGGACGGTGGATTCGGGTTAGCCGCGTTGGGTCAGGCCCATTTTTTTGCGGCCTTCGGCGGGTGTCAGGACCCGGGCGCCGAGACGGCTGAGGATTTCCGTGGCCCGTTCCACCAATTGGCCGTTGGTGGCGAGCACGCCTTTGTCCAGCCACAGGTTGTCTTCCAGGCCGACCCGGACGTTGCCTCCCAGCAGCACCGCCTGGGCGGCCATGGGCATTTGCATGCGGCCGATGCCGAACCCGGCCCAGACCGCGTCCGCCGGCAGGTTGTCGACCATGGCTTTCATGGTGGTGGTGTCCGCCGGCGCGCCCCATGGAATGCCCAGGCACAGTTGGAACAGCGGGTTATCCAGCAGGCCTTCCTTGATCATCTGCTTGGCGAACCACAGGTGCCCGGTGTCGAAAATCTCCAGCTCAGCCTTCACCCCCAGCGCCTGGATGCGCTTGGCGCCCGCCCGCAGTTGCGCCGGGGTGGAGACGTAAATGGTGTCGCCGTCGCCGAAGTTGAGGGTGCCGCAGTCCAGGGTGCAGATTTCCGGCAGCAGTGCCTCGACGTGGGCCAGACGGGTCAGGGGGCCCACCATGTCGGTGTTGGGGCCGAACTCCATGGGGTGTTCACCGGCGCCGATCTCCAGGTCGCCGCCCATGCCGGCGGTGAGGTTGACGATGATGTCGATGTCGGCTTCGCGAATACGCTCCATCACTTCGCGGTACAGCGCCACGTCGCGGCTGAACTTGCCGGTCTGCGGGGCACGGACGTGGCAATGCACCACCGTGGCACCGGCCTTGGCCGCTTCCACGGCGGCCGCGGCGATTTGCTTGGGGGTGACCGGCACATGGGGGCTCTTGGCGGACGTGTCGCCAGCACCGGTGAGTGCGCAGGTGATGATGACGTCGTGGTTCATGGTGCAGGTTCCTTACAGGCGTGATTTTTGGGCATGGCTGCGCCATTCGCAGCCTGGGACGGCTGCGAGGCGCGGTTGCATTGGGCTTACTTGGCGGTCAGTTGCAGGTGTTCGGCGGCCGGCTTGCCATCGAAGGTGGTCACGCCTTCCAGCCAGCGCTGCTGGTCTTGCGGATGGTCCTTGAGCCATTGCCGAGCCGATTCCAGGGCGTCCTTGTGGTCGAGCAGCGGTTGCATCATTCGGCTCTCGTCCTCGGCGCTGAAGGTCAGGTTGCTCAACAGCCGACTGACGTTCGGGCACTGTTGGGCGTAGTTTGGCGCGGTCACGGTCCAGACCGTGGCCATGCCTTCGTTGGGCCCCAGGGCACCCTCGCTGCCGGTGAGGTAGGTCATTTTCTGATTGATGTTCATCGGGTGCGGTGCCCAGCCGAAGAACACGATGGCTTCGTTGCGTTTCACCGCGCGGCTCACCGCCGACAGCATGCCGGCCTCGCTGGATTCCACCAGTTGGAACTTGCCCAGGCCGAACTGGTTCTTGGCGATCATGTCCTTGATCTGGGTGTTGGCCCCCGAGCCGGGTTCGATGCCGTAGATTTTGCCGCCCAGCTCTTTTTCAAAGCGGGCGATGTCGGCAAATGTCTTCAGCCCCTTGTCGGCCAGGTAGGTGGGCACTGCCAGTGTGGCGCGCGCGTCCTTGAGGCTCGGTTCGGCCAGGACCTTGACTTGATTGGCCTCGACGAACGGCGTGATGGTCTGGGTCATCAGCGGGTTCCAGTAGCCGAGGAACATGTCCAGACGCTGGTCGCGGATGCCGGCGAAGATGATTTGCTGGGAGGCGCTGGTTTGTTTGGTCTTGTAGCCGAGGCCGTCGAGCAGCACTTGGGTCATGGCGCTGGTGGCGATCACGTCGGTCCAGTTGACCACGCCCAGGCGCACGTTCTGGCAACTGGCGGCATCGGCCGCGATGGCGCCGGAACTCAAGAAAACACTACCGCTGAGAGCAAGAGCACAGCTGCTGATCAATCGTTTCATGGTGGGTTCCTCGGCAGGTCGTTATTGTCGGTCCCGGCGTCTTTGTGCGCTGGTGCCGCCACGTTACGCAGCTGGCGTCGGCTGAAAGCGCACAGTGGCGACCCACTCTTGCACAGCAGCGACCTCCGCCCTTGTCGGGGGCTGGCGATTGGCGTATCACGGGCTCCACGCTACCCGCCCCTCGGAGTGCGTTTCATGTCCCAGGATTTCTACTTTTTGCTGATGCCGGGCTTTTCCGCCATCGGCTTTATTTCGGCCATCGAGCCCCTGCGGGTGGCCAACCGCTTTCGCGGGGAGTTGTATCGCTGGCATGTGCTGAGCTGCGACGGCGGGGCGGTATTGGCCAGCAATGGCATGTCGCTGAACGCCGATGCTGCGTTGGAGCCGCTGAAAAAAGGCGCAACCTTGTGGGTGGTGGCCGGGTTCGAACCGCTCAAGTGCGTCACTGCGCCTTTGGTGCACTGGTTGCGCCGCCTGGATCTGGAAGGTGTCACCCTGGGCGGTATCGACACCGGCAGCGTGGTCCTGGCCGATGCCGGCCTTCTGGAGGGCCATCGCCTGACCCTGCACTGGGAAGCGATCGAGGCATTCAAGGAGTCCTACCCGCAGTTGCACGTCACCCAGGAACTGTTCGAGATCGACCGACGACGCATTACCTCGGCCGGAGGCACCGCATCCATCGACATGATGCTCGACCTGATCGGCCAGGCCCATGGCGCGCCCTTGGCGATCCAGGTCAGCGAGCAATTTGTGCTGGGGCGTATTCGCCCGCGCAAGGACCACCAGCGCATGGAGGTCGCCACCCGCTACGGCATCCGTAACCAGAAACTGGTGCAGGTGATTGGCGAAATGGAGCAACACAGCGAACCGCCGCTGAGCACCCTGGCCCTGGCCGAGTTGGTCAAGGTCACCCGGCGCCAACTGGAGCGCCTGTTTCGCCTGCACCTCAATGACACACCGAGCAACTTCTACCTGGGGCTGCGCCTGGAAAAGGCCCGACAACTGCTGCGTCAGACCGACATGAGCGTGCTGGAAGTCAGCATCGCCTGCGGCTTTGAATCGCCGTCCTATTTCACCCGCAGCTACCGCGCCAGGTTTGCCAGCTGCCCACGGGAGGATCGGCGCCGAGAGGCTGCGCACACGGCCCCTCTGCAGGCGCCCATAGAGTAGGCGCCGTTATTTTTTCAGCAGGGCCGAACAGGCGGTTTTGTAGGCTTCGTGCTGGTACTTGTTCAAGGTGCTTGGCAGCTCGAAGTTGTGCTTTTTATTCTGCGCATTGATGGTTTGTGGCGAGAGCAGGGTGACCTCGCAGTCCAGCAGCTGGAACACCCCCTCGATTTTAAAGGTGGTCGGGCCGCCGGCGAATTCACCTTTCTTGCTGCGCTTCTTGATGGCGAGGCGGCTGATACCGTTCTCACTGACAAAGGCCGCGACCTGGGCTGCGAACGCCTTGACGTTGGCCGCTTCGTCATCGTCTTCAAGGGCGATTTTCTTGGTGGCGATGGCCACATGCTGCAGCGCGTCGCCCTGCAAGGAGGCAATGGCGAAGATGGCTTCACTGCCTTTGATTTCGATGCCGCAGATGCTCATGAGCGTTCCTTAGATTCGGTAATGGCGTGCAGCTTACAGCTCCAACTGGTCGGCGCGAATGCCAAATGCCTGGGCGATTTTCTCGCGGGTGGCGCGGCGCGGCTTGGCCACGCTTTCCTGTTGGGCGTAGGCCGGTCGGGAAACCCCCAGGCGTGTGGCGACTTCTTCGCTTACTGACGCTGTGTGGACTGGCAACCCTGCAACGTTGTCCACATGTTGCCCATCAGGTAGTGGGTCGGTCCTCACCCATCCTGTAGGCGCTGGCTTGCCAGCGCTGGCGATCTTGAAGGGCCCCTCGCCAGCAAGCCGGCTCCTACAACGGCGTTGGCGACGGGGTTATTCCTGGGCGATGGACTCGATGAATTCCGAGCGCTCGTCGCTCATGCGCGACAAGCAGTCGTTGTTGGCGATGGTGTAGGCCTTGCTGCCGGGCTTGGCCGGGAAGGTTTCGATCGCGCAATCGGCGTCGCGCTGCTTGAGCCACAGTTGCTGGGCATTCTTGACCTTGGCGCTGACGTCGCTGAGTTGCGCCTTGTCGTGGCCGTACAGGGTGCCTAGGCGCTCTAGCAGGCCCTGCACGTTGTCGTTGAGCAGTTGTTCGGCGGTGGTGCGGTTGTAGGTGGCACATTCCAGGGTCTGCACGTCGTTCTCGACGCCGTCGCATGGCGAGCTGTCAGCCTCTTCGGCGGCTTGTGCGCCGGTCGCCATCAGTGCCAAAGCCAGGAAAATCGGTTTCATCGCAGCGTCGCCCTAATCCAGTGAAGCATCCGTTGATGGGGCGAATTCTGGCGTAAGCCCCGGCTAAAGAACAGATGGCCCGATAGCCCGGTTGCAGGCCCTTTGTCGCCTGTTGACGCTTTCGGCAATTCCCCTGTCGTTTTTGCACCCGGTCGCCCCGGCCCTCAAGCATATGCTGACCCCAAAGCGCCGGCAGACGATTCGGCGCATGAATCGCCTAAAAGGGGACAGCCTGATGAGCCCAGCCGAATTACACGCCGACAGCATCGTTATCGACGGGCTGATCATTGCCAAGTGGAACCGCGAGCTGTTCGAGGACATGCGCAAGGGCGGCCTGACCGCGGCCAACTGCACCGTGTCGGTGTGGGAAGGCTTCCAGGCCACCATCAACAACATCGTCGCCAGCCAGAAACTGATTCGCGACAACAGCGACCTGGTGATCCCGGTCAAAACCACCGCCGACATCCGCCGGGCCAAGGAGCAGGGCAAGACCGGGATCATCTTCGGCTTCCAGAACGCCCATGCCTTTGAAGACCAATTGGGCTACGTGGAGATCTTCAAGCAGCTCGGCGTGGGCGTGGTACAGATGTGCTACAACACCCAGAACCTGGTGGGTACCGGTTGCTACGAGCGTGATGGCGGTCTCTCGGGTTTCGGTCGTGAAGTGGTCGCGGAAATGAACCGTGCCGGCATCATGTGCGACCTGTCCCACGTCGGTTCCAAGACCTCCGAGGAAGTCATCCTCGAATCCAAGAAGCCCGTCTGCTACTCCCACTGCCTGCCGTCGGGGCTCAAGGAGCACCCGCGCAACAAGTCCGATGCAGAGTTGAAGTTCATTGCCGATCACGGCGGGTTTGTCGGCGTGACCATGTTTGCGCCGTTCCTGGCCAAAGGCATCGACTCGACCATCGACGACTACGCCGAAGCCATCGAATACACCATGAACATCGTCGGTGAAGACGCCATCGGCATCGGCACCGACTTCACCCAGGGCCATGGCCAGGATTTCTTCGAAATGCTGACCCATGACAAGGGCTACGCCCGGCGCCTGACCAACTTCGGCAAGATCATCAACCCCCTGGGCATCCGCACCGTGGGCGAGTTCCCCAACCTTACCGAGACCCTGCTCAAGCGCGGCCATAGCGAGCGCGTGGTGCGCAAGATCATGGGCGAGAACTGGGTCAACGTCCTCAAGGACGTCTGGGGCGAGTAAGCCACCGCTGACACTTCTTTTCCCCGGCCATCCGCGCCGGGGCATCAAAACGAATTTTCTGGAGTTAAGTTTCCATGGCCAAGATCGCCCCGCAATTGCCAATCGAAGTCGACAGCGAAACCGGTGTCTGGACCTCCGACGCCCTGCCGATGCTCTACGTGCCACGGCATTTCTTCGTCAATAACCACATGGGCATCGAGGAAGTGCTGGGCGCTGAAGCCTACGCTGAAATCCTCTACAAGGCCGGCTACAAGTCCGCCTGGCACTGGTGCGAAAAAGAAGCCGAATGCCATGGCCTGGAAGGCGTGGCGGTGTTCGAGCACTACATGAAGCGCTTGTCGCAACGCGGTTGGGGCCTGTTCAAGATCCAGGACATCGACCTGGACCAAGGCACCGCCAGCGTCAAGCTTGAGCACTCGGCGTTCGTCTACGTCTACGGCAAAGTCGGGCGCAAGGTGGACTACATGTTCACCGGCTGGTTCGCCGGCGCCATGGACCAGATTCTCCAAGCCCGCGGCAGCTCGATCCGCACAGTGGCAGAGCAGGTTTACGGTGGTTCCGAAGAAGGCCACGACGATGGCCTGTTCGTCGTCAAACCGTTGTAAGCGGAGTTAAGAAAATGGCTTTCGAAGCGATGTTCCAGCCGATCCAGATCGGCAAACTGACCATCCGTAACCGTGTGCTCAGTACTGCCCACGCCGAGGTCTATGCGACTGACGGCGGCATGACCACCGAGCGCTACGTGAAGTACTACGAGGAAAAAGCCAAGGGCGGCATCGGCCTGGCAATTTGCGGCGGGTCTTCGGTGGTCGCCATCGACAGCCCCCAGGAATGGTGGAGCTCGGTGAACCTGTCCACCGACCGCATCATTCCGCACTTCCAGAACCTGGCTGACGCCATGCACAAGCATGGCGCCAAGATCATGATCCAGATTACCCACATGGGCCGCCGCTCGCGCTGGGACGGCTTCAACTGGCCGACCCTGATGTCGCCGTCTGGCGTGCGCGAGCCGGTGCACCGCGCCACGTGCAAGACCATCGAGCCGGAAGAGATCTGGCGGGTGATCGGCAACTACGCTCAGGCCGCACGTCGGGCCAAGGACGGGGGCCTGGACGGTGTGGAACTGTCCGCCGTGCACCAACACATGATCGACCAGTTCTGGAGCCCTCGGGTCAACAAGCGGACCGACGAATGGGGTGGCACCTTCGAGAAACGCATGCGTTTCGGCCTGGAGGTGCTCAAGGCGGTGCGCGCCGAAGTCGGTGACGATTTCTGCGTCGGCATGCGCATCTGTGGTGACGAATTTCACCCGGACGGCCTGTCCCACGAGGACATGAAACAGATCGCCAAGTACTACGACGACACCGGCATGCTGGACTTCCTCGGTGTGGTCGGCTCGGGGTGCGACACCCACAACACCCTGGCCAACGTGATTCCCAACATGAGCTACCCGCCGGAGCCGTTCCTGCACCTGGCGGCCGGCATCAAGGAAGTGGTCAAGGTCCCGGTGCTGCACGCCCAGAACATCAAGGACCCGAACCAGGCCACGCGCATTCTGGAAGGCGGTTATGTCGACATGGTGGGCATGACCCGCGCTCACATGGCCGACCCGCACCTGATTGCCAAGATCAAGATGGGCCAGATCGACCAGATCAAACAGTGCGTCGGTGCCAACTACTGCATCGACCGCCAGTACCAGGGCCTGGACGTACTCTGCATCCAGAACGCCGCCACCTCCCGTGAATACCTGGGGGTGCCGCACATCATCGAAAAGACCACCGGCATCAAGCGCAAAGTGGTGGTGGTCGGCGCCGGCCCTGCTGGTATGGAAGCCGCCCGCGTGGCGGCCGAGCGCGGCCATGACGTGACCCTGTTCGAGAAAAAAGAGGCCATTGGCGGGCAGATCACCACCGCCTCCAAAGCCCCGCAACGGGACCAGATTGCCGGCATCACTCGCTGGTACCAACTGGAGTTGGCGCGGCTGAAAGTCGACCTGCGCCTGGGCACCGCCGCGGACACCGCGACCATCCTCGACTTGCGCCCCGATGTGGTGGTGCTGGCTGTGGGCGGCCATCCCTTCATCGAGCAGAACGAACACTGGGGCGCCGCCGAAGGTTTGGTGGTCAGCAGTTGGGACATCCTCGATGGCAAGGTGGCGCCGGGCAAGAACGTGCTGGTCTACGACACCATCTGTGAGTTCACCGGCATGTCGGTCACCGACTTCATCGCCGACAAAGGCTCGCAAGTGGAGATCGTCACCGACGACATCAAGCCGGGCATCGCCGTGGGCGGCACCTCGTTCCCGACCTACTACCGCAGCCTGTACCCCAAGGAAGTGATCATGACCGGGGACCTGACCCTGGAGAAGGTCTACCGCGAAGGCGACAAGCTGGTGGCGGTGCTGGAGAACGAATACACCGGCGCCCGCGAGGAGCGGGTGGTGGACCAGGTGGTGGTGGAGAACGGCGTGCGTCCTGACGAAGCCCTGTATTACGGGCTCAAGGAAGGTTCGCGCAACAAGGGCCAGATGGACGTCGAGGCGCTGTTCGCGATCAAACCGCAACCGTGCCTGAGCGAAGCGGGAGAGGGCTACCTGCTGTTCCGCATCGGTGACTGTGTGTCCCAGCGCAATACGCATGCCGCTATCTATGACGCACTTCGGCTCTGTAAGGATTTTTAGCGGCAGCTGCAAGTTTCAAGCTGCAAGCTGCAAGTGAAAGCGGGCGTTCAGCATTGCTCTTTCTTGCCGCTTGAAGCTTGCTGCTTGCACCTCGCCAGAGGTGACTGTGATGTTGAACACCCTTCTTCCCCTCCTATTGTTCGCCGCCCTGGGCCTTGCGGTCCTTGGCGCTCTGCGCCGTGTGGCCATGTGGCGCCGCGGTCGGGCGTCCAAGGTCGACCTGATTGGCGGCCTGCTGGCCATGCCCAAGCGCTACATGGTGGATCTGCACCATGTGGTGGCCCGGGACAAATACATCGCCAATACCCACGTGGCCACGGCGGGCGGCTTTGTCCTGGCTGCCGTACTGGCGATCCTGGTGCACGGTTTCGGCCTGCATAACCGCATCCTCGGTTACGCCTTGCTGCTGGCCACCACGCTGATGTTTGTCGGCGCGCTGTTTGTCGCCAAGCGCCGGCGCAACCCACCGGCACGCCTGTCCAAGGGGCCGTGGATGCGCTTGCCGAAAAGCCTGTTGGCGTTCTCGGTGAGCTTCTTCCTCGTGACCTTGCCGGTGGCGGGCATTCTGCCGGCGGATTTCGGCGGCTGGCTGTTGGCCGCAGTCCTCGCGCTTGGCGTGCTTTGGGGCGTGTCGGAGATGTTTTTCGGCATGACCTGGGGCGGGCCCATGAAGCACGCCTTCGCCGGCGCCCTGCACCTGGCCTGGCACCGACGTTCGGAGCGCTTTGGTGGCGGCCGTTCCACGGGCCTCAAGCCCCTGGACCTGGAAGACCCGTCTGCTCCCCTGGGGGTGGAAAAACCCAAGGATTTCACCTGGAACCAACTGTTGGGTTTCGACGCCTGCGTGCAGTGCGGCAAGTGCGAAGCGGCGTGCCCGGCCTTTGCTGCCGGCCAGCCGTTGAACCCGAAAAAACTGATTCAGGACATGGTGGTCGGCCTGGCTGGCGGCACCGATGCGCAGTTCGCCGGCAGCCCTTACCCTGGCAAAGCCATTGGCGAACATGGCGGCAATCCGCACCAGCCCATCGTCAACGGCCTGGTGGACGCCGAGACCCTGTGGTCGTGCACCACGTGCCGGGCCTGCGTCGAGGAGTGCCCGATGATGATCGAGCACGTCGATGCCATCGTTGATATGCGCCGCCACCTGACCCTGGAAAAAGGCGCCACGCCGAACAAGGGCGCCGAAGTCCTGGAAAACCTGATTGCCACCGACAACCCCGGCGGTTTCAACCCGGGTGGTCGGATGAACTGGGCAGCGGACCTGAACCTGTCCCTGCTCAGCGACAAGAAAACCACCGACGTGCTGTTCTGGGTCGGCGACGGTGCCTTCGACATGCGCAACCAGCGCACCCTGCGGGCCTTCGTCAAAGTGCTCAAGGCAGCCAAGGTGGACTTCGCCGTGCTCGGCCTGGAAGAACGCGATAGCGGTGATGTGGCCCGACGCCTGGGGGACGAAGCGACCTTCCAGTTGTTGGCCAAGCGCAATATCCAGACCCTGGCCAAGTACAGCTTCAAGCGCATCGTGACCTGCGACCCCCATAGCTTCCACGTGCTGAAAAACGAATACGGCGCCTTCGACGGCAACTACCAGGTGCAGCACCACAGCACCTACATGGCCGAGCTGATTGGTGCCGGAGCCCTTAATCTGGGCCAGCACAAGGGCAGCAGCGTGACGTATCACGACCCCTGCTACCTGGGCCGTTACAACGGTGAGTACGAAGCGCCGCGCGACGTGCTGCGGGCCCTGGGTATCGAGGTCAAGGAGATGCAGCGCTCGGGGTTCCGTTCCCGTTGCTGCGGCGGTGGCGGCGGCGCGCCGATCACCGACATCCCGGGCAAGCAGCGAATCCCCGACATGCGCATGGACGACATCCGCGAAACCGGCGCAGAACTGGTGGCCGTGGGTTGTCCACAGTGCACGGCGATGCTCGAAGGGGTGGTCGAGCCTCGGCCCCTGATCAAAGACATCGCCGAACTGGTGGCCGATGCCCTGCTTGAAGACGCCGCGCCGAGCAAAGTGCCGGCCTCGGTGAAGCCAGAACCTGCGGAGGTGCACTGATGAGCGACATTATCCGCCGCGATCCCCGGGCCGAATGGATTGCCCGTAACCGTCTGCACCCGCTGCACGCGGCCATGCAGGCTGTGGAGCACAGCTGGATGGGGCCCAACGGGCTGATCCGCAAGAACCCCCACGGCATCGGGTTTATCGGCCCCAACGGCCTCAAGCGCATCGACCGCAGTGGCGCCCAGCAGGGCGGCACGACCAAGCGCACGGCGGCCGCGCAAGTACAGCTGCCATTGCACCAGGTGGCACAACCGGCGTTCTACATCAGCGTGGTGCCGGACATGGTCGGTGGCCGCCTGAGCAGCCACGACCGCGACTTGCTGGGCTTGGCCCATCAACTGGCGGGCCAGGACGGTGCGGTGCTGGCGGTGGTGTTTGGCGAACACAAAGAGTCGGCCTTTGAGACGGCCGGCGTCGATCGCCTACTGGTGCTGGACGGCAGCGAGTTCGACGGTTATGCACCGGAACAACGGGTGCAGGGCCTGCGGGCTGTGGATAACCAATTCAACCCCCGTCACTGGCTGCTGCCTGACAGCCGCTCCGGTGGCGGTGAGCTGGGCCGGCGTTTTGCCGCGGCCTTGGGCGAGCGCCCGGCGACCCGGGTCTGGCAGGTCAAGGACGGGCAGTGCATCGGCCGTGCCGGTGCCGGCCTGCAGGACCTGGCGCGGCCCGCTGCACGGCTGATCCTGGCAGCTGCGGAATGCGCGGAGCCGGTCAGCGAAACCCGCCACGAGGCCCTGCCGGTGGAATTATCCACAAGCGTGGCCCGCAGCTTGGCGCGGATCGAGGATTTGGGCGCGGTGGCGGTGGACCCCGCGGCGATTCCCATGGCCGAGGCTGAGTTCATCTTCTCTGGCGGCAACGGGGTCAAGGACTGGCCTTTGTTTCACCAGGCCGCGGCCGCCCTGGGCGCCACCGAGGGGGCTTCACGGGTGGCGGTGGACGACGGTTTCATGGGCCGCGACCGGCAAGTGGGGGCCAGCGGGATCTGGGTCACCGCCCGGGTTTACGTGGCGGTGGGGATTTCCGGGGCGATCCAGCACCTGCAAGGCATTGGTGCCTGCGACAAGGTGGTGGCGATCAACCTCGACCCGGGTTGCGACATGATCAAACGCGCCGATCTTTCGGTGATTGGCGACAGCGCCGAGATTCTTCAAGCCTTGATCGCGGCGGTAGCGGCTTACCGCAACGGCGCCAAGCGCGACGCGGCTTAAGGGGACAGTGATGAACAGCAATGTGATCAGCCTGGTATCGATTGGTGCCCACCCTACGTCCGGCCGTCCACGGCGTGCCGAGCAGGATGCGCGGGCCGTGGAACTGGGGCTGCAACTGGCTGGGGATAACCTCCAGGTGCTGCACGCCGGGGACGTGGCCGAGCCGGCGTTGCGGGCTTATCTGGGCATGGGCCTGGAGCAATTGCATGTGCTGGAACAGCCGGCGGGCGCCGATGCGCTGCCGGCGTTGACCCAGTACCTGCGCGATGCCGGTGCCCAGGTGGTGCTGACTGGCAGCCAGGCGGAGACGGGGGAAGGCTCGGGCATGTTGCCGTTTCTGCTGGCCGAAGGCCTGGGCTGGCCGCTGGTGGTGGGCCTGGCTGAAGTGGAGTCCATCTCCGGCGGTGTGGCCCAGGTGCTGCAAGCCTTGCCTCGTGGCCAGCGGCGTCGACTCAAGGTGCGTCTGCCATTCCTCGCCACTGTGGATAACGCTGCGCCCAAGCCGCGCCAGAGCGCCTACGGCCCGGCGCGTCGGGGGTTGCTGCAGGCAGATCAGGTGATGGTGGTGGAGGATGAGTTACTCACAGCCTCCAGCCTGCAACCGGCCAAGCCTCGCCCTAAACGCCTGAAAGTGATCAAGGCCAAGAGCGGCGCCGACCGCATGAAAGCCGCCACTGCCAAAGCCAGCGGCGGCACCGGCCAAGTGCTCAAAGACCTCACCCCGGAAGCGGGCGCCGAAGCGATCCTCAAGTTGTTGATCGAAGAAGGCGTCGTCCGCTGACTCCGTAGGTGCCGGCTTAGGGGGTTAGCGCATGTCTCGGGTATCGCTGGTCGCTGGCAAGCCAGCTCCTACAGAGCCCTCGCAGCCTGCGCGAATAATGTAGGAGCCGGCTTGCCGGCGATAGCGGCCTCGGGGTTTAGCGCATGTCTTGGGCATTGCTGATCGCTGGCAAGCCAGCTCCTACAGAACCCTCGCAACCTGCGCGAATAT
>NZ_JALQCW010000078.1 GCF_023241715.1 Pseudomonas morbosilactucae
GCGATCAGGCCCTTGAGATTTGTGTGGGTCTTGGGGGCGCTATCGCTGGCAAGCCAGCTCCTACAAGGGGGCTGTGTGAGCGACGGTGACGCACAATCCTGTGGGCGCCGGCTTGCCGGCGATGAGGCTCTTGAGATTTACGTGGGTCTTGGGGGCGCTATCGCTGGCGAGCCAGCTCCTACAACGGGGGTTAGGCTCGGGCGCGTAGGAGGTCGTCGGCGAGGCTGGCGGCGCGGTCGCGCAGTTCGACGAAGCGTTGGTTGAGGTCGCCATAGCCGGCTTTCCAGGACAACACGCCCCCTGCATAGGCCTGGCCGAGGATCAGGTCATTGATCGAACCCATGCCGCCATAGGCGCGGCGCAGGTAATCGAGGCCCGAGTCATCGCCGTCCAGCAGGCGGGCCCGGGCGGTGCGCATCCAGCGGCTCCAATGGGTGTCGCCGTCGCTCTCCAGGACCCAGGCCAGTTGTTCAAGCACGTCGATCAGTTCGGCAGTTTTTGCATCCATGGCGGGGCAACTTCCAGGGGGGAACGGGGCGGCGCTACTTAGCGCGCCGTCAGCAGGGCTTCGAGTTTTTCCTGGTCACGGGCGAACTGGCGAATGCCTTCGGCCAATTTTTCGGTGGCCATGGCGTCTTCGTTGGACGCCCAGCGGAACGCCGCCTGATCCAGGTGCTGGCGCGGTTCGCCGGCCTGGCCGGGAAGCAGTTTGCGTTGCAGCGGGGCGACGTCTTCATCGAGTTTTTGCAGCAGTTCGGGGCTGATGGTCAGGCGGTCGCAGCCGGCCAGTTGCTCGATCTGACTGAGGGTGCGGAAACTGGCGCCCATGACCACGGTGGGGATGGCGTTGGCCTTGTAGTAGTTGTAGATCCGCGTCACCGACTGCACGCCCGGGTCCTCGGCGCCGGTGTAGTCCTGGCCGGTGCTTTTCTTGTACCAGTCATAGATGCGGCCGACAAAAGGCGAAATCAGGAACACCCCGGCATCGGCGCAGGCCACGGCTTGGGCGAAGGAAAACAGCAGGGTCAGGTTGGTCTGGATGCCGGCGCGCTCCAGGCGTTCGGCGGCACGGATGCCTTCCCAGGTCGAGGCCAGTTTGATCAGCACCCGCTCGCGGCTGACGCCCGCCTGGTCGTAAAGGCCGATCAACTGGTTGGCCTTGGCCCACAGCGCCTCTTCATCGAAGGACAGGCGTGCATCGACTTCAGTGGAAATGCGCCCCGGAATCACCTCAAGAATGCCGCAGCCCACCGACACCGCGAACTGGTCGCAGGCCAGGCCGACATCGCCCTTGGCGTGGGTCACCGCGCGCTGCAACAGCTCGGCGTATTGAGGAATGGCCGCGGCCTTGAGCAGCAGGGACGGGTTGGTGGTGGCGTCCACCGGGCGCAGGCGGGTGATGGCGTCGAGGTCGCCGGTGTCACAGACGACGGTGGTGAATTGCTTGAGTTGTTGCAGTTTGGAAGTCATGGGCAGGGTCTATCCACGTCGCAGGTGATTGATAAGGGGCTACTGGTTCAGGGCCTGGGCGGTTTCCAGGTCGGTGATCAGCACGTCCAGGTAGCCGCCCTGGAGTGCGCCGCGAATGGCCTGCACCTTGCGCTGGCCACCGGCCAGGGCCAGCACCCGGTTGATCGAGCGCAGCTTGGGCAGGGCCACGGAAACCACGAATTCTTCGTCTTCTTCCAGCACCGGGCGCCCCTGGGCATCGAAGTAGCGCAGGCAGATGTCGCCCACCGCACCGCGCTCGGCCAGCAGGCGCAGCATGTCTTCGGTGTAGTAGTTGCCGCTGTTGCGCAGCAGTTGCGAGGGCTCCAGCTCACCGATGCCGACAATCGCCAGGGTGATGCTGTCGAAGCGGTTGAGCACCTCCTTGACCTCTTCCATCTCGACGATGCGCTGTTTGCTTTCCACCGACTGCTCGATGCTTTGCGAGGGCAGCAGGAAGGCCGGGCAGTTGAGCAGGGTGGCCAGGCGCTGGGTCAGCAAGGTGGCTTCGAAGGCGCCCTTGTTGCCCACGCCCCCCAGCAGTTGCACCACTTCCTGGGCCCCTTGCTTGCCTGGCTGGGCGTGCATATGGCCGACCATGGCGCGGATGGTGCTGCTCCAGGACGAGATACCAATGTGGTCCTGAGGGCTGAGGCTGGTTTCCAGGTAATGGGCGGCGGCCGAGCCGATGGCCTGCTTGATGCTTTCTTCGTTGCCGGCTTCGGTGGCTTCGACCACGATCACCCGGCGCACGCCGTACAGGCGCTGCAACTGGTTTTCCAGTTCCAGGTGCAGGCCCTGGGGGCGCATCACGGTGATTTTCACCACGCCTTCCTGCAGGGCACGGCGCAGGGCGCGGCTGATAAAGGACTGGGACAAATCGAGCTGCGTGGAAATCTCGGACTGCTTGAGCCCTTCTTCGTAATAGAGGCTGGCGATCTTGGTGATCAGCCGTTGTTCTTCGATTTGGCTCATGCAGGCCCCAATAAATGAAATCAATACCTAACGTGCCGGCGAGGATAGCAAACCGACGGCGGGTCGTGCCCGCCGCCGAAATCACGACATGATCAGCCCGCCGTCGATATTGATCGCCTGGCCGGTCAGGTAGGCGGCGTCATCGGAGGCCAGGAACGCCACCAGCCCGGCCACGTCCGAAGGCTTGCCGGCGCGGCGCAGGGGAATGTTCTTCACCCACTCGGCCATCAGCTCGCCCTTGGCGTAGCGTTTTTCCTCGGTGCTGAGAATCTCGCCCCAGACCCGGTCGTTGTAGTCCCACATTTCGCTTTCGATGATGCCGGGGCAGAACGCGTTGACCGTGATGTTATGCCGCGCCAGCTCCAGGGCCAGGCTTTGGGTGATGCCGATCACACCCATTTTGCTCGCGGCGTAGTGGGGGGTGTAGATGAAACCCTGGCGGCCCTGTCCCGACGAGGTGTTGATCAGCCGGCCGCTGCCTTGCTTGACCATGTACTTGGCGGCCTCGCGGCAGCCGAGCCAGACCCCGGTGGTGTTGACCTGCAGGACTTTGTCGAAGTCGGCCCGGGGCATGCTGTCGAAGTGGTCGATGGTGATGATGCCGGCGTTTTGCACCGACACGTCGATGCTGCCGAAACGCTCATGGGCGCTGCGGTACAGGCGCTGGATATCGCCTTCGTCGGTGACGTCCAGGCTCAGGGCCAGGCTGCTGACGCCGTATTCCCGAGCCAGTTGGTCGGCGGTGAAGGTCACCCGTTCCAGGTCGTTGGACGCCAACACCAGGTGGGCGCCTTCCTGGGCGAAACGCTCGGCGATGCCGGCGCCGATGCCTCGGCAGGCACCGGTGATGACCACGGTTTTTCCGCTAAAACGTTGGGACATGAGGGGTGCTCCAATTGTTCGCAGGGGCTGGCTTACCAGCAGACAAAACCACCGTCCACCAGCAGGTCGACGCCGGTGCAGAAGGACGAGGCCTGGCTGACCAGGAAGATCGCCGGGCCGACCATTTCTTCCACGCTGGCCATTCGGCCCATGGGCGTGGTCTGTTCAAAGATCTTCACCTGGTCCGTCACTTCGGGGCGCGAGTTCATCGGCGTGGCGGTGTAGCCGGGGCTGATGCAGTTGACCCGCAAGCCCTTGTCCGCCCATTCCATGGCCAGGCTTTTGCTCAGGTGGATGACCCCGGCCTTGGACGTGTTGTAGTGGGCCTGCAGCAGCCCGCGGTTGACAATGCTGCCGGACATCGAGGCGATGTTGACGATGGCCCCTTTGCCCCGTGGCAGCATCACTGCGGCCTGGGCCTGGCAACTGAGGAAGATCCCGGTCAGGTTGATGTCCAGGGTGGTTTGCCAGCGTTGCAGTTCCAGTTCTTCGGCCGCCTGGGCATTGGCGATGCCGGCGCAGTTCACTGCCACGCTGAGCGCCCCCAGCTCGGCTTCGGTGCGGGCCACGGCGGCATCCAGCGCCGCACGGTCGGTCACGGTGCCAGCCAGGGCCAGGCCGCGGCGGCCCAGGGCGTTAATGCGTGCCACGGTGCTGTCGATGCCCGGGCTGTTGGGCAAGTCAAAGCAGGCCACATCGGCCCCGGCTTCTGCCAGGCCCACGGCGATGGCCTGGCCGATGCCGCTGCCGGCGCCGGTGACGAAGGCTACCTGGCCTTGAAGACTAAAAAGTTGCATGGGTTGCTCCGTGTCAGTCGTGATGTCCATCCCGCCGCACCCCCCCTTTGTAGGGGCTGGCTTGCCAGCGATGACGGTGTGTCAGTGGATCGTTATGCCAGCCTTGCCGGCCATATCGCCGGCAAGTTGGCCTCTACAGTTAGGCGTTAATCGCCTTTGCAGCGTTATGCCGTGGCCATTTCCATGACCGACACCGGGGTGGCGGCGCCGCGTTCGAGGATGCCCATCTGCCGACCACGGCTCATGACCATGACCCGGTGGGACAGCCCGAGCACTTCGTCGAGGTCGGAACTGACCACGATCACCGCCATGCCGGTGGCCGCCAGTTCGGCGATCACCTCGTAGATCGCTGCCCGGGCGCCGACGTCAATGCCCCGGGTCGGCTCATCGAGGATGAACACCTTGGGGTTGCGCGCCAGCCACTTGGCGATGATGACCTTTTGCTGGTTGCCCCCCGACAGGGCGCCGATGCGTTGCTCCGGCGCGCCCTTGACCCCCAGGCGCGACACCGCGGTCTGGGCGAACTCCCGCAGGCGCTTGGGCAGCACCCAACTGCCGCTGTGCAGCAGGTCGGTGTTGCCGTAGACCAGGTTGTCTTCGATCCGGTGTTCGACCACCACCCCTTGCTGCTTGCGGTCCTCGGGCACCAGCACCACGCCGGCCTGGATCGCTTCCGAAGGCGAGCGCAACTGACGGGGCTGGCCATCGAGTTGCATCTGCCCATGAATGTCCTGGGCGGCGCCGGCGATCACCCGGACCAGTTCCGTGCGACCGGCACCGACCACTCCGGCAATGCCGAACACTTCCCCGGCGCGCACGCTGAAGTCGATGCCGTGCAAGGCGAACTCCCGGCACGTCAGGTCCTTGACCTGCAACATCACCCGTTCCTGGGGCGCTTGCAGGGTCGGGAATATCCGTTCCAGGCTGCGCCCGACCATTTGCTCCACCAGCTCGCGCACCGGCACTTGGGCGTTGGCATGCAGGGCAATCTGCCGGCCGTCGCGCAGCACCAAAATGCGGTCGGCGATCCGGGCGATCTCTTCCAGCCGGTGGCTGATATAGATGAACGACACGCCTTCGGCTTTCAGGCGTTCGACCTGCCGGAACAGCAGCTCGGTTTCCTCGCCACCCAGGGCCGCGGTGGGTTCGTCGAGGATCAGCAACCGGGCGTTGAGGGTCAGGGCCTTGGCGATTTCCACCAATTGCTGTGCGGCGACGCTCAGGCCTTCGACCTTGCGCGACGCCGGCACATTCAGCCCCAGGCGCTGCAGTTGCTTCTGCGCCTGGGCCTCGATGTACTCGCGGTCGACCCGGCCATGGCGCATGGGCAGGCGACCGACAAAGATGTTTTCGGCAATCGACAGCTGCGGCAGCAAGCGAATCTCTTGGTGGATCAGGCCGATGCCAGCGCCCAGGGCGGCCCCCGGCGAGGCGGGGGCATAGGCCTCGCCGAGCCAGGTCATGGCACCGCCCGGCTCGGGTTGGACCACGCCGGCGATGATCGACGACAGGGTCGATTTGCCGGCGCCGTTCTCGCCGAGCAGGGCCAGCACCTCGCCGGGGCGGATGTCGACGTTGATCTGCGCCAGCACTTGCACCGTGCCGTACGACTTGCCGATGTCGCGCAGGCACAACACCGCAGGCGGCGTGGTGTCCTGGCGCTGGCGGTTATCCAGAGCTGCTTGCATACCGAACTCCCGGGCTCAGGGGTGCTGTTGCAGGAAAGGCGCGACGTTGTCTTTGGTGGTCAGCACTGTTTCCAGCAACTGTTCCTTGGGCACGGCCTTGCCCGCCTTGAGGTCCAGGGCGGAGGCCACGGCCATGCGGCCCATTTTCTGGGTCTGCTGGGTCATGGTCGCTTGCAGCACGCCGCTGGCCACGGCCTTGAGCCCGGCCACGTCACCGTCGAAACCGACCACCACCACGGGCTGCGGCAGGTTGGCGACTTTCACCGCTTGGGCAGCACCCAGGGCCATGGCGTCGGCGCGGCCGAAGAACACGGTGATGTTGGGGTCACGCTGCAGCAGGTCCTGGGCCACGGCAAAACCTTTGTCCTGGGCCCACTCAGCCGGTTGTTCCGCCACCACCTTGAGGCCCGGGAAGCCTTTCAGGCCTTCCTGGAAACCCTTGGCGCGATCGTTTTCCGGGGTGGTGCCCAGTTGGCCCTGGAGGATCGCGATGCGGCCCTTGCCTTCGGTGATCTTGCCCACGTACTCGGCCAGGGTGCGGGCGCCGGCCACGCTGTCGCTGGCAATAAAGGTATCGCCCGGGGCATCGGGGGCGTTGCGGTCCACGGCAATCACCGGAATCCCGGCAGCCTTGGCGGCCTTCACCGGCACGCCGGCGGCGGTGGCCCCGGCGGGGATGTAGATCAAGGCATCGATCTGCCGAGTGATCAGGTCTTCAATCTGGCTGACCTGGGTCGAGGAGTTGCCCTGGGCATCGACGGTGATGATCTTCACCCCGCGCGCCTTGCCCTCGGCTTCCACCGACTGTTTGATCTGGTTGAAGAAGTCGGCCTGCAGGTTGGCCACGGCCAGGCCGATGGTCAGCTCCTTGGCCCAGGTCGAGCCGGCGCTGGTGAGGGTGGCAGCGGCCAAGGCCGTCGCGAGCAGCAGTTTTTTGGTCATGAACATGGCGGTGACTCCTGATTTTATTTTTGGTGGTGTCAACAAGGATCAAGCGCACAACGAGACAGCTTATCGAGCAGTGTTGGAACGGCGACGCAAGGTATCGATGGTCACGGCGAGGGCAATCACCACGCCAATCACGACCTGTTGAATAAAGGGGGAAACCCCGAGCAGGTTCAGGCCATTGCGCAGCACGCCAATGATCAGCACACCCACCAGGGTGCCACCGACACTGCCGACGCCGCCGCTGAGGCTGGCGCCGCCAATCACTACGGCGGCAATGGCGTCCAGTTCCAGGGTCAGCCCGGCGCTGGGTTGGGAAGAGTCGAGGCGGGCGGCCATGGTGACCGCAGCGATGCCGGCCAGGGCGCCGCTGATGGCGTACACCCAGAGGGTGATGGCCCGCACCTTGATTCCGGAGAGGCGCGCCACTTCAGGGCTGCCGCCAATGGCATAGAGGTTGCGGCCACCGGCGCGAAAGCGCAGGAACACCCAGGCCGCCACCAGCATGATCAGGAACAGCCCGACCGTGGCCGAGAGAAAGCCGAAGTGACGCACCGTGGCCAGGCTGGTGAACCACTCCGGGTAGCCGACAATCTGCCGGCCTTCGGTGAGGATATTGGCCAGGCCCCGGGCCACCGACATCATGGTCAGGGTGGCGATAAAGGCCGGCAGCTTGGCGTAGCTGATCAGCAACCCGGAGACCAGCCCGGCGAGCATGCCGGTGGCGATCGACACCGGGATCGCCAGGCCTAGGGGCAAGCCCTGATCCTGGTACAGCCAGCCGAGCATCATCATCGAGAAGGCCAGCACCGAGCCCACCGAGAGGTCGATGCCGCCGATCACGATCACCGCGGTCATGCCGATGGCGAGGATGCCCAGCACCGTGACCTGATCGAGGATGTTCAGGCCATTGCGCAAGGAGAAGAAGAATTCGGAACTGAAGGAGAAGACCAGCACCAAGAGGGCGAGGCCGATCAGCGGGCCGCCGATGTTGCTGGGCAGCAGTTTGAGTAACCGCGAACGGCCGGACGGCTTGACAGCGGCCTGATGGACAGAGGCTTTGGCGTCCACATTGTTCTCCTGATTTATTTTTTTTGGAGTTCGTTCGGGCTGCTTGAATATTTATGCATGCCTGACTGTTAATTCAGATTCCGGCTCCGGCGAGGCAAAGTCAAGCGGTTTAATTTTCTGCGCTGCCCCTCGGCACCGTTGCGAATATCCCTGTAAGCCTCTTTCCAGACGCTCGCGCCGGCTATTCAGGCTACCTGTCGAGGCGACTGGCGGTGTGGTTTTTTGATTTTTCCGTACCGGGCTCCCTTGACCTGCTGAGCGAACGGCGTCTAAATAGAAATATATTGTCACTGCTGAATAAATATTCAAAAGACAGCCTTGGACACTTTTACCCCGCGTGGTCAGCCCCACAGGAGCCGCTGCATGAATGCCTTCCAGTACGACGCCCAGCAGATCAAAGAACAGGCCCGCCTGATCAGGCGCCATGTGATTACCCTGAATGCCGAGTCGCCGGCGGGCGGGCACACCGGCGCCGACCTGTCGGAAACCGACATCCTCGCGACCCTGTATTTCCGCATTCTCAATACCGGGCCCGAGCGCACCGAAGACCCGGAGCGCGACATCTACATCCAGAGCAAGGGCCATGGTGTCGGCGGTTTGTATTGCTGCCTGGCCCAGGCCGGCTATATCCCCAAGGAGTGGCTGGCGACTTACCAGCACTTCAACTCCCATCTGCCGGGCCACCCGGTGCGCCAGAAAACCCCGGGCATCGAACTCAATACCGGCGCCCTGGGCCACGGTTTGCCGGTGGCGGTGGGCCTGGCGCTGGCGGCGAAGATGTCCGGCAGTGCGCGGCGCATTTATGTGCTGACCGGGGACGGCGAGCTGGCTGAAGGTTCGAACTGGGAAGCGGCCATGGCGGCGGCCAAGTACGGCCTGGATAACCTGTTCGTGATCGTCGACAAGAACAAGTTGCAGCTGGCCGGCCTGACTGCCGAGATCATGCCCCTGGACCCTTTGGACGTGAAATGGGCGGCCTTTGGCTTCCAGGTCAGCGAGTGCGACGGCAACGACGTCAGCCAACTGGTGGCCACACTGGAGCAGATGCAGAGCCACAAGGGCTCGCCCCAGGTATTGATTGCCCACACCATCAAGGGCAAAGGCGTGTCGTTTATCGAAGGTCGCCCCGAATGGCACCACCGGGTGCCCAAGGGTGATGAAATCAACGCGGCACTGGAGGAGTTGAATCATGGCGAGTGAACATTTGGCCAGTGTCATGGTGGAGGCGTTCATCGCCGCCGTCGAAGAGGGGCTGGACCTGGTGCCGGTGGTCAGCGACTCCACGTCCACCGCCAAGATCGGGCCTTTCATGCAGCGTTTTCCTGAGCGCCTGATCAACGTCGGCATTGCCGAGCAATCCCTGGTGGGGGTGGCCGCCGGCCTGGCCCTGGGCGGCAAGATCGCCGCCACCTGCAACGCGGCGCCGTTCCTGATTTCCCGGGCCAACGAGCAGATCAAGGTGGACGTTTGCTACAACCAGGCCAACGTCAAAATGTTCGGCCTCAATGCCGGCGCCAGTTACGGCCCGCTGGCCAGCACCCACCACAGCCTGGACGACATCTCGGTGATGCGCGGCTTTGGCAATGTGCAGATTTTTGCCCCGGCCGACCCGCTGGAATGCCGGCAGATCGCCGACTACGCCTTGCGCTACCAGGGGCCGGTGTACATCCGTCTCGACGGCAAGGCCCTGCCCGAACTGCATGACCCCAGCTACC
The DNA here is from genome assembly GCF_023241715.1 of Pseudomonas morbosilactucae. Taxonomy (GTDB): domain Bacteria; phylum Pseudomonadota; class Gammaproteobacteria; order Pseudomonadales; family Pseudomonadaceae; genus Aquipseudomonas; species Aquipseudomonas morbosilactucae. Next base: position 9,562 of record NZ_JALQCW010000078.1, read on the forward strand.
GTTTCGTGCCCGGGCAGGTGGACATTCTGCGCCAGGGCCAGGACCTGACCATCGTCGCCCTGGGCTCGGTGGTCCACGAAGCGGTAGACGCTGCAGCGCAGCTGGCAGAGCAGGGCATCCAGGCCCAGGTCATCAACCTGTCGTCGATCCGCCCGTTGCAGCGCGACGTATTGCTTGAGGCCCTGCGCGGCACGGGCGGGGTGATTACCGTCGAGGAACACAACATCAATGGCGGGTTGGGCAGCCTGGTGGCGGAAGTGCTGGCCGAAGGGGCGCTGGGCATTGCCCTGATCCGCCTGGGCATCGGCGACGGTGAGTACGCCGCCGCCGGCGCCCGCGAGCCCACCCGCGCCTTGCATTGCATCGACGCGGCTGGGATTGTGGCGGCCGCTGCACGTTTGCGCTGAGGCGGTCCATGTCGAGTAACCAGACCATGAATGAACACTCCCCGCTGATCCTGGCGATCGATGAGGGCACCAGCAACGCCAAGGCGGTGCTGGTCAACGAGCACGGCCAGATGATTGCCCGCGGTTCGCGGCCCCTGAGCATCAGCCATCCGCAGCCCGGCTATTCGGAGCAGGACCCGTTGCAGATCTGGCGCGCTACCCTGGCCGCCATTGACGAGTGCCTGGCGGGGTTGGAGCGGCCCATCACCGCCCTGGCCATCAGTAACCAGCGCGAGTCGGTGGTGGCTTGGGACCGGGCCAGTGGCGAGCCGCTGTCGCCCTGCATCAGTTGGCAATGCCGGCGCTCGCTGCCGTTGTGCACCGAGCTGCACGCCCAGGGCCATGAAGCGACGATCCTGGCCAAGACCGGGTTGGCTCTGGACCCGATGTTTTCCGCCGGCAAGTTCCGCTGGATCCTCGACCACCTGGACAACGGTCACGCCCGTGCTGCCGCCGGGGACATCTGCCTGGGCACCATGGACAGCTGGCTGTTGTGGCAGCTCAGTGGCGGCCAGGTCTTTGCCACCGACGGCTCCAACGCCGCCCGTACCCAACTGTTCAATTTGCAGACCGGCGCCTGGGACGGGCAATTGCTCGAACTGTTTTCGATTCCCGCCGAAGCCCTGGCGCCGATCCAGCCCAGTGCCGGTCTGTTCGCTCACACCGTGGCCTTGGGCCGGCTTGCCGCAGGCATTCCGGTGCTGTCGATGATCGGCGATTCCCATGCGGCGTTGTTTGGCCAGGGTGGGTTCGCTCCGGGGCTGGTCAAGGCCACCCTGGGCACCGGTTCGTCGCTGATGACCCCGATGGCCGGGCCGATTGCTTCCCGTCACGGGCTGTCCACCACCCTGGCCTGGCACGACGGCACGGCGCCGACCTACGCCATGGAAGGCAATATTGTGCACACCGGCGCAGCGGTGCAGTGGGCCTCACGGCTGGTGGCCGGCGAATCCCTGGACCAACTGACCGAGCACGCCGCGCAACTGCCGGACAATGGCGGGGTGTACTTTGTCCCGGCGCTTTCCGGGCTTGGCGCGCCGCACTGGCAGGCCGAGGCCCGGGGGCTGATCTGCGGCCTGACCGAAGGCACCTCCGGTGCGCACATCTTGCGTGCCGCGCTGGAATCCATTGGTTATCAGATTCGTGATGTGTTTGACGCCATGCAGGCTGACATCGTCAGCCCGCTCAAGGAGCTGTGGGTGGACGGCGGCGCCACGCGCAATCGCTGGCTGATGCAGTTTCTTGCCGACCTGCTGCAACGCCCGGTGATTCGCAGCCTGTCTCCGGAAGTCTCGGCCCTGGGCGCCGCGCACCTGGCGGGCAAGGCCCTGGGCATCTGGGCCAGTGATGCGGCGCTGCAAGCCCTGGAGCGTCCGCGTGAACGCTTCGAACCTAACCCCGGCTCGAACCTGGACGGCCTGTACCTGGAGTGGAAAAAAGCCCTGCAACGAACCCTGTGTTAAGCCCTGACTGCCGCCGGGGCTGAAAAGGGTGGGGCGCCGCTACGGCAACGGCCCCAGCACCTGGCGATAGCGTTCCTCACCCTGGGCGGTCTGCCGGGTCAGGATGATTTCCAGGCCCCGGGGGTTGTCCTTGCGGTTGCCGCTCAGTTGCCGCCAACCCTCGTCCGGTTCCCAGACGCGCACCTGCAGGTCACGGACCTGGGTCAACACCGCCACCGCGTCCTTGGGCGCCGGCAGCGGATAACGATCACGGGCCGGCGCCGCCGCGCGGTACAGGGTGTCGCCCTGGAGCCACCAGCGCACCCGCTGCAAACCATCCCCTGGGGTGGCCGCGCTGCGAATCACGTCCAGGCGAAATACCCGGGCATCGGAACTGCGCACGCTCAGCGCTGCCGGTGTGACAGCCTCCGCTGGCGGGCTGTCGTTCAAGGTCGGTTCGCGCAACTCGACCCCGGCGCGCAGGGCCACATCACGCTCCAACTGATTGAGGGTGCGCAGCAAGGCTTCGGTCTGTTCGGCGCTGGCCTGCAAATGACTGTCGGCGCGGGTCACGCTGTCCAGGCCACGCCAGGCGATCAGGCTGACAATGGCCATCAACATAATCGCCACCATCACTTCGATCAGGGTAAATCCGCGTTGCCGACTGTTCATGGGCGGTTCACCACGCGCAGTTCGCCGGCGCCGTTACGCTCCATGCTGACGCGGTGCTGGCCGTCGGAAAGCACCACCCGCAAAGGCGGGTTGATCCATTCGGCGGTGAGCACCAGGGTTTGTCGAGGGGTGATGCGCACCTGCATCGGCACTGACTGCCAAGGCCGTGGCCGCAGTTGCGGGTCGTTGTCGAAACGTTCGATACCGGTTCCCTGTTCCTGGTGTCGGCTGAACGCAAACCCCTTGGCATTGGCCTGCCAGGTGATCGGGCGGCCATCGGCCCGGGCCTCGGCCTGGGCACCCGCAGCAGTTGCGCCAGGCGTTCGGCGTCCTTGCGCAACACGGCTGCCGGGTCGGGGCGGATGCTCAGGCTGACTGCGGCGCTGGCGATACCGATGATCACCAACACCACCATTAATTCGATCAGGGTGAAGCCGCGCTGACGGATGTTGCGCATCAAACCGGGCTCCTGTGCCGAGGGTCAAGGCCGTTGCCGGGAAGAATCGCGCGCTGGAAATAGCCAGGCGCGCGTTGTCCTGTAGACTGCGCCCACGGACAATCAGGAGGTCCCGCCATGGCATTTGCCACTCGTCTATCAGCCCCACGTCTGCTGCAGGCCGTGGCCTTGTTCGTGGCCCTGGCCGGTGTGGTCACCTGGTCCTCGCTGCTGCTGACCCGCGCCGAGTCATCCGCGCCGGCAGCAGTACCGCCGATGCCGGCACCGCGTTCCGATAACCCGTCGTTGCAGTGGTTTTCCAGCCAGCCGGCGGCGGTGTCGATCAAGGTGTCCGGGGTTATGGCCGGGGCCCATGGTTCGGTCGCGGTGCTCAGCATCAATGATGGCCCGCCGCGCAGCGTCATACCGGGCGAGCGCCTGACCCAGGGCGTGCGCCTGGTCGCCATCGAGGCGGACGGGGTGGTGATCGAGCAAGGTTCGCAGCGTTCGCGGCTCAAGGTCGGCACCTTGCCCGACAGCGTGGCGCTGCCGTCGTTGATCCGCCGTTGAAGACCTTCACAGGCGCTGCACCAGGGGCCGGCTGAGCAGGGTGTCCAGGCGCGCCAGGGGCGGTGCCTCACGGCTGCGGTCCCAGACCCGCAGGCTGACCCGCAGCAACTGTTCATCGGCGCTGGGGCTGATGGCTTGCTCGCAACGCAACTTGAGTGGGCCCTGGTCGCAATCGAAGGCTTTGCGTCCGGGGCGCAAACGCTCTTCCAGGCGCAATTCCGCCAGCCGGTTCTGCGCGGCCAACTGGGCCAGGGAGCGGTCTCGCAGCAGGCCGTTGCTCTGGGTCATCACGCCGGCCACACGCACGGCCGCCGACATGGCCACGGCAACGATTGCCAAGGCCACCAGCACCTCGATCAGGGTAAAACCACGCTCCTTGCGCAACCGCTCCATGGGTGACTCTTTGCGGCAAAAACAGGTCGGCAGAATAGCACTGGGACAGGGCGCGATGGCGAGCAAAAACGGATGTTTATTTTCCCTTTTCCAGCCATGTAGTTTTGCTACACTGCGCGCCGAATACGAATCACTCAAGGAAGTCGATATGGATATCGCTTGTGTAAAGTCCCTGCCCGGAGGCCCTCGCGGCCAGCGCGGTTTCACCCTGATCGAAATCATGGTGGTGGTGGTGATTCTCGGGATTCTCGCGGTCATGGTGGTGCCCAAGGTGCTTGACCGCCCGGACCAGGCGCGGGCCACCGCCGCCAAGCAAGACATCGCCGGCCTGATGCAGGCGCTCAAGCTCTACCGTCTTGACCACGGCTCCTACCCCAAGCTCAACCAGGGCCTCAAGGTGCTGGTGGAACGTCCCGCCGATGCCCAGAACGGCCAATGGCGTTCCTACCTGGAACGCCTGCCTAACGACCCCTGGGGCCGTCCTTACCACTACCTCAATCCAGGCGCCAACGGCGAAGTGGATGTGTTCTCCCTCGGCGCCGATGGGCAGCCGGACGGTGAGGGTGTGAACGCTGATATTGGGTCCTGGCAGCTCTAAGGGCTGCCCGTGAACATCGCTTCGCCGCCAACGGCGAAACAACGTGGTATGGCGATCATCGGCGCCTTGCTGATCGCTGCCGTGGTCGCGGTCATCGCCGGCGGCATGCTCACGCGCCAGGCCGCGCTGACCCGTACCCTGGAAGCCGAGCAGTCCCGGGTCCAGGGCAGCGGCGCCTTGCTCGGCGGGCTTGAAGCCAGTCGGCAATTGCTTTGGCAGGCCCGCCAGCAGAACGCCGTGACCCGCCTCGACCAGCTCTGGGCCCAGCCGATCCAGACCACCGCCTTTGACCCTCAAGAAGGGGGCTTTTCAGGGCGCCTGGAAGATCAGCAAGGCAAGTTCAACCTGCGCAATCTGGTCAGCGAAGAGCAAGTCGATGGCGGCCAGGTGCGCAACCTCGAACGCCTGTGCGCCTTGCTCGGGGTCAATGCGGTGATCAGCCAGCGCATCAGCCAGCGGGTTATCGCGTCTTATCCCCGGCGCCTGCCTACGCCCCCTGGCCATTCGGGCAGCGCGTCAACCTTCAACAGTGGCCGTGACACCTCGCCCAATGGCGGCCAGCAATGGCTGCCGGCGACCCAGCCGATGCTGCGCAGCCTGGAAGAGTTGCGCGGTATCGACGGGCTTGACGACACCGTCCTGGCCCGCCTGACCCCGTACCTCAGCCTGTTGCCGGGCAACACCCGGCTCAATGCCAACACCGCCAGCGCTGAAGTGCTGACAGTGGCCGTGCCCGGGCTGTCGTTGCCCCAAGCCAAGGCCCTGGTGGCGCAGCGTGACGCCGGGCAGTGGTTTATCAATCGTGGGGATTTTCTCAACCGTCTGCAGATTCCCGGGTTGAGCGTGGACAGCCTTAATGTCGGTATCAGCAGCGACTGGTTCCTGCTGCGCGGCCAGGCCCGGCATGACCGGCGCCGGGTAAGCGTGCAGGCGTTGCTGCACCGTCCGGAAGATCGCCTGCCCCAGGTCATCTGGTCGCGGGTGGGCGTATGAGCCGGGTACTGCTGGCCTTGCCGCCGCTGCACAGCCTGAGCCTGGACAGTGCCTGTGAATACGCTCGTCTGGACCGCAACGGCCAGGTCAGCGCCACTGGCCAGTGCACCCTGGCGCAGTTGGGCCAGGGCGCTAAAACCCCGGCGTTGGAATGCTTTCTCCACCCCCAGGACAGCCTGTTGGCCAGCATCGAACTGCCGCCCTTGTCGGCGTCGCGGTTGAAGTTGGCCGTGGCCTGCGCCGCTGATGCACTGATCCTCGGCCAGCCGCAGCAGATGCACGTGGCCCACAGCCCGCGAGAGGCCAGCGGCCAGGTGCACCTGGCCTGGCTCGGCACATCCAGCCTGCAGGCGTTGGGTGGCCTGTTGGCTGAGGCCCGCCTGAAACTGCGCGGCCTGTACCCGGCGCCTTATGTGTTGCCGGTGCCGCCGCCGGGCCAGGTCAGTGCCTGTGTATGGGAGGGGCACTTGCTGCTGCGTCACAACCTTGGGCAAGCGGCCGTACAACCTTTGCTTGGTCAGCCGCTGGAAACCTTGTTGAACGACGGCCTGGGCTGGTCATGGATCGGTGACGGCGCGCCGCCGTCGGTGGACCAGGCCCTACCGGCGCAGCAGCGCTGGAGCGGGGCGCGGCCGGCCTGGGGGCTGCACGGCGGTGTTGCCCAGGCCCCGCAGTCGGCGCCGGGCTGGGGGCGGGCGTTGGTTTGCTGCGCCCTGGCGCTGGCGGTGTGGACCCTCGGCCTCAACCTGTATGCCGCCCGTGAGGCTGCCGAAGGCCAGCAACTCAAGGCGCACATGAGCCAACGGGTCAAGCAGGCCTTTCCGGAACTGCCGGTGATCCTCAACCCTTTGCAGCAGGCCCGTCAGCAACTGGAAGCCCGGCAGAGCGGGGCGCAGGCTGATCCTCAGGATGCCTTTGCCGCCCTGGTGCAGCAGGCCGGTGCGGCCATGCCGTTTATGGTGGGCAATGTGCAGCGTCTGGACTACGACCAGGGCCAGTTGCACCTGACGCTGCTGGCCGACGCCGCCAATGCCCCGGCCGATGCCACCTGGCAAGCCGCCCTGGCCCAGGCCGGAGTGGACGCCAGCCGTGAGGCGGACAACTGGACCTTGCGCCTGGCGGCTGAAGCGCCGGCCAGTGACACGGACACCCGCCCGGAGGACGACGATGAATAAGCCACTCCTGGCCCTGTATCGACAACGCTGCCGCGACCTGCTGCAGCAGGCCCGGGTGGCTTGGCGCGGCTTGTCGTTGCGTGAACAGCGCTTGCTGGGCGCCAGCATGACGTTGTTGCTGGGCTTGGCGGTCGGTTTACTCTGGGTGCAGCCGGCCTTGCAGACCATCGATCACTGGCAGGCCGAGACCCCCAAGTTGCGCTCCCAAGCCCAGGCCCTGGACGCGCTGCTACAGGAGCAGAGCGGTGCCGGCCAGGCCCAGGGCGAGGACTTGGAGCAGGCCTTGCGTCGCACCCTGGACGAGGCCGGGCTCAAGGACCATTACCAGTTGCAGGCGGCCGACCCGGCGACATGGCAGTTGAGTTTTACCCAGGCCCCGGCCGATGCCGTGGTCGGTTGGTTGCTGGGCTGGCCCCGGCAGTTTTCGCTGCGGGTGGTGCAGGCGCAACTGCAACGCGCCGCCGGCGCTGACACCCAGGACTCGGCAGGCACGCTGTCCGGGACGGTTCGTATGGATCACACGCTGAACGCTAAGGAAGCTTCATGAAGTGGCAAGGTTCCAATTATCTGCGTCAGTGTCGCAAGGCCGCGCCGATCCTGTTGCTGGCACTGGGTGCCTGCAGCACCAGTCCCTCCGCCACGCCGCCCTTGCTGGTGGACAGCGAGCTGGGCCAACCCCTGGCCGATACCCGGCGTGGCGGTGACGCCCTAGTGGATCGCCAGCGCCTGCAACCCCGACAAGAGTCGCGGCCACGGGTGCAGCACCCGGTCACCGCCAGTGCCCGAGGCACGGCGGGGCGGGGCGGCGCCGGCACGCGTTCGCCGCTGGGCGATCAGCCGGTGCAATTGAATTTTCTCGAAGTCGATATCCAGGCAGTGATCCGCGCTTTGTCCCGCGCCACCGGGCAACAGTTCCTGGTGGACCCGCGGGTCAAGGGCAACCTGACCCTGGTCAGCGAAGGCCCGGTCCCGGCCTACCAGGCCTACGAGATGCTGCTGGCGGCCCTGCGCATGCAAGGTTTCAGCGTGGTGGATGTGGGCGGGGTCGCCCAGGTGGTGCCCGAAGCCGATGCCAAGCTTCTCGCCGGCCCGATCTACAGCGCCGACAAGCCGGGGGGCAATGGCATGCTGACCCGGACCTTTCGCCTGCAATACGAAAACGCGGTGAACCTGATTCCGGTGCTGCGGCCCATCGTTTCGCCCAACAACCCGATCAACGCCTACCCGGGCAACAACACCATCGTGGTCACTGACTACGCGGAAAACCTGCAACGGGTGGCGCAGATCATCGAAGGCATCGACACCCCCAGCGCCATCGACACCGACGTGGTGACCGTGGAAAACGGCATCGCTGTGGACATCGCGAGCATGGTGGCCGAGCTGCTGGATACCCAGGGCAGCGACCCGACGCAAAAAATCAGCCTGGTCGGCGACCCGCGTTCCAACGCCATCATCATTCGCGCCGGCAGCCCGGAGCGCACCGAGCTGGCGCGCAACCTGATCTACAAGCTGGACAACGCCCAGAGCAACCCCAGCAACCTGCACGTGGTCTACCTGCGCAACGCCCAGGCCGGCAAGCTGGCCCAGGCCCTGCGCGGGCTGCTGACCGGCGAAAGCGACAGCGGCACCAGCGACGGTGCCCGGGCCATGCTCAGCAGCATGGGCGGCAGCGTCGGCGGCAGTCAGAGCAGTGGCCAGAGCAGCAGTTCCAGCTCCAGTTCCAGCAGCTCCGGCAGCGTCGACGGCAGTGCCAGCAGCAGTTACGGGCAAGCCAGCGCCAGCAGTGCCCAGGCATCGGCGAACCAGAACACCGCGTTCACGGCCGGCGGGGTCACGATCCAGGCCGACGCCACCACCAATACCTTGCTGATTTCCGCACCGGAGCCGCTGTACCGCAACCTGCGCGAAGTCATCGACCAACTGGACCAGCGCCGGGCCCAGGTGGTCATCGAGAGCCTGATCGTCGAGGTCGGCGAAGACGATGCCAGTGAGTTCGGCGTGCAATGGCAGGCCGGCAACCTGGGTGGCAGCGGCGGCTTCGGCGGCGTCAACCTGGGGGGCAGCGGCCTGGTCAGTACCCCGGCCAGCAGCACCGCGATCGATGTGTTGCCCCAGGGCCTGAACCTTGGTGTGGTCAAGGGCACCGTGACCATCCCGGGCGTCGGTGAAGTGCTGGACCTCAAGGTCCTGGCCCGGGCCTTGAAGAGCAAGGGCGGAACCAATGTGTTGTCGACCCCGAACCTGCTGACCCTGGACAACGAGGCAGCGAGCATTTTTGTCGGCCAGACCATTCCCTTTGTCACCGGCAGTTATGTCACGGGCGGGGGCGGCACCAGCAACAACCCGTTCCAGACGGTGCAGCGCGAAGAGGTGGGGCTCAAGCTCAATGTGCGGCCGCAGATTTCCGAGGGCGGTACGGTCAAGCTGGACATCTACCAGGAGGTCAGCAGCGTGGATGTGCGGGCCTCGGTGGACGCTGGCACGGTGACCAACAAACGGGCGATCGACACCAGTATTTTGCTCGATGACGGCCAGATCATGGTGCTCGGTGGTTTGCTGCAGGACGGTTACAGCCAGAGCAATGATGCGGTGTCGTGGCTGTCGAGCATTCCCGGGATCGGCGCGCTGTTTCGCAATGAGAAGCGGCAGATCACCAAGACCAACCTGATGGTGTTTTTGCGGCCTTACATCATTCGTGACAGTGGGGCAGGGCGCGCCATTACCCTCAATCGCTATGACTTCATGCGGCGGTCCCAGGGGCAGTTGCAGCCCGAGCGCAGTTGGGCCATGCCGGATATGCAGGCGCCGCAATTGCCATCGGTGGAGAAGGCGATTCCTGGGGCGGCTTCTGCACCGGCGCCCGTACCGGGGTTGCGGGCGACGATTCGCGCGGTGCCGGTGCAATGAATGGCCTAGGGATCCGGCGTTGTGCTGATAGCGACATCGAGGGTCCGCCGCCCTTGCCACTTCCCTTCATCCCAGAGGTGCACCCGTGACCCAGTTGCCTTACGCCTGGGCCAAGGCCCAGCGTGTGCTGTTGCGCAGTGACGAACAGGGCACGCTGTTGTTGGTGTGCCCGTCGACACCGGGCTGGGCGATCAACGAGGTGCGGCGCCAGTTCGGCCCGACGCGCCTGGAGTCGATCCGCGAGGAGCAGCTCGAAGGGTTGCTCAACAGCGCCTACGCCGACACCGGCAGTGCCGCCGCCGTGGTGGGCGCGGCTGAGAACGAGGTCGACCTCGACCGGTTGATGCAAGACATCCCGGAGATCACCGACCTGCTGGACACCCAGGACGGTGCGCCGGTGATCCGCATGATCAACGCCTTGCTGACCCAGGCGGCGCGGGACGAGGCCAGCGATATTCATATCGAACCCTATGAAAGCCATTCGGTGGTGCGCTACCGGGTCGATGGCACCCTGCGTGACGTGGTGTCGCCGCGCAAGGCGTTGCACGCGGCCCTGGTGTCGCGGATCAAGATCATGGCCCAGTTGGACATTGCGGAAAAACGCCTGCCCCAGGACGGTCGCATTGCCCTGCGGGTGGCCGGGCGGCCCATTGATATCCGGGTGTCGACGGTGCCCACCGGCCATGGCGAACGGGTGGTGATGCGCCTGCTCGACAAACAGGCCGGGCGTTTGCAATTGGAGACCCTGGGCATGGACGCCCAAGTGCTGGCCCGGCTCGATGGGCTGATCCGCCAGCCCCACGGCATTGTCCTGGTCACCGGGCCCACCGGCAGCGGCAAGACCACCAGTCTGTATGCGGCCCTGGCCCGCCTCGATGCCAGCACCAGCAATATCCTCACCGTCGAAGACCCGGTGGAATACGACTTGCCGGGCATCAGCCAGATCCAGGTGAACGCCAAGATCGACATGACCTTTGCCCTGGCCTTGCGCGCCATCCTGCGTCAGGATCCGGACATCATCATGATCGGTGAAATCCGTGACCTGGAGACAGCGCAGATCGCTGTGCAAGCGTCCCTGACCGGGCACCTGGTGCTGGCGACGCTGCACACCAACGACGCGGTGTCGGCGGTCAACCGCTTGATCGACATGGGCGTGGAGCCGTTTCTCCTGGCCTCGTCCATGCTCGGCGTGCTGGCCCAGCGCCTGGTGCGGCGTCTGTGCCCGCACTGCAAACAGGAAGACTTGGCGGTGCCCGGCACCTGGCGCCCGGTGGGCTGCACGGTGTGTAACCAGACCGGTTACAGCGGGCGCACCGGGATCCATGAATTGTTCTGCATCGACGATGATATTCGCAGCCTGATCCACCAGGGCGCTGACGAGCAGGCGCTGCGAGCGGCGGCGCGCAAGGTGGGGATGTTGAGCATGCGTGAGGACGGCGAGCGCTGGGTGCGCAGCGGTGCCACCGCGCCGGAAGAAATCCTCCGTGTGACACGGGACGCCTGATGAATCGCTATCGCTACGAAGCTGCCAATGCCCAGGGCAAGGTCGAGTCCGGCCACCTTGAGGCCGAGAGCCAACGGGCGGCCTTCGCCAACCTGCGCAGCCGCGGCTTGACCGCCTTGCAGGTGCAACTGGACAGCAATCAGGGCGCCAGTGGTGCGGGAGGCTTGTTCAGCCCCAGGCTCTCGGACAACGACCTGGCCTGGGCCACTCGCCAGTTGGCCAGTCTGCTGGGAGCCAGCCTGCCGCTGGAAGCGGCCTTGAGTGCCACGGTGGAGCAGGCCGAGCGCAAACACATTGCCCAGACCCTGAGCGCGGTGCGCGCCGATGTACGCAGTGGCTTGCGCCTGGCCGATGCCCTGGCGGCACGGCCCCGGGACTTTCCGGAAATCTACCGGGCGCTGATTGCCGCCGGCGAAGAGTCCGGTGACCTGGCGCAGGTCATGGAGCGCCTGGCGGACTACATCGAAGAGCGCAACAACCTGCGGGGCAAGATCCTGACCGCCTTTATCTACCCCGGGGTGGTCGGGCTGGTGTCGATCGGCATCGTGATCTTCCTCCTCAGTTACGTGGTGCCCCAGGTGGTCAGTGCCTTTTCCCAGGCGCGCCAGGACCTGCCTGGGCTGACCCTGGCCATGCTCAATGCCAGTGACTTTGTCCGGGCCTGGGGCGCGCTGTGTTTTGCCGGGCTGGTCACCGGGTTGTGGGGCTGGCGCCTTTACCTGCGCAACCCCCAGGCGCGCTTGCGCTGGCACAGCCGGGTGTTGCGCCTGCCCTTGATCGGGCGCTTCGTCCTCGGCCTGAACACCGCGCGTTTCGCTTCGACCCTGGCCATCCTCGGTGGGGCCGGGGTGCCGCTGTTGCGCGCTCTGGAAGCGGCGCGCCAGACCCTGTCCAACGACCGCCTGAGCCAGAGCGTCAGCGATGCCACGGCCAAGGTCCGCGAAGGCGCCAACCTAGCGGCGGCGTTACGAGTGGAGAAAGTGTTCCCGCCGTTGCTGATTCACCTGATTGCCAGCGGCGAAAAGACCGGCTCCTTGCCGCCGATGCTCGAACGCGCCGCGCTGACCCTGTCCCGCGACATCGAACGCCGCGCCATGGGCATGACCGCCTTGCTCGAACCCCTGATGATCGTGGTCATGGGGGGAGTGGTGCTGGTGATCGTCATGGCCGTGCTGTTGCCGATCATCGAAATCAACCAACTGGTGACCTAGATCTTTCACGGACGCTCCGCCAAACCCCACCCTGTGTAGGCGCTGGCTTGCCAGCGATAGCGATTTCAAGGGCCCCATCGCCGGCAAGCCGGCTCCTACAGGAGGATTGTGTTGGCCGTGCCATCGAGCAGGTGACGCAGAGCGTGGGAATGCCGCCACGGACGCCCCACCCTGTGTAGGAGCTGGCTTGCCAGCGATAGCGATTTCGAGGACGCCATCGCCAGCAAGCCGGCTCCTACAACGACAAAGCCCTCGTTTCCGAGGGCTTTGGTTTTTACGGTGTTACGCGGCTAGATCAGATCTTGCCGGCGCCGGCCTTGGCCTTGACGTCAGCAGCGACTTTGTCGGCTGCCAATGGGCTGTAGCTGTAAGGCGGGGTCCAGCCGATGCTCGAACTCCAGGAGCAGCTCAACGCGCTGCCGTTGAGGGTCGAACCGCTGTCACGGTAAACGCTGCCACCGTAATCGCCGGCGATCTTGTCACAGCCGCTGATGCCGCTGATCTCGAACGCGTTTTTCTCGGAGAAGATCTTCGAGCTCTTGCCCACGCCGTGGGCGTAGGAGAACGGGTAGACCTTATGGCTGGTGCTGCCCACGTGGTAGTTGTTGTACAGGTGCACCTGGCCGAAACGTACGCGCGGCGCACGGGCGGAGATGTTTTCAAACAAGCTGTTATGGATGGTGACCTTGAGCTTGCCATCATCGGTGGTCCGGCTGTCGCTGGAGCCGATCAGGTTGTTCTTCTCGTGGGACTTGAACGCCGTGTACGAAATGGTCACGTAGTTGGCGCCGTTCTTCACGTCCAGGGCACCGTCGTGGTGCTGCTTCGGACGCCCGTTGGCGGTGCCGTTCTGATCATCGGTGCGGCGGCCGTCGGTGAAGGTGACATGGTCGACCCAGACGTTGTTGGCGCCTTCGATGGTCAGGCCGTCGTATTCCGAGTTCCAGTTACCGGCGCTGCCGTCGTTGGCATCCCAGATAGGCTCCGGATCCCACGGGTTCTCGATGGTCAGGTTACGGATGATTACGTCGTTTTCCTTGGCATAGAAGAAACCCTCGCGGATCTCTGCAGTGCTGCTGGTGCCCACGATGGTGGTCTTGCCGGGGATGTCCAGACGGCCGCGTTTTTTCATGTCCGCGGTGTTGGTGTAGGCCTTGCCTTCACTGACGTCGATGATCCCGGTGATCTTGATGATGCGGCCGTTGGTGCCTACCGAAGCCGCCAGGGCGGTTTTCAGTTCAGCGGCGTTTTTAACGGTGTAGATGTTGTTAGCCGCGGCGCGGGAGCCGCCTTTGGTGCCGCCGTTCTGCGTGGCCCAGCCTGTGGTTGCTACATCCAGCCAGATATCGGCGGCATGTGCAGGGACGCTGGCAAGCAGGAGTGAACCGAGAAGGCCACCGGCGATTTTGCAAGACGCGGTCTTTGAAGACTTCACCATAATTAATCTGATCCTTAGATTAAATTGAGTCGGTCACGCAGCAGATACTGCGTTTCCATAAGCGGACGTTCCTTCTCCACTGAAGCGAGTTGGGCGCCCGCTGCAGGGGAGAATATCCATTCTCGTAGTAAGAATCATTACTGGAAGGGCCCCAAATGAAAAAAATCAGAAACTAAATAACTTGGCAAAAAATGCTCGCTGTGCTTACACGCAAGTGTGCGTTGCAGCTAACCAGAGCCCCGGAATCATTGGTCGACGCCGGGTATAGGTGCTCGAGAGGATGCTTGCTCGATGGGCAGCAACGGCTGTTGTTGCCTTGCTGCCTGTGCAGCAAGTACGGCCTGGTCGAGGTGGGAAAACAGACTAAATATCTTGTAAATCAAGGACCTGGATTTTTGGCGTGGACGTTGCACCGGGGCCGGTACAGCGCACTTCGCGCCGGCCTGAGGAATCCAACCTGATGTCTCCCCACCTTCCCCTTAATAAACTGGCCTGGGTCATTGCCAGCCTGATCACCTTGCAGGCCCAGGCGGCAGAGGCGCCCCCGGAACAGGCTGCCAGCAGCGACGCCTTGCCCACTGTGACGGTGACCGCGCAGAAGCGCGAAGAGTCGGTGCAGGATGTGCCGGCCGCCGTGTCGGCGGTCAGTGCCGACGACATCGTCAATACCGGCGGCGGCTTCAGCGCCGGCAAGGCCTTGAGAAATGTGCCCAATGCCATCGCCCCGGAGTTCGCCGGGCATCAGCGTCCGCGCTGGTACATCCGTGGCATGGGCTCCGGCGACATGGCCTCGACCACGGTCTACCCCGTGGGCATCTACACCGATGACGTGTACATCGATCCCCATGTGGCCACCGGTTTCCCGCTGTATGACATGGAGCGGGTGGAGATCTTGCGCGGCCCCCAGGGCACCCTGTGGGGCAAGAACACCACCGGTGGCGCCATCAACTTCGTCTCGCGAAAGCCGACCCTGGACAGCGCCGATGGGTATTTCAAGGTGGACGCCGGCAACTACAACTCGCGGATTTACGAAGGGGCCTATGGCGCGCCGCTGGTGGAGGATCGCCTGGCCGCCCGTGTGGCCTTCATCGACCAGAGCAGCGACGGTCAATTGAAGAACCAGGTGGACGGGCACACGGTAGGTGATCTCCACGACCAGGCGGTGCGCCTGCAACTGCTGGCCAAGATCAACGACGACCTGCAGGCCACCCTGCAATTGCATGGCCGTGACTACAAGGGCCAAGGCATCGCCACCCGGGCTTGGGGCGCCGGGCCGGGTGGCAGCACGTTGTTCGGCCCCGCCCCCAAACCGGACACTGACGAAGCGGCGTTCACCGGCAAGGCTCAGGACTTGATCGAGCATTACGGCCTGCAACTGGCCTTGAAGTGGGACCTGGGGAACTTGCATCTGGATTCGATCACCGCCTTCGACAATGTCACGGAGCGGGCCCAGGGACCGAACATGAGCATCTATGAGTTCGGCCGCTCCTATTCCGACGATCACTGGCAACAGGTCTCCCAGGAGCTGCGCCTGTCATCGTCCAAGGACCAGGACGTGAGTTGGATCGTTGGCACCCACTTGTTCCATGAGCAACTGGACAGCCAGTCCAGCAGTGCCTTGTTGCCCACCGCCTACAACCAGGCGTTCGGCGTGGCCGATTACGGCCAGACCCGCATCGATCAAAGCACCGACAGCGTCGCGCTGTTCGGCAGCAGCACCTGGCGGGCCAGCGACAACCTGAGCCTGACCGCCGGGCTGCGCTGGACCCGCGAAACCAAGGACATCGACCTGCGGCGGGTGGCAGCGCCGAGCGCGGCGGATGTGTCGTTCGGCGGCAGCGGTGACTGGTGGAAAAATTACACCGGGTCCCTGGCGACCACCGTGGTCCAGGATGAAAAACGCACCTGGAACAAACTCACCTACGACTTCACCCCCGAGTACCAGCTCAATGACAACGCGCGGGTGTATTTCCGCTACGCCAAGGGCTTTCGCTCCGGCGGTTTCAGCGGCGGCGCCCAGGTCCAGGCCGAGGCCACGGTGGTGGCGCCGGAGAACGTCGATGCCTACGAACTGGGGATCAAGAGCGAGTGGTTCGATGAGCGCCTGACGGCCAACGCCAACGTCTTTTACTACGACTACTCGGACATCCAGGTGAACGCCGTCTCGGTGCGTAACGGCCAGGTGGTCTCACTCTTGACCAACAGCGGCCAGGGGGTGATTCGCGGTGCGGAGTTCGAACTGGAGGCGCTGCCCTTGGCCAACCTGCACCTGAACGCCTCCCTTGGCCTGTTGCACACCGAGTTGCAGGACTTTGTCTCCGGCGGCGTGGATTACTCCGGCAACCGCATCGCCCGTTCACCGGCACGCACCCTGGCGGTCGGCGCGGCGTACCGGGTGCCCCTGCAAGGCGGTGACAGCCTCAACTTCGGCACTGACTGGCGCTACCAGAGCCGGATTTTCTTCCTGCCGACCGCGCAGGAGGATCACAGCGTGTCCCAGGGCGGCTACACCCTGGGCAATGCCAGCGCCACCTACCACTTCGGCGGGCAGCAGGATCTGGACTTGACCGCCTACGTCAACAACCTCACCGACAAGCAATACAAGACCGACTCGGTGCCGCTGCCCTTCGACATTGCCTGGGATGCCCGGGGCGATCGACGGACCTATGGCATGAGCGTGACCACGCACTTCTGATCATGCCAGGCCGTGCGTACCGCCCCTGTTGTGCGGTACGTCGGTCTGCTCGGGGCTACTTGTAGCCGTTGTTCGCCAGGTAGGTCAGGGTTACCCGCGACAAGGCGCGTACGCCCACGGGCACGGCCTGGTCATCCACCAGGAATTTGGGGGAATGGTTGGGCCAGGCCTTGGCCGGGTCCGTGCCTTCGGGGGTGACGCCCAGGCCGAAGAACAGCGCCGGAATGCGTCGCGAATATTCGGCAAAATCGTCCGCCGCATAGACCCCGGTGCCGAGGCTCACCGGCCCCTTGGACGAGGCTTGCAGCTCCGGCAACAGCTTATCCACCAGGTCGGTGTTGTTGTAGCCGGCCGGGTAGCTGCCGGGCAGGATCTCTACCGTGGCGCTGGCCCCGGCGCTTTCCGCGATCTTGCTGGCGGTGCGTTGCAGGCGGGCGACCACATCGTCGCGCTGGGCGTCGCTGAGGGTTCTCAGGGTGCCTTCCAGGCGCACCTCGGCGGGGATGATGTTGCTGCGGACCCCGGCGTCGATCTTGCCCACGGAAATCACTGGCGCCGGCAGGGCTACCAGGTTCATCTGGCGGCTGGCAATGGTCTGCCAGCCGAGGATGATCTGCGCGGCCAGGGGGAAGGGGTCGATCCCGGCCCAGGGGAACGCACCGTGGGTCTGTTCACCCTTGATGGTGGCGACAAAATTGTCCGAGGCCGCGGTGGTGCGTTGCCGACTCACCGACAGGCTGCCGGACACGCCCGGGCCGACGTGCAGGCCGAAGATCGCCTCGGGGGCCGGGTTGGCCAGCACGCCTTGCTCGATCATCAGCCGCGCGCCACCGGTTTCCCCCACGGGTACGCCTTCCTCGGCCGGCTGGAAAATGAACTTCACCGTGCCCGGCAGGCTGTCTTTGTGCGCGGCCAGCACCTCGGCCACCCCCAGCACAATGGCGATGTGCGCGTCGTGGCCACAGGCGTGCATTACACCGACGGTTTTCCCCGCTTGGCTGAAGTCGTTGCCGCTGTAGGCCTGGGTTACGCGGGAGGCGTAGGGCAGGCCGGTCTGCTCGGTAACCGGCAGTGCGTCCAACTCGGAACGGATTGCCACCACCGGCCCCGGCTTGCCACCGCGCAGCACGCCGACCACGCCGGTGTGCCCGACCTCGGTCTGTACCTCCAGGCCCAACTGGCGCAGGCGCTCGGCCACCCGCTTGGCGGTGCGCACTTCACGGTTGCCCAGCTCCGGGTGCTGGTGGATGTCATGGCGCAGCTCGATCAGTTGCGGCGTGGCTTTCTGAATGTCCTGCTCCAGCACCTGCAGGCGCTGGGGGTCGACGTTGGCGGCGTGGGCGTTGCCCGCCAGCCAGGGGGTGATCAGCAGTCCGGCGCTGATCGCCAGGGTGAGCGGGGAGTGTTTCATGCAAGGCCTCGGTGGTTAATCGGCAGGGCCCGGATCGGGCCAGGGGCGATAACGCAGAAACCATGCCACCCGTTCGGCGCTCGCGTGGCCGGGCCCGGGGTCCTGAATGATGGGGGTTGGCGCTTTGCTGTATGCGCCTGTTGCAGCAGTGCCGTGCTGATCGCCTGCTGGTCTGCCAGCAATCGGGCAGGGCCTTTTGCCATCTGTCGCTGGCGGCTGCCGGGCGGATGGGGAGTGTCCAAGCGTCTTGGTCGGATTATTCTGCTGAACCGATTCTTTTTCTGTGCAAAAATGCGCGCCGAATCCACGGTCGCAGCATGACCGAACAGTGTTCTTC
Organism: Pseudomonas morbosilactucae; assembly: GCF_023241715.1. Classification (GTDB taxonomy): domain Bacteria; phylum Pseudomonadota; class Gammaproteobacteria; order Pseudomonadales; family Pseudomonadaceae; genus Aquipseudomonas; species Aquipseudomonas morbosilactucae. Next base: position 27,790 of record NZ_JALQCW010000078.1, read on the forward strand.
GGCTTTCCTCGGGTGTCCCCGGTCAGTCGCTCGACGACCGGCTAGACTGTCTCCACGGCAGATGCGCCGCCCGTTGGCGCAGGATGAGGAAGGCCGCAGTGGCCGGGTCAGCCCGGTTCACGTCCGGCGTCGCCGACGTATCAAGAAGAATTCATGTCACTCAAGTAGCTGAAGCCAATACGAATAAGAAGTCAGCGCAGGAGCGACATAAAAGTGAGGTCGAGTGTGTCATGTCGGCCTTGTGTGCCCACCGTGCAGTTTTGTGCAGTGAGGGCGTCCACGATCCATTGCGTTGTTCGGCATGTGTCGAGAACACCCCCATCAGCAAGGCGGCAGGGGCGGATGGCGTTCTATCGTAGGTAATTACAATTATGTTGAAAAAAGTGAACACGGCCCTCCTGGGCCTGGCGATGACGATAGGGTTCTCGTCCTCGTACGCTGCTGAGACAAAAAAGGTCGATGTGCTGTTGATCGGCGGGGGCATCATGAGCTCCACCCTTGGCGTCTGGCTCAATGAGCTGGAGCCGAGCTGGTCGATGGAGATGGTCGAGCGCCTGGACGGCGTCGCCCAGGAAAGCTCCAACGGCTGGAACAACGCCGGTACCGGTCACTCCGCCCTGGCCGAGTTGAACTACACCCCGGAAGATGCCAACGGCAAAGTCGAGATCCCCAAGGCCGTTGAAATCAACGAAGCCTTCCAGATCTCCCGTCAGTTCTGGTCCTGGCAGGTCAAGAACGACGTGCTGAAGAACCCGCGCTCGTTCATCAACTCGACACCGCACATGAGCTTCGTGTGGGGCGACGACAACATCAAGTTCCTCAAGAAACGCTACGAGGCCCTGCAAGCCAGCCCGCTGTTCAGCGGCATGCAGTACTCCGAAGACCCGGTTCAGATCAAGAAGTGGGTTCCGCTGATGATGGAAGGGCGTGACCCGAACCAGAAAATCGCGGCCACCTGGAGCCCGATCGGTACCGACGTCAACTTCGGCGAGATCACTCGTCAGTTCGTCGCTCACCTGCAAGCCCAGCCGAACTTTGCCCTGAAACTGTCGAGCGAAGTGCAAGACATCGAGCGCAATGAAGACGGCTCGTGGCGCGTGACCTACAAGAACCTGAAAGACGGTACTGAAACCCAGACCGACGCCAAGTTCCTGTTTATCGGTGCCGGTGGCGGTGCTCTGCACCTGCTGCAGAAGTCGGGCATTGCCGAAGCCAAGGAATATGCCGGTTTCCCAGTGGGCGGCTCGTTCCTGGTGACCGAGAACCCAAGCATTGCCGACCTGCACCTGGCCAAGGCCTACGGTAAAGCCTCGGTGGGCGCACCGCCGATGTCGGTTCCGCACCTGGACACCCGTGTGTTGGATGGCAAGCGCGTGATCCTGTTTGGCCCATTCGCGACCTTCTCCACCAAGTTCCTCAAGGAAGGTTCGTACCTGGACCTGCTGACCACCACCACCACCCACAACTTCTGGCCGATGACCAAAGTCGGCATCAAGGAATACCCGTTGGTGGAGTACCTGGCTGGCCAGCTGATGCTGTCTGATGAAGACCGCCTCAACGCCCTGAAGGAATACTTCCCGAACGCCAAGGCTGAAGACTGGCGTCTGTGGCAGGCCGGTCAGCGCGTGCAGATCATCAAGCGTGACGAAGAGAAGGGCGGCGTGCTGAAACTGGGCACCGAGATCGTTGCTTCCCAGGACGGCAGCATCGCCGGTCTGTTGGGCGCATCGCCAGGCGCTTCGACCGCGGCACCGATCATGCTGAACGTGCTGGAAAAGGTCTTCAAAGACAAAGTCGCGACGCCTGAGTGGCAAGCCAAGCTGCACCAGATCGTGCCGAGCTACGGCACCAAGCTGAACGACAGCCCGGAAAAAGTTGCACAAGAATGGGCTTACACCAGCCAGGTTCTGCAACTGACACCACCGCCAGCCGTCAACGGCCAGGCTGCTCCGGCACAACCTGCCGCCGCCCAGCCCAAGGCTGAGCGTGAAAGCAACGCTGCGACCGACATGGCGCTGTAAGCCAAGGCCTTGGGCAACTGCGGTTGCCTGGGAAGTCGCCGGCGGCTTGTTGCCGCTGTGAAAGAACGCCACTCATTGAGTGGCGTTTTTTTTGCCTGGCATTTACTACGGCGGCGTTCACGGCGTCGGCCGCCGTCGGCCATTAATTGTTTTGCCGGAGGTTTCTGGTTTTTCGCACAAATGTGGTTATCATCCGCGGCGATTTTTAATCAAGGACAAGGCAGCTAATGGATTTGAATACCATCCAGGTCATTTTGTTTGTGGTAGTGCTGGTGTGGTCGGCCTTCAGCCTGATCACCTACGCGGCGCGGCGCAGTGACAACAAGGGAGCCCTGCGCGACCTCAAGCAAAGCGGTGAATCGCTTCGCCAGTTGAGCGCTGAAGAACAGACCCTGGTGCAGCCGTTCCTGTTCCACCCGGCCAACCCGGACAAGCCCGCAAGCCTGATCAGCCCCGAAGTGTTCAGCCTGACTGGCGAGTTTATCCGCCACGGCCTGGAGACGGGGCAGGGCGGCACAACCCTGCACGACACTCTGGGTGACGTCGATGTGGTGCTGCCCTACGACGCTCGCAGTTTCCTGCAGGCCGAATACAACGAAGCCGAAGTGGTGATGACCGAGAAGTTCGCCATCGTCGTCGCCCTCAACGGCCAGTTCGACCTCAGCGCCGGGCGCGAGCGCGAACTGCGTCGGCAGAAGCAACACCAGCAGTGGTCCCACGGCCAAGTCGGGGCCTTGCAGGACGTGGTGGACGGGGATGCCCCGGCCACCGACAGCAACGCTGCCAAACCCGCCGCTGAGGCGACCCCGACTGAGGCGTTCGGGCGGGTCGAGATCCTTAGCCAGCGCGATGAAACCCCCGCCGAAATCGGCTATCGCCGCCAGCCAGGCATTGCCTTCTGGCCCTCCGTGCTGTGGTTGCTGGTGTGCATCTGCCTGGCCTTGACCGACGACGGCGCGAGCCTTATCTGGCTGTTCCTGGCGTTTGCCCTGGGCGCCCTGGCGCTGTGGCTGACCTGGCGCAAACGCTCCCTGGGCACGCCGCAGAAGGTCAACCGTAGCCGTGGCGTGCTGCACAGCGTGACACTGGCCAACCCGGACAACAGCCTGTTCATGACCGAGCACCTGTTTCTCGGCGACAAGGTGCTGGTGAACCTGCCTGCCCATTGGGCCGCCCATATGCTGCTGCCTGACGATGGCCGGGTCGAGGTTGAGATGCGGGTCGAGGACTACGGCGTGCTGCGCCTGGGCCAGCAGTTTTCCGTGGACGAGGAGCAGCGCCTGTTCCCCCACGCCTTTTGGGGGCGCCAACTGAGCCTGAGCCTGGTGGGGCTGCTGGCCGGCCTGGGGTTGTGGGCCGTGGCCGACGACCTGGGGGCCGATCTGGCCCAGACCGGCGCCTGGATCAGCGGCAACGAAGCCCGTTCCTACCCTTCGGCGGCGGCGCTGCTGCAAGACCCTCCGGGCCTGGGCGGTTTCCTTGAGCAACAGGGCCAGGGCCGTTGTGACCTGCAATACCGCCAGGATGGCGTGACCCTGGGCTTTGATTGCCAGCGCCTGCGCTGGGGCGGCGACCCCTTGCCCCAGGCCAGCCTGTCGCTGGACCCAGCCGTGCGCGAGCTGTACTCGGGGACGTTCCTGCGCACCGAGTCCAACGCGATGCTCGACATCATGCTCAAGACCCAGATGTACCGGCAGATGGAGAGCGACCCGTCGGCGATCTACAACATGAGGGACATCAAGGCCCAGTTGTTGGTGGGCCTGAGCGACACGGTGCTGCGGATCGAGAGCGCCTGCGCCCTGGTGATCGACGGCGTCTCGGCCAATTGCACGGCCTTCAAGCGGCGCTTCGTCGAGCGGCTGCTGATCGGCGAGGCCGAGCAGCCCGAGACCTGGGAGCAACTGCTCAAACTGGCCCAGGACGGCGCGCTGAAAGCCAAGGGGCATAGCGATGAGGCCATGATCGTTTCACGCTTTGCCGAGGAGCTGCGGCGCCAGGCCAAGACCAGCATGCAGCCCTTGGTCCAGCAAGCGATCAGCAAGGCCCTGCAACCGGCCTTGCTCGCCCAGCGCGGCGGCGTGGTGCTGATTCAAGAAGGCGTCTACGGTGACCTGGCGGTCAGCTACTCCGATGACGAGGACTTGCTGGAGGTTTGGAAGCAGCAGCAACGGATGATCTCGGGGGAAGTGAGCACGCCGTTCAAGGTCAAAGGCATGGTCGTCTACCTGGGCCGCGACGCCAGCGACACGCCGGAGATTGTGCTGGATCCTTCGCGCACCCTGGATAACCCATGGTCGGCCCTGGCCCATGTGCTTTGGCTGCTCCTGGCCCTGGGGCTGGTGCTGGTGCACGTGCCGTTGCTGATCAAGCTCTGGCGTCAGGAACAGGCCCGGCACGTGGCGTTCCAGGCCCATTTCCAGACGCTCAAGCAGCAGGTGTAGGTGGGCATCAGGGCATCGCCGGGTCGGTCTGACCGGCGCTGCGCCCGCCGTCGTTGAGTAACAACGCCACTCCAAGAGAGTGGCGTTGTTGTTTTTGCGCACCGTGGCCGGCCTGTTACCGCTGCTGCGCCAGGGTGAATCGTTGGTGTGCACCCTGTGTTCGCCGATGGGGCGTTTTTACCCAGGTCGGGCGCCAGCAGGCTGATAAGGCAGCGCTGATTTTTATAAAAAATCATACAAATCAGTTGTTTATGTTTTGTGGCGTGTTTTTTGCTGTCATTCGGCTGTCGCGCCACGCGGCTCGCGTTTCACCCTCCACGTTGTTCCCTCGGAGGGCTGGGCGATCTCAATGGAGAGATCGTCGCCTGTACTGAAACGCACCTCAATCGTTCAGCCGACAGCGTCGTCGGCGGGTGGAATCAGGCTCACATCACGCCCTGCATTCCCCGTGCACCCCACCTCCCTCAAGTATTCCCAGCACGCCTTTGGCGTGGGCGTTCGGCTGAACGCGGGTGACGCTTGGGTCGGGCCGGGTGCCTCCAGGAGCATCCTCCATGGCTATCAATCGTCGTACGTTCCTTCGCGCGTCCGCTGTCTCTGCGGCCGCTCTCTCGACGCTGAGTTTCAAGAGCCTGTCGGCCTTTGCCGCCGACGACGCGATCAATGTCGCCGCGCTGTATGACAGCTCCGGCGGCCTGGACATCTATGGCAAGCCGATCGTCGACGCCTTGACGTTCGCCACTGAAGAGATCAATGCCTTGGGCGGCTTGCTGGGCCGCCCGCTGAACCTGATCAAGTACGACACCCAGTCCAACATGCAGCTCTATGCCCAGTACGCCCAGCAGGCGGCGCTCAAGGATCGGGCGGCGGTGGTGCACGGCGGCATTACCTCATCGTCCCGAGAGGTGATCCGCCCGGTGCTGGACCGCTATAAGACCCTGTACTTCTACGACAACCAGTACGAGGGCGGGGTCTGTGACCGCAACTTCTTCGGCACCGGCGTGACCCCTGCGCAGACCGTGGAAAAGCTCGTGCAGCACGTCACCAAGGCCTGGGGCAAGAAGGTCTACATCATCGCCGCCGACTACAACTACGGGCAGATCGTCTCCGCCCACGTGAAGAAGTACGTGGCCGAGGCGGGGGGCGAAACCCTGGCGGTGGAGTTCTTCCCGCTGGACGTGACCAACTTCGGCGCGACCATCTCGAAGATCCAGGAAGCCAAGCCGGACTTCGTCTGGTCGGCCCTGGTGGGCGGTGCCCACATGTCGTTCTACCGCCAGTGGAAAGCCTCGGGCATGGCCGGCAAGTTGCCGATTGCCTCCACCACCTTCGCCGGGGGCAACGAGCACGTGGTGCTGGCCCCGGAAGAATGCAACGGTATCCTGATCTGCCAGAACTACGTGCAGGAACTGGCGACGCCCAACAACCAGGCGTTTGTCAGCAAATTCCACCAGCGTTTCGGCGCCGATTACCCCTACATCACCGAACTGGCCATGGGCGCCTACCAGGGCATGCAGCTCTGGGCCGAAGGCGTGCGCCGGGCCGGGACCGTGGAGCGCCAGGCGGTGATCGAGGCGCTGGAGCAGGGCGTGAGCCTGGAGCTGCCCAGCGGCAAGGTCTCGGTGGATGCGCAAACCCACCACTGCATTCTCGATGTGCACATTGCCGAGGTCCGTGATCGACGCCTGGAGGTGGTGCAGAGCTTTGCCCAGCAGCCGCCGGCCGACACCGCGTCGGTGTGCGACCTGATCAAGAACCCCCGGGATGCAAAACAGTACAGCGTGACGCTGTAAGGAGGCGGGTATGGATTGGGCAGCGGTTTTTTCCCTGCAAATACTGGGCGCCATCGCCACCTTGGTGCTCCTCAGCATCGGCCTGGCGGTGGTCTTCGGCATGATGAAAATCATCAACCTGGCCCATGGTGAATTCATGATGCTGGGCGGTTATGTGGCGATCCTCGCCACCCATAAACTGCACGTGCCGATCTGGATTTCCATCCTGGTCCTGGCGCCCCTGACCGTGGGCCTGTTCGGCATGCTGGTGGAGCGCCTGCTGGTGCGCCACCTGTACGGGCGGATGATCGACACCATGCTCGCCACCTGGGGCCTGAGCCTGGCCCTGACCGGGATTGCCACGATGTTTTTCGGCAACACCACGGTGGGCATTTCTTCACCCTTGCCGGGCCTGAGCATTGGTGCCTATCAAACCAGCGGCTACGGGGTGTTCGTGATCGGCGTGGCGGTGGCGGTGATCCTCGGCATGTGGGCCTTGCTGCGCTTTACCCATTTCGGCCTGTGTGCCCGGGCGACCATGCAGAACGCCAAGATGGCCGCGGCCCTGGGGGCCAACCCGGGGCGCATCTACAGCCTGACCTTTGGCCTCGGTGCGGCCCTGGCCGGCCTCGGCGGCGCGGTGCTCGCGCCGTTGACCGGGGTGATTCCGACCCTGGGCGCCAGCTACATCGCCAAGGCCTTTATCACGGTGATCGGCGGCGGTAGTGCAGTGATCACCGGCACCCTGAGTTCGGCGGTGGCCTTCGGCTCGATCAACCAGGTGGTGACCTTCCTCAGCACCCCGGTGTTCGGTGAAGTGGCGCTGTTGCTGGCGGCGGTGGTGTTGATCCGGGTCTTGCCCCAGGGCATCACCGGGCGTTTTTTCAAAAGGGCATTTTGATGACTATTTCCTCTCCCAACCTGCTGCCCCTGGGTGGCAGCCTGCTGGCCGCGCTGTTGCTGGTGCTGCTGCCGCAGTGGCTGGACCTGTTCAGCCTGCTGTCGCTGTCGATCTACCTGGTGATGGCCTTGCTCGCCCTGAGCCTGGCGTTTGTCTGGGGTTTTGGCGGCATCCTGTGCTTCGGCCAGGCGGCGTTTTTCGGCCTGGGCGCCTACGCCTACGCCATTGGCGTGCTGAACTTCGGCGACAGCACCTGGGCGGTATTGCTGGCGGTCCTGGTGCCGGCGCTGTTCGCCGCGGCCATGGGTTATTTCATGTTCTATGGCGGCATCAGTGATGTGTACCTGGGCGTGATCACCCTGGCGGTGACCCTGATCCTGTTCAACGTGATGAACTCCACCTCGGGCTCGGCCTACCACATTGGCAGCGCCTTGCTGGGCGGTTTCAACGGCATCCCGGCGATCCCCACCCTGAACATGCCCTTCGACCCGGACCGGGTGCTGGAGCCCGAGACCCTGTTCCAGGTCATCGGCGGCGCCTTGATCCTCTGCTACCTGGGGCTGCGCGGGCTGTTGGCCAGCCGCTTCGGCAAGGTGGTGGTGGCGGTGCGCGAGAACGAGCAGCGTGCCGGCCTGCTGGGCTACGACACGCGGCTGCACAAGCTGCTGGTGTTCAGCCTCGGTGGCGGTATCGCTGGCCTGGCCGGTTGCCTGTTCGCCAACTGGGGCGCCTTCGTCAGCCCCGGGGTGTTCGGCCTGGCGCAATCGGCGCAGATCATTATCTGGGTGATTGTCGGCGGTCGCGGCACCCTGTTCGGGCCGATCCTGGCCTGCATCGCCATCCAGGCGCTGATGGCCCGCCTGGGTGAACAGCAGAGCCTGGACAGCGGCCTGGTGCTCGGGGTGATCCTCCTGACCTTCGTCATGCTCCTGCCCCGAGGCCTGCTGCCAAGCCTGGCCAGCCTCCTGTCAACACTGCGCCGGCCACGCCGCGCCACCCGCCAACCACAGGAGCGCTCGGCATGAGTGAAGTCCTTTTGCAAACCCGTGGCCTGGGCGTCAGCTTTGGTGGCGTGCACGCAGTCAAGGCGGTGGACTTCACCGTCCACAGCGGCGAGGTGCGCTGCCTGATCGGCCCCAACGGCGCCGGTAAAAGCACCTTTTTCAAACTGCTCAGCGGTCAGTTGCAGCCCAGCCGTGGCGATTGCCATTTTCGTGGTCGGCGCATTTCCGGCTTGCCCCTGCACCGCATCGCGCGCCTGGGCATCGGCGTGAAAACCCAGACCCCGAGCGTCTTCGACGGCCTCGATGTGTTGGAAAACCTGCGCCTGGCCGCCAGCCGCCTGCAACGGCCCGCCGAGGCCCGGGCCACCGCTGAAGCGACGCTGGAACGGATCGGCCTGAGCGAACTGCGCCAGCGCAACGTCGGCGACCTGGCCCACGGCCAGCGCCAGTGGGTCGAGCTGGGGATGATCCTGGCGGCCCGTCCAGCCCTGGTGCTGCTGGATGAGCCGGCGGCCGGCATGACCCACCAGGAAGTGCGCAAGACCGCTGCCCTGATCAAGGAAATCAATGCCCACAGCACGGTGATCGTGGTCGAGCACGACATGGAGTTCATTCGCCTGATCGCCGGCACCGTCACCGTATTCAACCAGGGTGCGATCCTCGCCCAAGGCAGCTTTGCCGAGGTCACTCAGGACCCGGCAGTGCGCGAAGCCTACCTCGGCAAGCAGGAGATCAAACATGCTTGAAGTCAAAGGCCTGTGTGCCGGTTATGGACGGGTGCCGGTGTTGCGCGAGGTGCTGCTCAGCGCCAGCGCCAACAGCGGCGTCGGGGTATTGGGGCGCAACGGCATGGGCAAGACCACCTTGCTTCGGGCGCTGATAGGCGAGCTGCCGGTCATGGCCGGGACCCTGCATTTTGCCGGGCAGGATTTGACCCGCGCGGCGGCCCACCAGCGGGCGGCGGCGGGCATCGGCTACGTGCCCCAGGGCCGGCAGATTTTCCCCCAGCTCTCGGTCAGGGAAAACCTGCGCATGGGCTGCGTGAAAAACTTCGCCACGGCGGCCACCACCATGGAGCGGGTGCTGGAATATTTTCCGCGCCTGGAACGCTTGCTGGAGCAGCCGGGTGGTGCGCTGTCCGGTGGTGAGCAGCAACTGCTGGCTCTGGCCCGTTGCCTGTGCGGCGACCCGAAACTGCTGTTGCTGGACGAGCCCACCGAGGGCATCCAGCCGTCGATCTGCGACGAGATCATCGACACCCTGCAACGCCTGCGGCGCGAGCAGGGGCTGGCGTTGATCCTGGTGGAGCAGGACATCGAGTTCCTCGCGGCGCTGTCGGATCGCATCCTGATCATCGAGAAGGGCCAACTGGTGGAAGAGATCGACCCGTCCACCACCAGCGCCTCGGCCATCGCCGAACGTTTCGTGGATTTTCATTCTTAAGGATTACTTCACCATGTCTATTCAACGTCCCTCCCAGGCCGACCTCGACGCGGCCGGTGCTCGCCTGGGCCTGCAGCTCGATGCGTCGTTGCTGAACGAGTACGCGGGCATTCTCGAAGCGGTGTGGCAGGACTACGACCGCCTCGACAGCCTGGGCTCCACGCTGCCACCGCTCAAATACCCGCAGCGCTCGGGCCACGAACCGGCACCCGGCGACAACCCCTACAACGCCTGGTACGTGAAGACCCAGGTGCAAGGCGCGGCGACCGGCAAGCTGGCGGGCAAGCGCATCGCCCTCAAGGACAATATCTGCCTGGCCGGGGTGCCGATGATGAACGGCGCCTCGACCCTGCGCGGCTACGTGCCGGACCTGGACGCCACCGTGGCGACCCGGGTGCTGGACGCCGCCGGGCAGATTCTCGGCAAGGCCCATTGCGAGTACTTTTGCGTGTCCGGCAGCAGCCACACCAATGCCACCGGCGCGGTGCACAACCCGCGCAACCCCGGGCACTCCACCGGCGGCTCGTCCTCCGGTTGCGCGGCGCTGATCGTCGCCGGGGAGGTGGACCTGGGCATCGGCACCGACCAGGGCGGTTCGGTGCGCATTCCCGCGGCCTACAGCGGCATCTACGGCCTGAAACCGACCCACGGGCTGATTCCCTACAGCGGCATCATGCCGGTGGAAATGACCCTGGATCACGCCGGCATCATGAGCGCCAATGTCGCCGACAACGCCTTGCTCCTGGAGGTGTTGGCCGGGGTCGACGGCCTCGACCCGCGCCAGGGGCGGCAGCTGCCCGAGGTGCGCTACACCCAGGCCCTGGGCCAGGGCTGCGCCGGGTTGCGGATTGCCGTGGTGGGCGAAGGCTTCGGCCTGGCCAACTCGGAAGCCGACGTGGACGCGACGGTGCGCCGCGCCGCCGGTCTGTTCCGTGAGCTGGGGGCCGAGGTCGAGGAGGTGTCGATTCCGATGCACGCCCTGGGCCATGCGATCTGGACCCCGATTGCCGTGGAAGGCACCACCCAGCAGATGCTCGGCTGCAACTATTCCAGCAACTGGAAGGGGCTCTACGTGGAGAGCCTGATGCAGGCCCAGGCCGGCTGGCAGGCCAAGGCCGAGGCCTTTCCCCATGACTTGAAAACCTGCCTGCTGGCCGGCGACTACGCTTACCGCGCCCATGCCGGGCAGTACTACGCCAAGGCACAGAATGCGGCGCGGCAACTGCGCGCCGCCTACGACGGGCACCTGCAAGACTTCGACGTGCTGCTGATGCCCACGGTGCCGCTCAAGGCGCCGCGGTTGCCGGAGCCTGAAGCCTCGGCCAGCACCTGGGTCAGCCGCGCCCTGGAGATGAACGCCAACACCGCGCCCTTCGATGTTACCGGTCACCCGGCGATCTCCATCCCCTGCGGCTTGGCCGCCGGGCTGCCGGTGGGCATGATGCTGGTCGCTCGCGACTACGATGAGGCCACGCTGTACCGCCTGGCCCATGCTTTCGAGCAGCACTTCAATTGGGAAAGCCTTACGTCATGAGTACTCAGGGATACAAGGTCGGGCTGTTGTTCTCCGAGCACAGCCTCACCGCCGGGGTGGAGACCACCCAGGCCAATGCCAGCCAACTGGCGATTGCCGAAGTCAACGAAGCGGGGGGCATCAACGGCGTGCCCCTGGTGCCAGTGGTTGCCCACCCCGGTGCCGAGCCGGCCAGCTACCGCGACAGCGCCCTGCAACTCTGTGATCAGGAACAGGTGCGGGTGCTGTTCGGCACCCACATGTCGAGCACCCGCAAGCTGGTCTTGCCGGTGGTGGAAAGCCGTCGTCGCCTGCTGTTCTACCCGACCCTCTATGAAGGCTTCGAGTATTCGCCGTACTGCTTCTATACCGGCTCGGCCCCCAACCAGAACTCCGTGCAACTGGCGCGTTATGTGCTGGAAACCTACGGCGGGCGGGTGCTGTTTGTCGGTGGGCCCTATGTCTACCCGTACGAGTCCAACCGCATCATGCGCGAGCTGTTCGAGCAGGCCGGGGGCGAAGTAGTGGACGAAATCTACCTGCCGTTCCACGCCTGTGAGGAGGACTTCCAGCGGGTCATGCAGCGGGTGGCGGACACCGCCCCGGACGCCATCTACTCAACCATTGTCGGCAGCGACATCCCGGCTCTGCACCGGGCCTACCGCCGTGCCGGGCTGGACCCGGCGCGCACGCCGATCGTCAGCCTGGCCACCAATGAAGTGGACGTGCTCGCCATGACCGCCGAGGAGGCCGAAGGGCACGTGTGCGCGGCGCCCTGGTTCTCGACCCTGGACAACGCCCAAAGCCGGGCCTTTGTCGCCCGCTACCGGGCGCGGTTTGGCGAGCAGGCGCCGATCACCTCGGGGGCCGAGGCGGCGTATTTTCAGGTGCACCTGTTCGCCCAGGCCGCACGCCAGGCCGCGGACGATTCCCTGGAGGCCCTGCGCGAAGCCTTGGCCGGTGCCCACTTCGACGCTCCTCAAGGCCGTGTGAGTATCGATGCCGACACTCAGCACACCTGGCTCTGGCCACGGATTGCCCGGGTCGATGCCCAGCGTCAGTTCCAACTGGTGCTGGAAAGCCGCGAGGCGGTGCGGCCCAGCCCGTACATGGTCGAGTACCAACTGGACGCTGAAGCGTGAGGCGGAGGAGGGCGAGATGAACACTGCACCTTCGCTGCTGCGCGAGCTCAAGGGCCTGCGGGTGTTGGTCATCCACCCCGAGGACGCCGAGGCCCGGGTGGTGCTGAGCCAACTGCAACGCATCGGCTGCATCGTCGAACAGTGCTGGCCGGTGCCCACCTGCCTGCCGGCGGCGTTCGACGCGGTGCTGCTGGCGGTCGAACTCAACCAGCGCGCCAACACCCAGGCATTGGTGGAGAGCCTCGACGAGCAGGCGCCGCCGATCATTGCCGTGGTCGGCTACGAAAACCCCTCGATGCTGCAACTGGTGCTGGAAACCCAACCGGCGGCGGTGATCGAACGGCCCCTGCGACCGTTCGGCCTGCTGACCCAGTTGTTGATGGCCCGGGCGCCTGGCGCGCGCGGATCGACATGCTGGCGCAGATCCGCAAGTTGCAGACCCGGCAACCGGCGGTGTCGAAAATCTCCATGGCCAAGGCCCTGTTGATGGCCCGCTATCGGATTGCCGAAAGCGAAGCCCACCGGCGCATCCAGCGAGACGCCATGGCCCGGCGCATCAGCATGGAGGCGATTGCCCAGGGGATTATCGACGCGGGCTTGCCGACGCCGGACTGAAGGGCAGGGCGCGAAACCCGCGTCGGCGATGGGCTGCAAGGAGGCGGCCCCTTTGTATTATTTTTGCTACACGTGACTGAGAAAGCCTATCAAATGAGAATCTGTATCTATATGATTCGCGGCACAATCTTGCCGGGCTACCGCAGTGCCCGGGATTCTCCAAAAAGGCCGTTACGTCGATGCGTCGAACTCTTGTTTCCCTGTGTGTCATCCAAGCTATTTCCCAGACTGCCTGGGCTGAATCGGTACCGGTGGACCCGGCCTCGATCGAGCTGCAAGCCATCGACATCAACGGCACCGCCGAAGAACAGGCCCAGGGGCCGGTACAGGGTTATCGTGCCACCCGTTCCGCCAGCGCCACGCGCACCGACACCTCGATTCATGAAACCCCGCAGTCCATCAGCGTGGTCACCCGCGACGCCGTGGAAGACCTCAGCGCGACCCGTTTGCAAGACGCCCTCGATTACGCCGGCGGCGTGGGCCGAGCCAACAACTTTGGCGGCCAGGGCCTGACCACCTTCACCGTGCGCGGCTTCACCACCGGCGAGTTCTACCGCAACGGTTTTCCGATCAACCGCGGCTACCCGAACATGCCCGATGCCAACACCATCGAGCGCCTGGAAGTGCTGCGCGGCCCGGCTACCATGCTCTACGGCCGTGGCGACCCGGGCGGCACCTTCAATGTGGTGTCCAAGCAGCCCCTGGCCGAAAGCCGCACCACCCTGGGCAGCCAGATCAGCGACCAGGGCATGCGTCGCGGCACCCTGGACACCTCCGGCCCATTGGACGATGACGGCCGCTTTGCCTATCGCCTGAACGTGATCGGCGAGGGCGGCGACACCTTCCGTGACCATGTGGAAACCGAACGCTACGGCGTGACCCCGGTGCTCAGCTGGCAGGTCAACGACCGCACCAAAATCACCTTCGAAGGCGACTTCATGCGCAACAACGCGCCTTTGGATCGTGGCCTGACCCGCTACCCGACACAGCGTGGCGTGGCCTCGCGGGACACCTTCTTCGGCGAGAAGGACGTCGGCAAACTGCACAACGACAACAACATGGGCCAGGTGCGTTTCGAGCACTTCCTCAATGACAATTGGACCCTGGGCGGCGGCGCGCAAATCCTCGACGGCACCCTGGCCGGCAATGGTGTCGAGGCCAACGGCATTGCGCCCGACGGCCGCACCCTGGGGCGCAACTTCAACTACCGCAAGCTGGAGTGGCGTGACCGCGACTACCAGTTGAACCTCACCGGGCATTTTTCCACCGGCGGTTTCGAGCACACCTTGCTCACCGGTGTCGAGTACGAAGACTACGACTACCAGTCGATCATTCGCCGCTCCAACGCGGCATACCCCATCGATATCTTCAACCCGGTCTACGGCCAGCCACGTCCGGCCCTGACCCGCACCACCACCCATGACAAGGAAAACCTCAAGACCTACGCGGCCTTTGTCCAGGATCAGGTCAGCCTGACCGACGACCTCAAGGTTCTGCTGGGCGCGCGCCTGGAGCGCTTCGAGCACCACTACGACAACTACCTCAACAACTCGTCCTGGGAAAAGAGCGACAACGCCGTCACCCCGCGGGCTGGCCTGGTCTACAACCTGACGCCGACCGTGGCGCTGTATGCCGACGCGGCGCGCTCGTTTAAACCCAACTCGGGTGCCGACCGCACGGGCAATGGCTTCAAGCCGGAAGAAGGCAAGTCCTATGAAGTGGGGGTGAAATGGGAAGCCCTGGAGCGCCAGTTGAGCGTGGACGCGGCGATCTACCAGATCGACAAGCAGAACGTGCTGACCAACGATCCGACGGACCCGAACGGTGTGTTCAAAGTGGCCGCCGGTGAAGTGCGCAGTCGTGGCCTGGACATCAACGTGGCCGGCAACCTCACCCCCGAGTGGCGGATGATCGGCGGCTACGCCTATGTGGATGCCGAGGTCACCAAGGACACGGCGATCCCGACCGGCACGCGCCTGATGAACATTCCGCGCAACAGCTTCAGCCTGTTGAACGTCTATGAGTTCCAGGACGGCGGCCTCAAGGGCCTGGGCCTGGGGTTGGGGGCCAAGTACGTGGATAACCGCGCCGGGCAAACCTCCAGCACCGCCTTCGACATGAGCAGCTACCAGGTCTTTGATCTGTTGAGCTACTACAAACTCAACGAGCACGTGCGTCTGAACCTGGACGTGAAAAATCTGTTCAACGAAGACTACGAGGAAGGCGCTTTCGGCAACGCCTACGCCTACCCGGGCGCACCGCGTACCGTGCAACTGGGCATCGCCTACACCCTGTAAACCCGATAGCCGCCAAGCCTCTGCCATCCCCCAGCTTCCGGTGCGTAAAGCGCCTGGGACTTGGGGGATTTTGCTATGGGGCGGAGCAGTCCGAACCCCGGGCCTGGGGCCTGCACCGCGCGCGCAAACGCCTGAAGTTATTCACTAAAACCGTGGGTATCTCTGTGGATAACTGCGCAGGAGGCCGACAACACAGGTGATACGGGGCACGGTCAATAAATAGACAAAACCCCGCTTGCCTGGCCCGCGAGGCCTTCGAGTGCGCCACCTTTTCGGTCATGAACTCCAGTAGCTGCTTGGGCAGGTTGAAGACTGGGTAGGCCAGGGACTGCACCTTGATCATGGTGTCCAGCACCAGGGTGCTGGTGCCTGGCTTGCCTTGCTCCTCGCGTGGGCCTAGAAATCCACCGTGGCCGACAGTTGCAAGGTGCGTGGCGAGGCCTGGGAGAAGGCGCCATAGGACGCCACCCCCGACCAGTAGCTGCGGTCGAAGAGGTTCTGCACCGTGGCCCG
The DNA here is from genome assembly GCF_023241715.1 of Pseudomonas morbosilactucae. Taxonomy (GTDB): domain Bacteria; phylum Pseudomonadota; class Gammaproteobacteria; order Pseudomonadales; family Pseudomonadaceae; genus Aquipseudomonas; species Aquipseudomonas morbosilactucae. The sequence goes on from NZ_JALQCW010000078.1 coordinate 43,452, forward strand.
CAGGGTGGTGGGGCGGCCGTCGATGTGGGTGCTGTAGCGGGCGCCGGCGTCGATCCGGGTCCAGGGGTCGAGTTCCTGGGTATTGTCCTGATTGATGTACTGGCTGCCGGTGTAGATGGCGCCGCTGGTCAGGGTCAGGCCCTCGATCCACGGCGTGTCCCATTCCGCCCAGAGGTTGGCCTGGACCTCGGGCACGCCCACGGGTTTGTTGCCGCGGTAGGCCGGGGTGCCGCTCTGGGTCAATTCGGCGTCGAGCAGGGTCACGCCGCCGAGCAGGCGGGTGCCTTCGCTGAGTTCGCCGAACAGGTTGAGTTCCAGGCCGCGGTTACGTTGCTCACCCTGCACCGAAAAAATCTGTCGGTTATTGCTCTGGGCCACCAGTTCGCCCGCTGGCTTCTTGATCTGAAACAGGCTCAGGGTTGAGGTGAAGGTCCCGTAGTCGACCTTGACCCCGACTTCCTGCTGGCGGGAGATGTAGGGCGCGAACACCTCGCCGGAGTTGTCGGCGTTGGCCGGCGCGGAGTCGCCCTTGCTCAAGCCTTCGATGTAGTTGTAGTAGAGCGACACGTGCTCCCAGGGTTTGATCACCAGGCCGAACAGCGGCGTGGTGGCGGTTTTGTCGTAGGTGGTGACTGCGACTGCGGGGTTGTAGTTGTGCGACTCGATGCTTTGCTGGCGCAGGCCGAGGGTCAGCTGCAAGCGTTCATCGAGCACCGACAAGGTGTCGGCCAGGGCCACGCCGGACAGTTCGCTGGCCGAGACCTTGAGCGGGTCAGGGGTGGCAATTTCGGGCTCCGGGCGCTGCACCGGGTGGTAAATGTTGGACAGGATCGCCGGCCCGGAAATGATCGCCCGGGACAAATCATCGCGATAGCGGGTGACTTGCAGGCTGGTGTTATGGCTCACCGGGCCGGTGTCGAAGCGCACCCGGGCACCGGCATCGACGGTGTAGCGCTCGACCTCGAACTTGTAATAGCCGGGAATCGACGAGGTGTCGCCGGCGCTGTTGAGCAGGTTCGGGGTCTGGTCGGAAAGCCGCGACACTTGCGAGCGCCCACCGCCGGCGTGGGCGAACAGGGTCAGTGCGTCGTTCACCTCGTATTCACCGCTCAGCAGGGTGGCGCGGTCGCGGGTCTTGGCCCAGGACCATTCCTGGGTGACGTTGCGCCGGCCATTGGCGGCCGAGGGAATGTCCAGGCCTCGGTTGATCAGGAAGGGCCGGGATGGGGCGTCGAACTGTTCTTCCTGGCTGATCATGTCGAGGCTGGCACGCAGGCGCTCGCCCTGGTAATCGAAGGCCACGGCGCCGAGGTTGATCTCCCGCGATTGTTTGTCGATAGCGGTGTCGCCTTGCTGCACGCTGCCGTTGATGCGCACACCAAACTGGCGCTGGTCACCGAAGCGCCGGCTCAGGTCCAGATGGCCGCCAACCTGGCGGTCGCTGGCGTAGCTGGCGGTGAAGCGGGTCAGGTCTTCGTCCAGGGAGCGCTTGGGCACAATATTGATCACCCCACCGACCCCGCTGTTGGGCGACATGCCGTACAGCAGCGCGCCGGGCCCCTTGATCACCTCCACGCGCTCGGCGTACTCGGTGAACACCCGGTAGTTGGGGGCCACGCCGTAGACGCCGTCGAAAGCCAGTTCCCCGAGGTTGCCTTCGCCTATGGGAAAACCGCGGATAAAGAACGAGTCCACCACGCCGCCGGTCTGCCCGGTGGAACGCACCGAGGAGTCACGCTCCAGCACGTCGGCGACGGTGATCGCCTGCTGGTCCTTGATCAGGGTGGAGGTGTAGTTGCTGACGCTGAAGGGCACGTCCATCAGGTCTTTGTTGCCCATCAGGCCGAGGCGCCCACCACGGGCCACCTGGCCGCCGGCATACACCGGCGGCAGGCTGTCGGGGGCCTGGCCATTGGCACTGATGGTGGTGGCGTCGAGGGTCAGCCCGGTGTCTGCGGCGGCTGGGCGCCGGGCCAGGGTGTAGGTGCCGTCGGTGCGCGCCACCAGTTCCAGGCCGCTGTCGGCGAGCAATTGTTCCAGGGCTTCCCGGGGGCTGTAGCGGCCTGACAGCCCGGGGCTTTCCAGGCCGTCGGTGAGGTTGGGCTGGAACGACAGGGGAAGGCCGGTGGCCAGGGCAAAGCCAGACAGGGTCGGGCCCAGGGGGCCGGCCGGGATCTCGTAGCTGCGCGGTGTGCTGTCCAGGGCCGGTGTGGCGGCGGCCCAGGCCGCTGTGCTGCAAGCGGTGCCCAGGCTCAGGCACAGCAGGGCGTTGCGCAGGGCGGGTCGGAGGGGGCGGGCCGGACGCGGAGGGCGGTTAACGAACATGGGGGAGGACCTATTCGACAAGGTTGAGAAGTGCTTCCTTCCCTAGCCAGCCGAGCGCGGAAAAAGTATCACCCCCCAGGCTGTTTTTTTTCAGGCGGCGGAAAGCATCACCCAGTAACCCTGCCAGTGCTGACGGATAACCAGGGGATAGGTCTGCTGCAGCATGTCCAGGGTGCGCTGGCTGTCGCTGATGGGGAAGGCACCGGAAATGCGCAGGTCGGCGATGGCCGGGTCGCAGCGCACGAAGCCCTTGCGGTAGCGCGCCAGTTCCACGAGGAAGTCCGCCAGGCGCAGGTTGTCGGCCAACAGCATGCCCTGGGTCCAGGCACTGGCAGCGGGGTTGGCGGTTTCCGGCGGGGCCAGCTGGCTGGCGCTGAAGGTGGTGCGCTGGCCGGCGTTGATCACCTGCTGGGCACCGCCGGCCTCGGCCAGTTGCACCCGCACCGCGCCTTCGAGCACCACCAGGCGGGTGCTGCCGGCCTGCTCGCGCACGGTGAAACGGGTGCCCAGGGCCTGCATCCAGCCGGCCTCGGTGGTCACCAGGAACGGCCGGTCGCCAGGATCGCGGGCGGTCTGTACCAGGATCTCGCCCTGGCGCAGGTGCACCCGGCGTTGCTGGCTGTCGAAGCGCACGTCGATCGCCGAGTCGGTGTTCAAGGTGATCTGCGAACCGTCCGCCAACTGCAGCTCCCGGCGTTCGCCCACGGCCGAGCGGAAGTCGGCGGTCCATTGCTGGGTTTCCAGGAGCTTCCAGGCGCCGAAGCTGCCGGGCAGCAGGGCCAGCAATGCCGCCAGCTTGGCCACGGCGGCGCGTCGGCCCGGGTTGGCAGGGCGATCCAGGGCTGACATGGCCAGGGCCGGGGGCAGGCCGCCGAGTTTGCCCAGCAGCACCTGCGCCCGCTCCCAGGCCTGTTGGCGTTCCGGGCTGCTGCCGCGCCAGTGCTGCCATTGCTCATGTTCGTCGGCGCTGACATCGCCTTCGCTGAAGCGCAGCAGCCAGTCGGCGGCTTCGTCCAGGGCTTGCTCGGCCAGGGGGACAGTCGGCTGGGCGGGCACTTAGTGCACCAACGCCAGGCACTGGATAAAGGCCTGCTTCATGTAGCGCTTGACGGTGATCAGCGAGACCCCCAGTTGCTCGGCGATTTCGGCGTACTTGAGGCCGGCGATCTGCGACAGCAGGAAGGTGCGTTTCACCGGGGCCGGCAAGGTGTCGAGCATGGCGTCGATTTCGTGCAGGGTTTCCAGGATCAGGTAGCGCGCCTGGGGCGAGGGCGCCTCGGCTTCCGGCATCTGCGCCAGGGCTTGCAGGTAGGCGCGTTCCAGGGCCTGGCGCTGGTACCAGTTGACCAGGATGCCCTTGGCCACGCAGCTCAGGTAGGCCCGGGGTTCGTCGATCACCGCGACCCCGGAGGCGAGGATCCGGGTGAAGGTGTCATGGGCCAGGTCTGCGGCGTCCAGGGCGTTGCCGAGCTTTTTCCGCAGGCGCGCGTAGAGCCAGCCATGGTGGCCGCTGTACAGGGCTTCGACGGTACGCAGGTGCTGGGCGTGGATCGCGGCGGGGCTATCGCTCATGGCAGGTCGGAGTTTGCAATTGAGAAGTATTCCCAATGCTAGTGTAGGGCGAAGTCCCTGCGCAAGGATTCTCTGTGGCGCACAAGCGGCGGCGGGTGTGGCGGGGCAGGGGCTGCCTGGGCGGGGAAGGAGGGCGGTTGCGGCGCAGCAATCGGTGGAGAGGGGCGTTGCCGACGGGCCAGGGCGATAGTCGCCCTGGCCGGTTGTCAGGCGTTGGGGGTTATTTGCTCGACCAGGCAATAAAGCGCTGTTCCAGGCTTTCGCCGTGCTCGGTCCAGAAGTCCACGTCCATCTGCAGGGCGTTCTGCATGTTCTGCGGCGCCGTCGGCAGGTCGGCGGCCAGTTCCGGGCTCAGCAGGCTGATGGTGCCTTTGTTCGACGGGCCGTACGCCATGTGCTCGGTGTAGATTTTCTGCTGCGCCGGCTGCATGGCGAACTTGATGAACTTGTAGGCCTCGTCCAGGTTCGGCGTGCCCTTGGGAATGGCCCACTCATCGAACTGGTAGAGGTTGCCGTCCCAGACGATTTTCAGCGGTGCGCCGGATTGCTTGGCGGCATAGATCCGGCCGTTGTAGGCCGAGCTCATGACCACGTCGCCGGAAATCAGGTACTGCGGCGGCTGGGCGCCGGCTTCCCACCACTGGATGTAGGGCTTGAGTTCGTCGAGCTTGGCGAAGGCGCGGCTCACGCCGGCGTCGGTGGACAGTTCCTTGTACACGTCCTTGGGCGCCACGCCGTCGGCCATCAGGGCGAATTCCAGGGCGCCGCGGGCGGATTTGCGCAGGCTGCGCTTGCCGGGGAATTTCTTCACGTCCCAGAAATCTTTCCAGCCCTGGGGCGCGGTCTTGAGCTTCTCGGTGTTGTAGGCCAGGACGTTGGACCAGACGAAAATCCCCACGCCGCAGGTCTGCACGGTGCCGTCGATAAAGTCTTCCACCGGCCCGATGCGGCTCATGTCGATTTTCTCGAACAGGCCATCGTCGCAACCACGGCTGAGGTCGTTGTCTTCGATGTCGAGCACGTCCCAGTTGACGCTCTTGGTGTCGACCATGGCCTTGACCTTGGCCATCTCGCCGTTCCATTCGCCGGCGATGATCTTGGTCCCGGTGGCTTTTTCGTAGGGTTTGTAGAAGCCCGCCACTTGGGCGTCCTTGCTCGCGCCGCCGTAGGAAATCACGGTCAGATCCTTGGCCATGGCCTGGCCCACAGCCAGGCTCAGGCAACCGCTGAGCAGCACAAACTTCAGTGTTTTCGACATGGTGAAACTCCCAAAAAAAGTAGTACCGCAATGGAGTGCTAAGGGCAGTGTCAGCTCGACGGGGCGGGAACGAATCGGCGCCGCGCCGGTTGCTCTACCGGACATTCGAAGTTCCGGGCTGATTTGTTGTTATGCAGAGCGTCAGTGTCGGGATGGTCCCTCTTCAGTAGCCTTGGTGTTTTTCGATGACACCGGACATGGCCTGGCCCCGTTGGTGGCGGCGCAGGTTGTCCAGCAATGGAGCGAACGCCGACTCGGGCAGGGTCACTGCGCCGATGTGCGGGGTCAGCCAGATGTTCGGGTGTTGCCAGAACGGGTGCTGCTCGGGGGCCGGTTCTTCTTGCACCACATCGACAATCGCGTGGCTCAGTTGCCCGCTGTCCAGGGCTTGCAGCAGATCCTGCTCCACCAGGTGCGCGCCACGGCCCAGGTTGATCAGGCTCGCGCCCCGGGGCAGCAAGCCCAGGGTGCGGGCGTTGAGCAGGCCACGGGTGTGCTCGGTCAGGGGCAGCAGGCAGAGCAGGGTGTCGCACTGGCTGAGGAAGGCCGGCAACTGCTCGACGCCGGCAAAACACTCGACGCCGTCCAGTGGTTGCAGCGAACGCGACCAGCCCCGCAGGTTGAAGCCGAACGGCCGCAAGTGTTGCAGCGCCGCCTTGCCCAGCATGCCCAGGCCCATGACCCCCACGCGGCGTTGCCGGGCCGGGACCCAGGGCTGTTCCTGCCATTGCCCCTGGCGTTGCTGGTGCAGGTACAAGGGCAATTGCCGATGCAGGCTGAGCACCGCCATGCAGGCGTATTCGACAATCCCCTGGACAATGCCCGGGTCTTGCATGCGCACCACCGGCACCTGCTCGGGCAACTGCCGCAGGTCGAACTGATCGACCCCCGCCGAGGTGGCGAACACCACTTCAAGGTTGGGAAAGTCCCGCAGGTTTTCCGGCGGCTGCCAGGCCATCAAGTAACGGATGTCCGCAGGGTTGCCGACGTCCGGCCAGAGCCTGACTTCGATGTCCGGGGCGTGCTCGGCGAACAAGGCCTGCCACTGCTGGCCACGCTCGGAATCGGCTTTGTAGAGAAGGGCCATGGAAGGCTCCGCCTGAAGGACTGTGCTCAGCCTATCCCAGCGCCGACAGTAGATTCTTTTGAATCGCTGCGCCGCGACGGCAGCTTTTGAATTTTATCCCACCGGCCGCAGCAGCCGCCCGAATGGGCGGCCACTCGGGGCTCAGCAGAGGGCGGCGATGGCCTTGCCCAAGGCTTCGGTGGTGCCTTTGCCGCCGATGTCGGCAGTCAGCGGCGCCACCTCCGGTCCTTGTTCGAGTACGGCTTCGATGGCCTTGACCACGGCGGCACCGGCTTCGGGGTGGCCCAGGTGCTCAAGCATCATCGCCCCGCACCAGATCTGCCCGATGGGGTTGGCGATGCCTTTGCCGGCGATGTCCGGGGCCGAACCGTGCACCGGTTCAAACAGGCTGGGGAAGTTGCGCTCCGGGTTGATGTTGGCCGAAGGGGCGATGCCGATGGTGCCGGTGCAGGCTGGGCCGAGGTCGGAGAGGATGTCGCCGAACAGGTTGCTGGCCACCACCACGTCGAACCAGTCCGGGTGCAGGACGAAGTTCGCGGTGAGGATATCGATGTGGTACTTGTCCACCTTGACCTCGGGGTAGCGCTTGCCCATCTCCACCACGCGTTCATCCCAGTAGGGCATGGTGATCGCGATGCCATTGGACTTGGTGGCCGAGGTCAGGTGCTTCTTCGGCCGGCTCTGGGCCAGGTCGTAGGCGAACTTGAGAATGCGGTCGACCCCGACCCGGGTCATCACGGTTTCCTGCAGCACGATCTCGCGCTCGGTGCCAGGGAACATCTTGCCGCCGACACTGGAGTACTCGCCCTCGGTGTTCTCGCGCACCACCCAGAAATCGATGTCGCCGGGCTTGCGGTTGGCCAGTGGCGCCTTGACCCCGGGCATCAGCCGGCAGGGGCGCAGATTGACGTACTGGTCGAATTCGCGGCGGAACTGCAACAGCGAATCCCACAGTGAGATGTGGTCCGGCACCACGTCGGGCCAGCCCACCGCGCCGAAGTAGATGGCGTCGTAACCCTTGAGCATCTCGAACCAGTCGTCGGGCATCATCTTGCCGTGGGCCAGGTAGTAATCGGCACTGGCGAAGTCGAACCAGTCCCACTGCAGTTCCAGGTCGTGGCGGCGGGCCACGGCATCGAGTACGCGCACACCTTCGGGCATCACTTCCTTGCCGATGCCGTCACCAGGGATCACGGCGATTTTGTAGCTGGACTTGCTCATGGTTCGACTCCAGGGATTGTTGGGTAGCGGCACTGAGTGTATGTATGGTCGCGGAATAAATAATTAGCCTGAAACGAAAGCCATTCTTAGATTTTTGGAAAGAATCCATGAGCACCATCGACGACTTGAGTTTCTTCCAGCAGGTGGCCAGCCGCGCCAGCCTCACCGAAGTGGCGCGCCACCTGGGCCTGTCGCTGCCGGCGGTGAGCAAGCGCCTGAGTCAGCTGGAACAGCGCCTGGGGGTGCAGTTGCTGCAACGCACCACGCGCAAGCTGGCCCTGACCCCGGAGGGCGCGTTGTACCTGGAAGGCGGTCGGCCGATCCTGCGGCAACTGGAAGAATTGGAGAGCGCCTTGAACCAGCGTCAGCCGACCTTGCACGGGCGGCTGCGGATCAATGGCACCCTGGGTTTTGGTCGCCGCCACCTGGCGCCCATCGTTTCCAGCTTCGCCCGCTTGCACCCGCAACTGGAGATTTCCCTGGAGCTGAGCAGCCAGCCCCTGGCCCTGCTGGACGATCAGTTCGACATTGCGGTGTGCATGGGCGAGCCGCCGGATTCGCGTTTGATCAGCGTGCGGCTGCTGGAAAATCCGCGGCTATTATGTGCAGCGCCTGGATACCTTGAAAACATGCCTGAGCCGAACGTGGTGGCGGACCTGGCCCAGCACAATTGCATCGTGCTGCGGCAGTTTGCCGGGGATTACGCGATCTGGCGCTTCCACAAGGACGGCCGCGAGTACGCCCATAAAGTCAGCGGCACCCTGTCCAGCAACGACGGTGAAGTGGCCCTGAGCCTGGCCCTGGAGGGGCATGGATTGATCCTGCGATCCCGCTGGGATGTCCAGCAATACTTGGAGGATGGGCGTCTGCGTGGGTTGTTGCTGGATCACCAGGCACCGCGGGCGGACATCTTCGCGGTGTACCAGCATCGCCGTCATATTCCCCAGCGCATCTCGGTGTTCAGCCAGTACCTGGTTCAGCAGCTGGCCAAACGCCTGCCTTATGCGGTGCATCCATGACTGGTCAGGGTTGCGAGGGTTTTTGCATAACTTGAAGCTATGCTGGTCCTGACTATTGGTGAGTTGTCCGGCACGGCACACTCTTGTAACGTCGGTGGGGCCCGCTCGGTAAAAACAAAAAACAGACCGAAGCCGCCACAAGGTTCCAAGGTGTTCAGTCGCATTTTTTGAGTCTGCCGAATCAAATGACTTAATAGGATGATTGCCATGAAAGTCTTGTCGCTCGGTTCAGTTTTCTCCGTGATGTGCCTGACTGCCGGGGCCGCATTGCCGGCGCTGGCGGCACAGATCACCTTTGTTTCCCAGGGCGGCACTTACCAGGAGGCGCAGACTAAGGCCATCCTCGACCCCGCCGCCAAACGCCTCAATATCACCATCAAACAAGACAGCGTTCCCGATGCCTGGCCCATGGTCAAAGCCCAGGGCGAGGCCGGCAAACCGCTGTGGGATGTGATCGACACCCCGCCTTCGAACTGCCTGCGCGGCGGTCGCGAAGGGCTGATCGAACCCCTGGACCTGAGCAAGCTGCCAAACGTGCAGAGCATGCCCGAAGCCTATCGCACCCCGTATTCGGTGGCCTACGAGTTCTACTCCTCGGTGCTGGCCTACAACACCAAGGCCCTGAAAAAAGTGCCCCAGAGCTGGGCCGACTTCTGGAACGTCAAAGACTTCCCCGGCGTGCGCGCCTTGCGCAACGACCCCATGGGCACCCTGGAGGCCGCGCTGCTGTCCGACGGCGTGCCCCGGGACAAGCTTTACCCCCTGGACGTGGACCGGGCCTACAAGCGCCTGGAACAGATCAAGCCGGACATTGCTGTGTGGTGGAGTTCCGGCGGCCAGTCGGCGCAGCTGCTCAGCGACGGCGAAGTGGACATGCTGATGATCTGGAACGGCCGCGCCAGCGCGGTGCGCAAGGACAAGCCGGAGGTCGAGTTCACCTACAACGACGGGCTGTTGCAGAACACCCAGTTGTGCGTGCTGAAAAACGCCCCGAACTACGCCACCGCCTTGCAATTCATTAACGAGGCCATGTCCCCGGACCTGCAGGCCAACCTGCCGCTGCACATCGATTACGGCCCGGGCAACCCGGCGGCCTTCAGCACCGGCAAGATCAGTGCGGAACGCGCCAAGGAACTCCCGAGCGCCCCGGATAACGCCGCCAAGCAAGCGTTGCTGTCCGAAGAGTGGTGGGCATCGCCGGCCGGTATTGCCGCCAAGGACCGCTGGCTGAAGTTCGTTCAGTAACGCCATGCCGTACCCGGCGGCGAGCCGCCTTGTGGCGGTGCCGGCCGGGGTTGCTGATTCGATGGGTCGTCCACAGGGAATGCCATGAGCACGATGATCGACTACCTCATCCTCGGGGGCGGTTCTGCCGGTTGCGTAATGGCGGCCCGGCTCTCCGAGGACCCGGACAAACAGGTGTGCCTGGTGGAGGCCGGGCGCGATATTTCGGCGTCGAGCATGCCGCCGGAGATTCGCAGTCGCTACCCGGGCCGGGCTTACCTGGACCTGGGCAATATCTGGCAGCGCCTCAACGCCTTGATGGGCACTGGCGCGCGTCAGCAGCGGCGTTACGAGCAGGCACGAATCCTTGGCGGCGGCTCGGCGATCAATGCCCTGATGACCAATCGCGGTGCTCCCGCCGACTATGACGAATGGCAGCAACTGGGCGCCGAAGGCTGGGGCTGGGACAACTGCCTGCCGTACTTTCGCAAGCTGGAAAACGACACGGATTTCAACGGCCCGCTGCACGGCCAGGACGGCCCGTTGCGCATTCGTCGGACCCCGGACGCGGCCCTCTCGCCCTTTGTCAAAGGGGTGATTGGCGCCTTGGGCGAGCAGGGCCTGCAACGCAAACCGGACCAGAACGGCCCCTGGGAAGACGGGGTGTATGTCGGTGCGATTGGCGTCAGCGAGGCGGGCGAACGCATTCCCACCTCGGTGTGCTACCTGACCGATGAGGTGCGCCGGCGCAGTAACCTGAGCATCCGCACCGATTGCCTGGTGGAGCGCGTGCTGTTCAAGCACAAGCGTGCGGTGGGCGCATGCCTGCGCCTGGCCAATGGGCAAGTCCTGGAGCTGGAGGCACGTGAGGTGATCATCTGCGCTGGGGCAATCCACAGCCCGGCGCTGTTGATGCGCAGCGGCGTCGGCCCGTTGAACGAGCTGCTCGATCTGGGCATCGAGTTGGTGGCGGACCGCCCTGGTGTGGGGGGCAACCTGATGGAGCATCCGTCGATTGCGGTGTCGGCACTCTTGACTCGCGAGGGCCGCACGCCCTTTGCCAACGAACACCATGAGCAGGCGATCGTGCGTTTTTCTTCCGGCCTGGCGCAGACGCCGAGCGGCGATATGCACGGCGCCATCCTGTCCCGTTCGGGCTGGCACTCCATCGGCTATCGCCTGGGGTCGATGTTTTTCTGGGTCAACAAATCCTATTCCCGTGGGCGGGTGCGGCTGGTCTCAGCGGACCCGTTGCAAGAGCCCGATGTGCAGTTCGACATGCTCTCCGACCCGCGGGATTTTCAACGCCTGAAAGACGCCTTGCGCTTTGGCGCTCGCACCCTGGGGGCCGCCTCCCTGGATGCGCAACGCAGCGTGGTGTTCCCTTCCAGCTATTCGCCTCGGGTGGCCAAGGTGGCGCGCCCGGGAGGGATCAACGGGCTGTTGCGTGGCACCTTGAGCGGCTTGCTGGACCTGGCCGGGCCGTTGCGTGGCTGGCTGATCCGGCGCCTGGTGACCCAGGGCGTGACCCTGCAAGGGTTGCTGGCCGACGACGCGGCGCTGGGGGCGTTTGTGCGTAGCCAGGTCGGTGGCACCTGGCACCCGTCCGGCACCTGCCGCATGGGCCGCGCCGATGATCCGCAGGCGGTGACCTTGAGCGATGGCCGGGTGATCGGCGTCAGTCGGTTGCGGGTGTGTGACGCCTCGCTGATGCCATCGATCCCCTGTGCCAACACCAACGTGCCGACCCTCATGCTGGCCGAACGTATCGCAGACCTGATCAAGGCCGACGCGGCACAGGAGGCCCGGAAGGCCGCGACCGCCTGAGGGGCGGTCGCGGTTTTACTGCTGTAAGGTCAGTGGCCGTAGCCGACAATGCCCTTGGTTTCCAGAAAGGCCTCCAAACCCCATTCGGCGTATTCCCGGCCATTGCCCGACTGCTTGTAGCCGCCAAAGGGCGCGGCGCTGTCCCAGTCCGGGTAGTTGAGGTAGACGCTGCCGGCACGCAATTGCAGGGCCACTTTGCGCGCCCGTTGCAGGTCCGCCGATTGCACGTAGGCGGCCAGGCCGAACACGCTGTCGTTGGCCATGGCAATGGCGTGCGCCTCATCGCTGTAGGGCAGGATCACCAGCACCGGGCCGAAGATTTCCTCGCGGGCGATGGTCATTTGCGGGGTCACTCCGGCAAACACCGTGGGCTGCACGTAGTAACCGCGCTCCAGGCCCTGGGGGCGCCCCAAACCACCGGCCACCAATTGCGCGCCCTGTTCCAGGCCGATGCCGATCATGCGCTGGATGGCCAGGTACTGCCGTTCGCTGATCACCGGGCCCAGGGTGGTGTCGTCGGCATCCGGCGGGCCCGGGCGATGGGCCTGGGCCGCGCGGGCGGCAATCGCCACCACCTGGTCGTGCAGGGCCTCGGGCACCAGCATGCGTGTCGGCGCGTTGCAGGATTGGCCGCTGTTGTTGAAGCAGGCATTCACCCCTTGGGTCACCGCGGCCTCCAGGGCCACGTCGTCGAGCAGGATATTCGCTGACTTGCCCCCCAGTTCCTGGTGCACGCGCTTGACCGTGGGCGCTGCCAGTCGGGCGATTTCCACCCCGGCCCGGGTTGAACCGGTGAACGACACCATGTCGATGTCCGGATGGGCGGCCAGGGCGCGCCGACCGTGGGGCCGTCGCCATTGATCAGGTTGAAGACCCCGGGCGGCACCCCGGCGCTGTGCAGCACCTCGGCGAAAATCAGCGCGTTGAGCGGGGCGATTTCACTGGGTTTGAGCACCATGGTGCAGCCGGCGGCCAGGGCCGGCGCGACCTTGCACACGATCTGGTTGATCGGCCAGTTCCACGGGGTAATCAGCGCCACCACGCCCACCGCTTCCTGGTTGATCAGGGTGGTGCCCCGTTGCAGTTGAAAGTCGAAGTGCTCCAGGCTGCGGATCAACTGTTCCAGGTGCATACGGCCGATCCCGGCCTGCCAGGCGTGGGACAGTGCGCGGGGTGCGCCGACCTCGCGGGTGATGGCATCGGCAATCTCGTCGTAGCGTTGCAGGTACGCCTGCAGCACATCCTGCAGCAAGGCCTTGCGTTCGGCGGGGGAGGTGGCGGAAAAATCCGGAAAGGCTTTTTTCGCCGCCTGCACGGCGGCCTCGACGTCGTTGCGGTCGCCCAGGGCGATCTCGCTGAAGGCGGTTTCAGTGGCCGGGTCGATCACCGCCAGGCGTTCGCGACCGTGGGGCTCGACCCAGCGACCGTCGATGTAGAACTGCAGAGCGTGTTCCATGAAGTTGGCGCCTCTTGCTGGTCTTGAAAAGTACGCCGCGAGCCGGGCACAGGAACGGGGCGGGCGGGGCGTCTGGCGTCGCAAGATTAGTCGCGGCTTTTGTGCGACGGCAATTTACTAATAGTTGGGCCAGGCATAATATCAAGTCATGTCAAATCTCCGTCGTAAACTCCCCAGCTCCAGTTCCCTGTTCGTTTTCGAGGCAGCCGCTCGTTGTGGCAGCTTTACCCGGGCGGCGGAAGAACTTTGTGTCAGCCAGCCGGCGGTCAGTCGCATGCTGGCGCGCCTCGAAGAGCACCTCGGGGTGCAGTTGTTCGAACGTGTGCGGGGCGGCGCCCGGCTCACTGAAAGCGGCAGCATTCTCTATCGCCGGGTCCAGGAAGGGTTCGCCACCATCGAGACCGCCATCAGCGAAATCGAGTCCCGGGCCACGGGCCTGGAGACCATTACCTTGTCGGTGTCCACGGCCTTCACCACCCACTGGCTGATGCCGCGCATGAGTCGCTTCAGCGAAGCCTTTCCCAGTGTCGACCTGCGCTTCCAACTGATGTCGGGGAAGATCGGCGGGCCGTTGGTGGACGTCGACCTGGGCATGCGCTACCTCGAGGTCGGAAGCCTGAAAGCCACGGATATGCTGGTGTTGCCCGAAATCACCATTCCCCTGTGCAACCGCCAGTACCACGCTGACCTGCTCCAGCAGGGCACGCGTAAACAGCCCCGGACCCTGATCAGCATGGACAGCCAGGAGCGCGGTTGGGTCGAGCATTTCGACACCCTGGGCCAGCGTCCGGGGGTGGCTGACAACAGCCTGGTGTTCTCCGATTATGCGGTGGTGGTACAAGCCGCCTTGCTCGGCCAGGGCATGGCATTGGGCTGGTTGAATGTGGTTTCCCATTGCCTGGCCAAGGGCGAGTTGCTGCCGGCGGCGGACCAGGTTCGGGTCAGTGCGCGACGTTGTTGCCTGGTGTCGCCGGGCAACCGGCCGTTGCGTCCCTTGGTGGCGGCAGTGAGGGACTGGATCGTTACCGAAATGCACAATGACCTGGCGCAAATCGATGCCGCCTACCCACATTTGCGCCTGGCTGAGGTCATTCGATCGACGCTATAAGGGGGCTGTGCCGCCGCAAGTAAAAAAACAGTAGGTTATGCCTCAGGGGTGGCTGAAAACGGAATATTGCTTGCCGCGGCGAGGTCGATAATCCATCCAGACGGATTTTCCGATCCCCCCTGACCTACCTTGCGGAGCGCTTTATGTCATTCAAGCAGTTCAAAGCCCTGACGTTTGATGTTGTCGGCACCCTGATCGATTTCGAAGCCGGGATTCTGGCCCATGTCCGTGAAGTGGCGGGGGAGGCCGGCCAGGCCCGTAGCGATGACGAGATTCTCAAGGCCTATCGCGAAGCCCGGGCGTTGCCGGATTCCGGCTGGTGGCCCGATGACCTGGAGCGCTGCTACCACCTGATCGCCGCCAAGCTCGGCCTGCCGGACAACGATGAATATGCGCGCGGCCTGGCCCTGGCGGTGCAGAACTTCCCGGCCTTCCCGGACTCGGTGGCCGCCCTCAAGCGCCTGCGCAAGCACTTCAAGCTGGTGGCCACCACCAACTCGCAGATCTGGGCCCTGGACTACATGGCCAAGACCCTGGATGAGCCGTTCGACGTCAAGGTCACGGTGGACGACGTGCGCTTCGAGAAGCCCGACCCGCAGTTCTTTGCCTACACCCGTGGCGTGCTGGCGACCCAGGGCATTGTTTTTGAAGAAATCCTGCACGTGGCCCAGAGCCAATACCACGACATCGGCGTGGCCGTGCGCCTGGGCTACCAGGTGTGCTGGATCGAACGCCGGCACGCCCAGAAGGGCAGCGGCGGCACCCTGGAATCCGAGCACACCAAGCCCCACTACCACTACCATTCCCTGGCCCAGCTGGCCGACGCGGTAGAGCAGGAACTGGGTTGAGCCCCCGGGCGCTGCAGCCATCGTGCCGGCGCCCCTTTTTTCTCGGAAGCCGGCAATGACTCTTCAGACCTTATGGGCGGCCACCGCCGAACCCGGCCCCGCGCTGCAATCCCTTGAAGGTGAGCGCCAGTGCGACGTGGCGATCATCGGCGCCGGCTACACCGGCTTGAGCGCCGCCCGGCATATCGCCCTGAGCGGCCGCGAGCCGTTGCTGATCGACGCCAAGACCCTGGCTTGGGGTGCCAGCGGGCGCAACGGCGGGGTGGTGTCGCCCAAGTTTCGTGTGGGCTTCGCCGCGCTGATGGCGCGCTTTGGCCGTGACACCGCCTTGCGCATGTACCGCACCGGCTATGACGCCGTGGACAGCCTGGTGGAAACCGTCGAAGCCCTGGGTCTCGACGAAGCCCGGCTGCACTTGGGCGGGCACATCGCCGCGGCCCACAATCCTCATGCCCTGGCCGGGCTGCAAGCTACTGCCGAGTGGATCAAGCGCGAAACCGGCGGCGCCTCCTCCTTTATGCTCAGTGCTGCCGAAGTCGCGGAATACACCGGCTCCAACCTGTTTCACGGCGGCCTGCTGACCCCCAAGGCGGGCGGTATCCACCCGCTGAACTACGCCCGGGGCATGGCCCGCAGCCTCACCGGCAATGGGGTCAAGATTTACATCAACAGCCCGGCGCAAAAGGTCCATCGCGATGGCCAACGGATGATCATCGAAACGCCCCAGGGACGGATCAGTGCGCGGCAGGTGATCTACGCCACCAACGGCTATTCGGACCTGACCCCGGTCACCGATACGCTGCACCGACGGCTGATTCCCTTTCGCAGCGCGATCATCGCCACCGAGCCCCTGGCGCCTGCGGTGCTGGCCACGCTGATGCCCGGCGGCCAGGTCTGCGGCGACACCAAGCGTATGCTGCGCTGGTTCCGGGTGGTGGGTGACCGGTTGATCTTTGGCGGTCGCGGGGCCTTCGGCAAAAACGATTCCGAGACGGCGTTCCGTGCCTTGCAGCGCAGCATGGGGGAGGTGTTCCCGGTGTTGCGTGACCAGCCCATCGCCTATCGCTGGTCAGGCCTAGTGGCCATGACCCTGGACTACCTGCCCCATGCCGGTCAGCTTGACGAGCAAAGCTTCTATGCCATTGGCTATAACGGTGGCGGGGTGGCAATGTCCACCTACATGGGCGGGCAACTGGCGCGCATGACCGCAGGCGAAAAGGTTGACCTTGGCCTGCTGGCCGGCGAAAAATTCCAGCCCATTCCCCTGCATGCCTTCCGCGCCCCGGGCGTTCGCCTGGCCGCAGGCTGGCAGCAGTTCCTCGACCTTATTGGTCGCTAAGCCGAGAGTCTGAAGACATGCCTGCGATGTTGCATTACTCCCATCCGGCCAGCGCCCGGCGCTTGCCCAGCGACAACCTGACCTGGGTCGACGACCCCCTGGCCAATGGCCGCGCCCTGAACTGGCATGACTCTGCCCAAGGCTACGCCGTGGGCATGTACCAGAGTCCTGGCACGCAACGGGTGATCGAAAACTTTCCTTGGGTGGAACTGGGCATCGTCGAGTCCGGCACCCTGATTCTGCAGGGCGAAGGCTTCAGGATCGGCCTGCACCCGGGGGACTGTTTTGTGATTCCCCGGGGCATCACCCTGGACTGGCACCAGCCCGGCGAGTTGCGTTACCTGTGCATGGTCTTTCCCGGCCTGTCGCGCACCGCGCCGATGCCGCGCCTGCCGCTGAAGATTGATCCGTGCCTGGCGTTGCAGCCGTGCGATCCGCCGGCTGTCGAGGTGTTGCTCAGCCCGACGCCCCAGGCCTGGAGCCAGACCCTGTTCAGCGTCGCCAACCTGCGGATCGGTCTCTGGGAGTGTGAAGCCTATGAGCGCAAGACCGTTGAGCCGGGCTACTGCGAGTTGATGCACGTCCTCAAGGGGGCCATCACCCTCAGCCCCGAGGGCGCTGCGCCTTGCACCATCAAGGCCGGGGAGACCGTGGTGGTGCCGGTGGGGGCGAGCAATGCCTGGACCAGCACCGAGACCGTCCGCAAGATTTTCTGCATCCTTTCCTGACACCCGCCTGGGGCCGTTCGGCCCCGTTCATTCTATCGATCAGGCCGAGCGCAGCAGGCTGCGCAGGGGCACGGTGCTCTTGACCACCGGCGACTTGATGACGATGTAGCTGAAGTACTTCTCGATGCCGATGTTCTTGTCCAGGATCGACTCCATCAGCTCCTGGTAGTGCTGGATGCTGCTGGTGAGAAAACGCACCAGGTAGTCATAGCCACCGCTGATCAAATGGCACTCCAGGACTTCGTCGATATTGCGGATGCTCGACTCGAACTTGGCGAAGTCGGAACGCTTGTGGTCGGAGAGGGTGACTTCGGTGAACACCGTCACCGAGTTGGCGAACTTGGCCAGGTTGACGTGGGCTTCATAGCCGCTGATGTAGCCCGCCGCTTCCAGGCGCTTGACCCGTTGCAGGCAGGGGCTGGGGGACAGTCCGACGGCTTCGGCGAGGCTGACGTTGGTCATGCGTCCGTCTTTTTGCAGCTGGACCAGGATGTTGATGTCGATACGATCGAGTTTGGTTACCGCTTCCATCGTTGACTCCTCGCAATGTCAGTCTTGAATACTGGGTCAGGCGTGCAGGGCCTTCTGGTGCGCATGCACCAGGTCAGCCAGGCTGGCGTACTCGCAGCGCTTGCCGTCCAGGGCCTGCTCCGAGTGGTTCCAGGGCTGGCGCTGGTCGCGGCGCAAGGTGCACACCGGGAAGTCCACCCGCAGGTTCCATGGATCATCCGCTTCTGTGCTGCGGACCGGTAGCATTTCGCTCCGTTGCAAGCCCAGTCGAT
Source organism: Pseudomonas morbosilactucae (assembly GCF_023241715.1). GTDB lineage: Bacteria > Pseudomonadota > Gammaproteobacteria > Pseudomonadales > Pseudomonadaceae > Aquipseudomonas > Aquipseudomonas morbosilactucae. The sequence continues at coordinate 61,246 of NZ_JALQCW010000078.1, forward strand.
CGAGAGCGTGTTCCAGGCTGGCGTGCCAGTCATTGGCCTGAGGCTCGATGATCGCGTCGAACGCGATGGGCAGGCGACGGGTCAGGGCATCGATGTCCATGCCATGGGGCGGAGCGATCAGCACCAGTCGATAAAATTTACTGAGGTACTGCAGGGCGCCGGGCGCGTCTTCGAAAATCGGCCATTGGCCAGACGCGGTACTAAAGGCAACACTTTCGTCCCAGCCCGGTACTACATGCAATTGATGCGCCAGGCGTTGGTAGAGCTGGCCATGGAAAGCCGCTGCGCTGGCGGCTTGCCCCTGGGCGGCGAGCTCCTGGGCCGTGCGCCGATAGGCACTGAGCACCTGCTCGTCGCTGTGCAGCGCCTCGGTTTGCACCGACAACGGCCGCAACCCTTCGAGGATGCCCCGTTCGCGGTCGACCAGGGTGCCGAAGGACAGGCCCAACGCTTTGTACTGGGTGACTTTCATGTGCCGCTCCTGGGTCTAGCGAATGCGCTTCCTGAGTCATCAGGCAAAAGCCCGACCCGGGGTGAGCGGGTCGGGCCTGGCCTTTACCTGGGGTGTTGCGGGCGCAGGTCAGGCACCGGCGGCGGCCAGGGCCTGGTCCAGCATCTGCAAGGCTTCTGCCAGCTGCGCCGGGGTGGTCACCAGCGGCGCGAGGAAGCGCACCACGTTGCGGTAGACGCCGCACTTGATCACCAGCAAACCGGCGTTGCGCGCCTCGTCGATGATCTTCTGCGCCAGGGCCGCGTCCGGGCTCTTGGCCGCGTCGTCGGCGACGATTTCGATGGCCTGCATAAAGCCCAGGCCGCGCACGTCACCGATTCGCGGGTAGCGTTGCTGCAGGGCCAGCAGACCCTCGCGCAGTTGCGCCGCCAGTTGCTCGCCCTGGCCCAGCAGGTCTTCTTCTTCGAACAGGTCCATCACCGCCAGGGCTGCGGCGCAGGCCACGGCATTGCCGCCGTAGGTGCCGCCGAGGCCGCCGGGGGTGGGTGCATCCATGATCTCGGCGCGACCGACCACGCCCGACAGCGGCATGCCGCCGGCCAGGCTCTTGGCCACGGTCACCAAGTCTGGCTGGATGTCCGCGTGCTGGAAGCCGAACAGGGTCCCGGTGCGGCCGAAACCGGCCTGGATTTCGTCAAGAATCAGCACGATGCCGTGTTCGGTGCAGCGCTGACGCAAGGCCTGGAGGAAGGCCTTTGGTGCTGCGAGGAAACCGCCGTCGCCTTGCACCGGTTCGATGATGATCGCGGCCACCCGGTCCGGCGCGACGTCGGTGGCGAACAGGGTGTCGAGCTCCGCCAGGGCGTCGTCGCCGCTGATGCCGCGGTACTCGTTGGGGTAGGTGGCGTGGTAAATCTCGGCCGGGAAGGGCCCGAAGTTCTGCTTGTAGGGCTGGCTCATGCCGGTCAGGGTCACGCCGAGCAAGGTGCGGCCGTGGAAGCCGCCACGGAACGAAATCACCGCCGGACGGTTAGTGTGGCCACGGGCGATCTTGATCGCGTTTTCCACGGCTTCGGCGCCGGAAGTGAAGAGCACGCTTTTGTAGTGCTGGTCGCCGCCGATCATTTTGTTCAGTCGCGCGGCCACCTGGATGTACGACTCATAAGCCACCACCTGGAAGCTGGCGTGGGAGATTTCGCCGACCTGGCGGCGCACCGCTTCCACCACTTTCGGGTGGTTGTGGCCAACGTTGAGCACCCCGATGCCGCCGACGAAATCCAGGTAGCGCTTGCCGTCCACATCCCAGACTTCACTGCCCTGGGCGTGGCTGACCACCACCGGGTGAGCGGTGGCGATGCCGCGGGGAACGTGCTGCTCGCGCAGGGCCAGAAGGCGTTGATTTTCAGTCAGTGCAGAATTCATCTCGATCTCCATAAACGCCGTGCTTGGCGGGTGGTCTGTGATCAGGATAAGGATTGGCCGGCGCGCCACGCGCTGAATTTGCCGGGCCCGGCGCTGTGATCGACTGTTTTTCGGGGGGCTGGCGAAACATTTGACTGTGCCCGTGCGGGGCGGGGAAGCAGGGCCTCCGGCGTGCTGCCTGGAAGCCCTGTGGGGCGGGCCTCAGGCGCCGGCCCGGGGTACGACGATGGTGTCTTCGGGGTGCAGGCGCATCAGCATCGGCGCGCCGATCGGCGGCAGGCTGAGGTTGCCTTCGTGGTGGCTGGGCTGACGCAGGCTGACGGTGGGGCCGCCGTCCAGGTCGACAAACACCTTGAGGCTTTCGCCCTGGAACACGATGTCCGAAACCCGTCCACGCAGGCGGTTCCATTCCGGGCCGGCGCTGTCGTTGTCTAGCAGCAGCTTCTCGGATTGCAGGGCCAGGAACAGGTCCCCCGTGGCCGGGATCGGTCGGGTGGTGCGCAGCGCGGTGGCGCCCAGGGTCAGGTCATTGCCGCTGCCGCGCTGCAAGGGCACCAGGGTGCTCTCGCCGATAAAGCTGGCGACGAAATCGTCCGACGGGTGATCGTGCAGGCGCCGTGGTGTGTCCACCTGCACCAGTTGGCCGCCGCGCATGATGGCGATGCGGTCGCTCATGGTCAGGGCTTCGCGCTGGTCATGGGTGACGTAAATCATGGTGGCGCCGAGGCGCTTGTGCAGGGCCCGCAGCTCAATCTGCATGGTCTCGCGCAGTTGCTTGTCGAGGGCCGACAGCGGCTCGTCCATGAGGATCAGCTTGGGTTCGAAGACAATCGCCCGGGCCAGGGCCACCCGCTGCCGCTGACCGCCGGACAGGGCGGCGATGGAGCGGTTTTCATAACCGGTCAGTTCCACGGTGGCCAGGGCCTGCTTGACCCGGTCGCGGCTCTTGGCGGCGTTTTCACCTCGGGCGCGCAGCGGGAAGGCGACGTTCTCGCCCACGGTCATGTGGGGGAACAGGGCGTAGTTTTGGAACACCACGCCGATCTCGCGCTTGTGCGGCGGCATCAGGGTCACGTCGCGCTCGCCGAACAGGATGCTCCCGGAACTGACCCGGATAAACCCGCCGAGGATACTCAGCAAGGTGGTCTTGCCCGAGCCGGAAGGCCCCAGCAGCGACATGAACTCGCCGGCTTCGACCTTGAGGTTGACGTTGTTCAGGGCCTTGAGGGAACCGTAGTGCTTGCAGACTTGATTGACGCTGACCGACTCGAAACCTTCAGTGAACTTCATGCAGCGTTCTCCTATGCAGAGCGCGGGGATTGCCCGGAGTATCTGTCTGTCATCTGAACACAGGCACTGGCCTGGTTCGTGCCGTTTTCCCGTGCCCGGGCAACAGAATCTGCCGCCCGGCACCCTTGCTGTCAGTCCAGGCCGCCGATGTGCCAGGCCTTGATTTCGAGGAACTCGTCGAGGCCGTATTTCGAGCCTTCACGGCCGGTGCCCGATTGCTTCATGCCGCCAAACGGCGCGACCTCCATGGACACCACGCCGGTGTTGAGACCGACCATGCCGAACTCCAGGCGCTCGCCGACGCGGAAGGCCCGGCGCAGGTCCTGGGTGAAGTAATAAGCGGCCAGGCCATAGGGGGTGGCGTTGGCGATGGCCAGGGCCTCGGCCTCGTCCTGGAAGCGGAACAGCGGTGCCACCGGGCCGAAGGTTTCTTCACTGGCCAGCAGCATGTCGGTGGTGGCGTTCAGCAGCACCGTGGGTTGCACAAACAGGCCTTCGCCCTGGGGCGCACCGCCGATGGCGATGGAGGCGCCTTTTTCCAGGGCGTCGCCGATGTGCAGGGCCACCTTGTCCACGGCCGCAGCGTTGATCAGCGGGCCAATGGTCACTCCGTCTGCCAGGCCGTCGCCGACGTTCAACTGAGCCACGGCCGCGGCCAGGCGCTCGGCAAAACGCTCGTAGATGCCGTCCTGGACCAGGATCCGGTTGGCGCAGACGCAGGTCTGCCCGGCGTTGCGGAATTTGCTCAACATGACCCCAGTGATCGCCAGGTCGAGGTCGGCGTCGTCGAACACGATAAAGGGCGCGTTACCCCCCAGTTCCAGGCTCAGGCGCTTGATGCTGCTGGCGCACTGGCTCATCAACAACTGGCCGACCCGGGTCGAGCCGGTGAACGACAGTTTGCGCACCGAGGGGTTGCCGGTCATCTCGCCCCCGACGCCGGCCGGCAAGCCGGTGAGCACGTTGAACACCCCGGCCGGAATGCCGGCGCGTTCGGCCAGCACCGCCAACGCCAGGGCCGACAGCGGGGTCAGCTCCGAGGGTTTGACCAGCACCGTGCACCCGGCAGCCAGGGCCGGTGCGCACTTGCGGGTGATCATGGCATTGGGGAAGTTCCACGGGGTGATGGCCGCCACCACGCCCACCGGTTGCTTGATCACCAGGATACGGCGGTCAGCAGTGGGTGCCGGGATGGTGTCGCCGTAGATGCGCCGGGCTTCTTCAGCGAACCATTTGACGAAGGTGGCGCCGTAGCCGATCTCGCCACGGGATTCACTCAGGGGTTTGCCTTGCTCGGCGGTCATGATCAGGGCCAGGTCTTCCTGGTTCTCCAGGATCAGCCGGTGCCAGGTTTCCAGCAGCCGTGCACGCTCCGCTGCGGGCACTTCGCGCCAGGTCTCGAAGCGCTGCTCGGCGGCTTCAATGGCGCGCCGGGTTTCGGTGGCTTGCAGGGCCGGTACCCGGGCGATCAGGCTACCGTCGGCGGGGTTGGTCACGGCGAGGGTGGCGCCGTCGTCGGCCTCGATCCAGGCACCGTTGACGTAGGCGCGCTCGACGAGCAGGGAAGGGTCACGCAGGGTGTTTTTTAACATGGCAATTGCCCTTGAATAAAAAGTGCTTTTGAAGGTCTGGACGATAGGACCGATTGTAAAAAAGGCCGGCCGGCGGCCGATGCCGAGCTGGCCTGTGGAATGGGTGGTTGCTGCTCAATTGCGCCGTTTGCCGGCAGGATCTGCCGTCACCGCGAACAGTGCTCGCGGTGACGGCCGCCGACTCAGGAAGGCTTGTTGCGGCCGGCAATCACCACCAGCAGCAAGGACGCCAGGATCAGCAGGGAACTGATGGCGGCGATGGTCGGGTCGATCTCGTCGCGCAAGGCGGTGAACATGCGCTTGGTCAGGGTCTGGTTGTCGCCGCCGGAGATAAACAGCGCCACCACGGTTTCATCCAGGGAGGTGATAAAGGCGAACAGGGTGGCCGAGACCAGGCTCGGTTTGATCTGCGGCAGGGTCACCGCCATAAAGGCGCGGAAGCGGTTCATGCCCAGGCTGCGGGCGACCATTTCCTGAGACATGTCGAAGTTCCGCAGGCCCGCCAGCAAGGCGATGATCACGTAGGGCAGGGCCAGCATGATGTGCGCCAGGATCAGGCCGCTGAGGGTGCTGATCAGGCCGACCCGGGCGTAGACGAAAAACACCCCGGCGGCGATCAGGATGATCGGCACCATCATCGGCAACAGCAGGATGATTTGCAGGGTGCGCACCACCCGCAGGCTGGAACTGTTGATGGCGTAGGCCGCGGCCATGCCCACCGGCAGGCTGACCAGGGTGGTCACCAGCGCGGTGATCAGGCTGACCCGCGCCGCCGACATCCACTCGGCACTGGTGAAGAACGCCTCGTACCAGCGCAGGGACCATTCCTTGGGCGGGAACTGCAAGAAGCGCGCTTCGGAAAACGACATCGGCACCACGATCAGCACCGGCAGGATCAGGTACAGCAGGATCGCCGCCACCAGCACGGTGAAGGCCAGGTGGGACAGGCGCACGCGCCGCAAGTTGGCTAGCCAGTTCATTCAGCGCGCTCCCAGAATGCGTTCGATGGGAATAAAGCGGTTGATGCCCCAGAAGATCAGGAACACCACCAGCAGCAACACCAGGCCCACGGCACTGGCCGCGCCCCAGGCGTGGTACAGCTCGACGTTGCGTTGCACCAGCATCGACACCAGGATGGTGCGCCCGCCGCCCAGCAGTTCCGGGGTGATGAAGAAGCCCAGGCAGATCACGAACACCAGGATCGACCCGGCCATGACCCCGGGCGCTGCCATGGGCAGGAACACTCGGCGGAAGGTGTAGAACGGCTTGGCGCCGAGGCTTTCGGAGGCTTGCAGCAGGTCCTGGGGGATCTTGCGCATCACCGAGTACAGGGGCAGGACCATGAACGGCAGCATCACGTGCAGGGTGCCGATCACCGTGCCGGTGGTGTTGTGCATCAGGTTCAGCGGCTGGTCGATGATCCCCAGGTCCAGCAGGGTCTGGTTGACCAGCCCGCGACGCTGCAACAGCACCAGCCAGGCGTAGGAGCGCACCAGCACGCTGGTCCAGAACGGGATGATCACGCAGATCAGGATCAGGTTGGCCCAGAATCCCTGGAGCCGCGAGGCGGCGTAGGCGATGGGGAAACCGAGGAAAATCGACAGCACGGTGACCATGAAACTGATCTTGAACGTCAGGCTGAAGGTGTCCCAGTAGATGCGTTCCTGGAAGATCCGCAGGTAGTTGGCCAGGGAGAAGCCTTCCTCGGTCTGCACCGACTGCAGGGCCAGCCAGCACAGCGGCAGGATCAGCAACACCACCACCATCACCAGGGCCGGGGCCAGCAGGAGCAGCATCGAGGTGTTTTCCTTGCGCTCCTCGCGGGCAATGGCTTGCAGGCTGCTGGCGGACGGTTGCGGGCCGTCGCCGGCGTCGGGCATGGATTTGGCCAGGTAGGCGTTAGACATGCTGGCCTCCATGGCCGGCTGGGCCGGTCCGCTGAGCTTGAACGATTGCGGTGGGCCGCCGTGTGGGGTACTGGAATCGGGTCATGCGAGGACTCCCAAATAGGGGCTGGCAAAGAGGGGCAGGTGCTGAGTTCGTGTTGCAGCCGGTCGTTATTGTTCGGGGTTGCTGTCAGGGGGCACCTTGGCCGGCGATGTTTCTAATGTACGGCCAGGGCAACGGAGCAAGCGCCTACAAATAGGCGGCGGCAAAGTGCTTTATTGCGAATTTGCCAGGGCCGGCGGCATGTCCTGCGCCCGGCGCGCGGCCTTGTGTCCAAGGGCGGGGCCGGGGCGGTAGCCGGGTTATTTCTTCTGCACGAAGGCCAGCCAGCGTTCTTCGGCTTTCACGCCCTCGGCGGAGGCCCACCACTTGGACGACAGCAGCGCCTGACGGCTGATGTTCTCGGGGGAAGACGGCAGCTTGGCCCCACGTTCGGCGGGGATCATGCCAACCTTGAATGCTTCTGGGTTGAGTGGGCCGTAGTCGATGATCAGCGGCAGGGCGGCCTGCAGCTTGGCGTCGATCGCCTCGTTGACGAACTTCATCGCTGCGACCTTGTGCGCCGAGCCCTTGAGCACGCACAGCGAATTGGTTTCCAGCACCCCCTGGTTGTAGTCGAAAGCCACCGGCGCACCGTCGGCCTGGACCGCGCTGATGCGACCGTTCCAGGCCTGGATCAGGTCCACCTCACCGTCGCTGATCAACTGCGCGGACTGGCCGCCGGAGGTCCACCAGGTGGCGATATGGGGCTTGATCTGTTCCAGCTTCTTGAATGCCCGCTCGACGTCCAGCGGGTACAGCTGGTCGGGCGGCACGCCATCGGCCATCAGGGCAATTTCCAGGGTCGGGCGCGGCAGGTTGCGCAGGGAGCGCTGGCCGGGAAACGTTTCCGTGTCCCAGAAGTCGGCCCAGGTCTTCGGCACCTTGTCGCCCTTGAAGGCGTCGGTGCGATAAGCCATGACCGTGGAGTAACTGATGTAGCCGACGCTGTAGTCATCCTTGAGCTCGGCGGGCAACTGGACGGCGTTGGGAATCAGCGCCAGGTCGAGTTTTTCGAACAGGCCTTCCTGCTCGCCGCGGATGCAATCGCCCGTGGGCAAATCCACCACGTCCCAGCTGACTTTTCCGCTTTCCACCTGGGTCTTGATAATCGGGTAAGCCTTGGGCGAACTGTCCTGCTTCAAGGTCAGGCCGAGCTTCTTCGCTGCCGGTTCGAGGATCGCCTTGCTCTGGGCTTCCTGATAGGCACCGCCTTGGGAGACGAAGGTAATGTCTTCGGCCAGCGCACTGGCAGCGCTTAGCCCCAGCAACATGAAACCGGCCAATTGCAGGGTACGGATAGGCGCTTGGGTCATGGAAAAACTCCTGATGGTTGGCAGAGGGACAGGGCAACCAGGGTCGTGTGATACCGGTCACTCTGCGGGACCTGAGTCTTTCCAATGTACCGTCGTGCCGCCAAAGCAAGGGCGCACAAATGCACCGCGGCAAAGCGCATTGTTTCGTATTGGCGGGGGGTGACGGCATCTAATGCGCCCCCAGGAAGGGCACGAGGGCGATGGGGCGCTAATGCCCATGGCGGTGGAGCGGCATGGCGATTGAAAGGGGCCTGCCCCGGCGCCGCGCTGGGCGCCGGGACGGGCGATCAGGCGGTCTTGCCGCCCAGGGCTTCGGCGACCCAGTCGGCGATGTAATGGCCGGCATTGATGCTGTTGTCGAAGCTGGAGTGCTGCACGCCGCCTTCACGTTCAGTGAAGATTTTCAGCTCACGTCGCGGGCTGTTGACCAATTGTTCGTAAGTGCGATGGGCCCACTTCAGCGGGATCTGTGAATCCTGCTCGCCGTGGGTCACCAGGAACGGTACGCGGATGCGATCCAGCACACCGTCCAGGTGCACCTGCTCGGCCAGGGCCATGAAATCGTCGATGTCCTTGGCGCCCCAGACCCAGCACACGTGGGACCAGTAATGGGGCACCGGGAAACTGCCTTCCTTTTCCAGGCGACGCTTTTGCACGTCACGCCAGTCGTGGTTGGCGCCCCACACCACGCCGCAGGCGAAGCGCGGTTCGAAGGCCACTGCCCGTGGGCAGTAGTAGCCACCCAGGGACACGCCTTCCAGGCCGATGCGCTTGGCATCGATGTCGCTGCGGGTTTCCAGCCAGTCCACCACCACGCTGGCCCAGTGCTCGCTGTCAAAGCGCGCGGTCAGGCCGTGCAGGCGCAAGGCCTCGCCAGTGCCTGGCTGGTCGATGATCAGTGAGGCCACGCCCCGCTTGGCCAGCCACATCGGCAGGCCGACCCGGTATTTCATTTCCTTGGTGGAATCCAGGCCATTGACCTGGACCAGGATCGGCGCCGGGCCTTCGACGCCTTCGGCCCGCACATAGAGGCCGCTGATGACTTTGCCAGCGTAGGGGATCTCCACCCGCTGGCAATTTTCCCCGGTCAGTTCGAGGCCCCGGGCGAAGGTCTGCAAAAAGCGTTGGTACAGCGCCAGGCGCCCGGCGGCGCCGTGGGCCTGGAGGCGTTCGCAGGTCAGGTAGTAGGTGGCGGCGCGGTTGTATTTTTCGCCGGCGGAAAACAGCCGGCCGGCGCTTTCGTCCTCTTCGGCGAGGCCGCAGAGTTTGTCGGCCATCTTCTCCCAGGTTTCCCGGAAGGCTTGGGTGCCGGCGGCGTCCGGTTGCTTGGCGGCCTCTTGCAGGGGCGCGCACATGGATTCGATTTCGCCCATCCTGGCGCCCATTTCAATGGCCAGGTCGACGGACAGGTTCCAGACGTAGTTGGTGGGGAAGTAACGGAACATGGTTTCTCTCTTCCTGTGGTTTTTATTAGGGCAGAAGGCGTGATGCTGGGAACGTTAAGCAGCGCCCAGGCATTTAGCCAATCGTGAGTCCGGATGCCAGGTATCGCGCCGGGCGATAGGCCGGCGGCCAGCCAGCCATGGTTTTTCCCGATACCAGGCAGTGCCCATGGCGATTGGTCGCGGCCCGTTGCCGGGCTTACCCTCGCCAGCGTCACGTGCGCGCCAGGCGCCGTGGCTGACAGGAGCCGTGCATGCGTTACCGTCGTCTGGATCTGAATCTGTTGGTGGCCCTGGAAGCGCTGCTGGGCGAGCGCAGCGTCAGCCGCGCCGCCGAGCGCCTGCACCTGGGGCAATCCGCGACCAGCGCCGCCCTGGGTCGCCTGCGAGAGCATTTCAATGACCCGCTGCTGGCCCCGGTGGGCCGCCAATTGCAGCCCACGGCCCTGGGCCTGGCGCTGTTGCCCAAGGTGCGCGAGGCCTTGGCATTGACCCGCGAGATTGTCGATGCCCCCGCTGGTTTTGACCCGGCCTCCTGTGAGCGGCGCCTGACCCTGGTGGCGTCCGACTACATCGCTGCGGTGCTGATGCCGGCGGTCAGTCGTGAGCTGGCACGGCGTGCCCCGGGCATGCGCCTGAGCCTGCGCGACTTGCCCATGCCCCGGGACGGCGACGTGGTCAGCGAAGCCCTGGAGTACCGGCGCAGCGATTGCGTGATCGTGCCCCAGGGCCGGCTCAATCCGGCGTACCCGCAATTGCCGCTGCTGCGCGACCGGCTCTGCTGCGTGGTCTGCGCCGAGCATTCGCCCTACGCCGAGGCCTTGAGCCTGGCCGACTATTGCCAGGCCGAGCACGTGGTGCGCGAGTTCAGCGACGGCCGCAACCTGGCCCTGGACGCCGCCCACCTGGCCGAGCTGGGCATCGAACGACAGGTGGCGGTGGCCTTGGAAAGCTTTGCCCTGATGCCGGCGTTTATTGTCGGCAGTGGTCGGGTGGCCACGCTGTTTCGGCGTCAGGCCGAGTCCCTGGCCCAGCGTTATCGCCTGCGCATCCATCCGACGCCCCTGGCCTTTCCCGAGGCCGTGCAGGTGCTGCAGTGGCACCCGTACCAGGACCGCGATCCGGCCCTGGTCTGGTTCCGCCAGTTGCTCCTGGAGCAGGCAGCGGGTCTGGATCACGCCGGCGCCTGAGGGTCGCCAGTGTCGGCCAGCAGCCCGGCTTCGCCAATCGCCAGCAAGGCGCAGCGCTCGTCATTGTCCGAGGTGTCGCCGCTGATGCCGATGGCCCCCAGCAACTCGCCCGCCTGATTGCGGATCAGCACGCCGCCGGCCACCGGAATCACTTCGCCTGCGGTCAGGCTGTTAATCGCTGAAAAAAACGCCGGCATGGCCTGGGCCCGACGCGCCAATTCACGACCACCCAGGCCCATGCCCAGGCAGCCACGGGCCTTGCCGGTGGCGATCTGTGGCCGCAGGAAGCTGGCCTCGGGGTCGCGCAGCACTGCCAGGGGATGGCCGGCGGGGTCCAGTACGGCGGCGGCCAGGGGGCGAAAGCCCAGGTCCCGGGCGCTGGTGATGGCGGTGCGGGCGATGCGGGTGGCGGTGTCCAGGTCAAGTGCATACAAGGTCATGTTCAAAGGCTCCATTTGCCAAGGGCCGCGACCCGGTCGCGGGTGTAGAGGTCGGTCCATTTCAGGCTGTTGAAGTCCGACACCTGTTTCGGGTTGTAGGCTTGGCGCTCCAGGTTCACCGGTTGCCCTGCCTTGTACACCGCCTTGAACTTGCTGCGGTCCTGAAGCAGGCGGATGTCGTCCAGGGGCGAGCCGTCGAGGATCAGCAAGTCGGCCTGCTTGCCCACTTCCAGGCTGCCCAGGGTTTCGCCCCGGGGCATGCAGCGCGCACCCACGGCGGTGGCGGCGTACAGGGCTTCGGCCGGGGTGAAGCCGAGGCGGCTGACCAGCAGTTCCAGCTCCCGGGCGTGCCATTCGCCGTAAGGGGTCACGGCAAAGCCGCTGTCGCTGCCGCAGGCAAAGGGCACGCCGGCGGCCTTGGCCCGTTTGAGCACCACCGAGCCCACTTCCAGGGTGCGCGCGCAGTAGCCGGCGTAACCGGTGCTGATGGCCGGGTCATGGGGCTGGCAGAAGTCCACGGTGTTCTGCGGAAAGGTCATGGTGGGCGCGAGGATGGTGCCGGCCTCCAGCAAGGCTTCGATGCACGCATCGTCCATGTAGAACCCATGGAACAGCAGGTCGACCCCGGCCCGGGCGGCGTACATCACCGCTTCGCGACCGTAGGCGTGGGTGGCCACCTTGCAGCCCAGGCGGTGGGCTTCCTCGACCATTTCCCGGGTTTCGTCGGCGGTGAAGGCGGCGATGATTTCGCCGTTGGGCCGACGGTGGGTACCGTCCATGGCGATCTTGATCAGGTCCACGCCGTCCTTGGCCTGGGTGCGAATTTCCGCCAGGGCTTCGCTGCGGCTGGTGACCAGGCGTGCCGTGAAGTACTCCGGGGTGCCGATGCGACTGGGAAACCAGTCGTTGAGGCTCTGGCGGTTGGTGATGACCCGGCTGCTGGCGGCGATGCGCGGGCCTTCGAACATACCGGCGGCGATGGCGTTGCGTACCGAGATGCTGAGCTGGCCGCTGTCGCCGGGGCAGACCATGCTGGTGACTCCGGCGGACAGCACATGGCGGGCGAAAAACATGCCGCGCAAGGCGCGGAATTCGTCGCTGGTCCACAGGTCGATGTCTTCTTCGCTCTGGGCGTTGCCGAAGGCCAGGTGGGTGTGCACGTCCACCAGGCCGGGCATGACAAAGCCATCGCCGCTGTCGATCACCTGGTCGCCGGGTTGGGGCGCCGGGGCCTGGGCTCGGGGGCCGACATGGCGGATCAGGCCATTCTCGATCACCAGGGTCTGTTGCTGGCGGGTGTCCAGGCCGGTGCCGTCGTACAGGGTCTGGCAGTGCAGGTGCAGGCTACTCATGGTCGGTCTTCTTGTTGTGGGCAATGGGGCACGAGGCTAGGGCGCAAGGGCGCGGGCCGACCAGCAGATTGCATCGATGGCCGGCCATCGACGGCGTCGATACCTGGGGCCAAGGCCCGTGCGGACAGGGTCGGGCGAGGGGCGGGGAAGGGCTGGGCCCAGGCATCGTGATGGTCAATGCCAGGCATCGGGATTAGTCACTGTTCCTGACGGGGGCGGCTTGTCTAGGGTGTGCCGCCGTCAGTCCGACGGTGCCCCGAAAAGGAACCTGCCATGAGCATTCAACTGATCGAACAACAACTGCTGGAGCGGGAACAGGCGCGCCGCCGGGCGCTGGTGGAAGAAGACCACGCCCTGGCCGCCGAAATTTTTGCCGATGACCTGGTCTACGTGCACACCACCGGCCTGGTGCAGGGCAAGGCCGAATACCTGGAGTACGCCCGCAGCGCTGTGCGCTACCTGGCTATCGAGCGTGGCGACTTGCAGGTGCGCTTGTATGGCGAGGACCTGGCACTGATGACCGGCCCCCAGAGCAACACCCTGTGCAAGCGCGGCGGCGAGCAGAGCATCAGGGCCGAGGGGTTTGCCACCCAGGTCTGGGTACGGGGCCGGCAGGGTTGGCAGATTGCCTCGTTCCACGCCACCCGCTGCGCGGACTGAACACGCCGAGGCCGGGACCCTGTCGGCCCCGGCCCTCACTCACGCGGCGACGCGCTGGTCCAGGCTCTGGGTGAATTCGCTGATGCGCTCGCGCAGCCAGCGGTGCATCGGGTCGCCGTCCATGCTGCGGTGCCAGAGCATGTGCTCGCGCATCACCGGCAGCTTCACCGGTGCCGGCAGCAGGCGCAGCGGCAGGTATTCAGCGTACAGCTCGGCCAGGCGCCGGTGCATGGTGGCGATGCGCTGGGTGCCGACGATCAGTTGCGGCAGGGTGTTGAAGTCGTTGGTGATGACTTCCAGGCGGCGGTTGAAGCCGTACTGGTTCATGAACCAGTCCTCGATGCTCAGGTGCCGGTTGCGCCCGAACCCCACCGAGATATGCCCCATGTCCATGTACTGCTCCAGGGTCAGGCTGGCGCCGACGTGGGGGTGGTCCTTCCACACCACGCACACCTGTTCTTCCTCGAACAGCAATTGCGCCGGGTGGCCTTCGATGATGTAGCGCTCGGGCACGATCATCAGGTCCACCTCGCCGCGCACCAGCAGGTCGCCGGAGTTGTCGCCGGGGCCGAGCATCTCGAAGGTGATCAGGGGCGCCAGGTGGTGGATTTTCTGGATCACCCGGGCAAACAGCACGCTGATCAGGTAGTCCGAGGTGATCAGGCGAAAGTGGCGCTTGCTGGTGGCGGGGTCGAACACCGGCTTGGCGGTGATCGACGACTGGATCGTCAGCAGCACCTCGCGCACCGGCTTGGCCAGCTCCAGGGCGTAGGGCGTGGGCTGCATCTTGCGCCCCACCTGGACCAGCAGCTCGTCTTCGAAATAGGTGCGCAGGCGGCCCAATACACCGCTGGTGGCGGATTGGGTCAGGTGCAGGCGTTCGGCGGCGCGGGTGATGTTTTGCTCTTCGAGCAGCACATCCAGGGCCACCAGGAGGTTCAGGTCGAGGTGATTGAAACGCATGGCAGGCTCATCGCTTGTTGTATTTATTTTGTCGATACCTTCCGGCGTTGGCATCGCCGCGTCAATCCCCTTATTGCTCGGACGACGGGCTGAAGCAGCCATCGCCCGGAGCGCTGGATGTTTGCACCACGTATTGCGTTTGCCGATACGTCACATCCCCACAAGCGATTAGTCAGGGCCGCGGGCCGGCGGCAATCTCTGGCGCCAGCCGACCAGACATTTGCGCTGTCCGGCACCACCAGCGCAGCCCGGCGCCCCGGTTTCGTCCAGAAGCGCGCGGCCTGCGTCACATAATGACAATGGAGTGGTTTGCCATGAATATCCTTGGCCTTGACGCGCTGGTGTTTGGCGTCGATGACATCCAGGCCTGCAGCGATTGCCTGCGGGACTACGGCTTGACGCCGGTAGCGCTGGACCCGCAGGGCGGGCGTTTCGAAGCCCTCGACGGCACGGCGATCATCATCCGTCCGGCCGACCATCCGCAGTTGCCGCCGGCCATCGGCCCGGCACCGTCCCTGCGTGAGACCGTGTACGGCGTGGCCGACGCCGCGACCCTCGACGCCATCGGCCAGGAACTGGCCCGTGACCGTGCCGTGACCTGGGACGAGCAGGGCGCCTTGCACAGTGTCGACGACATGGGCTTTGCCATCGCCTTCCAGGTCAGCGTGCGCCGCCCCTACAGCGCTCCGGCGGACCTGACCAACGCCCCGGGCAGCGCGCCCCAGCGGCCACTGAACCAGGCCGGCATCAGCCTCGATATGGCAGCCGTGCCGCGCACCCTGTCCCACGTGGTGTATTTCGTGCCCGACTCGGCCAAGGCCGAAGCCTTCTACGCCGAGCGCCTGGGCTTCAAGACCACCGACACCTTTATCGGCGTCGGGCCCTTTATGCGCCCCAGCGGTTCGGACGATCACCACTGCCTGTTCATGATCCAGACCCCGCCGCACATGAAGGGCTGCGAGCACTTCACGTTCCACATGGGCAGCGGTACCGAAGTGCTGCTGGCAGGGCGGCGGTTCGAGCAGAACGGCTGGACCAGCTTCTGGGGCCCGGGCCGTCATCTGTTTGGCTCCAACTGGTTCTGGTACTTCAACAGCCCGCTGGGTTGCCACATCGAATACGACGCCGACATGGACAAGCATGACGACGCTTGGGCCGCACGCCAGGCGCCGATGTCGGCGGATAACTCGCAGCTGTTCCTGTTCAACTCCCGGGACAAATGGGCCCCCGGCGGACCACCGCCGAAGCAGGCGTGAGCCGGGTAGCAAGCGTGGAGCCCTGGCTCAAGCTGTGCCGCTCCGACGAGCTGCTGGAAGGCCAGTCAAAGGGCTTCGACCCGCTGCATGGCGGCGTCGACAGCCTGTTCGGTCTGCGCCACCAGGGGCAGGTGCGGCTCTACCGCAACCGTTGCCCGCACCTGGACGTGCCCTTGCCGTATCGCAAGGACCGCTACTTGAGCGCCGACGGACAGCGAATCATCTGTTACGCCCACGGCGCGCAGTTCCTCGCCGACAGCGGCGAGTGCGTGTACGGCCCCTGTCTGGGGCAGCACTTGAGCGCCGTGGCGTGGCAGGAACGGGACGGTTGGCTGTGGGTCGAGGCGGCGCTGCTACAGGGTGCGGGCGGTTGATCGAGGTATCGCGTGGCGTGATAGGTCGCATCTGATCATGCAATTAGTCAAATCCATCGTTAGGCGAGAAGCTGCAAGGCATCCGGGTTCAGCCCTCGGCACTCGCGAATAACAATAAGAAGTGAGGCTTGAAATGAGCGCAGTCAACAAGGTGTTAATCGTCGGCGGTGGTATCGGTGGCCTGTGTGCCGCCATTGCCCTGCGACGCCGCGGTATTGCAGTGGATCTGGTGGAGCTCAAGGCGCAATGGACGGTCTATGGCGTGGGCATCATCCAGCAGAGCAATGTGGTGCGCGAGATGGCCAAGCTCGGCGTGCTCGATGGCTATCTGGACGCCGCCTACGCCTTTGAGGACGTGGCCATCTACGACCTGCAAGGCACCCAACTGGCGCGGATCCCCGGCCAGCGCCTGGCTGGCCCGGAGTACCCGGCCAACGTCGGCATCTCGAGGCTCGCCCTGCACCAGGTCCTGAGTGAAACCGCCATCGAACTGGGCACCCAGGTGCGCCTGGGGCTCAGCGTGGACAACCTGGATCAGGACGTCGACGGCGTTGACGTGCTGTTCACCGACGCCACCCGGGCACGCTACGACCTGGTGGTGGGGGCCGACGGCCTGTATTCGAAAGTCCGCAGCCTGCTGTTTGGCGACGCCTATCAGCCGCGCTTCACCGGCCAGGCCGTGTGGCGCTACAACTTCCCCCGTCACCCCGGCATCGATCACCTGGCCAACTTCCAGGGCCCCGACGGCAATGCCGGCCTGGTGCCCCTGGCCGGTGACCTGATGTACCTGTTCCTGACCTCCCATGAACCGAGCAATCCGTGGATGGATCCAGCGTCCCTGGCCGCCACGATGCGCGAACGCCTGCAAGGTTTCACCGGGCTGATCGGCGAGCTGCGCGAGCAAATCACCGACAGCAGCCAGGTGGTCTACAAGCCCATGGAAGTGGTGTTCGTCGATGAGCCCTGGTTCAACGGCCGGGTGCTGCTGATCGGCGACGCTGCCCACGCCACCACCCCGCACCTGGGGCAGGGCGCTGGCATGGCCATCGAAGACGCCGTGGTCCTGGGTGAAGAACTCACCGCCGGCGGCAGCCTGCACGAACAACTGCAGCGCTTTATGGCCCGGCGTTTCGACCGCTGCCAGTTCATCAGCGAAAGCTCGGTGCTGGCCGGCGACAAGGAAATGCAGCGCGACCACAGCTTCGACCGCATCGGCCTGGTACGGCAGATGCTGCAGCGGACCGCGCAGCCGATCTGACCCCGGCGCCACCGGCTCGGCCCAGGCCCGGCCGGTGCGCCCGATCACCGCTCGACCCACTCCCGTCACAGCGTGCCTTGCTTGAGGACGGGGGGCTTGTGCAAGAGCGACTGGCTCCAGCACCACGTTTTCAACCGCTACTGACACACAACAATAATAAAGAGGGTTGCATTGATGACTACTCGCAAGTCTTCCCCATCGCGCCGCGTACCGCTGTCCCTGGCGGTGGCCATGGCCCTGGGTGCCCCGGCGGTCCAGGCCTTCGATATCGACACCGGCGTGCCCGACCTCAGCCTGCGCTGGGACAACACCCTGAAATACAGCTCGGCCTGGCGCCTCAAGGACCGCAGCAGCAAGCTCAGCGACGGCACCACCTCGCGCAACCAGGACGACGGTGACCGCAACTTCGAAAAGGGCCTGATCTCCAACCGCCTGGACATCCTCTCGGAGATGGACATCGGCTACCAGAACGTCGGTGCCCGGGTCAGCGGCGCCGCCTGGTACGACACCCAGTACCAGCGCAGCAACGACAACAACCCGACCCGGGCCAACCAACGCTCGGTGGCCTACGACGAGTTCACCGACGACACCCGGCACCTGCACGGCGGCGACGGCGAACTGCTGGACGCCTTTGTCTACTGGAACGGTGAACTGGCGGAGCGCTCGATGTCCGTGCGCCTGGGTCGCCATGGCCTGATCTGGGGCGAAAGCCTGTTCTTCGGTGGCAACGGCATCGCCGGCGGCATGGCCCCGGTGGACGTGGTCAAGGCGCAGTCGGTGCCCAACACCCAGTTCAAGGAAATCACCCGCCCGGTCAATCAGCTGTCGGCCACCTATCAACTGACCCAGGACCTGTCCCTTGGGGCCTTCTACCAGTTGGAGTGGGAAGAGACGCGCCTGCCGGGCGTGGGCAGTTATTTCTCGGTCAGCGACACCATCGGCGAGGGCAACGAGCGGCTGATCGTCGGCGCGCCATTCCCGGCGTTCCTCGGCGGCAATGCCGACAGCCCGGCGGCGTTTTTCCACGGCAAGGACAAGAAGGCCCGCGACTCGGGGCAGGGCGGCTTGCAGCTGCGCTACTCGGGGGCCGAGGCCGACTACGGCCTGTACGCCATCCAGTACCACGACAAGGTCGGCAAGCTGTACCTGAAACCGGTGGCCGGCCAGCCCAACTTCAGCACCGGGCAGATCGGCGATTACTACTGGGTCTACCCCGAGGACATCCGCGCCCTGGGCGCCAGTTTCTCCACCACCGTGGGCGCCTACAACTTCGCCGGCGAAGCCTCGATGCGCTGGAACATGCCCTTGGTGTCCAACGGCCAGACGGTGCTCGCCGGGGTCGATGCCGACAACGACAACCACCCGCTGTACGCGGTGGGCCGCACGGCGCACATCAACCTCAACACCCTGGCCTCGTTCGGCCCGTCCTTTGTCGCCCGCGAGGCCAGCCTGGCCGCCGAGGTCGCCTGGAACCGCGTGCTCAACGTCACCAAGAACCGCGAGGCCCTGGACCCCGGCGCCACTGACGACGGCCTGGGAATGAAGCTGGTGTACACCCCGACCTATCGCCAGGTGTTTGCCGGCGTCGACCTCAGCGTACCCCTGGGCATCAGCTACTTCCCCCTGGGCAAGTCGGCGGCCATCGGCTCCTTCGGCCCCGACAAGGGCGGTGACATGAACATCGGCGTCAGCGCCACCTACAAGGACCGGGTCACCCTCGGCCTGACGTACACCCACTACTACGGCCCCGAAGACACCAACCTCAACGCGGCTTCCCAGTTCACCTACAAGCAGTCGCTGAAAGATCGGGATTACCTGGCCTTCTCCGTCAAGAGCACCTTCTAAGAGGACATGCCCATGAAGCGCCCATTTGCACTCAAGACCCTGTGCTGTGCCCTGTTGGCCGCCGTTGCCCTGACCAGCGGCCTGGCCCAGGCCGCCAGCGCCGAAGACGCCGCCAAACTCGGCAAGAGCCTGACCCCGCTGGGTGGCGAGCGCGCCGGCAATGCCGACGGCAGCATCCCGGCCTGGACCGGCGGCTACACCCAGGTCGACCCGGCCTACAAGGCCGGCGGCAAGCGGGGTGACCCGTTCGCCAGCGACAAGCCGTTGTTCAGCATCACCAGCAAGAACCTGGCGCAGTACGCCGACAAGCTCAGCGACGGCACCAAGGCCATGTTCAAGCGTTACCCCGAGACCTATCGCCTGGATATTTACCCGACCCGCCGCAGCGCCGCGGCGCCGCAATGGGTGTACGACAACACGGCGAAAAACGCGGTCAACGCCAAGCTGGTGGAAAGCACGGCCGGGCCGGTGCCGGAAGGCGCCTACGGCGGCATTCCATTCCCCCTGCCGCAGAACGGCGCCGAGGTGATGTGGAACCACCTGCTGAACTGGCGCGGCACTTCGGTGGCCATGCATTTCCGGCACTACCTGATGACCGCCGACGGCAGCCAAGTGATGACCACCGACGGCAAGGCGATCCAGGAAATGCCCTATTACTACCCCGAGGGCAGCGCGGCCGGTTTCGACGGTGACTACTGGCTGTTCCGCCTGCTCAACGTTGGCCCGCCGCTGCGTGCCGGCGAGCAGATCATGGGCCGCACCAACTACAACGGCGATACCTCCCAGGCCCATGTCTACCTGACCGGCCAGCGCCGCGTGCGCAAGTTGCCCAACGCTTGCTGCGACACGCCGACACCGGCCACCGCCGGGGTCATGAGCTTCGACGAACTCAGCGTGTTCCAGGGCCGCATGGACCGCTTCAACTGGAAGCTGGTGGGCAAGCAGGAAATCTACGTGCCCTACAACACCAACAAACTGCTGACCGCCGGCAAGCCCGAGGACTTGTTCGCCAAGCACCACATGAACCCCGACTACCTGCGCTGGGAACTGCACCGCGTGTGGGTGGTGGAAGCCGACCTGGCACCGGGCAAGCGCCACCAGTTGCCCAAGGGCCGTTACTACTTCGACGAAGACACCTGGCAAGCGCTGCTGGGCGATCGCTGGGACGCCAACGGCCAACTGGCCAAGACCCTGTGGGCGCTGCCAGCGGTGATGCCTGACTTGCCGGCCCACGCCACTTTGTCGTCGGGGTTCTACGACCTGACTTCCGGCGCCTGGTTTATCCAGAACGTCTACACCGGCCTGCCTGAGCAATACGGGGTGGTGGATCGCTACAAGAAGTCCGAGTTCTCGCCGGCGGCCATGGCCGGTCAAGGGGTGCGCTGAGTCGCCTTCGGGCAGGGCTGGCCACGCCGTGGCCAGCCATGGGTAACGCAGGATTTGCCGAGGTACGCAATGAACAGAATTCATCAGGCCGGCCGTTGGTTAATGGCCCTGGCCTTGCCCGTCAGCGCCGGCTTGTGCCAGGCCCAACCGGCGCCGGTGGGGGAGGTGCTGGACACCCCGGCGTTGCAGGTGGCCCGCGCCGAGCAAGCGGTCATGACCGCCCTGGCTCGCGCCGGAGAACGCCTGGTGGCGGTCGGGGAACGCGGCTTGGTGCTGCTCTCTGACGACAACGGCCAACACTGGCGCCAGGCCCAAGTGCCGGTGTCGGTGAGCCTGACCGCGGTGCAGTTTGTCGACCCGCGCCAGGGCTGGGCGGTGGGCCACGCCGGGGTGGTGCTCAAGTCGGTGGACGGCGGTGAACACTGGACCCTGCAACTGGACGGGCATCAGGCCGCGCAGATCGAACGGGCGGCTGCACGCCAGGCCCTGGACAACGCGGCGGATGCCGACAGTGCCCAGGCCCGGGTGCAGAGCGCCGAACGCTTGCTGGCCGAAGGCGCCGACAAGCCGCTGCTGGCGCTGCAGTTTGTCGACGCCCGCCGCGGCCTGGTGGTGGGGGCCTATGGCCTGGCCTTGCAGACCCTGGACGGCGGCGCCACGTGGCAGTCGCTGATGGGGCAGATCGACAACCCCGGCGGTGCTCATTTGTACGCCATTGCCCATCAGGGCCCGCGCTGGTTCCTCGGCGGCGAGCAAGGCTACCTGGCCCGTTCCGAGGATGACGGCCAGTCCTTTGTCGCACTCGACAGCCCCTATGCCGGCAGCTTCTTCGCCCTGCAACTGCGGGCCGACGGCGCCTTGCTGGTGGCCGGGCTCAAGGGCCACGCCTTTGTTTCCAGCGACGGCGGCGACAGCTTCCAGTCGCTACCGGTGGCGCAACCAGTGTCGTTCAGCGCCGCCACGCGACTGGCCGATGGCCGCGCCTTGCTGGTTAACCAGGGCGGTGCGCTGTTCCTCGGCGACGGCCCCGGCGGGGCACCTCTGCAGCCGTTTGCCCAGCCCCTGGGGCGTCCTGTCGCCGGGTTGATCCAGGCCGCGGACGGCAGCCTGGTGCTGGCCGGATTCACCGGGTTGCTGCGCTTGCCGCAACCTTCCCCTGCACAAGCGGAGTGAGGTTATGAAGTCCTCTGAGCATTTTTCCGGCGCGGCCGGGCAGGCCTCGGCGCCGTTCGACCCGCGTTCGGGTTCGCTGATCGAGCGCCTGTTGTTCAACCACCGGCTATGGGTACTGCTGGTGTGCCTGGCGCTGACCCTGTTCCTGGGCGCGCAATCGAGCCGCGTGGAGCTCAACGCCAGTTTTGAAAAGATGATCCCCACCCAGCATCCCTACATCGCCAACTACCTGGCTCACCAGCAGGAAGTTTCGGGCCTGGGCAACGCCGTGCGCATCGCTGTGAGCCAGCGCCAGGGCGATATCTACGACGCCGATTACCTCAATACCCTGCAGGCCCTGAGTGACCGCATCTACCTGCTGCCGGGGGTGGACCGGGCCTTTATGAAGTCCCTGTGGACCCCGGCCACGCGCTGGGTGGCGGTGACCGAGGAGGGCCTGGACGGCGGCCCGGTGATCCCCGACGACTACAACGGCGATGCCAATAGCCTGGCCCAGTTGCGGCGCAACGTGCAGCTGTCCAACGAGATCGGCCAACTGGTGGCCTTCGACCAGCAATCGAGCATCATCCAGGTGCCGTTGCTGGCCCGTACCGCCGATGGCAAAGCCCTGGACTACAGCCAATTGTCCGAGCAACTGGAGGCCCTGCGCAGCCAGTACCAAAGCGACAAGATCGACATCCACATCACCGGTTTCGCCAAGAAAATGGGCGACCTGATTGCCGGCCTGAAGCAGATCCTGCTGTTCTTTGCCGTGGCAATCCTGATCACCACGTTGGTGCTCTACTGGTACACCCGCTGCGTGCGCAGCACCTTGCTGGTGGTGTTTTGCTCCCTGGTGGCGGTGGTCTGGCAACTGGGGCTGCTGCCGTTGCTCGACTATCAACTGGACCCGTATTCGGTGCTGGTGCCGTTCCTGGTGTTCGCCATCGGCATGAGCCACGGCGCGCAAAAGATGAACGGCATCATGCAGGACATCGGCCGTGGCATGCATCGCACGGTGGCGGCGCGCTTCACCTTCCGCCGGCTGTTCCTCGCCGGGCTCACCGCCTTGCTCTGCGATGCGGTGGGGTTCGCGGTGCTGATGATTATCCAGATCCAGGTGATCCAGGACCTGGCGGTGATCGCCAGCATCGGTGTGGCGGTGCTGATTTTCACCAACCTGATCCTGCTGCCGGTGCTGCTGTCCTACGTGGGCGTCAGTGGTCGCGCGGCACAACTGAGCTTGAAGAGCGAGCGCGCCGACTTGACCGGGCAGCGGCGTCACGGTTTCTGGCGCTTTCTCGACCTGTTCACCCGCCGTCGCTGGGCCGCGCTGTGCATCGCCGTGAGCCTGGCCCTGGCGGTGCTGGGGTTTATCGTCAGCCTGCAATTGAACATCGGTGACCTTGATGCCGGCGCCCCGGAGCTGCGCGCCGACTCGCGCTACAACCGTGACGACGGCTTTATGACTCGGCACTACGGTGCCAGCAGCGACCTGTTCGCGGTGATGATCAAGACCCCGGCCGGGGCCTGTGCGCGCTACGACATCCTGCGCAAGGTGGATGCCCTGGACTGGGAACTGCGGGGCCTGCCGGGGGTGGATTCGACCAACTCCCTGGCGCTGCTCAACCGGCGCATGTTGGTGGGCCTCAGCGAAGGCAACCCCAAGTGGTACGAGCTGCAGAACAACCAGGCCATGCTCAACATGATCACCGCCGGTGCGCCCCGCGGCCTGTACAACGAAAATTGCAGCCTGCTGACCCTCTACGCCTACCTCACTGACCACAAGGCCGCGACCCTCAACCGCCTGGTGCAGCATGTGGAGCAGTTTGCCGCTGCCAACAATAACGATGAGGTGCAATTCCTCCTCGCCGCCGGCAACGCCGGGATCGAGGCCGCGACCAATATCGTGGTCAAGCAGGCCAGCCACGAGATGCTGTTCTGGGTCTATGGCGCGGTGATCCTGTTGTGCCTGATTACCTTCCGTTCCTGGCGCGCGACCCTGTGCGCAGTGATCCCGCTGATGCTCACCTCGATCCTTTGCGAGGCGCTGATGGTCGGGCTGGACATCGGGGTCAAGGTCGCCACCTTGCCGGTGATCGCCCTGGGCGTCGGCATCGGCGTGGATTACGCGCTGTACGTGATGAGCATCATGCTCGGCCACCTGCGCCAGGGCAGCAGCCTGTCCGAGGCCTATTACCGGGCCCTGGTGTCCACCGGCAAGGTGGTGATGCTCACCGGCATCACCCTGGCCATCGGTGTGGCCACCTGGATCTTCTCGCCCATCAAGTTCCAGGCCGACATGGGCGTGCTGCTGGCCTTCATGTTCGTCTGGAACATGGTCGGTGCCCTGGTGCTGCTGCCGGCCCTGGCCTACTTCCTGTTGCCGGTCAGCCGCCAGGGTGTTCCCGAAGCCCTGGCTCCGAGCGTGCCGGCCACTCGCGAGCAAGGCGCCGATGCCGAGCTGTGGCGCAGCGCCCGGCCCCCAGCCTTGAGTGCCAGCTACCGCCATTGAAACAGCCCTTGCCAGAACAATAAGAGAGGACCGCTCCATGAATGCCGCCTTTGTGTTTTTCCAACCGATCTGGCTGGGCCTGCTGCAGGGCCTGAGCGCCTACGGCGAAGCCTTGTGTTCGTTGCCCACCCAGGAGTCGCGCCATGAGCCTTGAGCGCCAGGCGGGCTTGCCGCAATCGCTGTTGCTGTTGTTCGGCAGCTGCCTGCCGGTGCTCGGTGCGGTGCTGCTGGCGCCGGTGCTGCCGCGCATGCAGCAGCACTTCGCCGAGACCCCGGGCGCCACGGTGCTGGTGCCCATTGCCCTGACATTGCCGGCGCTGGTGATTGCCCTGTTGGCGCCGTTCGCCGGGATCATCGCCGACCGGGTAGGGCGCAAGGCCCTGTTGTTGTGGGCGATGTTGCTCTACAGCCTGTGCGGGGTCTTGCCGCTGTGGCTGGAGTCGTTGCCGGCGATCGTCCTCAGCCGCGCCGGGATCGGCCTGGCCGAGGCGGCGATCATGACCTGCTGCACCACCCTGATGGGCGACTACTACCAAGGCGCCCGCCGTGAACGCCTGTTCGCCCTGCAGATGGTCGCCACCTCGCTGTCGGCCGCGCTGTTCATGGCGGTGGGCGGGGCCCTGGGGGAAAGCGGCTGGCGCACGCCCTTTGCCCTGTACGTGGTCGGCCTGGTGTTCCTGCCGTTGATGGCGCGCTGTCTGTGGGAACCCCTGGCCCAGCGTCAGCCCGACGTCGAGGCACCGCTGAACGCGGGTTTTCCCTGGGCCAGCCTGATGCCGTTGTACGCCCTGGCGCTGCTGGCGGGGTTGAGCCTGTTCGTGGTGCCGGTGCAGGCCGGTTACTTGCTTAACCTGCTGCACATCGACGGGCCGCAACAGATCGGCATGACCATGGGCGCCAATCAACTGGGGGTGCTGGCCGGGGCGTTGGGCTTTCGTCTGCTCAGTGGCTGGCGTCGGCATTACCTGCTGGCCCTGGCCTTTGTCTTGGCCGGTGGCGGCGGGGCGTTGATGGCCGGCGCCGACAGTCACGCTCAGGTGGTGCTGGCGGTGTCCCTCAATGGTTTGGGGATCGGCTTGATGTTGCCGACCTTGATCACTTGGATCATGGCCCAGGTGGACGTGACCCAGCGGGGCCGTGCCGCCGGTGGTTTCACTGCGGCGATCTTCGCCGGTGAATTCATCAGCCCGCTGGTGGTGTTGGGTATCAGCGGCGCCCTGGGCGGCACCTTGCCCCTGGCCCTGGGGGTGGTGGCCGGCCTGCAACTGCTGGTGGCCCTGTCCTGCCTGGGGCTGCAGCGCCTGGCGGGGCGGGCACTCGCCGCCACGCCGGCAGTCGCGAGCAGCGGCTCATGAACGGGCCCTTGTTCGACCTGTCCGGCAAGGTGGCGCTGGTGACTGGTGCCACCCGCGGCATCGGCCTGGCGATTGCCCGGCTCTACGGCGAGGCCGGCGCCCGGGTGTTGATCTGCAGCGAGAACGGCGAGGACTGCGAGCGGGTGGCGAGCCAACTGCGGGAGGCGGGCCATGATGCCGTGGCGGCCGCCGCCGACTTGAGCCAGCAGGCCCAGGTCGAGGCCCTGGCCGATGATGTGCTGCAACAGTTCGGCGCAGTGGACGTGCTGGTGTGCAACGCCGGCGTGGCCCCGCACATGGGCCCCCTGGCCAGCGCCAGCGCCGAACAGTGGCAACTGACTTTCGATCTCAACCTGCACAGCGCGGTGTGGCTGAGCAACCGCCTGCTGCCGGCCATGGCCGCCCGGGGCGGCGGCCGCGTGCTGTTGATGGCCAGCATCGCCGGGGTCCGGGGCAATCGCGGGCTGGGTCTGTACGGCCTGTCCAAGGCGGCCCTGGCGCAACTGGCGCGCAACCTGGCGGTGGAGTGGGGGCCGTCGAACATCACGGTCAACGCCATCAGCCCCGGGGTGATCCACACCGAATTTGCCCGGCCCCTCACCGAGCAACCCGAGGTCATGCAACGGCGCCTGGCCCTCACGCCCCTGCGCCGGGTCGGCACGGCCGACGAGGTGGCGGCCCTGGCCCTGCTTTTGGCAGCAGCGGGCGGCGGTTTTATCAGCGGACAGAATCTGATCGTCGACGGTGGCACCACCATCGGCGACGGCAATTGAGCAAGGAGTCACACATGCAAGCACTTCCCGGTTTCAAGCGAGTGGTCACCGGCCATGACGCACACGGCCAGGCGCAGGTCGCCTCGGCGGGCCCGACGCCGAATGTTTTCCCGCTCAAGGCGGTCCCCGGCACGGTGTTTTATGAGGTGTGGAACAGCCTCGGCAGCCCGGCCGTGCTGGACAACGGCGCCGACCCCACCGACCAGCCGTTGCAACTGAGCCCCGGCGCCCAGGGCAGCGTGATCCGGGTGGTGGACATTCCACCGGACAGCGTGCAGAACCAGGTCAGCGCCGCCGATGCCGCCGCGGCCTTCGCCGAAATCGGCCAGGCCCACGCCGGCACTGGTAACACTGAGTCGCGGCACAAACTCATGCACCGCACCCAGACCCTGGACTACGGCATCGTCACCGAGGGCGAGGTGTGGCTGGTGCTGGACCAGGAAGAAGTGCACCTCAAACGCGGCGACGTGGTGGTGCAACGCGGCACCAATCACGCCTGGAGCAACCGCACCGAACAGATGGCGCGCATGGTCTTTATCCTCCTTGACGGGCGTTACGCCGAAGCTGTGCAGGGGGTGCAGGTATGAAACTGGCCACCCTGAAAAACACCCAGCGCGACGGCCGCCTGGTGCTGGTGTCCCGCGACTTGCGTCAGGCCCTGGACGTGGCAGCGATTGCCCCGACCCTGCAGCAGGCCATCGAGGACTGGGCCCGGGTCGAACCCGCGTTGCAGGCCTTGTCTGACGAGTTGAACGCCGGTCGTGCCGAGGGCGCCTTTACCTTCGACCCGGCCCAGGCCGCCGCGCCATTGCCTCGGGCCTGGCAATGGCTGGATGGCTCGGCATTCCTTAGCCACGGCGCGTTGATGCAGAAAGCCTTTGCCCTGGACCCCATCGACGACGCCGAGCGCATTCCGCTGATCTACCAGGGTGCTGGTGATGATTTTCAGGGCGGTCGCGACCCGCTGCGCCTGCCCAGTGAACAGCACGGTATCGACTTTGAAGGCGAGTTCGCGGTGCTGTTGGACGAGGTGCCGCTGGGCTGCCCGGCGCAGCAAGCGGCGGGGCATATCAAGCTGATCCTGCAACTCAACGACGTCAGTCTGCGGGCCCTGGCCCCTAGGGAGATGAAGACCGGTTTCGGCTTCCTGCAGGCCAAGCCTTCGTCGAGCTTCGCCGCCGTGGCCATTACCCCGGACGAGCTGGGTGCCGCCTGGCACGACTGCCGGGTGCACCTGCCATTGCAGGTGGAGTGGAACGGCCAGTGGTTCGGCGCGCCCCAGGGCGGCGCCATGCATTTCGGCTTTGACCAGTTGATTGCCCACGCGGCCCTGACCCGGCGCCTGAGCGCCGGCACCTTGATTGGCTCCGGCACCGTCTCCAATGCCGATCGCAGCGTGGGTTCGGCGTGTATTTCCGAGCGCCGGGCCATCGAGATGATCGAACACGGCGCGCCGCGCACCGGGTTTATGCAGTTTGGCGACCGGGTGCGCATGGAGGTTCTGGGCCTGGATGGCCAGTCGCTGTTCGGCGGCATCGACCAGCAGGTGCTGCCATGCGCGTGATGATTACCGGGGCCAACGGGTTTGTCGGCCGGGCGCTGGTTCAGCGCTTGCTGACCGAGGGCCGGTTGCGCGGCCGGTCGATCAGCGCGCTGATTCTGCTGGACCAGGACCTGCAGGGCTTTCCCGAGGACCCACGGTTGCGCCGCCAGCGCGGCAGCGTCACCGATGCGGCCTTGTTGCGGCGGGTATTGGCCGATGGCATCGACGTGGTGTTTCACCTGGTGAGCATTGCCGGGGGGGCTGCCGAACAACGCTACGAACTGGGCTATCAGGTCAATTTGCTGGCCAGCCTGGAGTTGCTCAACCAACTGCGGGAGCTGCCCGGCGCGCCGGTGCTGGTGTACGCCAGTAGCGTGGCGGTGTACGGCGGCGACTTGCCGGCGCGCCTGGACGAGTCCCGCAGCCCGCGGCCGCAACTGTCCTACGGCGCCCACAAGCGCATGGTGGAAGTGGCCCTCGACGACCTGGCCCGGCGTGGCGAGGTCGACGGCCGTGCACTGCGCCTGCCGGGCATTGTCGCCCGCCCCAGCGAACCCAACGGCCTGCGCTCGGCCTTTATGAGTGACCTGCTGCACGCCTTTGCCGGGGGGCAGGCCTATTGCTGCCCGGTGTCGGCCGAAGCCACGGCCTGGTGGATGTCCCTGGACTGCTGCGTCGCCAACCTGCTGCACGCCGCCGAATTGGACGGCGCGGCGTTGGGCGCGCAACGGACCTGGCAGTTGCCCCTGCTGCGGCTGTCCATCGCCCAGGTCATCGATGCCCTGGCCGGGGTGTACGGCGAGGACCGGCGCGGGCTGATCAGCTTTGCCGCCGAGCCTGAGCTGGAAGCCTTGTTCGGCCGTTTCCCCCCGATGCACACGCCCCAGGCCCGTGCCCTGGGGTTTCGCCATGACGGCTCGGCGGCGGCCCTGATCCGCCACGCCTTGCCACTGTCTTCTCCTTCGCGGCGTCGCCGCGCTGCCCGAGTGCCTGCCCATGAAATCGACTAAACGCCGCCTGGTGGACCTGTCCGTCACCCTGGAAAACAACCCCTATACCGATCCGCCGCCGTTGCTGCCGAAGATCGAATACAGCGACCACCAGCAAGGCTGGCCGGAGATGGCCGCGATGTTCCCCGGGCTGAACAAGTCCGACTTGCCGGGGGACGAATCCTGGGCCGCCGAGCGCTTGCAGATCACCACCCACAGCGGCACTCACATGGATGCCCCTTGGCATTACGCATCCACCACCGACGGCGGCCAGCCGGCCTTCGGCATCGATGAACTGCCGCTGGAGTGGTGCCTGCAAGCGGGGGTCAAGCTGGACTTCCGCCACCTGCCCGACGGCCACGTGGTGACCGCGCAGCAAGTCGCCGACGAACTGGCGCGCATCGGACATGAGTTGCAGCCGTTGGACATCGTCCTGGTCAACACCCGGGCCGGGGCCCTGTTCGGCCAGCCGGGCTACCTCGACGCCGGCATCGGCATGGGCCGCGAGGCGACGATGTACCTGCTGGAACGTGGGGTGCGGGTGGTGGGCACCGATGCCTGGAGCTGGGACGCGCCGTTCAAGTACACCCGCGAGCGCTTCAATGCCAGCGGCGATGCCTCGATCATCTGGGAAGGGCACAAGGCCGGGCGCGATATCGGCTACGGCCAGATGGAGAAACTGGCCAACCTGGAAAGCCTGCCGGCCACCGGGTTCACCGTGTCGTGCTTTCCCTACAAGATCCGCCGGGCCTCGGCGGGGTTCGTGCGGGCCGTGGCTATTTTCGAGGAGTGAGCCGTGTTCAAGTGCTTGTCTGTTGTGGCCCCGCTGTGGGCCTTGCTGGCCCTGGCCAGCCAGGGTGTGTTGGCCGCCGAGGCGCCGCGGCCGAATATCCTGCTGATCGTTGCCGATGACCTGGGCTATTCCGACCTCGGTGCGTTCGGGGGCGAGATTCACACGCCCAACCTCGACCAGTTGGCGGCCAACGGCCTGCAACTGACCAACATGTATGCGGCGCCCACCTGTTCGCCGACCCGCTCGATGCTGATGTCGGGCACCGACAACCACCTGGCGGGGCTGGGCAGCATGGCCGAAGGCTTGCAACCCTTCCAGCGTGGCAAGCCGGGGTACGAGGGCTACCTCAACCAGCAGGTGCATTCCATCGCCCAGTTGCTTCAGGACGGCGGCTACCGCACCAGCATGGTGGGCAAATGGCACTTGGGCCTGGAGCCAGACCAGGGCCCGGATCGCCGCGGCTTCCAGCAGTCTTTTACCTTGCTGGAGGGCGGCGCCTCGCACTTCAAGCCTGCCGACGTCGAGCCGACCAAGATCGAGCAAGTGCATTACCGGGAGAACGGCCAGCCGGTGACCTTGCCCGAGGACTTCTACTCCACGGATTTCTACACCGACAAGCTGATCAGCTACCTCAGCCAGCCGCGGGCCGCGGGGCAGCCGTTTTTTGCCTACGCCGCCTTCACGTCGCCCCATTGGCCGTTGCAGGCACCGGCGGCCTACCTGGACAAGTACCGTGGGCGCTATGACCAGGGCTACGACGCGGTACGTTTGGCGCGCATCGAGCGGCTCAAGCAGCGCGGGCTGATCAGCGCCGATTTTGTCCCGGCAGCCACCTTGCCGGCCAATCCGCAATTGCCGTCCTGGGACCAACTCGACGCCGAGGGCCGCGCCTATGAAGCGCGCAAGATGGAAATCTACGCGGCCATGGTCGACAACCTCGACCACAACGTCGGGCGCCTGCTGGAGTACCTCAAGGCCAGCGGGCAACTGGACAACACCCTGGTGGTGTTCATGTCCGACAACGGCGCGGCCGGCGAGCGTCATGAGCAGTTCTACCCCAAGGGCCCGAACACCGATAACCGCCTGGCCAACCTCGGCAAGCGCGGATCGCAGATCGACTACGGCGCCCGTTGGGCTGAGGTCAGCGCGGCGCCGTTCCGCCTGTTCAAGGGCACCCCGGCAGAAGGCGGGATCAGCGTCCCGGCGCTGGTCCAACTGCCCCAGGCGTTGCGGCGCCAAGGCCTGGAACGGGGTGTGGCACGGGTCGACGATCTGGCGCCGACCTTTCTCGCCCTGGCGGCCATCCCTGACCCGGGGGATCGTTATGCCGGCCAGCCCAAGCACCCGATCACCGGCCAGTCGATGCTGCCGCTGTTGCAACAGGGCGCGGCGATTCATGGCGCGCAACCGGTGTTGGCCGGTGAGCTGTTCGGCAACCTCTACTACCGCGAGGGCAACCTGAAGTTGCTGGGCATGCGCGGGCAGGTGGGCTTTGGCGATGGGCCGCAGCCGCTGAACTGGCAACTGTTCGACTTGGCCCGGGATCGCGGCGAAGGCCATGACCTGGCCGCCAGCCAACCGGCCACGGTGGAGCGCCTGCGCCAGGCCTGGCAGGGCTATGCGCGGCAAGTGGGGGTGGTCGCACCGCCGGCGCCGCGGCAACCATGAGGCGCGGGCACCTGGCGCTGCTGCTGGGTGGCGTGCTGTTGCTCGCCTGGGGCGTGGGCCTGGCCCGTTGGCAGCCCGCGCCGGCCCTGGCGCGCCTCGGGGATGCCCGGGGTTGCGCCGTCTATGGCGGCTTGCCACCGAATTGGGGCGCGGACCCGCTGGCGGGCATGCTGCGCATCACGGGCGGGCAGTACACCCCCCGGCAGTGAGCGGGGCTACCCGGA